>NZ_CP088095.1:3750000-4147500 GCF_021052345.1 Rhizobium sp. SU303
ACAAAGCCGCGACGGCGCTTTATCCAAAGCGCTGAGCCCTTTTTGCAGCGCCTGTTATTCCCCTCGTTTTTTATTCACGCTGCTGGCATCCTTCTGTCGTTCATGCCAAGAAAACGGCATCAAAAGCAGGATAAGGATGGCAGATGAGGGAGCGGCGCCCACCGCACAAGACGCGTGAACGGACAAAGCCCGCCGATAACGCCGCGGCCAAACGAGTCACCCTTCCCCGCGCCCTTTCCAAGCTCGGTTATTGCTCCCGCACGCAGGCCGAACGCCTGATCGCCGAAAATCGTGTTGCGGTTGACGGCCGAACCGTCAGCGATACCGCCGCATGGGTCGATCTTGCCACGGCAAGCATCAGCATCGACGGCCTTGTCATCGCTGCCGAAGCGAAAATCTATCTGATGCTCAACAAACCTCGCGGTCTCGTCACCACACGCCACGATCCCGAAGGCAGGCCGACGGTCTATGATTGTCTCAGGGATTTCGACATCCCGCATCTCTCTCCGGTCGGCCGGCTCGACAAGGCGAGCGAGGGCCTGCTGCTTTTCACCAACGACACCGAATTCGCCCAGATCCTGCTCGATCCGGTCACGCATGTGACGAAGACCTATCATGTCCAGATCGACCGCATCATGGACGACGAGGACATTGCCGCCATGACATCGGGCATCCGCCACGACGGCGAGCTGCTGACGGCAACCGCCGCGCGGCGCCTGCGCCAGGGCGACAGGAATTCATGGATCGAGGTCGAGCTCGACGAGGGCCGCAACCGCCAGATCCGCCGCATGCTGGAGGCGCTCGGAACCGAATGCTTGCGCCTCGTGCGCGTGGCAATCGGCGGGCTCGAACTCGGCGAACTGCCGAAAGGCGCCGTGCGTGCGCTGAGCGAACCAGAATTGCAGGCGCTGCGCCGGAAAACCGGCATGGAAAGGACGAGACGCAATTGACTGCTGTGACGGAGATGGCGCCGCACGATTTCTGGCAGGAGCTTCACCCGCCCGGCACCTTTGCCGGCGATGGGGAATTCACCTCCTTCTTTGTCGCCACGCTCGAAGACGGCCGCCAGCTTCGCCTGCCGATCCGTGAGTTGACGGATGGCGGCCAGGCTCTCGCCTCGCTGATTGTCAACCAGGCGAGCTTCGCCGTGCTCGATGTGCTCGCCGAAAGCCTCGCCGAAAAGATCAGGCCCATGCGCATCGACGTCGTCGCCGGCCTGCCGACGCTCGGCCTGACGCTGGCCGCTGCCGTGGCGCAGAAGCTCGGCCATAGCCGATACGTTCCGCTCGGCACCTCGCGCAAATTCTGGTATCGCGACGAGCTTTCCGTCGCCCTGTCTTCGATCACCACGCCGACACAGCAGAAACGTCTCTATATCGATCCGCGCATGCTGCCGCTGCTGCAGGGACGACGCGTCGCACTCATCGATGACGTCATTTCCAGCGGCGCCTCGATCGTCGCCGGTCTTCATCTGCTGACAGGCTGCGGCATCAATCCCGTCGTCATCGGTGCGGCCATGCTGCAATCGGAGCGCTGGCACGAAAGCCTCGCAGCCGCCGGGCCGCAATGGATCGCGCGCACCGTCGGCGTCTTCACAACCCCCATTCTGCAGCGGAACGCCAGAGGCCGGTGGCAGGCACCACCAGCCTGGCGCGCGATATGAGCATTGTTCAATCTTTGGCTGAAGGCGCCTCTGTACAGCGCATGAGGAACGATTACAGTCCCGCCTGATCGATGAAACAACGGACCCGCCCATGTCGTTCGAGCAAGCATCCCTGCTGATCCTTCTGCTGGCGATGCTCATTTTCTTCTCGCTCGATCGCATCCGCATCGAGGTGGTCTCGATCGCCGGCCTGCTTGGCGGCCATGCGCTCGGCCTTTATCCCGCCGAGCAGATCTTCGCGGGCTTCGCCAGTCCCGTCGTCATCACCGTCGTCGAGATCCTGCTGATCGTCCAGGTGCTGGCGCGCACCAAGCTCTTCGACAGTCTCGCCGCCCGTTTCGCGGCTGCAAGACCTTCGGGCTTCAAGGTCATCGCCGGCACGTCCTCGCTCGCCGGCTTCATGTCCATCTTCATGAATAATATCGGCGCCTTTGCGATCACCCTGCCGGTAGCGCTACGTCTCGGCACGGTCCTGACGATCCCCCGCCGCCAGCTCGTAATGCCGGTCTCGTTCGCGGCCCTGCTCGGCGGCCTCGTTTCGCTGATCGGCACGCCGGCCAACCTGCTCGTCAGCGATGCGCTCGCCAAGGCGACCGGAACCGGCTTTCACTTCTTCGATTTCGCCTATGTCGGCCTGCCGGTCGCCATCGCCGGCATTCTGCTCATCGCCTTTCGCGTGCAGCACCTGTTTCCGGAACCGGACGAAACACCCGCAACGATCTCCCCGGCGGCGCGGCGCATCGTCGTCGAGCGTCGCATCCCTGACGTCTCACCGCTGATTGGCGTAAGGCTTACCGATTGCCCGGCACGGTTCGCCATCAAGCCGTACGCGCTGATCCGTGACGACAACTTTGCGTTCGGTCCGCTCGACCAGTTGGTGATCGCACCCGGCGACGTACTGCTTGCCGAGGGCGCCGATGCGACCTTTGCCGATCTTGCCGCCACACGGGCGCTGATGGCCGACGCCCACGCGCTTGGTCTGCAGGCGGATTTCACCCGTATCGAAGCCGTGGTCATGCCGGAAAGCACGCTGGTCGGTTCGCGCGTGCGCTCGCTTGAAGTCTTCCATTCTCGCGGCGTTGCTGTCACCGCCCTTTCCATGCGCGCGCCACGCATCGAGGGCCGCTTCCTCGACCTGCAATTGTCGATCGGCGATATATTGACGCTGGAGGGGCCGCGCATTGCAATCGGCGAAGCGTTGGAGGAAAGCGAGTGCCTGCCGCTCGCCTCGACAGCACCGAGCGAACCGGTGCTCCTATCCTGGCGGCCCTTCGCGCTCTTTGCCTGCGGCGTCGCCGCCTCGGCGGCCGGCCTGCGTCCCGACATCGCTTTTGCCGGCGTCGTGCTCGTGCTCGCTCTGCTCAATCATCTGAACATCCGTCAGGCGATGGCCGATCTCAACTGGCCGATCATCATCATGTTGGCCTCGATGATCCCGATCGGCCAGGCGGTGGCAAGCACCGGAGCGGCCGAAACCATTGCCGGCTGGCTGAGCCTCGTCGTGCCGATCACCCATCCGCTCTTCGGCATCGCCCTCATCCTCTTTCTCGCCATGGCATTGACGCCTTTCGTCAACAACGCAACGGTCGCAATCGTCCTGACCCCGATCGCACTGGAATTCGCAAGGGCCGGCCGGCATGCGCCTGACGCCTATCTGATCGCGGTCGCCGCCGGCGCGTCGCTCGATTTCCTGACGCCTTTCGGCCATCACAACAACACGCTGGCAATGGGCATCGGCGGCTACCGCTTCAGTGATTTCCTGCGCGCCGGCTGGCCGCTTGCCGTCGCAAGTTACGGCCTCGCCCTGCTTCTTACCGGTCTGTTCTGGCTCTGATGCGATATCCGATCGCCTTGACTTCCCCAGCAATGAAACTAGAGCAGGAAGTCTTCACCCAATAATGAAGGACAGTCGAGCACCGTGCGAATTCTCTCCGAAGCCCATTTCCCGGAATTGCCGAACTATTATCGCGGCAAGGTGCGCGAGAATTACGATCTTCCGGACGGACGCCGCATTATTATCAGCACCGACCGGCTAAGCGCTTTCGACCGCATCCTCACCTGCATCCCCTATAAGGGCGAGGTACTGACGCAGACGGCGCGCTACTGGTTCGAGGCGACGAAGGACATCTGCCCGAACCACGTTCTCGACTATCCCGATCCGAATGTCGTCATCGGCAAGCGGCTCGACATCCTGCCGGTCGAGATCGTCGTGCGCGGTTATCTCGCCGGCACCACCGGCACCTCGATCCTGACGCTTTATAAGAAGGGCGAACGCGAGATGTACGGAATGCGTCTGCCCAACGGCATGCGCGACAACCAGATCCTGCCGGAACCCGTCATCACGCCGACCAGCAAGGAATTCGACGGCGGCCACGATGAGCCGCTCACGCCGGCCGAAATCGTCACGCGTGGCCTTCTCACCAATGAACAATGGCAGACGCTGTCGACATATGCGCTCGCCCTCTTTGCCCGTGGCCAGGAGATGGCGGCGAAAAACGGGCTGATCCTGGTTGATACCAAATACGAGTTCGGCACCGATGGTGACGGCAACATTATCCTCGCCGACGAGATCCACACGCCGGACAGTAGCCGCTACTGGCTTGCCGAAAGCTATCCGGCAAGCTTTGCCGCCGGAAAACGCCCGGAAAGTTTCGACAAGGATTTTGTCCGCGCCTGGGTGGCGGAGCGCTGCGACCCCTATAAGGACGAGATCCCGGAAATCCCCGCCGAACTGATCGAGCAGACCTCGGCCGTCTACATCAAAGCCTACGAGGCGATCACCGGCGAGCGCTTCGTTCCCGATGATAGCGGCGAGACGCCGCTTGCCCGTGTCCGAAACAACCTCGCCCGCTATTTTCCTTGAAAAGACGAACGCGAAGGCCGCCAAGCCGTTCATGAGTTTGCGGCGTTTCGCCCAATCGCGCTAGAGCGCCGCGCGTCCAACAGGACGCTCTATCACTTTGAATTGGCGCATAATCCTTTCCGAAAATCGATTCCGATTTTCGGGGTTATGCGCTAGCATCGAAAAAAAGGGGTATCGGGCTCAGCCCGGCGGGGAACAGATGGTAAGAAGGCCAAGACGCAAGGCCGAGGAAACGCGGGAAGACATTCTCTCCATGGCGGAGATGCTGTTTCGCGAGCGCGGCTTCGTCGCGGTGTCGATCGCCGATATCGCCGGCGCGCTCCACATGTCGCCCGCCAATGTCTTCAAGCATTTCCGTTCCAAGGTCGCACTGGTCGATGCGATCGCAGGACGTCATCTCGACGATGCCGCCGAGCGCTTCGCCGCCTTCGATGAGAAGCTGCCGCCAAAGGAACAACTGCTCCGCTTCATCCTGCGCCTGCTGGAAAGCCACCTGCAGGACATCCAGAAGAACCCTTACATCTTCGAAATGGTGCTTTCGACGATCGAAGCCAAACTCGAGGCCGGCAATCGCTATCGCGCCCGCATCGAGGCAAAGCTCGGCGAGATCATCCGTGAGGGCATGGCGGAGGGAAGTTATCATTGCCGCGATCCCGAAAGCGCGGCGCATACGGTGGCAGACGTCCTGGCCTGCGTGCTGCACCCTGTCCTGATCGCTCGCGACGACAAGGAGACGCTCGTGCACCGCGCCGAAAAAATCGTGTGTTTCGTCCATGCCGCACTGCAAAATAGCGCTTGCTAAGTGATGATTGCTGAATTACGTCACTTCGTAAAGCTTTTCTTAAATTCGGATGACGGCATTTGAAGCCAACCCAATCCTGACGCTTATGTAAGCCTGCGCTCGATCAAGCCGAGCCCGCAGGCCCGAGCTCGTAGATTGAACGACGATTGCCACCGCACAGGAATTCAGCATGATACGGCGTGCCCTCCTCATCTCCTCGGCCCTGGCATTCGCAGCCCTTCTCGCCGCTTGCAGCGACAGTGGCTCCAAGCCCGCCGGCAATGCGGGTGCAGGCGCGGCGCAGCAGGCTGCCCTCGTCGGCGTGATGGCGTTGACGAAGGGCACGTTCCCGATCACCACGATCCTGCCCGGCCGTGCCGAGACATTTCAGACCGCCGATATCCGGCCGCAGGTTAGCGGCCTGATCCGCGAGGTCGCCTTTAAGGACGGCGGCGAAATCAAGAAGGGCGACCTTCTCTACCAGATCGAGGATGCACCCTACATCGCCGCCGTCGAGCAGGCCAAGGCGGCGATCTCCAAGGCGCAGGCGAGCGTGCCGAGCGCTGAAAGCAATCTCGACCGCTACCAGCGCCTCGTCGGCAGCGGCGCCACCCAGATCGAATTCGAAACAGCCAAGACGACGCTGCTCCAGGCCAAGGCCGAAGTCGAGTCGGCGAAGGCCTCGCTTTCCGCTGCACAGATCGACCTCGACCACACCAGGATCGTCGCCCCCTTCGATGGCATCATCGACCAGACGGCCGTTAATGTCGGCAACGTCGTCTCGGCCAACCAGACGACGGCGCTGACGACGATCCGCCAACTCGATCCGATCTACATCTCGCTGACGGAATCGAGCACCAACCTCTTGAAGCTGCGCGATGCTATGGCCGCCGGCGACATCAAGGGCGAAGCCAACGTGGTCTTCCATCTGATCCTGGAAAACGGCAAGGAATACAATCAGCAGGGCAAGCTCGACATGTCGAAGCAGGTGGTCAGTGAGACGACCGGCACCTTCATCATTCGTGTGCTCTTTCCCAATCCCGACCGTATCGTGCTGCCCGGCATGTATGTCCGCGCAACCGTCGAGCTCGGCGCCGAGGCCGGCTATGCGCTGCCGCAGCTGGCGACAAGCCGTGACGCCAACGGCCGGCTGACGGCACAGTTCATTTCCGCCGACGGCAAGGTCGAAACCCGCGCCTTCGAGAACAGCTCGCCCTCCAACAATTCCTGGCTCGTGACCGAAGGCATCAAGGACGGCGATCAGCTGATCGTCAGCGGCCTGCAATCGATCACCTCAGGCATGCCGGTGAAGCCGGTCCCGATGAAGATCAACGACACCGGCGTGGTCGTGGCTGCCGAGCAGCCCGCGGCCGGTGACGCGCAGAAGCCCGCAGCGAAGTAATCGCCGCAGGCCCGCATCGTCACCGTCTCAGCCGCACAGGAACAACCGATGGCCAAGTTTTTCATCCGACGTCCGATTTTCGCCTGGGTCATTGCGATCACCATCATGCTCGCCGGCCTGCTGGCGATTTTCACGCTGTCGATCTCGCAATATCCCGACATCGCCCCGACGACGGTTCGCATCAACGCCACCTATCGCGGCGCCAGCGCCGAGACTGTCGAGAAATCGGTGACGACGATCATCGAGGACGGCATGACCGGCCTCGACGACCTCACCTACATGACCTCGACCTCATCGACGGGTTCGGCCAGCATCCAGCTCACCTTCGGGACGAGCGCCGACCCCGATATCGCCCAGGTGCAGGTGCAGAACAAGCTGCAGCTGGTTCAGTCGCAGCTTCCAAGCGACGTCATCGATGCCGGCATCAGCGTCACCCGCTCGACCTCGAGCATCCTTCTCGTCGGCTCGCTCGTTTCGACCGACGGCAAACGCAACTCTGTCGACCTCGGCAATATCATGTCGACCTCGATCGAAGATCAGATCCAGCGCCTGGAAGGCGTCGGCAGCATCAATGTCTTCGGTTCGGGATACGCCATGCGCGTCTGGCTCGATCCCTTCAAGCTGTTGAAATACCAGTTGACGCCGAGCGACGTGACGTCAGCCATCCAGGCGCAGAACACCCAGGTCTCCGTCGGTTCGCTCGGTGCTCAGCCAACGATCCCCGGCCAGCAGATCAACGTCACCATCACCGCCCAAAGCCAGCTGACCACCGTCGCCGATTTCGAGCACATCATCCTGAAGGTCGAAAAGGACGGCGCGACGGTGCGCTTGAGCGACGTCTCGCGCATCGAGATCGGTCAGGAAAGCTACGGCGGCAGTTCGCGGTACAACGGCCAGCCGTCGACCGGTTTCGCCGTCAATCTTGCAATCGGCGCCAACGCCATCGATACCGCCGCCCGCGTGCGCTCCGCGCTCGAGGTTATCGGCCGCGGCCTGCCGGCAGGTGTCGAGATCACCTATCCCTACGACACCACGCCCTTCGTGGAACTGTCGATCGAGAAGGTCGTGCACACGCTGATCGAGGCGATCGTGCTCGTCTTCGTGGTGCTGCTCGTCTTCCTGCAGAATCTCCGGGCGACGCTGATCCCGACCATTGCCGTTCCCGTGGTGCTGCTCGGCACCTTCGGGGTCCTGGCGGTCACCGGCTACTCGATCAATACCTTGACGATGTTCGCCATGGTGCTGGCGATCGGTCTTCTCGTCGACGACGCCATCGTCGTCGTCGAAAACGTCGAACGCATCATGTCCGAAGAAAAGCTTTCGCCGCTCGAAGCGACGGAAAAATCGATGGGCGAGATCACCGGCGCCATCGTCGGCATCGCGCTCGTCCTCACCGCCGTCTTCATTCCGATGGCCTTCTTCGGCGGTTCGACCGGCATCATCTATCGCCAGTTCTCGATCACCATCGTCTCGGCCATGCTGCTGTCGGCACTCGTCGCCCTCGTGCTGACGCCCGCACTTTGCGCCACGATGCTGAAGCCGGTCGGCGAACACAGGAAGCACCGCGTCGGCGACTGGTTCAACCGCAACTTCACGCGCTCGACCAACGGCTATATCAGCGCCATCGGCTATCTGCTGAAGCGGCCGATCCGCGTCATGCTGGTCTTCCTCCTGGTCGGCGCCGGCTGCGCCTATCTCTTCACCCGCCTGCCGAGTTCCTTCCTGCCGCAGGAAGACCAGGGCGTGCTGCTGACCATCGTCACCACGCCGCCGGGCTCGACCACGCAGCAGACCCAGGCAGTCGTCGAAAAGGTCGAGAAATACTATCGTGAAAACGAGAAGGACGCCGTCGATTCCGTGTTCGGCGCGCTCGGTTTCGGCTTCAGCGGTTCCGGCCAGAACAGCGCCATCGTCTTCACCAAGCTCAAGGATTTCTCGCTGCGCACCGATCCGAAGCTGAGCGCCCAGTCGGTCGTCAACCGGGCGCTTGGCAATTTCTTTGCGATCCGCGAGGCGCAGGTCTTCGCGCTGCTGCCGCCGGCGATCCAAGGTCTCGGCGTGTCGAGCGGCTTCTCGATGTATCTCGTCGACACCGGCGGCCATGGCAACGACGCCCTGACGGCCGCCTCCAAGCGGTTGATCCAGATGGGCAATAGCTCGGGCAAGATCGTGGCGCTGCGCAGCAGCAACAAGGAAGTCGAGCCGCAGATGCGCATCGTGCTCGATCAGGAAAAGATCGGCGCCATGGGCGTCGACATCACCTCGGTCAATTCGATGCTGTCGATCATCTTCACCGGCCGTGACGTCAACGACTTCACGTTGAACGGCGAGATCAAACCGGTCTACGTCGAGGGCGATGCGCCCTTCCGCATGCAGCCGAGCGATCTAAACCACTGGTACGCCCGCAACAATGACGGCGAAATGGTGCCCTTCTCCGCCTTTACCCGCACAGAGTGGGTGAAGGGCGCGCCTTCGCTTGCCCGCTTCAACGCCGTCAGCGCCATTCCGCTCGACGGAGCGTCCGCACCCGGAGTTTCCTCCGGCGATGCGATGAACGAAATGGAAGCGCTGACCAGTGAGCTCGGCGGCGGTTATACCGTCGCCTGGCAGGGCATCTCCTACCAGGAGCGCCTTTCCGGTTCGCAGGCGCCAATGCTTTACGCGATCTCGGTTCTCGTTGTCTTCCTTTGCCTAGCAGCGCTTTACGAAAGCTGGTCGATCCCCTTCTCGGTGATCATGGCGGTGCCTGTCGGCATCCTCGGGGCGCTGACGGCGGCAACCCTCTTCGGCCAGGCAAACGACGTCTATTTCAAGGTCGGCTTGCTGACCACCATCGGGCTGGCGGCGAAGAACGCCATTCTGATTGTCGAATTCGCAAAGGACCGCATGGAAAGCGGCATGGGGCTCTACGAGGCGACGTTGGAAGCTGCGAGATTGCGGCTGCGGCCGATCATCATGACCTCGCTTGCCTTCATTCTCGGCGTCGTGCCGCTGGCGATCGCGACAGGCGCGGGCTCGGCGGCACAGAATGCCATCGGTATCGGCGTTCTCGGCGGCATGCTGGCGGCGACGATGCTCGGAATTTTCTTCGTGCCGTCGTTTTTCGTCGTCATTCGACGCATCTTTGCCACACGCGCCAAAAATGCGGCAGGACTGTGATATAAATGCACTGTGATAATGCAGTTCCCGTTGCTACATTGCGCCCGACTGCTTCGGTGTGTTTTTTTGGTATGACGAGGCGCGGCGGCGATAGTGAAGCATGAAGCGTCGGACAAGAATTGACTTGCTCGAGTACAGGATGAAATGAATGGTATCTCTTCGTTTTGCCACACCGGCATTATTGTTATTGTTGTCGGGCTGCGTCGTAGGCCCGGATCATGCTCCTCCTGAAATGCCGCTGCCCGCCAAATTCGGAGAAGGCGGAACGAAGAGTGTAGGCGACGTTGCAACCGCAGCCTGGTGGACCGCCTTCAGCGATCCCAAGCTGAATGGCTATGTCCAGGCCGGACTCGATCAGAACCTGACCGTCCAGCAGGCGATCGAACGCATCAATTCGGCTTCCGCCAACGTCATCGCCGCCGGCGCCGGCGGCCTGCCGAACCTGAACGTCGGCGCTTCGCACACGATCAGCGGCCAGAAGGGCGAGCTGCGCACACAGTTCGACACGCGCAACACCAGTGCCGGCGACGTCCAGTTGAGCTGGCTGCTCGACCTCTTCGGCCTCTACAAGCGCAGCACCGAGAGCGCGCTTGCGTCGCTCGATTCAGCATACGCATCCGCTGATGTCGCCAAGCTGACCCTCGTGCAAGATCTCGTCTCGAGCTATATCGACGTTCGCTATTATCAGCAGCGCCTGGCGCTTTCGAGGGCCAACCTGAAGTCTCGTCAGGAAACCTACGAACTGACCAAGTTCCAGCTTGAAGCCGGCGCCGCCTCGCGTCTCGACGTCGTCCAGGCCGAAGGTCTCGTACAGTCGACGCTGGCCGAAATTCCCGGCCTCGAAACCAACATCCGCATATCGGCCCATCACATCGCCACGCTGCTCGGCCTGCCGGCCTCGGCTCTCGTCGATGAATTGCTGAAGGGCCGTGGCCAGCCGGTATTCCGTGGCGGCATCACCTCCGGCATTCCGGCAGATCTGATCCGCAACCGTCCCGACATTCGCGTAGCGGAGCGTGATCTCGCCGCCGCAACGGCCAATATCGGTGTTGCCCAGGCGCAGCTTTATCCGAGCATCTCGCTCAGCGGCTCGATCTCGCCGTCCTACATCAACCAGCGCGGCGTCCATGGCGGCCTGACCGGCTGGTCCTTCGGCCCGACCCTCAATCTGCCGATTTTCGACGGCGGCGCCCTGCGCGCCAACGTCAAAACTGCACAGTCCAATGCCGCCAATGCCTATCTCAACTGGAAGTCGACGGTGCTGTCCGCCGTCGAACAGGTCGAGAATGCACTTTCTGCCGTCCGGCGTGACGCGCGCACGGTCGCAGCACTTCAGGCCCAAGTGAAGACCACGCAGGAAACGCTTGAGCTTTCCACAGCATCCTACAAGGACGGCGCCTCTTCGCTGCTCGACGTTCTCGACGCCCAGCGCCAGGTTTCGCTCGCTCAGGCAAGCCTTGCCGCAGCCGTCCAGCAGATGGCCAAGGACTATGTCTCGCTGAACATCGCAATCGGCGGCGGTTTCGCCCCCGGCGGCAAGACCACCGCACCGACGGTGAAGACTGTGGCCGTCAAAAGCTGACAGCTGCTTCAATCGATCTGAAAGTACAAAGCCTCGCGATCGTCTCGCGGGGCTTTTTCTTGTCTGCCGCGTGCGGCAACCGAATAATTGCGCATAAGATAAATTCGGATTCGACAGGCGAGATAAGCTGAGCTATCACTCTGATTAAACGATTAATCAGAGTGATCGTCAATCATGGCAACATCGCGCCCGGGACCAAACCTCAGCAGGATAGCGACGTCGCTCGGCGTCTCCGTCGCCACGGTTTCCAATGCGCTTTCCGGCAAGGGCCGGGTTTCCGGCCAACTGGTCGAAAGGATCCGTGAGCATGCAGCCGAGCTCGGTTATGTCCCGAGCCAGGCCGGGCGGGCGCTACGGACCGGCCGCAGCGGCGTCCTCGGCCTGGTGCTGCCCGATATCGCCAATCCGCTGTTCCCGAAGATCGCGCAGGCGATCGAATTTGCTGCCTCCGCCGCAGGTTACGGCGTGCTGATCGCCGATTCCCGCGGTGATGTCGCCGCCCAGATCGAGGCGATCAACCGCCTGGTCGAGCGCGGCGTCGACGGCATGGTTATCATTCCCCGCCGCGCCACCCGCATTTCGTCCGCCGCCTGTCCGGTCGCCGTCATCGACACTCCCTCGACGCCCGGCAACACCGTCGCCGCCGACCATTGGCAGGGCGGCCGCGAAATCGCCGGCCACCTCGCAGGCCTCGGCCATCGCCGTATCCTTATCATCGGCAACAATCAGGAATCCAACGTCCAGAACGACCGCGTCGGCGGCATCCGCTCCGGCATGCGCCCGGGCATGCATTCGGAAACGCTGTGGATCGATAGGCTGGAACAGGAGAACGGCGGCGGCTGCCCGCTCGGCCTCGCCGAAAAAGTCAGGCAGGGTTTCACCGCCTTCGCAGCCCTCTCCGACCTGCAGGCGCTGCGGGCGCTGACGGAGTTGCAGCAGGCAGGTATCAACATTCCTACTGACGTCAGCGTCACCGGTTTCGACGACCTCATCTGGTCGCCTGTTGTCACACCGTCGCTGACGACGGTCCGGATGGACATGGATAGGATTGCCGGGATTGCCGTGTCGGCGCTCGTGGATACCATAAGAACAAGCAGCATCCGCGAGGGCATGCTCGTTACCGCGGAGATCGAACGCGTCGCCATGCAGTTGATCGTCCGCCAATCATCCGGGCCTGCGATCCCGGCACCAAAAACCTCAGAGATGGAGAACATGTAAGATGAAAAAAGCTCTTATTGCCTCGGCAGCGTTCGCCGCCCTTTCGCCGCTCGCCGCGGCCGCAGCAGAACGAACCCTGACGATTTCCGTCTATGCCTTTGCGCAGGATGATTTCAAGACGCTCGTCTACGATCCGTTCGAAGCCAAATGCGGCTGCAAGCTGGTAGTCGAGACCGGCAACAGCGTCGAGCGTCTGGCCAAGATGGAGGCGAACAAGGCCAACCCCGTCGTCGATCTCGCCGCCGTTTCCATGGCCGATGCGCTGGCCGCCTCCCGCGCCGGCCTGATCGACAAGATCGATACCGCAAAACTCACCGATTTCGCCAAGCTCTATGACGTCGCCAAGGATCCGAACGGCGACGGCACGAGCGTCGGTTACACCTTCTACGCCACTTCGATTGCCTATCGCTCCGACAAGATGAAGATCGACTCCTGGGCCGATCTCTTGAAGCCGGAATATGTCGGCCACGTCGCCTTTCCGAACGTGACCACCAACCAAGGCCCGCCGGCGCTCCATATGCTCGGCCTGGCGCTCGGCAAGGACACGCCGGATCTAAAGGGACCGATCGAAGCGCTCGGCGAGAAGAAGGACGACATCGTCACCTTCTACGAAAAGTCCTCGCAGCTGGTGCAACTGATGCAACAGGAAGAGATCTGGGCAGCGCCGATCGGCCGTTTCTCCTGGGCCGGTTTCACCAAGCTCGACGTCCCGGTCGCCTGGGCAACGCCGAAGGAGGGCCAGACCGGCGGTATGAACGTGCTGGTCCTGACCAAGGGCTCGAAGAACCAGGATCTCGCTTTGCAGTTCATGGACTTCTGGCTCTCGACCGACATCCAGACCAAACTCGCCGAAAAGCTGATCGACAGCCCAGCAAACAGCGAGGTCAAGCTTTCCGAGGCCGCCGCCAACAACCTCACCTATGGCGAGGAAACGGCCAAGAGCCTCAAGCTGATCCCATCGGCCGTCGCCCTCGACAATCGCGCCGGCTGGCTGAAGACGTGGAACGAGAAGGTCGGCCAGTAAGGCCCGCGTGAAAACTCGCCCCGGCACCTCTGCCGGGGGTCCCCTTCTTGTCCACTCGAAAGGCGCCTCATGTTCCAGAACCGCGCAGAAGCCCTGGCGCTTGCCTTGCCGGCAGCCATCTTTGCGACCGTGGTCTTTCTGTTGCCCGTTGCGATCCTCTTGTCGGAGGGCTTCCGCGCCGGCAGCAGCTGGAGCCTATCGGCCTATGCCGATTTCTTCTCCGGGACGTTGAACCGCACCGTTTTCCTGCGCACGTTCCGGCTCGGCCTCGAAGTCACCGCCGTTTCCGCGGTCATCGGTTATGCCGCAGCCTTTGCCATCGTCAACCTGCCGGCGAATGGCAAGGGCCGGATGATCGGCCTGGTGACCCTGCCGCTGATGATCTCGCCGGTGGCCCGCACATATGCCTGGATCGTCATTCTCGGCCGCACCGGCATCGTCAACCAGGCGATAACAGGCCTGGGTCTCAGCGCCGAGCCGCTGCGGCTGCTGTTTACCGAGACCGCCGTCTTCATCGGCCTCCTGCAGCTCTTTCTGCCGCTGATGATCCTATCGCTGATCAGCGCACTCGAAAACATGCCGAAGGATGCGATCCCGGCTGCACGCGTGCTTGGCGCCAACTGGTTCCAGGTCTTCTGGAAAGTCATCCTGCCGCTGACCAGGGAAGGCCTCGTCGTCGGCGGCACGCTTGTCTTCACCGGATCGCTGACCGCCTATATCACCCCCGCCGTGCTTGGCGGCTCCAAAGTGCTGATGCTGGAAACGCTGATGTATCAGCAGGTTTCCGTCGCCAATGATTTCGTTTCGGCAAGCGTCATCGCCTTCATCCTGATCGTCATGAGCTTTGCCGCCAACATTCTGCTGAAACGCCTTGCGACGGCGAGGAACCGCCGATGACGCTGCGCCTGTTTTCGCCTCTCGTGCTTTTCCTGCTGCTGGTCTTCCTGATCGGCCCGTTCCTGATCATCATCGCCGCTTCGCTATCATCAGGCGATACGCTGGCCTTCCCGCCGCAGGGCTTGTCGCTGCGTTGGGTGATGAAGGTGTTCACCATCGAGAGTTTCCGCGACAGCTTCGCCATGTCGATGTTCCTCGCTGTCTTCGGAACGCTCGCAGCCCTCCTCCTCGGCATCCCTGCCGCCTACGCCCTCTCCCGCTACAAGCTGCCCGCGGCCGAGACCGTCCGCACCATCGTCTCGCTGCCGATCATCGTGCCCGGCATCATCGTCGGCCTGGCGCTGCTGCGTTATCTCGTCGTGCCCTTCGGCTTCAACATCACGCTCGCGCTCTTCTTCGCCCATACGGCCCTGGTGCTGCCCTATGCCGTGCGCGTCGTCTCGGCGAGCCTCGACAATCTGCGCTCGGACATCGAGGAGGCCGCCGTCCTGCTCGGTTCCTCGCGGCTCGGCGCCTTCTTCCGCGTGGTGATGCCGAATATCCGCGGCGGCATCCTTGCCGCCTTCATCCTCGGCTTCGTCACCAGCTTCAATCAGGTGCCGGTCTCGCTCTTCCTGTCCGGTCCCGGCGTCCGCACGCTGCCGATCGACATGCTGGGTTACATGGAAACCACCTACGATCCTTCCACCGCGGCGCTCTCCGCCCTTCTCGCCTTTCTCTCGATCGGCATCGTCTTTCTCGCCGAACGCTTCCTGGGATTCTCGCGCTATGTCTGATGCCTATCTTCAACTCGACAAGCTGACCCTTGCCTATGGCGACACGGTCGCGGTGCGGGACCTCGACCTTGCGATCGGCAAAGGTGAGCTAGTGGCGCTTCTCGGCCCCTCCGGCTGCGGCAAGACGACGACGATGCGGGCCATCGCCGGCCTGCTGACGCCGGCCTCCGGCCGCATCCGCGTCGACGGCGCCGATATCACCCGCGTCTCCGCCAACAAACGTGCCGTTGGCCTCGTCTTCCAGTCCTATGCCCTCTTCCCGCATCTGACAGTCTATGAGAACGTCGCCTTCGGCCTGCGTCTCAAGGGCATTTCAGCGGAGGATCTCGATGCCCGCGTCGGGGCCGGCCTGAAATCCGTCGGGCTCTCGGCTTTTACCGGCCGCAAGCCCGCCGAACTCTCCGGCGGCCAGCAGCAGCGGGTGGCGCTCGCCCGCTCGATGGTGATGGAGCCGAAGGTGCTGTTGCTCGACGAGCCGCTCTCCAATCTCGATGCCCGCCTTCGCCTTGAAATGCGCGCCGAATTGCAACGCGTGCAGAAGGAGACCGGCGTCACCATGATCTTCGTCACCCACGACCAGGTGGAAGCCCTGGCGCTCGCCGACCGCATCGTCGTGATGCTGAACGGCGGCATCGAACAGATCGGCACGCCGGAGGAGATCTACAACAATCCGGCCTCAGCCTTCGTCGCCGATTTCGTCGGCTTCGAGAATGTCTTCGCGCTGAAGGATGGAAAGCTTGCGACGCCGAATGGGCCGGTCGGACTTTCCGGCCCGGCTCCGGTAGCCGCAGCCGGCCTCGCCTGGCGTCCGCGCATGGTGACCCTTGGCTCCGGTGCTTTCCAGGGCACCGTGCGCGGCACGTCTTTCGCCGGCAACACCCGCGAATACCTGCTCGACACTCCGCTCGGCCCGATCAAGGCCGAGATCGATGCGGGCCTGCCGCCGCACGAGATCGGCAGCCCGCTCGCCTTCGATCTGCCGGTTGCCAGCGCGGCAAGCCTCAAACGGTTCGGGTGAAATCATGGGCGTCTGGATCGACACGGACATGGGCTTCGACGACATCGCCGCCATTCTGGTGGTGGGACAGTCGGAATTCGAGATCGACGGAGTATCACTGGTCTTCGGCAATACGCCGCTGCCGCAGGTGAGGATGAACGCCGCGGGCGCCGCCAGTGCCTTCGGCTGGACGTTCCCCATCCACACCGGCCGCGCCATGCCCGTGCTCGGCAAGCTCGAAACCGCTCAGGCGATCCTCGGCGAAACCGGCATCCCCACCATCGGCAGGAGCCTGCCGCAGGCGGCTGACCTTGCCGAAAGCGATGCCTTCGCAGCACTCTGCCGCTGGCTGGAGTGCAAAGGCCAGCACCGCATCCTGGCGCTTGGCCCGCTCACCAACATCGCCGCCGTGGCGCTTGCCCGGCCCGATCTTGCCGCCCGCATCACCGAGCTCGTCTGGATGGGCGGCGGCGTCACCAGTGGCAACCATACAGCCTCCGCCGAGTTCAACGCCCTCGCCGATCCCGAGGCTCTCTCGATCGTCATCGCCCATGGCCTGCCGCTGCGCATGGTCGATCTCGACCTCTGCCGCAAGGTGCTGGCCAGACCCGAAGACGCCGAGCCGGTGCGCAACGCCGGCGGCGCCAATGCCGAGCTGATCGCCGATATGTTTTCGGGTTATATCCGCATCGGCACCAGCCGCGGCCGCCCGGCCATGGCAATTTACGATCCTTCCGCCGCCGTCGCCTTCGTCGCTCCAGATATCGTCAGCTTCCGCCCTGCCCGTATCGACGTCGAGCTGCAGGGCGCCTTGACCCGCGGCCGTACCGTCGTCGAGACCCGCGCCACGCATGCGACCTTCAATGCGCAATTCGCCGCCGACATCGATGCCGACATGGCGCGTGTCATCATTCTCGCTGCCCTGGTCAACGAGGCCCGCAAATGAACGCCACTGCTCGCCAAGAACCCGCCGATCTCAACGATCCTGCCTTGCGCGCCCGCGCCGTCGCTGCTGCACGCGGCGATGCCCCCTTCGACATGCTGATCACCGGCGGCCGGCTGCTCGATGCGGTGACGGGCCTGATCCGGCAAGCCGATATCGGCCTCGTCGGCGCGCTGATATCAAGCGTTCATGCCCCGGCAAGCCGCACGGATGCCGTCGAGATCATCGATGCGGCGGGCAGTATCCTGACGCCCGGCCTGATTGACACGCACATGCATATCGAAAGTTCGATGGTGACACCCGCCGAATATGCGAGCGCGGTCTTGCCACGCGGCGTCACCACGATCGTGTGGGATCCGCATGAATTCGGCAATGTCCATGGGCTCGACGGCGTGCGCTGGGCGATCGAGGCGGCGCGCAGCCTGCCGCTGCGTATGATCCTTCTCGCGCCCTCCTGTGTGCCCTCCGCGCCGGGCCTGGAACTTGCCGGCGCCGATTTCGATGCCTCCATGATCACCGAGATGCTGCACTCCTCCGCCGTCGGCGGCGTCGCCGAAGTGATGAACATGCGCGGCGTCATCGACGGCGATCCGCGCATGACTGATATCGTCAATGCCGGCCTTACCGCCGGCAAGCTCGTCTGCGGCCATGCCCGCGGCCTCGAAGACGCCGATCTCAACGCCTTCATGGCATCGGGCATCACCTCCGACCACGAACTTACCTCCGGCGCCGATCTCCTCGCCAAGCTTTCCGCCGGCCTGACGATCGAGCTGCGCGGCTCTCACGACCATCTGCTGCAGGAGTTCGTCGAGGTGCTGAACGGTCTCGGCCACCTGCCCCCGACCGTCACGCTCTGCACCGACGACGTCTTTCCGGACGAACTCCATGAAGGCGGCGGCCTCGACGACGTCATCAGGCGCCTGGTGCGCTACGGCATGAAGCCGGAATGGGCCATCCGTGCCGCGACCTTCAATGCCGCACAACGTTTGAAGCGCTCCGATCTCGGCCTCGTCGCCGCCGGCCGCCGCGCGGACATCGTGCTCTTCGAAGACCTCGCGGAATTCCGGGCGCGGCTCGTCATATCAGGCGGCCGCATCGTTGCCCGCGACGGCAGCATGCAGGTTACCGTCCAACAGATCGATACGGCGCCGCTTGTCAATTCGGTGAAGCTGCCGCCGCTGACCGAGAATGACTTTCGCATTCCGGCGAAGGGGGAGCGCGTCCGCGTCGCCACCATCGACCGCCCGCGCTTCACGCAATGGGGCGAGGCCGAAACCGAGGTCAGGGATGGTTTCATCGTGCCGCCGGCCGGCAGCGCCATGATTTCAGTCGTCCACCGCCACGGCAAGGCTGACGGTATACCGCGCATCGGCTTCCTCACTGGTTGGGGTGAATGGCGCGGCGCCTTCTGTACCACCGTTTCGCATGACAGCCACAACCTTACCGTCTTCGGCGGCAATGCGGGCGACATGGCGCTCGCCGCCAACGCCGTCATATCAGCCGGCGGCGGCATGGCGGTGGCCAAAGACGGTAAGATCGAGGCGATGCTTCCGCTGCCGCTCTCCGGCCTGGTGACCGATGCATCGCTGAAGGATACGGCCCTGGCCTTCGCCGGCATCCGCAAGGAGATGGAAAAGATCGTCACGTGGAAGCCGCCCTATCTGGTCTTCAAGGCCTGCTTCGGCGCAACACTCGCCTGCAATCTCGGCCCGCATCAGACCGATCGGGGAATTGCCGATGTGGTAACGGGCAAGGTGCTGGAAAACCCGGTACTGAAGGTTTTGTAAAGGCCAGGCACGCGCAAGCTCCCAGTATGCGTTTGTTCGATGAGGTCGAGCGCAGCCAACCCGTCGGGTCCTCCTGTCCTCATTTTTCGGCCTCTAATTCGGATCATTTGTTGCAATTCATTCTTAATTGCACAATAGTCGGAGTAAGAGTCGTCAAGCATTTTTGCAAATCGTTCTGAATCGCAACTTGTTCGACTCTCCGCGGCTATTGCAATTCGGTCGCAATAGCAGCAAGAGGAGAAATATATGCTCTATAGGGAAAGACGGTCGGTTTTGGCCGGAGTTATTGGGGTGGCGTTCGCGGCCGTGCTGGCTGCTTTTCCCGCCGTCGCCCAACAGGCAAGCAATTCGAAGTTCAAGGTGGTGACGACCTTCACGGTGATTGCCGACATGGCAAAAAACGTGGCCGGTGATGCTGCGGTCGTGGAATCGATCACCAAGCCGGGCGCGGAGATCCACAACTATGCGCCGACACCGGGTGACATCCAGCGAGCACAAGGCGCACAGCTCATTCTCTGGAACGGGCTCAATCTGGAGCGCTGGTTCGAAAAGTTCTTCCAGAACCTGCACGACGTCCCCGGTGCCGTCGTCTCCGATGGCATCGAACCGCTGGGCATCTCGGAGGGCCCCTACGAAGGCAAGCCCAATCCCCACGCCTGGATGTCGCCGAAGAACGCCCTGATTTACGTCGACAATATCCGTGATGCTTTCGCAAAGTATGATCCGGCGAATGCGGAGACCTACAAGGCTAACGCCGAGGCCTACAAGCAGAAGATCGAAGCGACGATCACTCCGATCCGCGCCACCCTCGAAAAAATTCCCGAGGACAAGCGCTGGCTGGTTTCAAGCGAGGGCGCCTTTTCCTACCTCGCACGCGATTTCGGGCTGAAGGAACTCTATCTCTGGCCAATCAACGCCGACCAGCAGGGCACGCCCCAGCAGGTCCGCAAGGTGATCGATGCGGTGAAGGAAAACCAGATTCCAACCGTCTTCAGCGAAAGCACCGTTTCCGATAAACCGGCCCGGCAGGTGGCGCGCGAAACCGGCGCGCATTATGGCGGTGTCCTCTATGTCGACTCGCTGAGCGAAGCCGACGGCCCCGTGCCAACCTATATCGATCTTCTGCGCGTGACCTCCGATACCGTCGCGAAGGGTCTTGCCGATGGGTTGTCGCAATGACCGTGCTGCTTGGTAATCATGTCCGTCCCGCATCCTCGGATGCGGGATCGGGGATCACGGTAAAGGATGCGACCGTCACTTACCGCAACGGACATACGGCACTGAGGGACGCGAGTTTCCAGATCCCCACGGGCACGATCGCCGCGCTGGTCGGTGTCAACGGTTCCGGCAAGTCGACACTCTTCAAGTCGATCATGGGTTTCGTGCGTCTCGCCAGGGGCCACATTCGCGTGCTTGGCATGCCGGTCGAAGAGGCGCTGCGCAAGAACCTTGTCGCTTATGTGCCGCAATCGGAAGAAGTCGACTGGAATTTCCCGGTGCTGGTCGAGGATGTCGTAATGATGGGCCGCTACGGCCACATGGGCATGATGCGCATCCCGAAGGCCGCGGACCACGAGGCAGTGGCGGCCGCGCTCGCCCGCGTCGCCATGAGCGAGTTCCGCAAGCGCCAGATCGGCGAGCTTTCCGGCGGTCAGAGGAAGCGGGTCTTTTTGGCGCGAGCACTGGCGCAGGACGGCCGGGTCATTCTGCTCGATGAACCCTTTACCGGCGTCGACGTAAAGACCGAGGACCAGATCATCAAGCTCCTGCACGAACTGCGGGATGAAGGCCGCGTCATGCTGGTCTCCACCCACAATCTCGGCTCCGTGCCGGAATTCTGCGACCGGACCATCCTGATCAAGGGCACGGTGCTCGCCTACGGCCCGACCGTCGAGACTTTTACGCAGGAAAATCTGGAAAAGACCTTTGGTGGCGTGCTGCGTCATTTCGTGTTGAGCGGAGCGCAGAACGGCAGGGCAACGTCGATCGGCGTCATAACCGATGATGAGCGCCCCTTGATTCTGCAGGGTGGCAAAGCGACTGCCCGGGGCCCCGATAGTGGCAATGGGGGGCGGGAATGATAGCCGACCTCCTGCAGCCCTTCACCTATGAATACATGGTCAATGCCATGTGGGTGTCCGCCCTTGTCGGCGGCGTCTGCGCTTTCCTCTCCTGTTATCTGATGCTGAAAGGCTGGTCGCTGATCGGCGACGCACTCTCGCACGCGATCGTTCCCGGCGTTGCCGGCGCCTATATGCTCGGACTTCCCTTTTCGATCGGAGCCTTCTTTTCCGGAGGGCTCGCTGCCGCAGCGATGCTTTTCCTCAACCAGCGCACCAAGCTGAAGGAAGATGCCATCATCGGCCTGATCTTCTCCTCTTTCTTCGGGCTGGGCCTGTTCATGGTTTCGCTCCAGCCGATGGCGGTCAACATCCAGACGATCGTGCTCGGCAACATTCTCGCCATCACGCCCGAGGATACGCTGCAACTCGCCATCATCGGCTTCGTGTCACTCGCTGTCCTGCTCGTCAAATGGAAGGACCTGATGGTCACTTTCTTCGACGAGAGCCATGCCCGATCGATCGGTCTCAATCCGACCGCTCTCAAGGTCATTTTCTTCACGCTGCTGTCCGCCTCCACCGTCGCGGCGCTGCAGACAGTCGGTGCATTCCTCGTCATCTGCATGGTGGTGACGCCTGGCGCGACCGCCTATCTGCTGACTGAGCGCTTCCCGCGGCTGCTTGTGATCGCCGTCATCATCGGATCGATGACCAGTTTCGTGGGCGCTTATGCGAGTTACTTCCTCGATGGCGCGACAGGCGGCATCATCGTGGTGCTACAGACGGCAATCTTCCTGATCGCGTTCTTCTTCGCACCCAAACACGGCATGCTGGCAGCGCGCAGACGCGCCGCACGGGCACTGGAGGCAGCGCCATGAACATGGTCGACACGCTTCTTTCGCCTTTCCAGTTCGGCTTCATGGTGAATGCGCTGGTGATCTCGGTGCTGGTCGCAATCCCGATGGCGCTGTTGTCCTGCTTCCTGGTTCTGAAAGGCTGGTCTCTGATGGGAGACGCCATCAGCCACGCCGTCTTCCCCGGCGTGGTTATCGCCTATATCATCGGCATACCCTTCGCGGTCGGCGCCTTCGTGGCCGGCATGTTTTGTGCTATCGCCACCGGTTTTCTGAAAGATAACAGCCGTATCAAACAGGATACGGTGATGGGCATCGTTTTCTCCGGAATGTTCGGGCTCGGCCTGGTTCTTTATGTCAAGATCCAGTCCGACGTGCATCTCGACCACATCCTGTTCGGCGATATGCTCGGTGTCTCCTGGCGCGACATCGGGCAATCGGCCGTCATCGCCGCGATCACGGCTGTCATTCTTGGTGTGAAGTGGAAGGACTTCCTGCTGCACGCCTTCGACCCCGCCCAGGCGAGGGCGGTGGGCCTCAGGATCAACCTGCTGCATTACGGCCTTCTCGCCCTCATCTCGCTGACGATCGTCGGCGCCTTGCAGGCGGTCGGCATCATCCTTTCGATCGCCATGCTGATTGCGCCGGGAGCCATCGCCTTTCTGCTCACCCGCAAGTTCAGCACGATGCTGCTCCTCTCCGTCGTCATTGCCGTGATCGGCTCTTTCGTCGGCGTCTACCTGTCCTTCTTCATCGACAGCGCGCCGGCGCCGACCATCGTGCTTGTGCTGGCGATCGGCTTCGTGCTCGCCTTCATTCATGCCACGCGCGGGACGGCCCGGGTTGAGGAATCGCCGATCGACTGATGGACATTGACGAAGTCGCTGCAGCAGATAATCAAACCTTCAATTCTCGCTCGACCAATGCCACCCAATAGGCCGCCCCATATCCCAGCGCTTCATCGTTGAAATCATAGGCCGTGTTGTGATGCAGCGCCCCATCCAGCGCCGGACCGTTGCCGAGCCAGACATAGCAGCCCGGCGCGTTCTCGGCGAAGAAGGCGAAATCGTCGCCTGCC
Source organism: Rhizobium sp. SU303 (assembly GCF_021052345.1). Lineage (NCBI taxonomy): Bacteria > Pseudomonadati > Pseudomonadota > Alphaproteobacteria > Hyphomicrobiales > Rhizobiaceae > Rhizobium > Rhizobium sp. SU303. Next base: position 3,773,085 of record NZ_CP088095.1, read on the forward strand.
GTCGACGGCGGAAAACTTGTCTGCACCTTCCCGCCGAAGACCGAGCCGGCGGCCGTGAGCGCCCGTGCGGTCGCATCCGCATCGTTGATGACAGGCGGAATCCGCCGCTCGAATACATAGTCCACAGCAATGCCGTACATGGCGGCAGTGCCATGCGCCAATCGTCCGATCTCGGTCTCCAACTGGTCGCGCACATCGGGTGAATAGGCCCGCGCAGTCCCACCGATCTCGACGATATCAGGAATGACGTTCAGCGCCTTCGAGTCGCCCGCCTGCAGGAAACAGGCGCTGACGACGGCCGGTTGCAGCGGATCGACCACCCGCCCGACGATCGTCTGCAGTGATGACAGGAAGGTCCCGGCCGCCGTGATCGGATCGCGGCCGAGATGCGGCTTGGCGCCGTGCGTGCCGGTCCCACGGAAGGTCATGCGCCAGCTATCGGAGGAGGCAAGCTGCGGTCCCTCGACCACGGCGATCTCATCGACCGCAAGCCCGGGCATGTTATGCAGCCCATAGACGGCATCGCAGGGAAAAAGCGTGAACAGCCCCTCCTCGACCATGCGCCTTGCTCCGCCTCGCCCTTCTTCGGCCGGCTGGAAGATGAAATGCACCGTGCCGGAAAAATCCTGCGTTGCCGCTAGATGCCGCGCGGCGCCAAGCAGCATCGCCGTATGGCCGTCATGGCCGCAGGCATGCATCTTTCCGGGCACGGTCGATTTATAGGGCCGCTCCGCCATTTCAGGCATGGCGAGCGCGTCCATGTCGGCGCGCAGCCCGATCCTGCGCGTGCCGTTGCCGAGCTGCAGCGCGCCGACCACGCCGGTGCCGCCGAGACCGCGATGCACCGCGATGCCGGCTTCTTCTAGAAGCCTCGCGACGATGCCGGCGGTGCGCTCCTCCTCGAAACCGAGTTCGGGATGGGCGTGCAGGTCGCGGCGCAGGGAGGTCAGAAACGGCAGATCGTCTTTGATCCGGGCGGGAATGCTCATGAGCCTGGATATCCTGTCATGCGAAACGGGCGCCCAACCGGCGCCCGCGTCAGATCATTCCTTGTTCACCAAACGGCCCACAAGTTCAACCCCCAGAACAGGATGATTTAGGCCGGCCTAAATCTGAATCCTGTTCTCAATTAATGAGTTAGAGCATGATGTCGTCCTTAGGCCTCCTCGACGAACACCTCCTCGCGCTTCTTCTTGACACTCGGCAGGAAAACGACGATCAGCACGGCGACCGCAATGGCCAGAAGAATGGCGCTGATTGGCCGCGTGACGAAGGTGGTCGGATCGCCGCGCGACAGGATCATGGCGCGCCGGAGGTTCTCCTCGAGCAATGGCCCGAGCACGAAGCCGAGCAGAAGCGGCGCCGGCTCACAGCGAAGTTTCGCCAGCACATAGCCGATGAGCCCGAAGAAGGCGACGGCGTAGAGATCATAGACGTTGGCGTTGACGCTGTAGACCCCGATCGAGCAGAAGGCCATGATGATGGGGAAGAGCACGTAGTAAGGCACGGTCAAGAGCTTCACCCAGAGCCCGATCAGCGGCAGGTTAAGGATGACCAGCATCAGGTTGCCGATCCACATCGAGGCGATGATGCCCCAGAACAGCGCCGGCTGCTCGGTGGCGACGTTCGGACCGGGTACGATGCCCTGGATGATCATCGCCCCGACCATCAGCGCCATGACGGGATTGGCCGGAATGCCGAGCGTCAAGAGCGGAATGAACGAGGTTTGCGCGCCGGCATTGTTCGCCGATTCCGGTCCCGCAACGCCGGCAATCGCACCCTTGCCGAATTCCTCCGGCGTTTTCGACATCCGCTTTTCCACCGTGTAGGAGGCGAAGGCCGCGAGAATGGCGCCACCACCCGGCAGGATGCCCAGCGCCGAACCGATTGCCGTACCGCGAATGACCGGCGCAATCATTTCCTTGAATTCCTGGCGGGACGGCAAAAGGCCGGTGACCTTGGCCATCAGTACCGTGCGTGTCGACTCGCCCTCGAGGTTGCGCAGGATTTCCGCCACGCCGAAGACGCCGACGGCAAGCGCCACGAAGTTCAGCCCGTCGGCATATTCACGGATGCCGAGCGTGAAGCGTGGCGTGCCGGTGTAGATGTCGGTGCCGACGAGGCCGAGCAGCAGCCCGAGCGCCACCATGGCCAGCGCCTTGACGACCGAGCCATGCGCGAGCGCGATCGAGGAGACGAGGCCGACGATCATCAGCGAGAAATATTCCGCCGAGCCGAATTGCAGCGCGATTGCAGTCAGCGGCGGTGCGAAGATCGCGACGAGGAAGGTCGAGACCGTGCCGGCAAAGAACGAACCCAGCGCCGCGATCGCAAGCGCTGCGCCGGCCCGGCCCTTGCGGGCCATCTGGTAGCCGTCGATCGCGGTCACGGCCGAGGAGGATTCGCCCGGCATGTTGATCAGGATCGCCGTCGTCGAGCCGCCGTACTGCGCGCCGTAATAGATGCCGGCGAGCATGATCAGCGACGAAACCGGTTCGAGCTGGAAGGTGATCGGCAAGAGCATGGCGATCGTCGCCGTGGCGCCGATCCCGGGCAGCACGCCGATCAGCGTGCCGAGCAGCACGCCGAGCAGGCAGAAGAGCAGGTTTTCCGGAGTGCCGGCTGTTGCAAAGCCGAGCGCGAGATTGCTGAAAAGATCCATCATCGTCTCCTAGAACCGGACCCAGGGGCCGAAGCGCTCGAACGGCAGACCGAGCCCGTAGCTGAAGACCGCAACCGAAAAGATCGTCAGCAGCAACGACAGGATGATCGCGAAGAACACGTTCATCTTTTGCGATGCGAAGCAGGCGATCAAGGCGGTGAGGAACAGTGACGGTGCAAATCCGAGCCCGCGCACCGTCAGCCCGAAGAATACCGGTGCCGGCAGGATGAAGAGCATGCCGCGCCAGGCAAACGGGTCGATCGGCTCGCCCTCGACCCGCAGCGCCTGAATGAAGATGATCGCGCCGAGAAGCACGAGCACACCGGCAAGCACCAGCGGAAAATAACCGGGCCCCATGCGCACCGTCGTGCCGAGGTCGAGCCCCAGCGACTGGATGGCGAAGAAAGCGCCGGTCGCGACGAAAAGCGCGCCGCAAATCGCATTGGTGGTATCGAAACTGATGGATTTCATGGTGTCTCCTGGGGAGATGGTTCGTGACGCACTGCTGCTGCGATTGCCCTTATCCGCCTGCCGGCACCTTCTCCTCGCATGCGGGGAGAAGGGAAAATGCTGCAAGCCCTTCACCCCTTGCCGCCGCTTTAGTGACGCAAGTCCCCTCTCCCCGTTCACGGAGAGAGGGTTAGGGTGAGGGGCTCTCTCGGCATGCCTGGAGGAGGATAATCCTCAGTCGGCATATTCGCCAGCGGCCTCGATCACCGTTTTCCAGCGGGCAATCTCGCTTTCGAGCTTGGCCTTCAACGCAGCCGGCGTCGCATCGGCGTCGGAGGATGGCGCCGTGCCGAGCTCGGCGAAGCGGGCGCCGACATTCGGATCCTTCAACGCCACCTGCAGCGACTTCGACAGACGTTCGTTGATTTCGGCAGGCGTCCCCTTCGGGGTATAGATGCCGTGCCAGATGCCGACTTCAAAACCCGGCAGCCCGGCTTCGACGGCCGTCGGAATGTCCTTCATCACCTCGAGGCGCTTGGGCGAGGTCACGGCATAGGCCTTGATCGTGCCGCCTTGGATCTGCTTCGTCGTGTTGGTCGTCTGGTCGCACATGACGTCGACCTGACCGCCGAGCAGATCGGTCATGGCAGGGCCGGTCCCCTTGTAGGGAACGGTCGTCAGCGGCGTCTGGATCGCGCTCATGAACATCATGCCGCAGAGATGCGAAGCCGCACCGATGCCGGCATTGGCGACCGTCACCTTGTCCTTGTTCGCCTTGATATAATCGATCAGCCCCTTGAGGTCGGCCGGCTCCATGTCCTTGCGCGCGACGATCGTCATCGGCACATCGGTGACGAGGCCGACATAGTCGAAGGCGCCGAGCGTGTCGTAGGCGAGCTTGCGGTAGAGCGTCGCGCTGGTCGCCATGCCGATATGGTGCAACAGGATGGTGTAACCGTCGGGATCGGCATTCGCCACGCGGCCAGCGCCGAGCGTGCCGCCGGCACCGCCGACATTTTCGACGACGATCTGCTGGCCGAGATCCTTCGACATGGATTCGGCGACGAGGCGCGCGACGGTATCCGTCGGGCCGCCGGCCGCAAACGGCACAACCATAGTGATGGTGCGCTCGGGATAGGTCTGCGCCGAAGCGGCGCCGGCGAGAAGAGAGACCGCGGCAGCCGCGGTCAGGCCGAGCATGGCCTTCAGAATTTTCATCGTTTCCTCCCTGATGAAATAAGCAAGCCCGCCGACACATCCTCCGCGCCGGTTCGGATAGCCTATTTGCCGCCTGGAAAAATCGACCCGCAATCATTGCATGCGCTTTCGAAAGACGATTTTACGACAGTGCGATGCAGCATGGGTCGATTTGGAAACAAACGGCTCTGGCGGTGGGTGGAAATCCACCCATCGCCCGCGAGATTGCAGCGCCACCCAGCTCCGGGCTAGCTTTCGGTGGTCAGCATGCGCTTGTCGAGACCGTATTTCTGCATCTTTTCGTAGAGGGTCTTCCGGGAAATGCCGAGCGACTCATAGACCGGCCTGAGGCTGCCGCCATGCGCCACCAGCGCGCTGGCAATGACCCCGCGTTCGAATTCGGCGACACGCTCCGCAAGCCCGGTCGCCTCCTCGGCTTGCCGCCCGCCATTGTCGAGACCGAGGACCAGACGGTCGGCGGCATTCCTCAGCTCACGCACATTGCCGGGCCAGTCGCGCTGAGCAATGTCGGAAATCACATCTGGCGGCACGGCCATCTCGTCGCGGCCGTAGCGGGCCGCCGCTTCCCGCACCAGCTGCAGGAAAAGCAGCGGAACATCCGCCCGCCGCTGCGACAAAGACGGCACGTGCAACGTCGCGACGTTCAGCCGATAGAAGAGGTCGGCGCGAAAGCGGCCCGCGGCCACCTCCGCCTCCAGATCGACCTTGCTTGTCGCGATGAAGCGCACGTCGAGCGCCACCACCTCGTTCGAACCGAGCCTGGAGATCACCCGCTCCTGCAGCACCCGCAGGAACTTCGCCTGCAGGTCGAAGGGCATGGAGCCGATCTCGTCGAGCAGGATCGTGCCGCCGCGCCCATGTTCGAATTTTCCGTAACGCGGCCTCACCGCGCCCGGAAAGGCCCCCACCTCATGGCCGAAAAGCTCGCTCTCGATCAGGTTCGCCGGCAATGCGGCACAATTGATCGCGATGAACGGCCGGCTCGCCCGGGCGCTGATGTCGTGGAGCGCCCGCGCCACCACCTCCTTGCCGGCCCCGGTCTCGCCGACGATCAGCGTATCGGCATCGCTCGCCCCGATCGCCCGGATGCGGTAGCGCAGATCCACCATCACCTGCGTGCGCCCCGGCAGCCGCGCCTCGATATCGTCGCGCTTGCCGGCAACCGCTTTCAGCAGTCGGTTTTCGAGCACGAGGCCGCGCCGCTCCATCGCCCGGCGGATGACGCCGGCAAGCATCTCCGGCGTGAACGGCTTCTCGATGAAATCATAGGCACCTTCGCGCATCGCCTTCACCGCAAGCTGAACGTCGCCGTGGCCGGTGACGAGAATGACTGGTACCTCCGGGTCGAGCTCGCGAATCTTCTGCATCAGCGTCATGCCGTCCATGCCGGGCATGCGGATGTCACTGACGACGACGCCGGGAAAGCTGTAGCCGATCAGTTCCAGCACGTGGTCGCCGTTCGAATAGGTCTCGACACTGAAGCCGGAGAGCTCCAGCGCCTGCGCCGTCGAGCGGCGCAGTTCCTCCTCGTCGTCAACCAGCAGGATCTTCGCATCGTTCATTCCGCTGCCTCCGGCATCAGCCCTGCCGCCGATCGCAGCTCGATGCGGAACACCGCGCCCCCTTCGGGATGATTGGCAGCTGTAAGGCTGCCGCCGAAATCCTTGATGATGTTGTAGGAGATCGAAAGCCCCAGGCCGAGCCCCTTGCCGACGCCCTTCGTCGTGAAGAAGGGATCGAAGATACGCTCGGCGATCGCCGCCGGCACGCCAGGCCCATGGTCCCGGACAGTCAGCACCACCTTGCCGGCCTCCTCGAAGGCCGAAACCTCGATGCGCCGATCATCCAGCCCTTCCACCGCATCGGCCGCATTCGAGATCACGTTCACCAGCACCTGCTGCAGACGCACCGAACCGGCGCGCACCACCGGCGGACGCGGCCCGAGAGCGAGCAGCAGTTCGGCATCTGCCGCCTTCAGCCGCCAGGCGATGATCTCGAGCGTATCGCGCATCGCCTCGTCGAGGGAAACGGGACCAAGCTTCTCGTTCGGCTTGCGGGCGAAGTTGCGCAGGTGCCGGCTGATCGCAGCCATACGGTCGATCAGCCCGCCGATACGCCGGATATTGTCCCGCGCCTCCTCCGTCCGCCCACGGTCGATGAGAACGGAGGCGCTGTCCGTATAGGTCTTGGCGGCGGCGAGCGGCTGGTTGAATTCGTGCGAAAGGGCAGCCGACATCTGTCCCAGCCCGGCAAGCTTGCCCGCCTGGATCAGATCGGCCTGTGTCTGTCGGAGCTGCTGCTCGGTCAGCCGCCGTTCGGCGATTTCTTCTTCGATGCGGCTGTTGACGCGGGCAAGATCGGCTGTACGCTCCTCCACGCGCCGCTCCAGCTCGTTGCGGGCTTCGGCTTGCATCTGCATGCGCTCGGCAAGCCGCGCCCGCCTCTGGCGCAGAACCGCGACCGCAAGCCCGGCGATGCAGAGGAAGAGAAAGACTGCCGCAAGCGCCGTACGTGCTTGGGCATGGATGGAACTCGTCTCCATCAGCACATTCACCGTCCAGTCCTCGGCCGGCATGTAATGCGAGAGCACCAGATATTCGCTCGAACCGCGCTCGCCGGCCAGCGTCATCAGCTCATGCTGTTCGAAGTGGTGACGCGTCACCGGCAGCGCCGCCAACCTGGCATTGGCGTAACGTCGCGACGCCTCGGTGCGGGCGACGCGGTCGGCTGTCAGCGGCAGGATCGCACCATAGAGCCATTCCGGGCTGCCGGACATGAAGATGATGCCCTCCGGATCGGAGACGAAAATCTTGTATTCGCCGCCGCCCCAGGAGGATTCGATCATGTCGATATCGACCTTGAAGACGATGACGCCACGAATATCTGCGCCGGTTCGGATCGGTGCGGCAAAATAATAGCCGCGCTTCAGCGAGGTGGTGCCGAGCGCGTAAAACCGAGCCTGCCGGCCTTCGATCGCATCCTGGAAATAGGGCCTGTAGCTGAAATTCTGTCCGACGAAGCTTGCAGGCCCATCGTAATTGCTGGCCGCGATCGTCTCTCCATCCGGCTTGACCACATAGATATCGGAGGATTTCAGCAGCCCATTGATCTCCTTGAGATAGAGATTGGCCGCATCGCGCAGCGCCGCATCTTCAGGCGCGCTCACCAGTTCCTTGATGTCGTCATGATCGGCGATCAGCGCCGGCAGCGCCTCGTAGCGGTTGAGATGGCCGCTGAGTGCCGAAACGGCAAGGCGCAGCGCCGTTCCCGCCTGCGCCGAGGCTTCCTCCATATAGGCGCGCGTCGCAATCGCGCTCCCATAGGTGAAGAAGGCGAAGATGATCATCGGCACTACCAGCAACGCCGCTATCGCACGATATCTCGAAGACAGAACCGGCTCCTCCCCTTTTCTGCCTCCACTCCCCAGCGAGGCATACCCGACGCACCGAGTTTAGAGGGGTGGATAGGGATTTCCAAGGGGCCGCCGAAACTTGACACCTGGCAGGGGCAGATGTCCTATTGCTGCACCGCAAGGAGGCCCCCGCCCATGAGCGACGACCAGACGCCCGCCGACAGCAAACTCACCACATCCAAGCGCCGCTGGGCGGCAGAGGGCAAGTTCCTGACCGGCCGTATCAGCCGTCCCGAAGCCGAGCGCCTGCCGCCCGGCCAGCACCTTGTCAAGAACTGGCCTGTACTCGACCTCGGCCAGCAGCCTGTCATCTCGACCGAGACCTGGCGGCTCGAGGTGCGCGGCCTCGTCGAAACGACGCGCACCCTCACCTGGGCCGACTTCCAGGCGATCGAACAGAGCACGAGGGTGAGCGATATCCACTGCGTCACCACCTGGTCGCGCTACGACAACAAATGGAAGGGCGTTTCGACGCGCGATCTGCTTGACCTCGCAATGCCGAAGCCGGAAGCAGCTTACGTCATGCTGACGAGCTATGACGGCTATACCACGAACCTGCCGCTTTCCGATTTCGCCGCCGAGGATGCGATCCTCGCCACCTCCTGGGAAGGCCTGCCGCTGACACCGGAGCACGGCGGACCGATGCGCCTCGTCGTGCCGCATCTCTATTTCTGGAAAAGCGCCAAATGGCTGCGCCGCATCGAGCTGATGCCTGCCGACCAGGCCGGCTTCTGGGAAAAGAACGGCTACCACATCTATGGCGATCCGTGGCGCGAGCAGCGCTATTCCGACGATTGAGCTTTCGGCCGCGAGAAACGGCGAAGCGCAAACACGCCAAGGCCGAACAAAGAGGCAAGCCCCGTCAGCGACGCCATGCTGGCGGCATGGAATGGTATCCCGCCCCAGCGCGGCTTGACGATATCGGCAGTGTTGAAGGCCTCGCCGCTGAACCGGCAGGTGATGAGCGCAAGACCGCGCCGCACCATGTCGGCGTCGACCGCGGAAATGATTTCCCCCGCCGTAGCGGCCTCCCGCGGCATCTCGCGCATCGAAAGCAAGACCGCCTTGGTCGCGGCGAGATAGGCATGGGCGCATTCGTTGAACGGGCTTGCCTCATCCGTCACGCTGCCCGGCATCCGGCCCCACAGACAGTAGGAATACTGGATCTCGGCATAGTTCAGCACGCGCCGGAACGGCTCGTTCGTCTCGACGGCGCGGGATGCAAGATCGATGATCCGACCGCGATAGTCAGATATGACAGCCATCTCGCCATGGGAGATTTGCGGGATATTCAGCCCGGCATGGCTGCCGCCGTCCACGCGGCTATGAGCAAAAGCGCTTCCAGCGACCACACAAAAAAACGCGGCGGCAGAAAACGCCGTCAGCAGCAGTGGTCTGGCTTTGTCGTTTTTCATAATCGCCCGAAAAGTTCAGGGCGCCGGCAAAGCGGCGCCCTTCGATGCGTTCAGTGAAATGCCGTTGCCGGCCGGCCCTTAACGGCAAGCCGCTTTTCCGCCAGCGCCCCGAAGGCGAGGCCGAGCGTTGCCCAGAGGATCGCATGCATGCCGAGCGAGGTCGTGCGGAAGCCCCAGAGCACCATCGCCGAGAAGTTCTCCGGCACCTCGTTGATCGGCGGCAGCAAATAGAGCACGACGCCGATGAAGACGAGGTAGGCGATGCCGGCGATGATCGCGCCGTTCCAGGGACCGAAGCGCTCGGAGAGACGACGTGACAGCGCCACCGCGGCAATGAGTGCGGCAAGCGAAACGACGATCATCAGGAAGAACATTTCGGTCCTGACGCCGATCGTGTCGGGATTGCCGACCGCCGGCGGATTGGCCGGATACTTGATACTGGGAACGACGACGACCGCCACGAAGGCGGCAATGGCGATGACGGCTGAGGTGCCGCGCGCCGAAAGGCTGCTGAAACGGCCGTGTACGAAAGCGAAGGCAAGTGCGAAGAGCCCGCCGACGGCGACGCTGTAGGCCATGACGCCGGTGAAAAGGCCGGGACCGGCCTGCGTGGCGCGGCTGACGATTTCAGGTTCGGCAGCTTCGCCGGCCGCCTGGGCACTTGCCTCCTCGAAGGCGATCGCCGCATCGACCAGCGGCTCGCCGAAGGTATGGGCGAAAGCGAAAACGAGGATGCCGGCCATCAGGCCCGCGAGCATGCCGCGAAGCAGAAGGTTTCCAACCATGTCAGGAACTCCGATCGCGACGCGCTTTAGTGGCAGGGAAAGCCGAGGAGATGGCGGCCGTCATGCACGAATTCGTGCACATACATGCCGTTGAACAGCGCCATCGCGCCTTCCTCGGTGCCGACAAAATAGAGAGCGATGAGCATTAGCAGGCCGCCGAAGATCGCCCAGGGCAGGATCTCTCCTACAGGGATCGGCGCCGGTACAGCAACGGGCGCGAAAGTGGTGTCAGACATGTATTCCTCCGGGAATGACGCGTTCAGTCGAAAGAGTGCTTGTGCAGTAGGGTCTGACTTCCAGCGCGAAGAGCTTTCGACACGCTGGTCACAGTGGCGCGACCGCGCCGGACTTACACCGGCTTCCAAACCCGCAACAGCACGGTTATATCTGCACGCCGAAGAGACTGTCAACGAAACTTCACAAGCCGGCGAAGGACGCTGTCGCCGCATTCCGGGGAGACGAGAACGACCGTGAACACGCGCCTCACCTGGATCTGCCATGGCGCGACGGCAGCAAGCCGCAAGGCCCTGTTCCCGCTCGACGAACCGCTGGAGGACAAGGCAGTGGAGGAAGCCGGCAGGATGATCGCCCCCCGCGCCGACCGTATTGCCACGAGCCCCGCCTTGCGCGCCCGTCAGACTGCTGACGCGCTCGGCCTCGAAGCCCAAATAGATCAGGCGCTTTGCGACTGCGACCATGGCCGCTGGGCCGGCAGGTCGATCGCGGCGATCGGGACCGAAGAGCCGGAGAACTTCATGGGCTGGATGAGCGATGCGGAAGCAGCCCCGCATGGCGGCGAGAGCCTTCTTGATCTGCGCACGCGCATCGCCGGCTGGATGGATGGCCAGACCGTCCTCGGCGGCCACGTCATTGCTATCAGCCATCCGGCCGTCATCCGGGCAGCGATCGTGCATGTGCTGCAGGCGCCGCTCTCCTCCTTTTGGCTGAGCGACGTCGAGCCGCTTTCCGTCATCCGCATGACCAGCAACGGACAGCGCTGGTCTTTGCGCTTCCAGCATTAGCGACTGCTGATCTTATCCAGCTTTGCACAAGCAAATCGCGTCATCTCTGTTGAACCCGGCTTTGCGGGGACTACTTCCTTGTCCCAAGGAGATGGAAGAATGACATATGATTGGAGTGGCGAGCGCACGCGACGCCTGCGTTTCATGCGTGTCGCCACAGTCACGGTTCTGGTCGGTCTCATCGTCAGCGTTCCGCTGCTGATCGTCACCGCCTGAAGCACGAGAAAGGGCGAGCGATGCACTAGCACGCTCGCCTTCGTTCTTTTCCCGCATCAGCCAGTCTCCCGACCACGAGGGTATCGCGCTGACAACGACGCTCTTCCCCACAAGCCCCGTCGGGACTCTCTGCGGCACAGCAACAGGCTGCCGCCTCCGATAATTCGCCTTCTGGTTTCAACAAACATTTCAGACTTTCGTGATATCTCCGCGAAGGTGGGAGCTGGAGAAGGCATAATGCCGGTGTTTTTCCAAAGCAGGGCCGGAAGGCAATGTGTGTCGATCGTCGGATTTGGGGTAGCCCTCTGGCTCCTCGGCACGCTGTTGCAGCTCGACGACAGCCTGGTCTCCTTCATGACGGGTTTCGGCGAGTACGGCGCCGACAAGCTCGTTCTGGGGCTCGGCATCGCCGGCGCCATGAGCTTCATCTATTCGGTGCTGCGTATCGCCGACCTGCGCAAGGAAATGGAACTGCGCGCCGCCGCCCAGGCAAAGGCCGATTGGACGGCAACCCACGACCATCTCACCAAGCTGCCGAACCGCTACGCCTTCGAGCGCAAGATCCTCTCACGGCCGATCAAGGACGACGAGGCCGAGATCGAGGAGTGCGACCGCAACGTCACCATCTTCTCCGTCGACCTCGACGGCTTCAAGAAGGTCAACGATCTTGTCGGCCACAAGGGCGGCGACATCCTGTTGATCGAGGTTGCCAGGCGCATCTGCGCGCTCGGCAATGCCGATTGCGTCTATCGCTTCGGCGGCGACGAATTCATCATCGTCGCCTTTTCCCTGACGGCGCAGCGCGAGGAGCGTTTTGCCAAGCTGCTGATCCAGGCCGTCACCCGGCCCATCCATATCGATGGCTTTGCCGTCGAAGTCGGCGCCAGCGTCGGCTACGACCGCTGGGCCGAGGGAGCCGAGCCGCTGGAAGATGCCGCCCACCGGGCCGACCTCGCCATGTACGAGGCGAAATCACGCGGACCCAACCACTATTTCGTCTTCGAACCTTCAATGCAGGACAAGGTAACGGAACGCGCCGCGCTGGAAACCAGGCTGCGCGCCGCAATCTCCAACAAGGCGATCAAGCCCTTCTATCAGCCGCTGATCGACCTGAAGACCGGCCAGCTCTGCGGCTTCGAGGCCTTAGCACGCTGGATCGGCGACGACGGCGCCAACATCCCGCCGCCGGTCTTCATCGGCATCGCCGAGGAAAACGGCATGATCACCGCATTGTTCGAGGATCTTCTTGCCCAGGCCTGCTCTGACGCCCTCGCTTGGCCGGAGCATGTGATGTTGTCCTTCAACGTCTCGCCGGTGCAGATGGAAGACAGATTGCTGACCTCCCGCATCCTCAAGGTCCTTTCGGCAAGCCGGCTGCCGCCGCAGCGCCTGGAAGTGGAGATCACCGAAAACGCGCTGATCCAGGATCCCGCCGTCGCCGCCCTCATTCTCGACGAGCTGCACGCCGCCGGCATCCAGATCGCCCTCGACGATTTCGGCACGGGCTATTCGAGCCTCGCCCAGCTCGCCCGCTATCGTTTCGACAAGATCAAGATCGACAAAAGCTTCATCGCCACCTATCGCGACGACGAGCGGCAGGAAGAGATCGTCCGCGCCATGCTCGGCCTCGGCAGGAGCCTCAACATCAAAACGACGGCCGAAGGCATCGAGGAGCACGGCCAGCTCGCCTTCCTGCTGCAGCTTGGCTGCGACATCGGCCAGGGCTATCTCTTCGGCAAGGCGATGCCCGCCGCCGAGGCGGGCATCTTCATCGGCGATCGCAATGCCAGTCTGGCCTCCACGGCCTGACAGTACGCCTTAAAAGACCTGGCGCATGATCACGAACAGCAAGAAGGCGATCGCAATCGAGGCCGGCAGCGTCAGCACCCAGGCCATCAGCATGTTGCGCACGGTCGTCGGACGATATTGACGGTGATGCGCTTGGTTCCGTCGCCGTCACGAAGGATGACGCGTCACAATCCCAGCCGCACAAGATGACTGGGTGCGCAGTGACAAAATCGCGCCCCGAGCGAATAAATCCTTCCCGCCTGGGACTCCGACACTAAGTTCGGTCATCTCACACCCGCGCGGAGTCTTAGAGGACATGTCATCGACCGACCTGCTGCTGACCTTCAACACCGGTTCCTCGACCGTTAAGATCGGCATCTTCGCGATAGATGGCGCCGAGGCACGACGCATCGGCAAGGGCGTGATCGATTTCCGCGCCGAACCGCTGTCGCTCGGCCTGACGAAAGGGCTGCAGATAGTCGAGATGCCGTTGAAGGCCGAGGTGACGGAAGACCTGCACGACATCATCGATGAGACTTTTGCGCGTCTCGCCGATCACTTCGACATGACAGCGACGCGTGCTGCCGGCCACCGTGTCGTCCATGGCGGCGACCGCTTCACCAGGGCGATCGGCCTCGACGCCGCCGCAATCGATGCCGTCGATGCGCTGACCCCGCTGGCACCCCTGCACCAGCCGCAGGCGCTGCGTTTCATCCGCGCCCTCCGGCATCTGAAACCGCATCTTGCCCAGACGGCCTCCTTCGACACGGCTTTTCACGCCACGCAGGACGATCTCGTTCGCCGCTTCGCCATTCCCCGGGCGCTGCATGACGAGGGCATCAAGCGCTACGGTTTCCACGGCCTCTCCTATAAATTCATCGCCGGAGAACTTCGCCGCAAGGCGCCGCGTGCGGCAAAGGTGGTTGTCGCCCATCTCGGCAGCGGCGCCAGCCTCTGTGCGCTGGATGACGGCGTCAGCCGCGATTGCAGCATGGGCTTTTCGACGCTCGACGGCATCCCGATGGCGACGCGCCCGGGCTGGCTCGATCCCGGCGTCATCCTGCATCTGGCCGGTCAGAGGAAACAATCCTTCAAGGAGATCGAGGACCTGCTCTATCATCGCTGCGGCCTGCTCGGCGTCTCCGACATCAGCGCCGATACGCGCGACTTGCTGAAGGACGGACGGCCGCAGGCGCGCCAGGCGATCGACCTCTTCACACTACGCATTGCCGGCGAAATCGGCCGCATGGCGGCGACGCTTGGTGGCCTTGACGCCATCGTCTTCACCGCCGGCATCGGCGAACATCAGCCGGAGATCCGCGCAGGCGTGGCTAAGCGGCTGTCCTGGCTTGGCCTTGCAATCGACGAAAAGGCCAATGCTGCCAATGATTTCACGATTAGCACGTCGGAAAGCCGCATCGCCGCCCATGTCATCGCCACCGATGAGGAGCAGATCATCGCCGAGGAGGCGCTGTCCGTTCTTGGCAGTGGCTGATCCAGATCAACAGCTTGCCGGCATCGGCCGGTAGAATTGACGTTGAAGACGTTTTCGAACGGGAGAAACCCATGGAAAAGCATGTCTCGACCGCCGCCCTTAACGATGCCGAACTCACGCTGATCGACCGCTATTGGCGCGCCGCCAATTATCTCTCCATCGGCCAGATCTATCTGCTGGCCAATCCGCTGCTGCGCGAGCCGCTGAAACCAGAGCACATCAAGCCCCGCCTGCTCGGCCATTGGGGCACGACACCCGGCCTCAACTTCGTCTATGCGCATCTGAACCGCCTGATCCGCGCCCGCGACCTCGACATCATCTATATGTGCGGCCCCGGCCATGGCGGGCCTGGCATGGTCGCCAACACCTATCTCGAAGGCATCTACAGCGAGATTTATCCCGATATCTCCGAGGATGCCGAAGGCATGCGCAAGCTCTTTCGGCAATTCTCCTTCCCCGGCGGCATTCCGAGCCATGCGGCACCCGAAACGCCAGGCTCGATCCATGAGGGCGGCGAACTCGGTTACGCCCTCGTCCATGCCTATGGCGCTGCCTTCGACAATCCCGACCTGATCGTCGCCTGTGTCGTCGGCGACGGCGAGGCCGAAACCGGGCCGCTTGCCGCGAGCTGGCATTCCAACAAGTTTCTGAACCCTGCCCGCGATGGCGCCGTGCTGCCGATCCTGCATCTGAACGGCTACAAGATCGCCAATCCGACCATTCTTGGCCGCGCCAGTCACGAGGATTTGCAGAGCCTCTTTGAAGGCTATGGCTACGAGCCCTTCTTCGTCGAGGGTCACGAGCCGCGCGACATGCACCAGCAGATGGCCGCAACCTTCGACAGGGTCTTCGATCGCATTCGCGATATCCAGGAGGAAGCTCGCAATGGCAAGGCGCCCGATATCTGCCCGCGCTGGCCGATGATCGTGCTGCGCAGCCCGAAGGGCTGGACAGGACCGAAGGAAGTCGACGGCAAGAAGGTCGAAGGCTTCTGGCGCTCCCACCAGGTGCCGGTCTCCAACTGCCGCGAGAATGAAGGGCATCGCAAGATCCTCGAGGACTGGATGCGTGGCTATGATCCGGAGGACCTCTTTGGCAACGACGGCCGGCTGAAACCCGAGTTGCGGGCGCTAGCCCCCGTCGGCGAGCGCCGCATGGGCGCCAATCCGCACGCCAATGGCGGCTTGCTGCGCAAGGAACTCGATGTTCCCGATATCCGCGACTATGCGGTCGATATCGGCAAGCGCGGCAGCGCCATGGTGCAATCGACGGAGATCCTCGGCCATTACCTGCGCGACACGATGAAGCGCAACGAGAAGGCTGCCAATTTCCGTATCTTCGGCCCCGACGAGACCGAATCGAACCGCCTCGGCAGCGTCTTCGACGTCACCGACCGTGTCTGGATGGAGGGTATCGAGCCTTACGATGTCCACCTCTCCCGCGACGGCCGCGTCATGGAGGTGCTGAGCGAACATCTCTGCCAGGGCTGGCTGGAAGGCTATCTGCTGACTGGCCGGCACGGCCTGTTCTCCTGCTACGAGGCCTTCATCCACATCATCGATTCCATGTTCAACCAGCACGCCAAATGGCTGAAGGTGACGCGCGAACTCGCATGGCGAAAGCCGATCTCGTCGCTGAATTACCTGCTGACCTCGCATGTATGGCGCCAGGACCACAACGGCTTCAGCCATCAGGATCCCGGCTTCGTCGACCTCGTCGCCAACAAGAAGGCCGATATCGTCCGCATCTATCTGCCGCCGGATGCCAACACCCTGCTCTGGGTCGGCGACCATTGCCTGAGCACCTATGACCGCATCAACGTCATCGTCGCCGGCAAGCAGCCGGAGCCGCAATGGCTGTCGATGGACGAGGCGGTGAGACATTGCGAAGCCGGCATCGGCATCTGGCACTGGGCGAGCAACGAGGAAGATACCATTCTGCCCGACCTCGTCATGGCCTGCGCCGGCGACGTGCCGACCATGGAGACGCTTGCCGCCGTCGACCTGCTGCGAAAGGCCATTCCGGAACTGAAAATCCGCACCGTCAACGTCGTCGATCTCCTGGCACTGCAATCCAGGGATCAGCATCCGCACGGCCTGACCGACGAGGCCTTCGACGCGATCTTCACCGCCGACAAGCCTGTCATTTTCGCCTATCACGGCTATCCCTATCTCATTCACCGCCTGACCTATAAACGCACCAACCACCGCAACATCCACGTCCGCGGCTTCATTGAGGAAGGCACGACGACGACGCCCTTCGACATGACCGTCCTCAACGAACTCGACCGTTTCCACCTCGCCATCGAAGCGATCGAGCGTGTACCCGGCCTGAAGGAGAAAGCAGGCGAAGCGCTCGCCGCCTTCCGCCGCAAGCTTGCCGAGCATCACGACTATGTCCGTGAATATGGCGAGGACATGCCAGAGGTGCGAAACTGGACATGGCCGACGGCGTGAAGCGAAAACCAGCCGGAATTGCGTGGAACTGGTCGGCGGAGATCATCCGGCGGAAACAATCGTCAAGCAAAGTCTAAAGTTGGTGACAACCCTCGGTGCACTGTTCCTGGAAGACCGCATCGTAGGCTATGTGTCTCGAGCAAGCTTCAAGGCCGTCGACCGAGGAAACGACATGAAAAGTTTCGCTGCCACGCTTACCGCCGCCCGGCTGGAAAAGGCGCTCGCCTTCTACATGACGCCCGAAGCCCAGCGCGATGGCTCAGACGATGCCGTCAAGTCAGCTGAGCAACGAGACGCATACGAGACCCGCGCCGGCGAACGCGCCCGCGACACGGAAGAGGGCGTCGAAGCCTGGTAGGGCAGTTGCACTCCGCAACCCTTGCGGGTGACCTATACACGTTCAAGCCGAACCTCCTCCTTCATGCGCCAGACCCGCGGCGTTTCTCCGGTGTATTTCACGAAGAATCGCGAGAAATAGGCGGGGTCGGCAAAGCCGAGCCGAAATCCGATCTCCTGAACGCTGCCCAGCGTAAAAACCAGCTGGCGTTTCGCCTCTTCGACGAGTTTGCCGGCGATCAATTCATGAGGAGTATTGCCGGTCATCGACCGGACGATACGGGTAAGATGTGTCGGCGAAAGCCCAAGCTCCCTGGCGTAGAAGGACGCGGGCTTGTGTGATCGGAAATGTTGCTGGATGAGCTCGCTCAGCATTTCCATCCGCCGCTCGTTCTCGTTTGCCGGAAGCTCGTGCGCATTCCCCTCATGGCAAATCCTCGCCGTCAGCCGCAGCGCCAAGGCGATATAGGCGGCCAAGGCCTCGTTGCGGCCGCTGCGGCGGTTTTCGAATTCGTCGCCCAGCCGTCTCAACGTCTGCATGACATAGGCGGCCTCGGCATTATCGGGATCGAGTGGCGTCAGATGCGGCGTCGCAAACCATTCGCCGAGGTGGCTTCGGTCGCCGGGCGGATGGCTGAGATGGGATCTCAACAGGGTGATCACCAAGCCGTCGATATCGCGTGAAAAGCGAAAACCGTGATTGAGACCAGGCGGCACAGTGATGATTGCCGGCGGACAGATGGCATGGCTACTTTCGCCGAAGATCGCATCGCCCGAACCGCCTTCGATGTACAATATCTGAAAGAAACTCTCGTGACGGTGCGGGCGAATCTCCCATTGATGCAAGCTGCTGCGGGAGCGAATTGTTTCGCAATGCAACCAAAAATCGGGCTTTCGCCCGGTATTCTCACCGTAGAGTTCGTAGGTAGGGATATGTCTGCTCATAGGGCTGCTCCCGCACCAATGTTCGATTAGTGCAATTTTTTGGCCGGAATGTCCATTGCTGCGGCAGGGACGACACGGCAGAATCTGGCAAAACGCAAAAATGCAGGGAGGAAGCAGTTGCGAACGCAGGTCGCCATCATTGGTTCGGGACCATCCGGCCTGCTGCTCGGCCAGCTCCTGACCGAAGCCGGCATCGACAATGTCATTCTCGATCGTGTGAACAAGGATTACATCCTCGGCCGGGTTCGTGCCGGCGTTCTGGAGGAAGGCACCGTCGGGCTGCTGGATCAGGCAAAAGCCGGGACACGGCTGCACGCCGAAGGCCTGCCGCACGACGGTTTCTCATTGGCCTTCGACGGACGCGACCATCGCATCGACCTCCACGAATTGACCGGCGGCAGACGCGTGACGGTTTATGGACAGACCGAAGTGACGCGCGATCTCATGGAGCGACGTGAAGCGAGCGGCTCCCTGTCGATCTACGATGCCGTCGATGTCGCGCCGCATGATTTCGACGGCCATTCTCCCTTCGTCACCTATGTGAACGACGGTGTTGCCAAGCACATCGATTGCGACTTCATCGCCGGCTGCGACGGGTTTCACGGCGCCAGCCGCAAGGCCGTCCCGGAACGGGCGATCAGGAGTTTCGAGAAGGTCTATCCCTTCGGCTGGCTGGGGGTGCTTGCCGATGTGGCGCCCGTCAGCCATGAACTGATCTACGCCAACCATCCAAGGGGCTTTGCGCTCTGTTCGATGCGCTCGGCGACCCGCAGCCGTTACTACATCCAATGCGCGCTCGACGAGAAGATCGAGGACTGGAGCGACGATCGCTTCTGGGACGAGTTGAGACGGCGTCTGCCGGGGCATCACGCCGAGGCTTTGGCGACCGCGCCGTCCTTCGAGAAATCGATCGCGCCGCTGCGCTCCTTCGTCACTGAGCCGATGCGTTTCGGCCGGCTTTTCCTGGTCGGCGACGCCGCCCATATCGTCCCGCCGACTGGCGCCAAGGGACTGAACCTTGCCGCCAGCGACGTTCATTATCTTTTCTCCGGGCTGATCGAACATTACCGCGAGGGATCGGATGGCGGCATCGACGCCTATTCGCAGAAGGCGCTCGCCCGCGTGTGGAAAGCCGTGCGGTTTTCCTGGTGGATGACGACGATGATGCATCGATTTCCGGACACCGGCGATTTCGATCAGAAAATCCAGGAGGCGGAACTCGACTATCTGACGCATTCACGCGCCGCCTCGACGGCGCTTGCAGAAAACTACGTCGGATTGCCGTTCTGATATGAAGATCTGAGACTGAGGCGAGCCATGAAGGCCGCATTTTAAAGTGGAGGAAACTAACATGAAAAAGCTTGTATTCGCCGCCGTTGCGGCGGTGCTGCTCAGCAGCACGGCCTATGCCGACACCATCAAGGTCGGCGTCATCGGCCCGTTCTCCGGTCCGTTCGCGCTGCAAGGCAAGAATTTCAAGGCCGGTATCGACGCCTATATGGCGGTCAACGGCAACACGGTCGGCAGCGATACGGTGGAAATCGTCTATCGCGACGTGCCGCAGGCCGATCCCGCCCAATCCAAGGCGCTGGCGCAGGAACTGATCGTCAAGGAAAAGGTCCAGTATCTTGCCGGCTTCTACTTTACGCCCGATGCCATGGCGGTGACGCCGATCCTGAAGCAGGGCAATGTGCCGATGGTCATCATGAACGCCGCCACCTCGGCGATCGTGACCAAGAGCCCGCTCGTCGTCCGCACCTCGTTTACCACCTGGCAGACCTCGACGCCGATCGCCAAGGTCGCCTTCGACGCCGGCGTCAAGAAGGTGATTTCCGTCGTCAGCGATTACGGCCCCGGCATCGATGCCGAGAACGCCTTCAAGGCCGGCTTCGAAAAGGCCGGCGGCCAGGTGGTCGAGGCGATCCGCATGCCGCTTGCGACCAACGACTTCAGCCCGATCATGCAGCGCATCAAGGATTCCGGCGCTGACGGCGTGTTCGCCTTCCTGCCGTCAGGTCCGACGACGCTCGGCTTCGTCAAGGCTTACAACGACAATGGCCTGAAGGCTGCCGGCATCAAGTTCTTCGCGCCGGGTGACCTCACGCAGGAATCCGATCTGCCGGCGCTCGGCGATGCCGCACTCGGCATCCAGACGACCTTCCACTACGCAGTGTCGCACGATTCTCCCGAGAACAAGGCTTTCGTCGAGGCGGCGACCAAAGCAATCGGCAACAAGGCCGAACTCTCCTTCCCCTCAGTCAGCGCCTATGACGGCATGTATGTCATCTACAAGATGATCGAGGCGACGGGTGGCAAACAGGATGCTGAGAAGGCCGTCGATGCGGTCAAGGGCCTTGCCTGGACAAGCCCGCGCGGCCCAGTTTCGATCGATCCGGAAAGCCGTCACATCACGCAGAACATTTATCTGCGCGAAGTGACGAAAGCTGATGACGGGACCTACATCAACAAGGAAGTCCAGACCTTCGAGAAGCAGGGCGATCCGGGCCTGGCGGCCGTCAAGTAACATCGAGCGTCACGACAGGTGGCGGGCTTGGCCTGCGATCAGGCCGAGCCCGTCGCTTGGAAGCAAGGTATTTCCATGCAGACAGTCTTCAGCATAGCCGTCGACGCCCTTGCCTATGGCATGGTGCTCTTCGTGATCTCGATCGGGCTTTCGGTGACCATGGGGCTGATGCGTGTCGTCAACCTCGCCCATGGCGCCTTCGCGATGATCGGCGGCTATATCGCCTCCTATGTCGCACGCGATCTTAGCCTCGGTTATGCCGCGGCGGTCATCGCCGCCGTTGTCATCACCATCATCGTCGCCATTCCGATCGAGCGTTTTCTCTACCGCCGGATCTATGGTGCGCCGGAACTGACCCAGGTGCTGATGACCATCGGCATCACCTTCTGCGTCATCGGCATCGCCAATTATGTCATGGGGCCGACGCTGAAGACCATACCGCTTGCCGGTGCTCTACAGGGGTCAGCCGATCTCGGCTTCCGCACCATTCCCGTTCACCGGCTTTTCGTCATCCTCTGCGGCCTCGCCGTGGCGCTCGCCCTGTGGTTTACGATCGACAGGACGAGCTTCGGCGTCAAGCTGCGTGCCTCCGTCGATGATGCGGCGATGGCGGCGGCACTCGGTGTGCGCACCGAGATCATCTATGCGGTGAGCTTTGCCGTTGCCGTCGGGCTTGCCGCCTTCGGTGGCGTGGTCGGGGCCGAACTCCTGCCCGTCGAACCCTATTACGCGCTGCGCTACATGGTGACCTTCCTGGTCGTCGTCTCCGTCGGCGGCGCGGGCTCCATTCCAGGTGCACTGATCGCCTGCCTGCTGCTGGGCGCGATCGATACGACAGGACGGTATCTGATGCCGGAATTCGGCGAATTCTTCTTCTATCTCGCCGTGATCGCAATCATCTGCGTCTTCCCGCGCGGCCTTGCCGGAAGGGCGAAATAAGATGGCGCTTGTCATGAACAACGAAAACGAAGGTCTACAGCATCGTCGCGGGTTTATCGGCCGCGACCTCATCGGACTAGCGGTCATCATAGCCATTGCCGCGATCGGCTATTTCGCCTTCCCCGATAATCTCGCCCTTTTGACCCGGATGATCACGATCGCGCTGCTCGTCCTGTCGCTCGATCTCGTGACTGGTTATTGCGGCGTCGCAACGCTCGGCCATGCAGCACTTTTCGGCTCCGGCGCCTATGCCGCCGGGATCCTGTCGGCGCATTACGGCATCAATGACCCGTTGCTGATGATGCTGGCCGGCATCGTCGGCGGCACGGTTGCCGGGTTGCTCTGCGGCGCCATCATCCTGCGTGCGCATGGACTGCCGCAGCTGGTGCTGTCGATTGCGCTGATCAACCTCTTCCATGAATTCGCCAACAAGGCCTCGTCCTGGACAGGCGGCAGCGACGGACTTTCCGGCATTGCTCCGGACCCGGTCTTCGGCCTCTTCGAATTCGATCTCTACGGTCACACCGCCTTCTTCTTCGGAATGGCGCTGCTGCTGATCGTCTTCGTGCTGCTGCGGTTTCTGGTCCGCTCGCCCTTCGGCATGCTCTGCCGCGCCATCAAGCAGGACCCGCTGCGCATCCGCGCCATGGGCGCCTCGCCGAAGGCAGCTCTCATCAGGATGTACGCAATATCGGGCGCCGTTGCCGGTGTCGGCGGCGCCTTGAATGCGATCTCGACACAGGTCGTCGGCCTCGACAGCCTGTCTTTCACGCAGTCGGCGGAAGCGCTTGTTATGCTCGTCCTCGGCGGCACCGGTTCTCTCTTCGGGGCACTTTCCGGCACTGTCATCTTCATGCTCTTCGAGGACTATGTCTCCGCCGCCAATCCCTTCCATTGGCTGACCATGGTCGGTGCACTGCTGATCGCCGTCGTGCTCTTTGCGCCGAAAGGTCTCTATGGCACGGCCGCAGCCTTCGTTAGCCGCCGCAGGGAGCAGCGCTCATGAGCCCGGTCTTCGAAGTCGCCAATCTCAAGAAAGCCTTCGGCGGCCTTGCCGTCACCAATAATGTCTCGCTCACGATGTCGCCTGGCGATCGCATCGCGCTGATCGGCCCGAACGGCGCCGGCAAGACCACCTTCGTCAACCTTGTGACCGGCAATCTATCGCCCGATTCCGGTGAGGTTCGCCTCGGCGGCGAGGTGGTGACGAAGGTCGATGCGATCGGCAGGGTCAGACGCGGCCTTGTCCGCTCCTTTCAGGTGACACGGCTCTTCCAGGACATGACGTCGGCCGAACATGTGGGACTTGCCGTCCTTCAGCGCGACGGAAAGACCGGGCACATGTTCGGCAATTTCCTGCGTATGCCCGATGTCATGGCGGAGGTCGATGATCTCCTAGGCAAACTCGGGCTGGCTTTCCTGATGCATCGCAAGGTCAGCGAAATCGCCTATGGCCAGCAGCGGCTTCTCGAGATCGCCGTGGCGCTGGCATTGAAGCCGAAAGTCCTGCTGCTCGACGAGCCGGCAGCCGGCGTGCCGCAGAGCGATACCGGCCGCATCGAGCAGGCGCTGGCCGATCTGCCCGCCGATCTCGCCGTGCTGATGATCGAACACGACATGGACCTCGTCTTCCGTTTTGCGAAACGCGTCATCGTGCTTGCATCAGGCGCGATCATCTTCGATGGCCTGCCGGAAGATGTCACCAAGGATGCGCGTGTGCGCGAGGCCTATCTCGGGAGCTATGCCAATGCCAGCCATATCGCTTGAGGTCGAGAACCTGTCGGCCGGATATGGGCCGACGAGAGTGCTCGAAGGCATTTCCTTCTCCGTGCCGGCAGGTGCCCGGCTTGCCGTGCTCGGCCGCAACGGCATGGGCAAGACCACGCTGCTGGCAACGCTTGCCGGGCAGACCAGGCGATACGAGGGCAGCATCCGTCTTGGCGGTTCGGATGTCACGACGGCACCGAGTGCTGCACGAGCGCATAAAGGCCTCGGATATGTGCCGCAGGCACGCTGCGTCTTCCCGACGCTGACGGTTGAAGAAAACCTCTTCGTCGGCTTGAAGGCGCGACCGAAAACGGCGCTGGAGGAAGCCTATGCGATGTTCCCGCGCCTGAAGGAGCGCCGCCGCAATCTCGGCAGCCAGCTTTCCGGCGGCGAGCAGCAGATGCTCTCCACGGCCCGCACCATTCTCGGCCGCCCCTCCGTTCTGCTGCTCGACGAACCGCTGGAGGGCCTGGCGCCCGTTATCTGCGAGGAACTGATGGCGGCCTTTACCGACCTCGCCAAGACGGGAGACATGACCATCCTGCTGGTCGAGCAGCGCATCCAGAGCGCGCTCGATTTCGCCGACCAGGTCGTCATTCTCGAACGCGGCAGACTGGCCTGGACCGGAACGCCGGAAAATCTCACCAGGGATCACGAGGCTGTCGAGAGCCTGCTCGGGGTCGGCGGCCTGCATTGATAGGGTGGTCGGCAGAAGCTCAGGCTCTGCTGATTCCTCCCATTCGCCTTCGAGATTGCTCTCGGCGCGCCGAGCAATTCATGCAGTATATCGTCATGACGACGTCATGATTGACCAGTCATTATTATCATGACTGAAGTTTTCCGCTGGCCGAATTGATGGATCGCCTGAAAAGGCGATAAACACCATGATCGATGAAGCGGCAGCAACCTAAGACCAGGCGTAAATCCCGGTTCACAAACTGGATCGACGTTTATGCCGCTCCCTTTACTTGAATAGTTGAGCTGTAAATCGACCGGAATATGTGACGTTGACGGGCGGAATTGCTCTGACGCTTCCTCAATTTCGGTTGCCAGATACCCTATAGGGTTGCATAGTCGAACAGAACATCAAACGGGGGGATAGAAATGGCAAACCACAAGCCGGTCGCAGGTGACGTATACCAGCCTATTTTCAACATCGACAACCCGATCGACGGCAACATCCTGGACAATACCAGTTCCACGGATGTCGACGGAGATCAGGTGCGTCTCAACTTCGTCAATGGACAGCGAATTCCGCAACCGGCCGATCCGAACGGGCCTGCCACGACCACCACAGTCGAGGGAAAATACGGCACTCTGACCGTCTATTCCAACGGTAACTACACCTATGAGCTTGATCACACCAACCCGGTGGTAGCAGCGCTCGGCTCGGGAGACCAACTCGTCGACCAGTTCAATTTCAAGATCTCGGATGGCAAAGGCGCCACCGACTTCGGCTTGCTCAACATCGCGGTCGACCTGCCGGAACGCGGCGACGTCTTCGTCAATTTCGAGGATGTCGGCAACCACGACTTCCCGACGGGCTACAAAGGCTTCGATTGGGGCGCTTGGTACGATGGTGACGACGCGACTGTGCGGGAGGAATCGGATGGCAACCACTATCTGGGAGGAGGCGTGTTCTGGACACCCATCCAAGCCGCCGATGGCGGCAACTTTCAGATCGAGCAATTCAGTGTCGCAAACGGCACATCGGACTATGACAACGTTCTGACGATCGAAGGTAAGCTGGACGGCGATACCGTATTCTTGGTCACGGTCAACGTCACCGCCGACAGCATTCATGACCCGCAAGTGATCGATCTCAGCGCCTACGGCGAAATCGACCAACTCGTGCTCGACACCGAACCCGTCATCAACGAAACGAGCGGCCCGGATTATTACGGCGCGCAATACGACAACTTTCATTTCATCGTTTGATTGATAGGGAAAGGGCGCCGCATCACCGAAATCTGTGCACTGAACCGACTGCGCTCTGCGGCGCCTATCTGGGTACCAATTTCTTGCGATAGCTGACGGGCCTGCATCTTGCTAGCATAGGATCGTGCGAGGAGGCACGGTTATGCTGGGATGGAGGAAATGATGCAGCCAGTCGGGATCAGGTTAGCGGCGGTCATGTTCTCGCTCGCCGTATGGGCTATTATTATCGCTGTCGCATCCCACCTTTGGGCGACGAAGATGCCTCTGTTGCTTCTGACGCTCTACAGATAGGCCTGTCCTCGCCGTTGGCGGAAATCCTGCAGATCAAGGCGGACTGTTTTCAGGCCCTCGCTACCACGTTTGCCGCTGCTACCAGTGTGCTACCACGCCCATAAAAAAGGGCTCTTCTCGGAGCCTTAAAAATCGCATTTTATGTAATGAAAACAGATGGTAGCGGAGGAGGGATTTGAACCCCCGACACAAGGATTATGATTCCTCTGCTCTGACCTACTGAGCTACTCCGCCACTGGTCAACGATACCCGCTCGCGAAGCGATGCCGGTTCGTGGGATGAGCGGCTTATAAGGTGCGCTTCGGCTTTGTGTCAAGCGCATGATCGAGAAAAACGGTGGGCGTTGCCGGCCGTCGTTACCTATGGGTTTCAGGCAGCGACGGGGCTGGCCAGAAGGGCCTTCAGGCAGGCTTCGGCCGAAGGTTCGCGCTCGGAGCGTTCGATGAAGCCGCCACCGAAGACGCGGGCGTTGTCGCCGGGCGCGGAATAAAGCGCGCAGGCCTGGCCGGGCGCGATGCCCGCCTCGCCGACCGTCAGGTCGACGTAGGTGCCGGTTGCATTGACATGCAGCACGGCAGGCGCCGGCGCGCGCGTCGAGCGGACCTTTGCATAGCAGGAAAAACCCTTGCCGGAGGCGGCTCCCTGAAGTGTTTCGTCGCCCAGCCAGTTGACGTCACGCAGGTAGACGCGGTGCGTCTCCAGCGCCTCCTTCGGTCCGACGATGACGCGGCGCGAACGGGCGTCGAGAAAGACGACGTAGAGCGGCTCGCCGGTGGCGATGCCGATGCCGCGGCGCTGGCCAATCGTGAAGTGCAGGATGCCCTCATGGGTTCCGAGCACGCGGCCGTCGAGATGGACGATCTCGCCGGCGAGCGCCGCATTCGGCTTCAGCTTGTTGATGACGTCGGAATATTTGCCCTGCGGCACAAAGCAGATGTCCTGGCTGTCGGCCTTCTTGGCGACGACGAGGCCCATCTCTTCGGCGAGCCTGCGGGTCTCGGCCTTCGGCAGGCCGCCCAGGGGAAAGCGGAGGTAATCGATCTGTTCCTGCGTCGTGGCAAAAAGGAAATAGCTCTGGTCACGGTCGGCGTCGGCCGGGCGGAAAAGCGCGCGGCGGCCGGGATTATCCGGCGAAGGATTCCGTCCCGAGCGGATATAGTGGCCGGTCGCCAGCGCATCGGCGCCAAGTTCCTTGGCGGTCGCCAGCAGATCGGCGAATTTGACGGTCTGGTTGCAGGAAACGCAAGGTATCGGCGTTTCGCCCGCCACATAGCTCTCGGCGAAGGGATTGATCACCGTCTCGCGGAAGCGCTTTTCGTAGTCGAGCACGTAATGCGGGATGCCGAGCGTTTCGCAGACGCGGCGCGCATCGTCGATATCCTGGCCGGCGCAGCAGGAGCCGGCGCGGTGAACGGCTGCGCCGTGATCGTAAAGCTGCAGCGTGATGCCGAGCACGTCGTAACCCTGCTGTTTGAGAAGGCCGGCGACGACGGATGAATCGACGCCGCCCGACATGGCAACGACGACTCGGGTCTCTTCCGGCTTCTTGTCAAAATCCAGTGTGTTCAACGGGTGCTGCCAAATTCTGTGTTGTTTCGATCCGCCGTTCTGACTTCGGAATGTGGCGGATTTCCTACATTTCCGGCGGGATCGGCCGCCAGCTTTCATGGGCGACGGATATAGAAACTATTGCGCCCGCGCGCAAGTGCCGGCTTTCGGCCGAACTTGGCGGCGGCGTATGCCACGCCGATGGAAGGTGATGCGGAGGTGCCTGCGAGATGGACCCTATTCTGCCGCTTGACGGCGATCTTGCGCCGGCGGCTCGCTCATCACTGCCCGCATGCGCGGAAGTGCATCGGGATATTCGCGGCGGATGAAATCGATCAGTTTCTCCCGTACCTCGCAGCGAAGGTCAAAGGTGCGGTTGGAATTCGATGCCGATACGAGGACGCGGATCTCCATGACCGTCTCACGAAAATCCGTGACAGCGACGTTCACGACGCGGCGGTCCCACAGCGTCGAAGCCTTCGCGATCTCCTCGATCTTTCCACGCACCGCATCGACAGGCACGCTGTAGTCCAGATAGATCATCACCGTGCCGATCAGCGCTGAACTTTCGCGCGTCCAGTTTTGAAACGGGTTCTCGATGAAATAGCTCAGCGGCAGGATAAGGCGCCGCCAGTCCCACAATTGCAGGACGACATAGGTCGAAGTGATCTCCTCCACTCGCCCCCACTCGCCTTCCACCAGCAACGCATCGTCGATCCGGATCGGCTGGGTGATGGCAAGCTGGATGCCGGCAAACAGGTTCTTCAGCACCGGCTGAAGCGCAAGGCCGACGACGATACCGGCAACGCCTGCAGAGGCGAGCAGGCTGACGCCATATTGCCGGACCGCATCGAAGGTCATCATGCAGGCTGAAATCGCGATGACGACGATCAGCAGGTTGATGACACGCTCCATGATGCGTGTCTGCGTGACATGCTTGCGCGCCAGAAGATTGTCCTCGGCGTCGAGCTTGAACTGGCGCAGATAGACCGTCATCCAGATATGCTTGGCGGTCTTTGCCATCCAGGCGACCAGGATGATGAAGAAGATCAGCAGGAAGTGGCGCACGGTCGCCGATTGATATTCCGTCAGCGGCGAGACCGTCGCACCGATGGAAAGGGCGGCTGCCAGCATCGCAAGTCTCACCACCCGTTTTAACCGGGAGACGAGGGAGCGCCAGAAGAGATCCTTGCTCTCGACGAAGCGCGTCAGCAAGCGAAAGAGAATGCGATGCGCAAAGAGCCCCACTGAGATGACCGCCGCGAAGATGACGGCGCTTGCAAGCCAGTCGGGGAGCCAGATGCCTGCGGCGCGAATGTCGTTCAGAAATTCCGTCATGCAGGTGCAGTTAGAGTGCAATGCAGCATCGGAAAGTGACGAGTCGAAAAAATGGCTTCACACAAGAAAGGCGCAGCCGAAGCTGCGCCTCATGAAAAGCAGGGGTGCGGCTCAGGTGCCGATCAGCTTGTTACAGGCGAATGCGATGCCCGGATTGGCAATGATGACAGTCACGATCGCCAGTCCGATCATCGACAATGAATAGCGTTTCATATGCATTCTCCTTCTCCAGCCCAAGGGAAGTATGCCGGTTCGACCGCCATTTTCAAAATGACGAATGCTTGATGGCATCGGGCGGCATGCCTGCTTATCACATACGCGACGAGGCGGCCTTCGGGGCGCTGCCATAAATCAGCGCTTCCGCCTCATGCTGCGGCATCGGCCGGCCGAGCAGATAACCCTGCACCTCGCTGAAGCCCTCTGCGCGCAGCTTCTGCAACTGCTCTTCCGTCTCGATCCCTTCGGCCAGCGTCGTCGCGTTAAAGCCGGAGCCGATGCCGACGACGGCGCGCACGATGGCGAGATTGCCGGCATCCGTCTCGATGCCGGAAACGAAGCTGCGGTCGAGCTTGATCTTGTCGAAGGGGAAGGATCGGAGATAACTCAGCGACGAATAACCGGTGCCGAAATCGTCGATGGCGATGCGGAGGCCGAGTTCCTTCAATGCGCGCAGCCGCGGCAGGCTTTGGTCGGCATCGGTCAGGAATACGGATTCGGTGATTTCGATTTCAAGCCGGTCGGCATTGAGGCCGGTCTCGTCGAGCGCCGCGACCACCGTCGAAAGCAGGCTCGCATGCCGAAACTGGCTGACGGAGAGATTGACGGCGATCCTCAGATGGGCGGGCCAGCCGGCGGCCGCGCGGCAGGCTTCCCGGATCACCCAGTCGCCGATCGGCAAGATAAGGCCGGTTTCCTCGGCGAGCGGAATGAATTCCATCGGCGCCACCAGACCGCGCTTGGGATGGCGCCAGCGGATCAGCGCCTCGAAGCCGCCGATGCCGTCATTGTCGAGCTGCACGATCGGCTGGTAATGCAGCTCGAACTGGAGCTTCTCCAGCGCTTCCCACAGCTCGGCGGTCATCACGTGCCGGCGCTCGGCGGCAAGCCGCATCTCCGTCTCGTAGAAACGATAGGTCGAGCGCCCGCTCTCCTTGGCGGCATAGAGCGCCAGATCCGCATGCCGCATCAGCACATCCGCGTCGCCGGCATGATCGGGCGCCAAGGCGATGCCGATGCTGCAGGTGACATGCTCCCGGGCGCCGTCGAGATCGAAGGCGCGGCTCAGCGCCTTGAGCAGCCGCTGCGCAAAACGCCCGGCCCGCTCCGGTTCGTCGAGTTCCAGCACGACGGCGAATTCGTCGCCGCCGAGACGGGCAACGAGATCGCCCCCCTCCGCCAGCTGCAGCAGCCGCTCCGACACTTGGCAAAGCAGCGCGTCGCCGGCGGCATGTCCCTTGCTGTCGTTGATATGCTTGAAATGATCGACGTCGATATAGAGCAGCGCGATCGGGCTGTCGGCGCTCGCTTCGGCGGCCCGCCGGCGAATATGCTTGGAAAATGCCGCCCGGTTCGGCAGGTCGGTGAGCGAATCATGCATGGCGAGATGGGCAAGCTTCGCCTCGACGGAGCGCTCTTCCGTCACGTCCTGCGAGATGCCGAGCAGATAGCGCGGCGCATGGCCCTCCGGCGTCGGCAGGGCGCGCTTGATGGTGCGCAGGATGCGCGGCACGCCATCGGCGCGCAGCATCGTCTCCTCGAAGCTGATCGTCGCATTGGCTTCGAAAGCGCGGCGATCCTGCTCGCGGAAGGCGTCCGTCTGGCCGGCGGGAAACAGCGCCCGGTCGGTTCGGCCGACCACATCCTGCGCCTTCATGCCGACGATATCGCCGCAGGCCTCGTTGAAGAGAACGTAAAGCCCGTCCGCTTCCATGTCCTTGACGAAGACGCCGACGGGTAGGTTATCGACGATGCTGTCGAGAAGCGAGCGCGTATCGCCGACCTGGCGTCTGGCGGCATTGATCTCGCTGCGATCCTGCACGATCGCCAGGATCGCAGGCTGCCCCTCGAAACGCACTTCGCGACCATAAGTCAGCACGTCGAAGGTCTCGCCGTTCGCCTTGAGGTGAACCCAGCGCTCTGCCTTTTCCATGTCGGTACGGCCGCTGACGGCGTCGATCATCCGCTCCCGTTCATGCTCGGGGCGGATATCCAGAACCGTCATGCGCCGGTACTCGTCCGCCCCATAGCCGTAAAGTGCCGCCGCCGCCTCGTTGACGATGAGAAAATGCAGCGACACAGGATCATAGACCCACATCGGTGACGGATGCGTTGCAAACAACGACCGGAAGTCGTCGTTTAATGCTTCGATCTGCTCGGTCTTCTGCAAGAGGGCCATGGAAATTCGCGTGCGGTTGATGCCGATCTCAGCTCTATACCGGGAAAAGTTAAATAAAATCAGAATCATAATCAGGGCTAAACTTTAGGCTTCCGCCTTCAGAATGTGCAAAAGCGGCGATTTGCCATCGCGATCTCGGGCCTCGATATAATAATTGAGGCACCATGGAACAATTCTCTCGATCGTGCATTCCTGGGCATCGAAGTCGCAAGCCAGTTGCTGAGGAGGGTTTTATGGGCAGGTTCGGCACGACGACGGATTACAGCAGGATCAGACACTGGATCGAAGAACGTGGTGGCCATCCCGCCCGCATCAAGGACGCGAGCGATAGCGAAACCGTCCGCGTCGATTTTTCCTCGGAAACACAGGAAGAAATTTCCTGGGACGAATTCTTCCAAGGCCTCGACGGCAGCAGGCTCGCCTTCCTTCACCGCACCAAGGCTGAAGACGATGTCGCCCGTTTCGGCAGGCTCGTCCGCCGGAAACGCCGGCACCATTAATTTGTTTCTGAAACAGCAAAAAACCCGGCGCCGTTTCCAGCGCCGGGTTTTTCATTTCCTTGGGAGGAAAAACTCAGTCGATATTGAAGGTCAGCGGTTTTGCCTGGCGTACCGCCTGGTGGGCGGTCAACTCAGCAAGCACGGCGTCATCCACCTTGCCGTCGACATAGAGCAGTGCGATGGCGTCGCCGCCCTGCTTGTCACGGCCGAGCTGGAAGTTGGCGATGTTGACGCCGGCAGCACCAAGCGTCGTGCCGATGAAGCCGATCATGCCGGGAACGTCGGTATTGGTGATATAGATCATGTGCGAGCCGACATCGGCATCGAGGTTGATGCCCTTGATCTGGATGAAGCGCGGCTTGCCGTCCGAAAACACCGTGCCGGCGACCGAGCGAGTCATGCTTTCCGTCGTCACCGTCAGCTTGATATAGCCGTCGAAGACACCTGTCTTGTCGCGCTTGACCTCGGAGAGCACGATGCCCTTTTCCTTGATCATGATCGGCGCCGAAACCATGTTGACGTCGGCGACCTGCGGGCGGATGAGGCCGGCGAGCACAGCACTCGTCAGTGCCCGTGTGTTCATGTTGGCGGTGATGCCGTCATAGAGGATTTCGATTTCCTTGATCGGCTCTTCGGTGACCTGGCCGACGAAGGCGCCGAGAACATCGGCGAGACGGATGAAGGGCTTCAGGATCGGCGCTTCTTCAGCCGTGATCGACGGCATGTTGATGGCGTTGGAGACGGCACCGTTGACGAGGTAATCCGCCATCTGTTCGGCCACCTGCAAAGCGACGTTTTCCTGCGCCTCGGTCGTCGAGGCACCGAGATGCGGCGTGCAGACGACGTTCGGCAGGCCGAAGAGCGGGCTTTCCTTGGCGGGCTCGACCTCGAACACGTCGAAGGCGGCACCGGCGACATGGCCCGACTTGATCGCCTCGGCAAGCGCGGCCTCATCAACCAGGCCGCCGCGGGCGCAGTTGATGATGCGCACGCCGGGCTTGGTCTTCGCCAGCGCTTCCTTGTTGAGGATGCCGCGTGTCTTGTCGGTCATCGGCACATGCAGCGTAATGAAGTCGGCGCGGGCGAAGAGCTCTTCCAGTTCGACCTTGGTGACGCCCATCTCTTCGGCACGCTCCTTGGAAAGGAACGGGTCGTAGGCGACGACGTGCATTTTGAGGCCGATGGCCCGGGCGCAGACGATCGAGCCGATATTGCCGGCACCGATGACGCCGAGCGTCTTGCCGGTAATCTCGACGCCCATGAACTTCGACTTCTCCCACTTGCCGGCCTGCGTCGAGGTATCGGCGGCCGGAAGTTGGCGGGCGACGGCGAACATCAGCGCGATGGCGTGTTCGGCCGTGGTGATCGAGTTGCCAAAGGGCGTGTTCATCACGATGATGCCGCGGCGCGATGCAGCCGGGATATCGACATTGTCGACGCCGATACCGGCACGGCCGACGACCTTGAGGTTCGTCGCCCTCTCGATGATCTTTTCCGTCACCTTGGTGGCGGAGCGGATGGCCAGGCCATCATACTTGCCGATGACTTCGAGCAGACGGTCTTTGTCCTTTCCGAGCTGCGGTTCGAAATCGACTTCGACGCCGCGGTCGCGAAAAATCTGGACCGCGGTTTCCGACAATTCGTCGGATACGAGAACGCGAGGTGCCATGAGGGCCTCCTTCAAAAGTGTTCAGCGATGAATGAATCAGGAATAGGCTCCGCCCTATGGCGGAGCCGGATGCGATCACCTCAGGCGGCGGCCTGAGCGAGCTGCGCCTTCTGTGTTTCGAAGGCCCAGGAAAGCCACGGCATCAGCTTCTGCATGTCGGATGCCTCGATCGTGGCGCCAGCCCAGATGCGCAGGCCCGACGGCGCGTCGCGGTAGTGGCCGACGTCATAGGCAACACCTTCCTTTTCCAGGAGGCCGACCAAGCCCTTGGCGAAATTCGCCTGGCCGTCGTCATCAAGCGCTGCGATGTCCTTGTCGACGATCTTCAGGCAGACGGAAGTGTTGGAGGCCGTTTCCGCCTTGACGGCGAGATTGGCGATCCAATCGTTTGCCGCGACGAAATCGTGGATGACCTTGGCATTGGCATCGGCACGCGCGATCAGCCCCTTGAGGCCGCCGAGGCCCTTCGCCCAGACAAGCGCATCGATATAGTCCTCGACGCAGAGCATCGACGGGGTGTTGATCGTCTCGCCCTGGAAGATGCCCTCCGTCAGCTTGCCGCCCGAGGTCATGCGGAAGATCTTCGGCAGCGGCCAGGCCGGCGTGTAGGTGACCAGACGCTCGACGGCACGCGGCGAAAGAATGATGACGCCATGGGCGCCCTCGCCGCCCAGAACCTTCTGCCAGGAGAAGGTGACGACGTCGAGCTTGGCGAAATCGAGTGCCTGCGCGAAAGCGGCCGAGGTGGCATCGCAGATCGTCAGGCCCTTGCGGTCGGCTGGGATGAAATCGGCGTTCGGCACGCGCACGCCGGAGGTGGTGCCGTTCCAGGTGAAGACGACGTCGCGGTCGAAATCGACGGCGGAGAGATCGGGAAGCTCGCCGTAACCGGCTTCGAGCTTGCGCACATCCTTGAGCTTCAGCTGCTTGACGACATCGGTGACCCAGCCGGCGCCGAAGCTTTCCCAGGCGAGCATATCGACGCCGCGTTCGCCGAGCAGCGACCAAAGCGCCATTTCGACGGCACCGGTATCGGACGCCGGAACGATGCCGATGCGGTAATCCGCCGGCACTTCGAGAATTTCACGGGTAAGGTCGATGGCCTGCTTGAGCTTGGCCTTGCCGACCTTCGCGCGGTGCGAACGGCCAAGGGCCGCGTCGGAAAGGGCTTCGAGCGACCAACCGGGGCGCTTCGAGCAGGGGCCAGAAGAAAAATGGGTATTGTGCGGACGGATGTCCGGCTTTGCGGTCTTCGCCATGATGCTATCCTCTCAGATAGAAAGCCCTTCGTTGGGGAAGGGTGTCCCGCCGCCGTGTGTATGGATCCGGCGCGTCATAGTCAAGATCGAAGTGTCGCGGGGGGAACATATTTTGACGCAGAGCGGTAGGGCCGCAATACGAAAAGCCGCCCGGTTGGGGGCGGCTTCTAGTGTCAGGGGGATTGGACTTACTTGTAGATCGGCTGCTGCAGCGGGATTTCCGGCGGCGGTTCGTAGCTCGCCTGAGCGCAGCCGCCGAAGAGATAGCGGGCGCCGACGCGGGCTTCGTGTGCCGTGAGACCCTTGTCGCGGCCCGGGCCGCCATTGTCGGCATAGCCGAACATGTTGCCGCCGTCGATATGCAGGTAGCGGTAACCGACATCGGCCTTGATGTTGCAGGTCACGTCGATCGAAGCGCCGGCCATCAGGGCGTAAGTGAAGCGCCAGTTGCCCTTGCCGCCATGGGTGACCTGGTCGTCGCAGAAGCTGCCGTCATCGGCGCAGGCAACATTGCGCAGGTTCTTCCACTTCACGTAGGAACCACCGATACCAGCACCGACATAAGGCGTGACGTAGCCGTAGGTGCCGAGATCGACATAGGCGTTGGCGAGCAGCGTATAGGCTGTCAGCGAAGAACGGTCGCTCGAGGTGCAATCCACCAGCGGAAAGCCGCACTGCCCAACCGTCGAGCCCTTGAAATCCGCCTGGGTGAGATAGTCGAAGGTCAGATCGGTGCGCAGATAGCTGTTGATCTGATAACCGACACCGCCGCCGACCGTCCATGCGTCATCGAGATCAGCGTCGTCGAAATCGACTTCCGTGGCGTTGCTGCCCTGAAAATAGCGGGCGCCGCGCAGATCGGTAAAGGCATAGCCGACATCGCCGCGCAGGTACCAGCCGGTCGCTTCGGTGACCGTTACCTCGGGCGGCTGCTCCGGGATAGGCTCGGCAGGAGCGAAGTCCGCGGAATAGGCATTTGTCGCGATCAACAATGCGGCGAAGATGCCGGACAAGCTTCTTTTCATGGATCCCACTCCAAAATCTCGTTGCGTCGGCAGGCTCAATCGCCGCCAATCTGGTACGCTTCGTATGGATAATGAATTGGAAACGTTAAAAGCTGCTTAACTATAAATGGGAAGAAATGTTAAGAGAGAGATTGGCGGCAAGTTCCTCGATATCGTGGAGTTAGGTTCAAGCTGGCAGCCGCCGGACTCGCCGAAGACCGCCAGCTGCAACGATATGAAGTCCGCCACCGTCAAATCGCTAAGTCGGTTTCCTTCGCCGTCAAGTCGGTCGACTCCACTCGGCGAATCCTGCCGTTACTTCCATTGCGTCGCATTTTCGGCGGCGCAGCCGTACGGGGGCAAGGAGCTGCCAAAGGTCGTTTTGAGCTTGGCACAGCCCCAGGCATTGATCGGGCCTGGCATGGCATTGTTGAGCGTGATGCCGATTTCATCGTAGGGGCTGTCGGTGTTGGTGATGTAGCGATACCAGCGGAAACCGGTAAAGACGACGAATGCGAGAGCGATCGTCAGCAGCAGGCGCACCAATTTTTTCATGATATTTCCTTTGAATGCAAACGCCGCCGTGTAGCATCCGCGTGTGGAGGTTGACAGCACTGTCACCAAGGCATCGGCGAATTTCCGTGGATGCCGTTTCGGTGCTCACTGCACCCCGACATGCTGCAGCTGCCGAGGCTTGCGCTCTCTCGAAAGCCAAGCTGGCAAGGCACTGACATGTTGTCTTCGGAAGGGCGGAAACGGTTCCGGCGGGAAGTCTATCCGGAGTGGATCTTCGAAGGCGCCAATAGCGAAAAAGCCGGCGCTTGCGCACCGGCTTTTGATATTCCGTCCCGAAAAATCAGGCGGCGGTCCGGACGTTCGAGATCGTGCCGATGAGTTCGTTGACGATGCGCTCGATCTGGGCGCGGTCGTCACCCTCGGCCATGACGCGGATCAGCGGCTCGGTGCCCGAGGGGCGGATGACGAGGCGGCCGTTCCTGGCAAGCTCGGCTTCGGCATCGGCGATCGCCTTCTGCACCTGGATATCTTCCAGCGGCTTGCCGCCGCTGATGCGGACATTGCGCAGGAGCTGCGGCACCGGCTCGAAGCGGCGGCAGACCTCGCTGACGGTCCGGCCGGTGCGCTTGACCGCGGCCAGGATCTGCAAGGCGGCAACGAGACCGTCGCCGGTCGTGCCATAGTCCGAAAGCACGATGTGGCCGGACTGCTCGCCGCCGACATTGTAATTGTGCTGGCGCATATGCTCGACGACGTAACGGTCGCCGACCTTCGTCCGGGCAAGGCCGAGGCCCTTGTCCTCGAGGAAACGCTCGAGGCCGAGATTAGACATGACGGTCGCAACGATACCATTGCCGCGCAGCTGCTGGCTCTCGGCCCAGCTCTCGGCGATGACGGCCATCAGCTGGTCGCCATCGACGATCGAACCGTTGTCATCAATGATGATGACGCGGTCCGCGTCGCCGTCCAGCGCGATGCCGATATCGGCGCGCACCTCGTCGACCTTTTTCTGCAACGCGACGGGGCTGGTGGAGCCGCAATTGAGATTGATGTTGGTGCCGTTCGGCTCGTTGCCGATGGTGACGACATCGGCGCCGAGCTCCCAGAGCACGGCAGGCGCCACCTTGTAGGCAGCCCCGTTGGCGCAGTCGATCGCGATCCTCAGACCCTGCAGCGTCACATCACGCGGCAGGGTGCGCTTGGCATGCTCGATATAACGGTCGTGCACGCCGTCGACGCGCTTGGCGCGGCCGATGTCGTCGGATTTGGCGAGCTGCGCATTCAGGTCCTTTTCGAGCAGATCCTCGATCTCGGCCTCGATGTCGTCTGAAAGCTTGTAGCCGTCGGGGCCGAAGAGCTTGATCCCGTTATCCTCGTAAGGATTGTGCGACGCCGAGATCATCACGCCAATATCGGCGCGCAGCGAGCGCGTCAGCATCGCGACGGCAGGTGTCGGGATCGGGCCGAGAATAAAGGCATCGAGGCCGGCAGCGGTGAAGCCCGCAACCATGGCATTCTCAAGCATATAACCGGAAAGGCGCGTATCCTTGCCGATGACGACGCGATGGCGGTGGTTGCCACGGCGGAAGATCGTGCCGGCGGCAATGCCGACGCGCATGGCGAGGTCCGGCGTCATCGGGAAGACATTGGATTGGCCGCGAATGCCGTCCGTACCGAAATAGCGTCTTTTCATCTGCACTCCTGCGCTTTCCGCGCGCCATTCAAGGCAGCGCATCGTTCCAAGCGAATCCGGCTTCAGTGGAATGTCGTCAATCCCGGAGCGTGATTCATGCTTGCCTCAATTCAGCGGAATGCCACAAAATGCGGCGATCAGCACGTAAATTAGCGAGAAAAATGATTATATCCCGTTACCAATAGAAAAGGCCGGATCTCCCACTTCGGAAATCCGGCCTTGTTCAAGGGAGTGCCGCTGTTCAATGCGGCTGCGGTTCGAGACCGCCTTCGGGCTCATCACCCTTGGTGGCAGGCCGTGCACCGGCCTTCGGAACGGCTGAGCCGCGGCTTGGCGGCGAATCATCACCGAGATCGCGGGAAGGCTTTTCGCCGCGGATCAGCGCCTTGATCTCTTCGCCGGTCAGTGTCTCGTATTCGAGCAGACCTTCGGCAAGCACGACGAATTCGTCGTGCTTTTCCGTCAGGATCGTGCGGGCCTGCGTATAGGCTTCGTCGATCAGGCGGCGCACTTCATTGTCGATCTTCTGCGCGGTTGCTTCCGAAACATTCTTCGACTGCGAAACCGAGTGGCCGAGGAAGACTTCCTGCTGGTTCTCGCCATAGGCGACCTGACCGAGCTGATCGGAAAAGCCCCATTGCGTGACCATGGCGCGGGCAAGTTTGGTCGCCTGCTCGATGTCGGAGGAGGCACCCGAGGTGATGTTCTCCTTGCCGAAGGTGAGCTCTTCGGCAACGCGGCCGCCCATCATGATGCAGAGGCGTGAGACCATCCACTTGTAGCTCATCGAGTAGCGGTCGCCCTCGGGAAGCTGCATGACCATGCCGAGCGCACGGCCGCGCGGAATGATCGTCGCCTTGTGCAGCGGATCGGCGACGGCGACATTGAGCGCGGTCATGGCGTGTCCGGCCTCATGGTAAGCGGTGAGCTTCTTTTCCGCCTCGGTCATCGCCGAGGAACGGCGCTCGGCGCCCATCATGATCTTGTCCTTGGCGTCCTCGAATTCCTGCATGGTGACGACGCGCTTGTTGCGGCGGGCGGCCATCAGGGCGGCTTCGTTGACGAGGTTCATCAGGTCGGCGCCGGAAAAACCGGGCGTACCGCGGGCGAGGATCTTGAGATCGACATTCGGCGCCAGCGGAACGTTGCGAGCATGCACCTTGAGGATACGCTCGCGGCCGACGATGTCGGGATTCGGCACCACGACCTGACGGTCGAAACGGCCGGGACGCAGCAGCGCCGGGTCAAGAACGTCGGGACGGTTGGTGGCAGCGATCAGGATCACGCCTTCATTCGCCTCGAAGCCATCCATTTCGACCAGCAGCTGGTTCAGCGTCTGCTCGCGTTCGTCATTACCGCCGCCGAGACCGGCGCCGCGATGGCGGCCGACGGCATCGATTTCGTCGATGAAGATGATGCAGGGCGCATTCTTCTTCGCCTGCTCGAACATATCGCGCACACGGCTTGCACCGACGCCGACGAACATTTCGACGAAGTCGGAACCGGAAATGGTGAAGAAGGGCACATTGGCTTCGCCGGCAACCGAGCGGGC
The DNA here is from genome assembly GCF_021052345.1 of Rhizobium sp. SU303. NCBI lineage: Bacteria > Pseudomonadati > Pseudomonadota > Alphaproteobacteria > Hyphomicrobiales > Rhizobiaceae > Rhizobium > Rhizobium sp. SU303. Next base: position 3,812,218 of record NZ_CP088095.1, read on the forward strand.
GAGCAGCGTCTTGCCGGTACCCGGAGGGCCGACGAGCAGCACGCCGCGCGGGATCTTGCCGCCGAGACGCTGGAACTTCTGCGGATCACGCAGGAATTCGACGATTTCCTCGAGATCTTGCTTGGCCTCGTCGACACCGGCGACGTCTTCAAAGGTCACGCGACCATGCGCTTCGGTGAGCAGCTTGGCCTTGGACTTGCCGAAGCCCATCGCACCGCGTGAGCCGCCCTGCATCTGCCGCATGAAGAACAGCCAGACGCCGAGAATCAGAAGCATCGGCAAAAGCGTGCCGAGATAGCTGAGGAAACCCGAAGAGCCGTCCGTTTCAGGACGGGCGGAAACCAAGACATTCTTCGACTGCAGGCGATCGAGCAGACTGTCGTCGATCACAGGCGAATAGGTCTGGAAGGTGGTGCCATTTTCAACATAGCTTCCGGAGAGACGGTTGCCCGTGACCACGACGTCCTTCACACGGCCCGCATCGACCTCACGCAGAAACTGCGAATAAGGGATTTCGCGGGAGCCCGTTTGCGCCGGCGCCGTCTGAAACATACTGAAAAGGGCGATCAGTAGAAGCGCTATGATCGCCCACAAGGCGAAATTACGTAAGTTAGGGTTCATTGAACTCCCCAGCATGGAACAGCCGCCTCATGGCGACCGTCTTATTCGTTTCTAACATAGGGTTGCGCCGTGCGATTGCCAAGGCGATCCCCTAAGTCAGATGGTTTTTCCGTCAATACTTCTTAAAGGCAGCCTCGCATAGGGCGCCGTCGCGAAAACCGCCGAAAGCCTATTGGCAAAGATGAAGTCAAATCGTGTCAAAAAGCGGTCGAAGGGTGCGAAATAGGGTGTTAGTTCGACCATGCGGGCAGATTCCTCAGATAAAGGGGTCCCTTCGACCGATAACGCCGGCGCCGAAGCGATGGCGCGCCTCCATGCCCCCTTGGGAAGGTCCCTGCCCAACCCTCCCTCATTCCTGTGCTCGTCACAGGAATCCAGCGCGCCCAAGTCCTTGGGCGCAGGGGACTCTTCACGCATTGTTGAGTCATTCACCGCGCCGACGCGCGGTGGCTGGATTCCTGTGACATCCCTCGGGTTGGACCCGAGGGCGGGAATGAGGGAGTGTCCGGCCTGGGCTTCCACCCCTATAGTCGTTCCAGACCTATTTACGGCCCCGAACCTTCCGTCCCAAACCCCAGCCTCTCCCGGCTGCAGAACCAGGGGCAATATCCCCCGGCTCTCGCGCGCCAGATAAAGCCCGTCACGCCTGAGATCGAACACCACCCTGCCGGCAGTCATTCGTCCAAGCCCGCTGCCGGTGGCAAATGTGAGAACCCGATCCATCTGCCCCCTCCCCGGCGCAAATGGCTGCCCACCGAAAACGGCTGCCAGACGGGCGAGTACATAGTCGAGGACTGCGCGATCCTGCCGCAGCCCATCAGGCATCACCTGGCCGAGCAGGCCGCCGTGAAGCCGGAAGTGACGATCCAGCCATTCGGCTCCTCTGGACGACAGGGCCAGCCGCTCCTCCCAGGCCGCGCCAATATCCTTCTCCATGCCTGCATCGGCCGAAAACTGCCGGCGCATCCGCACGCGCTCGTACTTCGTATCCTCGTTGCTGGGATCGTCGATCCACGGCACGCCCTGCTCTTTCAGGAAAGCGCGGATATCTGCCCGGGTGGAAAAAAGAAGCGGCCGTAAAATCCAGAAGCGCCGGTCGAAGAGCACCGCATCTGCAATACCGGTCGAAACCTGCTCCGTTCGCATCCCACGCATGGCAAGCGTTTCGCGCTGGTCGTCGAACGTATGGCCCGTAACGATGAGATCGGCTTCGAAACGTTCGGCGGCAGTCGCAAGCAGGCCGTAGCGTGCCTCGCGGGCAGCCGCCATGATGCCAGTTTTCGGCTTGTCGCTCTGCCAGATCAGAATGGTGTGGGGAATGCCGAGCGATGCGCAGAGGTCGGCGACTTCACGCGCCTCGGCTGCGGAGCCCGCGCGCAACGCATGATCGACGGTCGCAGCGCAAAGAGAAATCTTGAGATGGGGCGCGGCCTTCACAGCTTCATCGAGCAGAAGAAGCAGGCCGGTGGAATCGCTGCCGCCTGATATCGCGACGAGAATGTGTGCGGGGCTTTGAAGCGACGTGAGAAACTGGAGGATCGCCAGTTGAGGCGATGCGGCATCCGGAGACATTCCGGAAGACCTCAGCAGGAGAGGCGCTTCTGTTCGCTCGCAACCTTGCTTATGACGGCACGCGAGGCCTTCGGATAACGCTTCGACACTTCGCGCAGCGTTGCACAGGCCGTCTCGGTATTGTCGAGGGCGGCAAGCGACATGCCGAGCTTCAGCAGCATTTCCGGCGCCTTTTCCGATGTGCCGTATTTCTGATGCGCGTTGAGGAAGGTCTTGGCCGACTCATTGTACTTGCCCTGCGAATAGAGCGCTTCGCCGAGCCAGAAATTGGCGTCCGCCGCCCGCGCACTGCTCGGGTAGCGGGCGATATACTGCGTGAATTCCTGTTCGGCCGTGCTGTAATCGCCGGACAATACGTGGCCATAGGCGGCTTTGTACTGGTCGGCCTCGCTGCCGAGCGAGGCGGTCTGCTGCGGCGTTTTGCGGCTGGCATCGGGAATCGGCCCGGAACCGATCGTGGCGTTTTCGTCGACGCTTCCGCCGATCGGATTGCCGTTCTGATCGAAATCGATCGAGCCGAGCTCCTTGGGCGGCTGGCCGAGGCCGCTATTCTCAGGCACGCTGGTAGAGGGAGCCGTTTCGGCTCCCTCCGGTGCTTGGATCACCTTGGCAATGTCGTCGCCGCCGGAGGCTGCCGGAGCAGCATCGGTCTCGCTCTTCTTGACAGGAGCCTTGGCGCCGCCGCTGGCACCCGTCTTTTCGAGCTGCTGGAAGCGGAATTCATTGTCTTCCTGCTGCTTGCGGATCGTCTCCTGCATCTGCAGAAGCTGAAAGCTCATCTCCTCGATCCGGCCGTTCAGCTGCCGCAGCTGCTCTTCGAGCTGCTGCACGCGGACCTCCGCATCGCCGCTCTGCACCTTGACGACGGGCGGCGCCGCCTGGTTTTCCGCGGATCGGCCGCCGAGATGTAGCCCGAAGAACGAGGCCGAATAGGCCGCCCGTTCGCTTCCGGTCACAGCCGCGAGGCACAGCATGCCTGCCACGACAAATTTCTTCATATGTATCGTCCTGTCCCAGTGATTCTTCGCACCTCGATGGCACGAACAGGAGATTTTTCCAATTGCTTTCAAAAAGCAACGGAGTCTGGCCAAAGTGTGGTCAAAAAGAAAAGGCGGCCCCTGAGCGGGCCGCCTTTCGAAAAAGCGAAGTGTTGCTCGGCAATTACATGCCGGCGCCGCCAAGCACGGTAACCGCGCGGCGGTTCTGTGACCAGCAGGAAATATCGTCGCAGACGGCGACCGGACGTTCCTTGCCGTAGGAGATCGTCTTCAGGCGCTGCGCCGGGACGCCGCGCGAAGCGAGATAGTCCTTGGCGGCAGCAGCACGGCGGGCGCCGAGCGCGAGGTTGTATTCGCGCGTGCCGCGTTCGTCGGCATGGCCTTCGACGGTGATCTGGTAGTTCGGGTAGCGGCCGAGCCACTGCGCCTGACGGTCGAGGGTCTGCGAGGCATCGGCGCGGATCGACGAGGAGTCGGTATCGAAGAAGATACGGTCGCCGACATTGACCGTGAAGTCCTGGGCCGAGCCCGGCGTTGCAGCGCCGCCGGCACCTGTGCCGAGGCCGAGGTCGCCTGCGCTGTTCGGCGGCTTCTTGGCGCAGCTTGCCAGAGCGAGGCCGGCGATAAGCGCGATCATGACGGGGTTACGGGCGAAATTCTGCATGCGGCTCATTGCCGGGGTATGAATTCGGCTCATGGCCGGTCTCCTTGCGATTTCATCAGGGTTTCCGGACAGTAACCGCACTCGGTTAACCGCCCCTCAAAGATTATGGTTAACGATTTACTGATTTGTCCCTTGGTCGCTCGGTTCCATGACTTTGGGGCGACAAGAAGGCAGCAGCGCATCGCCTACTCCATAAGCGGCGACCAGGCCGGGTCGGAGCCGTAGGTCGGCGTCTTCACGAGCTGCTCGTTGTAACCGGTCAGATCGATCGAATAAAGCTGCGGACCGCCCGACCCCGCCGCCTGGCGGAAGAACATCAGCACGCGGCCGTTCGGCGCCCAGGTCGGGCCCTCATTGTGGAAGCCGGTCGTCAGGATGCGCTCGCCGGAACCATCCGGCTTCATCACGCCGATCGAGAACTTGCCGCCGGCCTGTTTGGTGAAGGCGATAAGATCGCCGCGCGGCGACCAGACCGGCGTCGAATAGGAGCCGTCGCCGAAGGAAATACGGGTCTGGCCCGAGCCATCGGCATTCATCACATAGATCTGCGGCTTTCCGCCTCGGTCGCTTTCGAAGCTGACACGCGCACCATCCGGCGAATAGGAGGGCGAAGTATCGATCGCCGCCGTCGAGGTCAACCGCGTCGTCGTGCGCGAGCGCAGGTCCATCGTATAGATGTTGGAATTGGCATCCTGCTGCAGGCTCATGATCACCTTCTGCCCATCCGGCGAAAAGCGCGGCGAGAAGGTCATGCCGGGGAAATTGCCGACGACCTCGCGCTGCCCGGTTTCGAGCTGCAGCAGGTAGACCCGCGGCTGCTGGTTGGCAAAGGACATGTAGGTCACTTCCTGCCGGCTCGGCGAGAAGCGCGGCGTCAGCACGAGATCGCTGCCATCCGTCAGCATTCGCACGTTGAAGCCGTCCTGATCCATGATCGCCAGCTGGCGCTTGCGCTGCTGCTTGGTGCCGGATTCGGAGACGAAGACGACACGGGTGTCGAAATAACCTTCCTCACCGGTGATCTGCTTGTAGATCGCATCGGCGATGATGTGAGCCACACGGCGCCAGTTCTCCGGCTGCGTATAGAATTGCTGACCGGTCATCTGCTGTCCGGCAAATGTATCCCACAGGCGGAATTCGGCACGAAGGCGGCCATCCGCTTCCTTGGTAACCCGGCCGGTGACCAACGCCTGGGCATTGATGACCTTCCAGTCCTCGAAGCGCGGCGAAGCGTCGGGATTAGAAATCTTCTCGATGAAGGCGGTTTTGTTGATGGGTGCGAAGAGACCGGACCGCTGCAAGTCGGCGGCGATGACTTGCGAGACCTGCGCGCCCATGTCGCCCTGGAAATCAGTCACCGCGATCGGAAGCGGCTGGATATTACCCTTGTTGATATTGATCTCGACAAGCGCGTTCGCCGGAGTCGTAAAGACTGCGGCCCCGACTAGACCGGCAACGACCATCAGGGCGCGGATGAGGGAACACTTGACCATATCAAAACAAGCCTTTCAGCACTTTATAGGTTCAGTTGGCTGGCGTCGAAGTACAAAACGACTTCCTTCCAGGCATCGTATTTATCTTTTGGAAGCATCGCGTAAGGAGCTGCACGGACAATTGCGCGAAGAGCTGCGTCGGTAATGATTTTACGTGTACGTTCGCTGCCACCACTGACCTCCGCGTCGGGAGTTCCGATAATGCGACCGTCCCTATCGAGGCGCACACGGAACCTTAAATGAACGCTGGCGGCATCCTTCAGGCCCGCAGGAAGGACAAAACGATTTGTGATGGCATTTCGCATCGCATCGATGACGGGCATACTTAAAATCTTTGCTTTTGAGTCAGTTTTTTCCCGACTCATCGCCTCCGCATGTCCATCAGGCGGCAGTGAGAAAGCAGCCATTAACATCGTCAACGCCCCGATAGACTTTGCGAAATGGGATAAGCTACTCAACATTTAGATTCCCAGATCGCTGGCATCGAAGTTGAGATCCAGCTCGTTCCAGCCATTTTCTCCCTCATATTTGTCTGCAGGCAAATTTTTGAGAGGAGATGATTTCATAACAGCGCGGTAGACACTGCTCTTGAGTGCTTGACGTGTTGAATCCGGCCCGCCTGAAGCAATGACCTCGGGATCGCCAACGACATTACCGGCCGGATCAAGTTGAACACGAACCTTAAGATGAACCTCGTTAGCGCCCGCCAACCCGGAAACAACCGTCCAGTTGCCAGAGATCTGGCCGCGTACGGCATCAATCTCGCTCTGGCTAAGTGCAGCACCACCATTGCTCTTCTTCGCACCAAGCGATGCTTCCTGCGTCGAACGCTTAGCACCTCCAGCGGAAGGATCGGTCTTATTCAGCAGCGCAGCAACCTCGTCGGCATTGAAGTCGCTCTTCATCGATGAGGCGGATTTCGCCGTTTCCTGCTTCTTGTCCGCCTTCTTCTTGTCGGTCGGTGTGTCGGCGGTCTTCGGCTGATCCGCAGTCTTTTCCGGCGGCTTTTCGACGGGCTTCTGTGGTTCCGGCGGCTTCACCTGCGGCTTGGCGACAGGCGTCGGTACATTGTCCGGCAGCGCCTCGGCATCGGGCTTCGGCGGCTCCTCCGGCTTGGCCTGTTCTTCCAGCGGTTTTTCCTCGGGCTTCGGCGGCGTCACTTCGACAGGCTTCGGCGGCGGAATTGAAGCGACCTCCTTCGGCTGCTCGACTTCCGTTTCCTCCTTGACGATCTCCTTGACGTCATTCGGCTTAGGATCGATCTTCGGCATCGGCTTGTCGCTCGAATTCGCCGCGGCAGCCTCAGTATTACTGGGTTTGGCGTTCGGGACGGGCGGCGTTTTCAGGTCGACATTGTTGTCGCCGGCATTCTCCGCCGGCTGCGGGATCGGCGGCCGCGTCGTCGGCACGGGCGCGGAAGTCTCCTTCTTCGGAGCCTTCTTGTCGCCTTGCTGCATCTGTGTGATGGATTCCACCGGCACGAGATCGACCGGCATCGCCTCGAAATCCTCTACCTTGAAGGATTCCGGAGCGCCGAGCGATACCATCGCCCAGGTTAGCACCAGGCCGTGCAAAACAGCAGATGTGATGACACTGGCCTTCATTTTGCGCGCTATTGGTCCTTCTTCTGCTGCGTCACGAGGCCGATATTCTTGAAGCCTGCGCCCTGAATACGGGCCATGACATCGGCGATGACGCCATAAGGCGCGGTCGCATCGCCGCGCACGAAGATACGTTCGTTATAGCCGGTCGTGGCGATCGCCTCGAGCTTGGCGGCGATCTCCGCGGCCGGGATCGGCGTTTCCTGCAGGAACACCTCGCCGTCATTCTTGACGGAAATGGTGATCGGCTGCGTCTCGGAATTCAGCGCCTTGGCCTGCGTTTCCGGCAGGTCGATCGGCACGCCGACAGTCATCATCGGTGCCGCAACCATGAAGATGATCAAAAGCACCAGCATGACGTCGACGAGCGGCGTCACGTTGATTTCAGAAATCACGGCCCTGTTCCGACCGCCGCGACGACGGCGTCCGCCGCCCCCGCCGCCATTGCCTCCAACAGCCATACCCATGTCAGTATACTCCGTTGGTTATTGAGCGGCAGCGCGCGGCTGCAGTTTCTCGTCGATCTGGCGCGAAAGTATGGCGGAGAATTCATCCGCGAAACCTTCCATGCGGCCCGAGAGCTTGCCGGCATCGGCAGAGAACTTGTTGTAGGCGATAACCGCCGGGATAGCGGCGACCAGACCGATCGCAGTGGCAAGCAGCGCTTCGGCGATACCGGGCGCAACCACCGCAAGGTTGGTCGACTTCGAACCGGCAATCGCCTGGAACGAAGTCATGATGCCGACGACCGTACCGAAGAGACCGATGAACGGACCGGCCGAGCCGATGGTCGCGAGCGATCCCAGGCGGGCGCCGAGAAATTCGGTCTCACGGGCAAGCGTCACGTCCATCGCGCGGTCGATGCGCATCTGCAGGCCGATCGGTGAGCGGGCGCCGCGTTCGAAGGATTTCTTCCACTCGCGCATCGCGGCCACGAAGATCGCCGCGAGCCCTGTATTGTTGCGCTCCGACAGCGAGCGGTAGAGTTCTTCCAGCGACTGGCCCGACCAGAACACCTGTTCGAACTTGTCGAACTGGCGCCGTGCGCGGCCATAGGCCAGGTATTTGTCGATGACGATCGCCCACGTCCACACCGAGGCCGCGATCAGCCCGAGCATGACGAGCTTGACGACGATGCCGGCCTGCATGAAAAGCGACCAGAGGCTGACGTCCGTCGTTGCTGCTGCCAATCCTACTTGTTCCATTGGTCCAAAATCCCCGAATCCAAACGCCCGGTGCTGGACCGGGCGGCACAAACTGATCTCGCAAGAAGTGTCCGGCGGCCGCCGCCCAAAGCCCTGGTCAAACTTCCAAGCTCATCTTCCGCCTTCTTGCCGTCAAATTTGGTCAAAGGAAGGCGTGCACCGCACAAACTCCGACTTTCCCAGTAAGACACTATTATGGTTAATAGATCGTTAGTGCCGGACTGTGACAGTAAGCCTGTGTTTGGAAGATTTCGTTCCATGGATTACTTGACCAGAGCAAGGTCCGGCTGCCGAAAGAGCGCTCATCCTGCGGCGCGGGAATTCCTTCACACAAAACTCAAGTTCTGACAAGACTCGATTTTCCGACAATTCGGACTATAGCGGCATGCTGCCTTCCAGGAATTTCACCGCCAGTGTTTCCGGCAGCCGCCTCGGCCGCCCCCGGGCGTTGATGACGGCGATGATCACCTTGGCGGCGATCAGCAGCGTCTCGCCCGAGCGAATCTGCTGATTGAGCACCATCTTGGCGCCTCCGGCTTTTTCCGTATGCGTCAGAATCGTCAGCACATCGTCCATACGCGCCGGGCTCTTGAAGTCGATCTCCATGCGGTGAACGACGAAAACCAGCCCCTCCTCATCGGCGCTGACGAGTTCGCGCTGCTCGACGCCGAGGCAGCGCAGATAATCGGTGCGGCCACGCTCCAGGAAATGCAGGTAGCGGGCGTGATAGACCAGGCCGGAGAAGTCCGTATCTTCATAATAGACCCGCTGCACGAGCCGGTGTCCGGCCTCCGTCAGCTCTCCCGAAATGGAAAAAGCGCGTTCCGTCATAATTTTCTCCAAACTGAGGTGCCCTGTTTGGCGCAACGCTTCCGGACAGGCAAGCATTGAATGATTGTCACAATTCCTAACTATTCCCGATAATGAGCGACTAATCAGGAGACGATGCGATGAAGATTGCGGTTATGGGCGGAGACGGTTTCATTGGTTGGCCAACGTCGCTGCATCTCTCCGATGCCGGTCACGACATCCATATCCTCGACAATCTCTCGCGCCGCTGGATCGACACCGAACTCGGCGTTCAGTCGCTGACCCCGATGGATTCGATCCAGGAGCGCACCCGCATCTGGCATGCTGAAACCGGGCGCCGCATCCACTTCAATCTGATCGATCTCGCCAAGGATTACGAACTCCTGAAGAACTGGCTTTCCGAACATCGCCCGGATGCCGTCATCCATTTCGCCGAGCAGCGGGCCGCGCCCTATTCGATGAAGAGCGACCGCCACAAGAACTACACCGTCAACAACAATGTCAGCGCCACGCACAACCTGCTGAACGCGCTGACGGAACTCAATCTCGATACCCATCTCATCCATCTCGGCACCATGGGTGTCTACGGCTATTCGACAGTCGGCGCGGCAATCCCCGAGGGCTATCTGCCGGTCGGCATCGAGACTGCGGGCGGCGAGACGGTCAGCCAGGAGATCCTCTATCCCTCCAATCCCGGCTCGATCTATCACATGACCAAGTGCCTGGATCAGCTTCTCTTCCAGTTCTACGCGAGGAATGATGGTCTCAGGATCACCGATCTGCACCAGGGCATCGTCTGGGGCACACACACCGAGCAGACGCGCCGCCACGCGCAGCTGATCAATCGTTTCGACTATGACGGCGATTATGGCACGGTACTGAACCGCTTCCTCATCCAGGCGGCGATCGGCTATCCGCTGACGGTGCACGGCACCGGCGGCCAGACCCGCGCCTTCATCCACATCCAGGATTCGGTGCGCTGTATCGAGCTGGCACTGAAAAACCCGCCGGCCCGCGGCTCCCGCGTCGAGATCTTCAACCAGATGACGGAGACCCACCGGGTGCGCGACCTTGCCGAGATGATCGCCAGGATGAGCGGCGCCAAGATTGCCTGGCTGCCCAACCCGCGCAAGGAAGCCGCCGAGAACGAGCTGATCGTCCGGAACGAAAAATTCCGCGATCTCGGCCTCGAACCGATCACGCTAGAAGCCGGCCTGCTCGGCGAGATCGTCGACGTCGCGAAGAAGTTCGCCTATCGCGTCGATCGCTCGCGCGTGCCGGCCGTCTCCGCCTGGACCAAGGGCATCGCCGCGACGATCAATCACGATCCGGAAGGCAAGCGGCTGAAGTCGGTGTCGTGAGTGCTGAGAGATGACGAAGGCTAGGAAGGCCGCGGCTTGCTCCCTCTTCTCCCCAGCGGGGAGAAGGTGGCCCGAAGGGTCGGATGAGGGGGCCGCACGGCACGCCGCTCATTGCCCATCGCTTGCGCTCCGTGCATTCGCTCCTGTCGTCGCTCACCCCCTCAACCGCCTGCCGGCACCTTCTCCCCGCTGGGGAGAAGAGACGTGTAGCAACGCATTGCCGTCTCTCCTTAGCCGGCGCAAGATATATCGGGGCAGCGGAATCCGATGAACCGCTCGTCCGTCTTCGCCTACGTCACACTCGTCACCAATGCCGATTACGCCATGGGCGCGACCGCGCTTGCCCGCTCCCTACGCCGAACCGGCACCGGGGCCGACATCGTCATTCTCCATACCGGCGGTGTCGACAAAACCATTCTCGCATCCATCGAAGCGCTCGACTGCCGCCTGGTCGAGGTCGAGCACCTGCCGCTCTCTGCCGCCTTCAACGAGCGCCACGCCCGCGGTCAGCTCCATTCGACAGCTCCTTTCACCAAGGGCCGCAAGCCGGATTTTCATTCGCCGCTCGACAATTTCTGCAAGCTCAGGCTCTGGCAGCTCGTCGAATACCAGCGCTGCGTCTTCGTCGACGCCGACGCCCTCGTGCTGAAGAACGTCGACAGGCTCTTCCTCTATCCGGAATTTTCCGCCGCCCCCAATGTCTACGAAAACCTCGCCGATTTCCGCCGGATGAATTCCGGCGTCTTCGTCGCCACGCCCTCGCATGACACGTTCCGGCACATGCTCGAAAGGCTCGACAGGCCGAACGCCTTCTGGCGGCGCACCGATCAGACCTTTCTCGAGACGTTCTTCCCGGATTGGCACGGCCTGCCGGTTTATTTCAACATGCTGCAATATGTATGGTTCACCATGCCGGAGCTTTGGGACTGGAAGAGCATTTCGATCCTGCATTACCAGTATGAAAAACCGTGGGAAAAGGATCATCCCAAGACAGCGAGACTACAACCTTTGATCGATCTGTGGCATCGTTTCCACGATGGCGGCGATGTGCCTGAGATCACGACGCTGGACAATCCGGAAGGGGCAGCATGAAGGTACTGGTATCGGGTGGAACGGGTCTCGTCGGCCGGTATGTCGTCGAGGAACTGCTGGCCGCTGGATATCAGGTGATCGTCGGCGGGCGCCGCGCGCCGCTGCCCCGCCTCTTCTCCCGCCCGGTCGAGTTCGCAGCGCTTTCTCTCGATCCCGACAAGGATCAGATCGACGTCTTCGACGACGCCTATTTCTTCGTCCATGCCGCTTTCAGCCATGTCCCGGGTAAATATCGCGGCGGCGAGGGCGACGACCCGAAGACCTTCCACAGGTTGAACCTCGACGGCACCGTCCGGCTTTTCGAAGCCGCCAAACGCGCCGGCACGCGCCGTTGCGTCTTCCTGTCCAGCCGCGCCGCCTACGGCGAACATCCCGAGGCAACCGAACTGACGGAGACGATGCTGGCCAAGCCCGAAACACTCTACGGCCAGGTCAAGCTCGATGCCGAACGCGCGCTTGCCCATCTCTCCACGCCGGGTTTTGCCGGCGTAAGCCTGAGGCCGACCGGCGTCTATGGCGATCTCTCGCCGAACAAATGGGACGGCCTGATCGCCGATTACCTCGCCGGCCGGCCGGTTACTGCCCGCCTGGGAACGGAAGTTCACGGCCGCGACCTCGGTCGGGCGGTGAGGCTCATGCTGGAGACGGAAAGCACCCGCATCTCCGGCGAGGTCTTCAATGTCTCGGACATGTCAGTCGACACGCGCGATATCCTTTCATCCATCCGCCGCGAGACGGGCTGTCGGCACGCATTACCGGCCCCTGTCGATAACGTCGCGATCAATCCCATGAGCACTGCGAAAATCCGCGCGCTCGGCTGGGCGCCCGGCGGAGCCCCTCTGTTCGAGGAGACGATGCAGCGGCTGGCCGCTGCGCTTCCCGAATTCCCAAGACACAGGTCCACGCAAGTCTGACGTTGCAGAATGTGCCCGAATCGCAATCGGGGCCTGAATTAAAAATCGGGGAATTGTTCATGCAGGTCGCAACCACGTCTGCCTCCATCATCTTGCGCGGCGCGTCTTCGACGGCAGCCCTATCCGCCCCAGGAAGCGAGACTGATCAAGGCGTGCTGAAGCTGCAGCGCGCCACACAGGCGCTGCAGCAGATGCGCCAGACCCTGGCGAACTCAGGAGACGAGGCCAAGGCGAAGGCGCAACGCAGGCTCGAGGAGGCAAAACAGGAGTTGGAGATGCTGCGCAGCTCCAACATGGCTCCTGAAGTGGTCGCCCGGCTGGCCGCCGAACTGGCGCGCAAGGTCGGCACCGCCGCCTCCGAATTCGCATCATCGGTCGCGACCGGCAGCCCGGCAACGGCTGTTCCAATGGATGCAACCACGGGCGCTGCGGCCATCGCAACGAGCGGGGGCGCTGCTGCGCTGACGGATACTTCAGGAGAAACTGCGGCCGGCGAGACCGGCTCGCAGGAACCGGACGCCGCCGCCAACGCCCGCAAAGCCTATGCGAGCGTCGCCGAGGATGCCCCGAAATTCTCAGGAATCTCGGCCGATGATCGCGAAACGATGGAAGAGTTCAAGGCGGTCGTTCGCGAACTCAAGCAAGTGCTCGAAAAGGCGATGCGCGAGTTGCGGCAGCAGGACCGGCAGGCCGGGGCCAATATGGCAGGCTTCTCCATCGCCACGGCGACAATACCGACAAGCATCGTCGTCTGACGACCGCTGCCGCCGGCGGGCGAGGCGTGAAACCAACGTGATACCGTCGCATCCGGCATTTGCATCGGACATCCAGCCGTCTATGCTCGGTCAAATCTCTCAACCGGCAGATCCAATGACCGCGAAAGAATTGAAAGCGCAGCTGCGCGACGAACGGCTGTCCGCACGCGACGCCATCCCCGCCGAGAAACGCGCCTCCAAAAGCCTCGCAATGGCCGACCATGCCGGCGAGGCCGTCGGTTTTGCGCTGGATACGATCGTCTCCGGCTTCCTGCCGATTCGTTCAGAAGCCGATCTCAGGCCGCTGATGGCGCGCTTTGCCGTGCGCGGTGCGCGGCTCTGCGTGCCGGCGATCCTCGATCGGCAGACCATCGTCTTTCGCGAGCTGGCGGAAGGTGCGCCCCTCATCGATACCGGCTTCGGCACGGTCGGCCCCGGCTCGGATGCCGCCATTCTTGATCCCGAGATCATGCTGGTGCCGCTTTCGGCCTTCGATGCCCGCGGCCACCGCATCGGCTACGGCGCCGGCCACTACGACCGCGCCATCAGCCGGCTAAGGCAAAAAGGCCTGCATCCAAAGCTGATCGGCATTGCATTCGACTGCCAGGAAGTGGCACATGTGCCCGACGAGCCGCACGACATAAGCCTGGATGCCATCCTGACAGAAAGCGGCCTTCGCTTTTTTGCCTCTTGGATTGGATAGGGAATGCGGCTGCTTTTTCTGGGTGACATGGTCGGCAAGACGGGACGCACGGCGGTATGGGACCGCCTCCCCGGCCTGGTTTCCGACCTCAAGCTCGATTTCGTCATCGTCAACGGCGAGAACGCCGCCGGCGGCTTCGGCATCACCGAGGATATCTTTCTGGAAACGATCAATGCCGGCGCCGATGTGGTGACGACAGGCAATCACGTCTGGGACCAGAAGGAAGCCGTCGCTTTTGCCGGCCGCCACGATCAATTCCTGCGTCCCGCCAACTATCCCCAAGGCACGCCCGGCCGCGGCTCCGGCCTTTTCTATGCCAGGAACGGCGCGCGTGTGCTCGTTGCCAACGTCATGGGCCGGGTCTTCATGCATCCGGAACTCGACGACCCCTTCAAATCGGCGGAGGTCATCCTCGACGCGTGCCCGCTGAAGGAGCAGGCCGACGCGATCATCTTCGATTTCCATGCCGAGGCGACCAGCGAGAAGCAGTGCTTCGGCCACTTCGTCGACGGCCGCGCCAGCTTCGTCGTCGGCACCCACACGCATGTACCGACCGCCGACGCACAGATCCTGAACGGCGGCACCGCCTATATGTCAGATGCCGGCATGTGCGGCGACTACGACTCCTCCCTCGGCATGGACAAGGAGGAACCGCTCAACCGCTTCATCTCCAAGATGCCGAAGGGCCGCATGGAAGCCGCCAACGGCCCCGCGACGATCTGCGGCGTCGGCGTGGAGATTTCGGATACGACGGGACTTGCAGAAAAGATCGCGCCGCTCCGGCTCGGCCCGCGGCTGGCCGAAACTCTGCCGGAGTTCTGGCGGTAACAGGCGACGCGCGGCCGTCCAACACGCAATTGTGAGCATCCTCGGTCTGGACCCCTGCGGCCTCATGCCGCATCCTCCCCGCCACTCGCGCATAACCCCGAAAATCGGGATCGATTTTCGGAAAGGATTATGCGCCGATTGAAGGGTGATAGAGCGCCGGAGGGGTGGCATGAAGCCGCGATATCTTGTCCTCGCTATCGCATGCCTTGCGGCCTTCGCCGCGCCGAATCTTGCCGGGGCACAAGAGCAGCGGCCGCCGGTCAGCCAGTGCCAGGCAATCGCGCAAACCATCCCCAAGGTGACCTTCGCAAGTTTTTCCGGCGCTCTGCCGCTGATGCCTGCCGCCTCCGAGGGCGAGGATGTCAAGCTCACCTTCCTCGGCCACTCCACCTTCGCGATCGAGACCCCGGGCGGCATCGTCATCGCGACAGACTATAATGGCTGGTACAGGCCGGCGACGATGCCCGACGTCGTGACCATGAATAAGGCCCACTCGACCCACTTCACCTTGGCGCCCGATCCGGGCATCAAGCACGTACTGCACGGGTGGAGCGATGTTCCGGAAGAGAAGGCCAATGTCAATCTCGTCGTCGGCGATGCCTATATCCGCAACGTCACGACAGATATCCGCTTCAGCTATGGCCTCGGCGGCTCGCACGAGAACGGCAATTCCATCTTCATTTTCGAGATCGCCGGCCTTTGCGTTGGCCATCTCGGCCATCTGCATTACGAGCTGACGGATACCCATTATACCGAAATCGGCCGGCTCGACATCGTCATGGTCCCCGTCGATGGCGGCCTGACCATGGGCGCCGACAGCATGAGCCGCGTCATCAAACGGCTCCGCTCGTCGTTGATCCTGCCGATGCACCGGCGCGGCCCGCCGGTCGAAGCCTTCGTCTCGATGTTCGGCAAGGATTTCGACGTCGCCCATGCGCCCGATGTCAGCATCACCGTCTCGATGCGCACTCTGCCGAAAAAGCCGCTGATCTATGTGTTGAAGGGCGTGCAGTAAAAAGGCCCGGCAGTTTTCCTTCTACAGCGTCCTTTGCGCGTCTTTTCAGACGCGCAAAGGACGCTGTAGCACTTTGAATTGCTGCATAGGAGCAATGCGCGTCAAGCGAACTGCAGATGGCGCTTGATGCCGACATCCGGCATCTTGTCGTCGTCGAGATTGGCCTTGGCGATCTCCCAGCCGAATTTCAGCTTGTTACCCGTGGAAACCCAGATCTCGGCATCGTCGACATGGAGGGACAGCATGGTGAGCTTGGGGTCCTTCTTGCCGCCGTCATACCAGGCCGCGACGATCGAGCTCCAGTATTCCTCGATCTTGGAAGGGTCAGGATGCACCTCGATCACGCCGGCAAGGCAGGCGTGATAGTCGTGATCCTTGCCGATGACACAGAAATGCGCGCGGCTGCCGGGCTTGATGGCGCGCACGATGTCGGCGTCGGTCTTGGTGTAGAACCAGATGGTGTTGGTGGTGGGATCGGCATGCGGCGCCATCGGCTGCATGTGCATGTCCAGTCCGGAAATTCCGAGCATGCCGGCATGAACATCGTTGACCTGATCCCAGAGCTGACGTGCTGGATGTTCCTGCGCCTCGCTGAGACTTGCCATGACCGTTCCTTTCCGTTGGATGGAGTTCGGTTGAAACGTCATCCCCTCGCCTTTGTTCCGAACTGCTTTTTCCTTGAACGGGTGCCGTTTCGCTCTTATAAGGCGGCCCATTCCGAACAATGAGACGTGAACAGGGGTGCCATGGCTGGCCATTCACAGTTTAAAAACATCATGCACCGCAAAGGCCGTCAGGATGCCGTGCGGTCGAAAATGTTCTCCAAGCTTGCGCGCGAAATCACCGTTGCCGCCAAGGCCGGCCTGCCCGACCCTACGATGAACGCCCGCCTTCGCCTGGCGATCCAGAACGCCAAGGCCCAGTCCATGCCGAAGGACAATATCGACCGTGCCATCAAGAAGGCAGCCGGTGCCGACGGCGAAAACTATGATGAAGTCCGCTATGAGGGCTACGGCCCCGGCGGCACGGCGATCATCGTCGAGGCCCTGACCGACAACCGCAACCGCACCGCCTCCAACGTTCGCTCGAGCTTCACCAAGGCCGGCGGCGCGCTTGGCGAAACCGGTTCTGTGTCCTTCTCCTTCGACCATGTCGGCGAAATCACCTACAAGCTTTCGGTTGGCGATGGCGATAAGGTGATGGAAGCCGCGATCGAAGCCGGCGCTGACGACGTCGAGACCGACGAAGACGGCCACTACATCACCTGTGCCTTCGAAGCCCTCGGCGAAGTGGCGAAAGCGCTGGAAGCGAGCCTCGGCGAAGCCGAAACCGTCAAGGCAGTCTGGCGCGCCCAGAACAACGTGCCGGTCGACGAGGAAAAGGCCCAGTCGCTGATGAAGCTCATCGACAGCTTGGAAGACGACGACGACGTGCAGAACGTCTATTCCAACTTCGAAGTCTCGGAAGAAGTGCTGGCCAAGCTCTCCGCCTGATTTTTTCGAGCGGTCTCAAATAAAAACCCGGCTGCGAGGCCGGGTTTTTTCGTTGATGAGCCCGGCTCAAGGCGTTGTACGTAAACCCTACGCGGCGGCCCGCATGAAATTTCCCAATCCCGCAAAAAGCTCCACCGACCTCAGCCGCGCCTCGATATCGTGGATCGGCATCGAGATGATCACCTCGTCGGCCTGCGTTTCCTGCAGAAACTCCGTCAGTTTCGCCTCCGCCGTCTTCGGCGAGCCGACCACGGCATAACGCAGCGTGTGTTCGACATTCATCTTTTCCATCGGCGACCAGAAGTCCGCCATATCGGCCACCGGACGCGGGAACGGGCCGCGGACATTGCGGCGCAGATTGACGAACTGCTGCTCTGCGGAAGTGAAATGGTAGCGTGCCTCCTCATCCGTCGCCGCCACCGCGCCCATCACGCCGACCATCACATGCGGCTTGTCGAGCGTCGCCGAGGGCTGGAAGCGGTCGCGATAGATCGCGATCGCATCGAGCAGCATGTCGGGCGCGAAATGCGAAGCGAAGGCATAGGGAAGCCCCAGCATGCCAGCAAGCTGGGCACTGTAGAGGCTGGAGCCGAGCAGCCAGATCGGGATATGTGAGCCATTGCCGGGAACCGCGAGGATCGCCTGGTTCTCGACCGGCGTATCGAGAAGTTGCTGCAGTTCCACCACGTCGTTGGGGAAGCTGTTTGCGCCAGCCTCGAGGTTGCGCCGTAGCGCCTGTGCCGTGCGCATATCCGTTCCCGGTGCGCGCCCGAGGCCGAGATCGATACGGCCGGGGAAGAGTGCCTCCAGCGTGCCGAACTGCTCGGCGATGACCAGCGGCGAATGATTGGGCAGCATGATGCCGCCGGAACCGATGCGGATGCGCTTGGTCGCGGCCCCGACATGGCCGATAACGACGGCGGTGGCGGCGCTGGCGATCCCCGGCATGCCGTGATGTTCGGCAAGCCAGAAGCGCTTGTAACCGAATTCCTCGGCTTTTTGTGCCATCCGCGCCGAGCCATCGAGGGACTGGCGCACGGTGCTGCCTTCGGCAACGGGGGAAAGGTCGAGTATGGAGAAGGGAACCATTGGAAACCTGCCGGGCAGTTGAACGATGCCGTCTATGTAGGTTCGCGCCCGCACCATTCCAAACGATGCGCGCAAACAAAATGGCCGCGCGGGCGCGACCCTTCAGCAATGTCACAAGCGATAATTTACCGATGACGGCGCAGCACATGCACCTCGGCGCTCGGCTGGTGGTGGCCGGGCGGCAGCGTGAAATTGCCGAGCTGGCGGTCCATTTCCAGGGCTTCCGTCGCCAGCCGGTGGATCGCCGCCGTCGTCTCTTCGACCATCGAGGCGTTCTGCTGCGTCATCGCGTCGAGTTCGGCGACGGCGCTATTGATCTCGCGCAGCGTATTGGCCTCCTCGCGGGTCGCACTCATGATCTCATTGATCTGCCCGTTGATCGCTTCGACATGGGCGCCGATGCCCGTCAGGGCAACGCCCGCCTTTTCCACAAGCGTAACGCCGCTTTCGACCTCATGCGTCGATTTCTGCAGCAGGCTGGAAATCTCCTTGGCCGCACTCGACGAACGCTGGGCCAGCTCGCGCACTTCCATGGCGACGACGGCAAACCCCTTGCCGGATTCACCGGCGCGCGCCGCCTCGACGCCGGCATTGAGCGCCAGGAGGTTGGTCTGGAAGGCGATGTCGTCGATCACGGAGATGATCGTGTTGATCTGGCGCGAGGAGGCCTGGATTGCCTCCATTGCCGCGATCGTCTCGCGCATGATCTGGCCTGAGCCGGTCGTCTCCTTCTTGGCGTCGCGGGCGATGCGCTCGGCCTGCTCGGCCCGCTCGATCTGCCGGCGGACCGACTGTGTGATGGCACTGATCGCATTCGCCGTCTCGGTGATCGAGCCAGCCTGGCGCTCGGTGCGTCCGGCAAGTTCGTCGGCGCCGGTGCGCATCTCCTCGGAGCCGGCGCGCACCGCCATCGAGTTGCCGCCGATCGCCGTCATGGTTTCGCTAAGTGTCGCCAACGCCTCGTTGAAATTGACGCGCAGGCTTTCGAGCTCGTTCGGGAAGCGGGTATCGATCTGATAGGCGAGATCGCCGTTCGCCAGATGATGCAGGCCCTCGTCAATCGCCTCGACCACCTGCTGCAGCGTCTTGGCCTCGGCCTCGCGCTCGGCCAGATTCTGCTGGCGGTCATGCTCGGCCTGCAGGCGCGTCTCTTCGCTGGCGGCTTCGAGTTCGCGGCTTTCGATCAGCGAGTGGCGAAAGCGGTCGAGCGCGTTGGCCATCGTGCCGATCTCATCCTTGCGGTTCAGGCTGCCGACCTCGCTGTCGAGCTTGCCGTCGGCGACATCGCGGGTGACGCCGGCAAGACGTGCCAGCGGCGAAAACAGCAAATTGGTGACCAGCCCGGTGGCGACCGCCATGACGACGAGCACGCCGATGCCGATCATCGTCAGCAAAGTGGCGATTTCGATCGAGCCGGCATTGAGCTCGCTCAACAGCACACTCTCGACCACGAGGAAGCGGTCGCCGCGATAGTCGATGCCGCGGACATAGGCACGAGCCGCTCCGTCCGCCCGGTCGAAATCGGCAACCGTCATCGCCGAACTGGCAAGCGCGCTCTTGATGAAGGTGAAGGGCGTCGCATCGAGCGTCGCAAGCTTGCCGCTTCCGTCGAGGCCGATGGCGGAACCATCGCCGGAGACGATCGCCGCCCGCGCCGTGCTGCCTTTGACGATGCCCTTGGCGAGGATGCCGGTGACGATATCGTCGCGCACCTTGAAGAGGATGATGCCCTTGGCCGCCCCAAGCTTGACGATCGGTACGGCATAGAAGATCGCCGACTTGCCGCTGCCGGCATCGACGCGAAGGCCGGAAAAGCCTGTCGGCGCGGCGTCATCGGTCGCCTTGGCGGTATTCTCGATCGCCTTGGCGAAAGCGATGCCGGCGCCGGTCGCCTTCCAGGCGTCCGACTTCAGATTTTCGGCGAAATCATCTTCCTTCTTATAGGAATAGAGCACGGTACCCTCGAGATCGACGATCAGCAGATCGCTGAAGGCAGTATCCTCAAGGTCGCGGGCGACTTCGCCCTGCGTCTTTTCGTGGCTCGAATAATAAAAGCCACTCGGCCCTTCCGGCTTGATGAGCTTCTCGCGCTGGTCGGCGGGGTTGGGGTTGCCCGCTATGAAAACCTTCTTCAGCTCGGCACGGGCATCGCCCGCGGTCTTCTCGATGGTCTTCCAGCCGCTCTTCAGATTGGTGATCGACATCTGCAGCGCCTCGATGCGCGCGATGGAATTGGCCTGATTTTCAAGCTGCGTCAGCTGGTCCTGCAGCATGTCGCCGCGAAAGATCAGCACGCTTTCCTTTGCCTTCAGCGCCTGCTCGTCGGAAATGCGGCTGCTGGCGAAATAGGCAAGCACATCGATGACCGCGATCGACAGCACGGTCAGCAGAATGAATGTGGCGATGACCTTAAAGGACAGGGATTGAAATCTCCGAGCCATGTACGACGAACCCCTTCTGAACGCACCTGCCAAGCGCGGGCACGCACCGCATGCCTGATCAACTGGCCTATAAACAGAACATCGGGGGCTTAAATCCTCGCGAAAAGAAGCCCCTCTCGTATTCGATGACTAGATTTCAAGCATCTGTTTTAATTCGCGGTAAATGGCGGGGCCGAAATCCGGAACGTTTTTGTTTTGTTCACATATCAATGGCAGTTATTTCGCAATGGCTATAGGTTGAACCATGCAAAATACGATTCGCATCGTCGGTATCGATCCCGGGCTTCGCCGCACCGGCTGGGGAATCATCGAGACATCAGGCAATTCCCTGCGGTTTGTGGCATCCGGAACCGTGACCTCCGATGGTGACATGGACCTTGCCTCCCGCCTTTGTCAGCTGCACGATGGCCTGGCGGAGATTGTCCACAGCTATAAGCCGGATGAGGCCGCCGTCGAACAGACCTTCGTCAACAAGGATGCGGTGGCGACCTTGAAACTTGGCCAGGCCCGCGGCATCGCTATGCTGGTGCCGGCGCGTGCCGGGTTGCCGGTCTCCGAATATGCCCCGAACGCCGTGAAGAAGGCCGTCATCGGCGTCGGCCACGGCGAAAAGCAGCAGATCCACATGATGCTGAAGATCCTGATGCCGAAGGTCGAATTCAAGGGCAACGACGCCGCCGACGCCTTGGCGATCGCCATCTGCCATGCGCATAATCGCGGCAGCAACCGAATGCGGCAGGCATTGGCCGGATAGCTTGTTCTTGACTTGTTCCATGGGTAAGGATAATTCTTACTTTGAAGGAGCAACAAGATGCGGGTTACGTCCAAAGGCCAGGTCACCATTCCTCGTGATCTCAGGGAACTTGTCGGCATCGAGGCCAATAGCGAGGTCATTTTCTCGATAGAGGGCGGCAAGCTCGTTCTCTCGCCGAAGAACGGCAAGCAGGAGATCGAGGATCGGGGCCGCCTGGATCGTTTTATACAGACGATCCGTCGTCTCGAGGGCACTGGCGATCAGGAGATCGATGCCGAAGACCTTATGTCGATGACCCGTGATCGCTGATGGCCACACTTGTCGATACGAACATACTTGTCGATCTGGCCGTGGTCGGTTCGGACTGGCACGGTTGGTCGCGTCGAAAGATGCTTGACGTCTTCAAAGACGGTCCCGTCCTCATAAACCCGATCATCTACTCCGAATTTTCCGTTCGGTACGACGACGTGGACGAAGTCGATCGGCTGCTGCCGCAGGATGAATTCCGCCGCGAGAATCTGCCTTGGCCGGCTGCATTCGCCGCTGCTGCGGCCTTCCGGCTTTACCGTCGCGCCGGCGGTGGGCGCGAACGGGTATTGCCCGATTTCTTCATCGGCGCGCATGCGGCGATAAGGGGCTACAGAATTTTGACCCGCGATCCCAGCGGATACCGCTCCTATTTCCCCTCCGTTGACCTTATAACCCCCGAAACGCATCCTTGAGAGACCGCGCCCCATGATCGGCAAGCTGAAAGGCACCATAGACGAGATCGGCGAAGACTATGTGCTCGTCGATGTGCACGGCGTCTGCTACGTCGCCTATTGCTCGGCCCGCACCCTGTCGAAAATCGGCTCGGCAGGCGAGGCCTGCGTGCTGTTCATCGAGACCTATGTGCGCGAGGACCAGTTGAAGCTCTTCGGTTTCATGACCGCGCTGGAGCGGGAATGGTTCAACCTGCTCCAGAGCGTCCAAGGCGTCGGCGCCAAGGTGGCGCTCGCCGTGCTCTCGACGCTGACGCCAGGCGAACTTGCCAATGCCATTGCCCTGCAGGACCGCGCCGCCGTCTCGCGTGCGCCGGGCGTCGGTCCGAAAGTGGCGATGCGCCTCGTCACCGAGCTCAAGAACCGGGCGCCGGCCTTTGCCGGGGAAGCGATCAATATCGCCCTCAAGCAGGAACTCGGCGAAGGCGTCGCGGCCGCGCCTGTCGCCGATGCGGTTTCCGCGCTGACCAACCTCGGCTATTCCCGCGACCAGGCGGCAAATGCGATTGCTGCGGCAATGAAGACGGCCGGCGAAGGTGCCGACAGCGCCAAGCTGATCAGGCTGGGATTGAAGGAATTGGGGCGGTGAAAAGCCGGAAAAGCGATGATGGGATGTCGAGGCAGCGGTTTTTTGGTGTATTGGTGTGACAGGTTTCAAAACGGAATGAGAGCATGAGCGAACCCGCCCGCCTGATATCGCCGGAAAAGCGGGGCGAAGACCTTGATATCACGTTGCGCCCGCAATCGCTGGACGAATTCACCGGCCAGGCGGAGGCGCGCGCCAATCTCAAGGTCTTTATCGAGGCGGCGAAAAACCGCGGCGAAGCGCTGGACCATGTGCTCTTCGTCGGTCCGCCCGGCCTCGGCAAGACGACGCTGGCGCAGATCATGGCCAAAGAGCTCGGCGTCAATTTCCGCTCGACGTCGGGCCCTGTTATCGCCAAGGCCGGCGATCTCGCTGCCCTGCTCACCAATCTCGAGGAGCGCGACGTGCTCTTCATCGACGAAATCCATCGCCTCAATCCCGCCGTCGAGGAAATCCTCTATCCGGCCATGGAAGATTTCCAGCTCGACCTCATCATCGGGGAAGGGCCTGCCGCTCGCTCGGTGAAGATCGACCTGTCGAAATTCACGCTGGTGGCGGCCACCACCCGCCTCGGCCTGTTGACGACGCCGCTGCGTGACCGCTTCGGCATTCCGGTGCGCCTGAGCTTCTACACCGTCGAGGAGCTGGAACTGATCGTGCGCCGCGGCGCGCGGCTGATGAACCTGCCGATCACCGAGGAGGGCGCCCGCGAGATCGCAAGACGCGCCCGCGGCACCCCGCGCATCGCCGGCCGGCTTCTGCGGCGCGTGCGCGACTTCGCCGAGGTGGCAAGGGCGGAAGCCGTCACCCGCGAGATCGCCGACGAGGCGCTGACCCGCCTGCTGGTCGACAATGTCGGCTTCGACCAGCTCGACAAACGTTACCTCAACATGATCGCCGTCAACTTCGGCGGCGGTCCAGTCGGCATCGAAACCATTGCCGCCGGTCTTTCCGAGCCACGCGACGCGATCGAGGACATCATCGAGCCCTACATGATCCAGCAAGGTTTCATCCAGCGCACGCCACGCGGCCGTGTTCTGACCGCAATCGCGTGGAAACATCTGGGAATGCAACCGCCCAAGGATATGGAGGCTGCGCAGTTCCGGCTGTTCCAGGAGGACAACTGAGTGATCACCCGCCGCGGATTTTTCAAGGTTCTGGGCGGCGGTGTCGCAGGCCTCATGTCGCTCGGTGGTTACGCCTTCGCCTATGAACCGCTCGCGCGGCTCGCTATCACCCGCTACCAGCTGACGCCGCCGGGATGGACCCCGGGGCTCAAGCTGCGCGTCGTGGCGCTCGCCGATCTCCATGCCTGCGAACCCTGGATGTCGGCAAGCCGCATTGCCACGATCTGCCACAGGGCGAATGAACTTGAAGGCGACGTCACCGTCCTGCTCGGCGATTATGCCGCCGGCATGAACATGGTGACGCAGTACGTGCATTCGAGCCAATGGTCGAAGGCGCTCGCCACCTTGCAGGCCCCTCTCGGCGTCCATGCGGTCATGGGCAACCATGATTGGTGGGAGGATAGGACCGCCCAGAAGAACGGCGGGATGGAAACATTCGGACACCGGGCCCTCGCCGACGCCGGCATCTCGGTCTATGGCAACCGCGCCGTTCGGCTCGAAAAGGAGGGCCGCGGCTTCTGGCTGGCAGGCCTCGAAGATCAACTGGCGCTTCTGCCCGGCCGGAAATGGCGTCGCACGCATATGCGCGGCCTTGACGATCTCGATGGAACGATGGCTCAGGTCACGGACGATGCGCCCGTCATTCTGCTCGCTCATGAGCCCGATATCTTTCCGCGGGTGCCCGAGCGTGTCTCGCTGACGCTATCGGGCCACACCCACGGCGGACAGATTCGCCTCCTCGGCCGTTCGCCGATCGTCCCCTCGCGGTACGGCAACCGCTACGCCTATGGCCATATGATCGAGGAGGGGCGTAATATCATCGTTTCCGGCGGCCTCGGCTGCTCCATCGCACCGGTGCGCTTCGGCGTGCCGCCGGAAATTGTCGTCATCGATCTTGGATAAGAATGGCATGGCCAAGCGCACTCTCATCCGCCTGAATGCGGGCGCTGAGCGTTTCAACTATCGTATCGCCGGCCTCGGCTTTCGCGACGGCCACGTGCTCGTCCATCGCGCCGTCCATGAGCCCTTCTGGACCTTTCCAGGCGGCAGGGCGGAAATCAGTGAGACGTCGGAGGAAACGCTCAAACGGGAGATGGTGGAGGAACTGGGCGTTGAGGTGACCGTCCATCGCCTGCTGTGGATCGTCGAGAACTTCTTCCGCTACGAACAGCGCGACTGGCATGAACTCGGTCTCTATTACTTGATGGACCTCCCGCCGGAATTCCCCTTTTTATCCGGCGAGATCATCCATCGGGTCGAGGACGCCGACAACCATCTCGAGTTCAAATGGGTGCCGGCAACGCGTGATGCCTTGTGCGCACTCGACATCCCGCCCTATTTCATCGCCGATGAAATCGAAAACCTTCCCGTTGTGCCACGTCATCTCGTCTGGCGGGACGGCGATCTCGACGGCAAAGACTGATGCAGGCAATTCAAGGTGTTACAGCGTCCTTTGCGCCTCAAAAGGCGCTCGGTGCTGTAGCCAAAAGCGCTTAAAGAGGAGATGCGCCGATGCCGACCTTCGATCCTGTCAGGCCATTCCGCAAACTTGCCTATAACAACGCCCTTGCCAACCGCCGGCTACTTCAGGCCTGCGCAACTTTAAAGCCTGGAGAATTCGAAGCGCCACGCACCAGCTTCTTCCCCTCGATCAAGGAAACCTTGAACCATATCATCACGGTCGACTGGTTCTATGTCGACGGCCTGGAAGGCGGCACGCTCGGGCTCAAGGCCTTCGAGGTAGACGAACCGTTCGATGACGTTTCCTCGCTGGCAGAAGCGCAGGCGAAGGTCGATCAGCGCCTGACGGCGCTTTGCGAGGCCCTGACGCCAGAGAGGCTCACCTCGACCATCAGCCTCCATCGCGGCGACCGCATCCAAGAGGAGCGGATGGAGGACGTGCTCGCCCACCTCTTCCAGCATCAGACCCATCATCGCGGACAGGTGCATGCGATGCTCTCCGGCACCAGCGTCGCTCCGCCGCAACTCGACGAATTCATCGTTGCCGACGATGCGCGGTTTCGTGGTACAGAACTCACCGCGCTCGGCTGGAGCGAAGAAACGCTAATGCATTAGTTCTGCAGCCGTCTCTTCAGCCCGTCGATGATCGTCTTGGTGAGAAGGTCGTAATTCTCGTCGAAGTGATGATCACCGGGCAGCTCGATGACCTCGGCGCCGCTGTCCTTCAGCGCCGGACAGGCGACATCGTCATCGTCGTCCTTACCGTAGATGCATTGCACGAGTTTCGGATCGATGTTTTTCAGATCGCCGACGGGATCGCCTCCCGCCCCTTCCGTCTTCTGGCCGAGCCAGCCGAGAACGGAGATGACGTAGTCGACTTCATGCGAAAGCGACAGCAGCGACAATTGCGCCACCGCCGACTTTTCGGCTGGCTTGAGGAGCTGGTAGGTGGCTGGCACGACGTCGGCGCCGAAGGAATAACCGACGAGCAGCACGTGCTTCACCTTCCACTGCTTGCGGTAGAAATCGATGATCTTCGAAAGATCGGCGGCGGTCTCCTCCGGCTTGCGCTCCGACCAGAAATAGTGGAGCGAATCGACGCCGACGACGGGAATGCCTTCCTTCTGCAGCGTGCCGCCGACCTCCTTGTCGATGTCGCGCCAGCCGCCGTCGCCGGAATAGATCACCGCCATCGTATCGAAGGCCGGCGTTGCCTCGAGCACCGCCAGCGGCAGGCCAAGCGGGTTGCCGAAAGCGCCGGAGGCGGTGACGAGATCGTCGAGGGTATCGGCAAACGCCGTCTGCGCATCGTCGGTGGAATCACGGATCTCGATCTCGTCATGGGCCTTCTTCAGCGCCTCGGCATGCGCCCGGCCATCCTTATTGGCATCAGGCGTAAAGACGGTAATGATCGGGTCCGGCAGGATGCCGTCGCTAAGGCCATAGACCGTGCGTTCGCCGACCACCTGCTTGGACGCCGGCGTGCAAAGCTCCTTGGCAAGCGGAATGCCGGCGACCGGATTAACGGCAAGTGTCTGGCCGATCGTCGCATCCGGTGTTTGCGCGGTGATTGCCAGCGCCAAGGCCCCGCCCTCGCCGATTCCGGCGACGATCGGCAGGTGATAGGCGTTGTTCCCGGTCGCGCGCTGCACCTGCTGGCTCAGCGATTCGATGTCCGACACCATATAGACGCAGCCGTCGTTGAGGCTGACGTCGTAGCGGCTGAGCGCCTGGATATAGGATGGAAAGTCGACGCCGATGACGACGGCGCCTTCGGCGACCAACCTGTCGGCTTCGCCCTTCTCATAGTCGCCCCAGCCGGCCGCATCCGAGATCAGCATCACCGTGCCCTTCACCTCCCCTTCCGGCAGGAAGATGTGCGGCGACGGAATGAGCCCGGTTTCGAAGCTCTGCGTGGTTTCCTCGGCGGCATCAGCCGGTGCGGCCGCGAGCATGCAGGCGCATGCCGTGGCAAGAAGGATTGTCCTGATCATTTTCTCACTACCCCTTTCAATCCGCCCCCAATCAGAAATGTCGCGTCCATCAACGCGATCATCGGATTGCCTCCTCCGGAGACTGCAAGATAGCGCGGTTGCCAGTGCGGATGAAACTTGGATTTGAATGCCCGAAGGCCTTTGAAGTTATAGAAGCGCTCGCCGTGTTCGAAGACGGTGCTGCCGATGCGGTCCCAGACAGGCGCCGCCTCGCGTTTCGACATGCCGGAGAGAGGCGCCATGCCGAGATTGAAGTGGGTGAAACCCTGCCCGCGCAGATATTCCATGATCTGCACGAAGAGAAAGTCCATCGAGCCCTTCGGCGCGTCCGGCGAGAAGCGCATGAGATCGATCGTGCCCTCCTGTCTGGATTCGGTCACGAGGATATTGGCGAAAGCGACGATCCTGCCGTCCTTCTTCAGGATGCCGACCGGCTGCGAGGAGACATAATCGGAATCGAAGGCGCCGAGCGAGAAGCCCTTTTCCTTGGCATTGTGATGCTCGAGCCAGGCCGTCGAAACGGCGGCTAGATCATCGATGACCAAAGACAGGTCCTGCGGTTCGACGACGGCGAATTCCAGCCCGTCGCGCTGGGCGCGGCTTGCCGTCTGGCGAAGGTTCGCCCATTTGCCGCCCTTCATCTCGAAGGTCCTGAGATCGGCCACCGCCAGTTCGCCGAGCTTGAAGGCGCGAAGGCCGGCATCGGCGCAATGGGACAGCAGCGCCGGCGATATCTGGTAGAACACGGCCCGGCAGCCGGCGGCACGCGCCGCTTCGACGAAACGCCAGACGAGTTCCTGCACGGCGCGATGGTCGCCGACCGGATCGAACAGCGCGATCCAGGAGCGCCCTTGCCGGCCATACATGATGAAAGCATCGCCGTTTTCCGAGAACATGATGCTCTTGTCGCCCATGCGCACCAGATTGGCGTCGGCATTGCCCTGCTTCATGACGATCTCGACGGCGCGCGCCAGCGCCTCGTCCGTCGCCGGTTCCGGCCGGAAGGTCGCCGGCCGGAGCAGGCTGAAGACCGCAATCGCCGACGAGATGATGGTAATGCCGAGGACGGCGCGCAGCCCGCGCGGCGCTTCGGCGGTGAATTCGAACTGCCACCAGAGCTGGTTGCTGTATTCGACGTCGCGATAGACGAAGAGCAGGATGACGACGGCGCCGACGACGATGACGGCGATCGCCATCAGCCAGGACGCCGTCAGCGCCTGGTTGAGCAGCGAAGCCTGGCGGGTAAAGAGCCGGCGGCTGACGAAGAGCCCGAAGATGAGGAAGGCGAGAAAAGCGGCTTCGACGAGCGCGATCGCCTTCAGCAGCGACAAAGTCAGCGCGGCAAGCGCCGAGAATACGGCCACCCACCAGGCGCCGTCGAGCCGCTGGCCGAGGCCGCGCGCGGCGACGACGAGGGCCAGCCCCAGCAAGCTGGAGAGGAAATGCGCGCCTTCGACCATCGACAGCGGCAGATAGTTGGAGAGGAATTCGAGGTTCTGGTCCGGCGTCGGCGTGACGCTCGAAAACACCAGCATGACGCCGAGCAGCAGCGCGAGAGCCGACAGCAGCTGCGGCATCAGCCGCCCGCCGATGCGCCGCATACTGGAGGCGGCCGGATGATCGACGAAACGACGCAGCTCCGCCGCCGCGACCGCGAGCACGGCGATCAGCAGCGGCAGCACATGGTAGACCAGCCGGTAGAGCACCAGTGATCCGAGCACGGCATCGATGTTCACCGCGCTGCCGAGCGAGGCGATGATCACGGTCTCGAACACGCCGAGCCCGGCCGGAACGTGACTGAGCACGCCGAGACCGACGGCGATCGCATAGACGGCGAGGAAGACCGGCCAGCCGATGGCCGTCTGCGGTAACAGCACATAGAGTACCGACGCCGAGGCGGCGATATCGAAGGCGGTGACGAGGAACTGCCGCGACCAGGTGCGAGAATCCGGCAGGCGGATTGCCACAGGGCCAAGATCGAGCACGCGCCCGTCACGGCCGATAATCATCACCGCGCCCAGAACGGCGACGATCGAACCGGCGATCAGCCGCAGGAGGAAGGCGCTGACCCCGATCAGCGGACTGATCTCGTCGGCGATGACGATGAGGGCGATTGCCGCAACGCCCGCAAGCCCCAATCCGAAGGACAGCGTGACGAAGGCGATGATGCGGCCGATATCCTCCGGCGAGAGCCCGAGGCGGGTATAAGCGCGGTAGCGGATCGCGCCGCCCGAAAGCGCGCCGAAACCGGCGGTATTGCCGACGGCATAAGCGCTGAACGCCGTCAGCGCCACATGCGGAAAGGGCAGCCTCTTGCCGATGTACTCGATGGCGTTGATGTCGTAGAAGATCAGCGCGAGGAAACTGAGCGCTGTGAAGAACAACGCAAGCAGGATGGCGCTCGGCTTGGTCGCCGCCAGCGCTTCGACGACGTCGTCGTAACGCACCTCGTTGGTGAGCTGCATGATCGCGTAACCGACGAGGCAGAAGACTACGAGCGACGCGGCGGCCAACAGCGGTGTTCTGTACCGTCTGAAGAGCCCGCCAAAAGAAAACCCGTCCGTTTCTTCAATCTCTTCCAAATTGCCGTGCCCCGACATTCGCGTACCCTGTGACCGCCAGCGGAATCATTTCAGATGACGTAACATAAGAGGCATAGAAGCTCTCTGAAGCCATGCCGCCGCTACCCCACCTCGCCCTTTGCGCCTCAATCATCCTCAATTGGGGCGAATTTGCGCAGGCGGGCGTCGCCGCACATTGCATTTTCGTAAGCTTCGGCAGAGCCTTGCCCTCGATGGAGATTTGAGACGCGGGAGAAAGGTTCGATATGCAGGGTGATGCGGCCTTCGTAATACTTGCCCTCGGACGTCTGCTGCTGGGCGGCCTCTATGTCGCTGGCGGCATTCATCATTTTTTCGTCATCGTGCCGCTGACCGACGCGATCGAAGCCCGCGGCGTCCCTTTTGCGAAAGGAGTGCTGGTCTTGGGCAGCATGTTCCAGATCGTCGCCGGCATCCTGCTGATGCTCGGCCTTTTCGTCACGGCAGCGGCATTCGGCCTCATCATCTTCACGCTGGCGGCCACCGTCATGCTGCTGAATTTCTGGGACATGCAGGGAACGGCGCGCGACAGCGCGATCAATACCTGGAAAACCAACATGGCGATCATCGGCGGTCTGCTGATCGCAGCCGCCAGCGCGATGTGAAGCGGTTCATGCAGCCGGCTCGGCGCCCGCCCGCGCATGCGCCGCATAGCGCGCGACGGCAGCATCCACCTCCGCGTCTCGATCGCCCGCCACCTGCACCGTCGGCACGGCAAATTCGATATCGTTGTCGTGGAAGGCATTGCGGATCATCGCCAGCGCATTGCGGCGGATGACAAATTGCTCGCCGGGCTTCGTCATCATCGACTGAATCACCGCCCAGCCGAAAATGAAATAGATGACGAAAGTCGCACAGCGCCGGCACCGGAACAATGCGACCGTCGGCCCGGGCATGATCGCAGCGGTGATACGCTGCCGTTCTTCCTCCACCCTCGCCAGCCCGATAAGATCGACCAGCACGCCGCCGAAGCAGATCGTAAAGCGCTGGACGAGGAGCGCGACGACGCAGACGATCGCGATGCTCTGGATGAGGAAGGGCCAGCTGAGGCTGAGAAGTGTCAGCACCGTTGCCGCCGCAAAGATCAATGCCTGAGGCGCGGCGCGAGATGCAAGCCCGCCAGCTGCGCTGCCTGACGGCCTCGGCTATGATGGCGGGCGCTCTACAGCGCCACGCGTCTTTTCGAGAGCCGCAGGGCGCTGTAGCTGAATTGTTTCAGGATTTCGCGGCCGGCTTTTCCACATGGCCGCCGAAGCCCGCGCGCATCGCCGACAGCACCTTGTTGGCGAATTCGTCATTGTCGCGCGAGGAGAAACGGCCGTAGAGCGCAGCACTCAGCACCGGCGTCGGCACGCTCTCGTCGATTGCCGCCATGATCGTCCAGCGGCCTTCGCCGCTGTCCGAAACCCGGCCGGCATATTTCGAAAGTGTGGGATCGGCATGCAGCGCATCGGCCGTGAGATCGAGCAGCCAGGAGGTGATGACGCTGCCGCGGCGCCAGACTTCGGCGACATCCTGCAGGTTGAAGTCATATTGGAAATGTTCCGGATGGGCGAGCGGCGCGGTTTCCGCATCCGCCTCGTGCGAGGCAGCGCCGATATTGGCATGTTTCAGAATATTGATACCTTCGGCATAGGCAGCCATCAGGCCGTATTCGATGCCGTTATGCACCATCTTGACGAAATGACCGGCACCGTGCGGGCCACAATGCAGGTAACCCTGTTCCGCGGTGCTGACCGCAGCCGCTTCGGGGCTCCGGTTCGGCGAGGCTTCGGTCTTGCCGACGCCGGGCGCCAGCGTCGCGAAGATCGGGGAAAGGTGTTCGACGATGCCCTTCTCGCCGCCGATCATCAGGCAATAACCGCGCTCGAGGCCGAAGACGCCGCCGCTGGTGCCGACATCGACATAGTGGATGCCCTTGGTGATGAGGTCGGCGCCGCGGCGGATATCGTCATGATAATAGGAGTTGCCGCCGTCGATGACGATATCGCCATTCTCAAGCAGCGGCACCAGGCTCGCCAGTACCTTGTCGACGATCGCCGCCGGCAGCATCAGCCAGATCGCGCGCGGATGGGCGAGCTTCGAGACGAATTCCGCGAGCGAAGCACTGCCGGTCGCGCCGAGGCCTGCGAGCTCGGCAACGCTTTCCGGCCTTGCGTCGTAGACAACGCATTCGTGACCGCCTCGCATCAAGCGCTGGACCATATAATTGCCCATGCGGCCCAAACCAACCATGCCAAGCTGCATAATGAATCTCCTGGAAACCGAAATGAAGTATCGAATCCGGAAATTAGCACCCGCGGTGTGACAGGCAAGCGAAGTCTCGGTCATATTGACGAATGCGACTATTGCGCCTCGCGCACCAGATGCACGATACCGGCCGGATTGACGATCCAGGCGCCGCGCAGATCCTCCGGCAACGCCTCGATCGGATCGCAGCGAATGACACCGGCCCTTTCGAGATGCGCGGCAGCCCTCTCGAGATCCGGTGTCATCAACTCCAGCCAGAGCTCGGCCTGGCTCATCGCCGGCACCTCGTCGATCCAGAGCCGGATCGGCCCGAGAGCGAACAGCGCCGCATCCCCTTCGCCGATCTGCTTGAGGCCGATGACATCGCGATAGAAGGCGACCGTCGCCTGATACTGGTGCGGCGGCACCTTCATCGCAATATCGACGCCGCCATAAAGAAGTTCCGTCATGACCTTTCTCCTCAAACGTCCGGCGCGCTGGCCGGCTCGCCCTTCATTTCGCTGAGGAACATGCCTTCGCGCAGATTGATGCCATATTCAACGAAGGCCTTCATGCTGCAGAGCATCTGCGTCCAGCCTTCGCAGTTGAGATAGGTGCCGCGCCGGCCGGCCTCGTCCTCGCGCCAGCCGTTCTCGGCAATCGTCACCAGCGTGCCGCCATCCTCCAGCGGCTTGAAATTCATTTCCACCAGCGTTTTGTACCTCGTCTTGTCCTCAGCAGTGCCGCCGTCCCAGCGAAGCACAATGCGGCTTTCCGGCACAAGCTCGACAACCTCGACCGGCGCATCCTTCCACCATGTTACTGTCGTGCCTTGAACGAGCGGCGCGCTCGCCCCGCCGATCGTGGTGAAATAGCTGCTGAGCTTCTTCGGGTTGACGACGGCATCGAACACTTCGGCAACGGGCCGGCCGATACGGCCGGAAACGCGAATTCCAAGAGACATGACACTTCTCCTCTTCTCCATTGTGCCTGGCACCATTATGTTATAAAAACATAACATGTCAAGCGAATCAACCGACGACCCCGTTTTCAAGGCGCTAGCGCATCATCGCCGCCGCGAAATCCTCGATCTGCTCAAGGATGGCGCCCGAACCACAGGGACCCTTTGCGAGATGTTTCCGGAGATGGATCGCTGTACGGTGATGCTGCATCTGAAGGTGCTGGAAGAGGCTGACCTGGTCATCGCCAGGAAGGAAGGCCGCGAGCGCTGGAACCACCTGAACAGCCTGCCGATCAAACACATCTATGACCGCTGGATCAGCGCCTATGCCGGCCATTCCTTGTCGATTCTCGACCGGCTGAAGGGCGACCTCGATGGGCAGCCCGAATAATGATCCAGCCGCCCAACAGCTTGCCGGTCGGTCAGCCGAAGCCTTATGCTGGCCAAAACGGCACGGGATCAGGCAAATGACGATATCGGGCGCCGGCTTACGCCGCATGCGGCTGCTGCGCAGCATGAAGCAAGGACATCTCGCCGAACTCCTCGGCGTCAACCAGGCGACGGTCTCGCGCTGGGAGCGTAATCAGCTCGCTCTCTCGCCCGAACAGGCCATCAAGCTGGAACGGATTTTCGCCTCCCCGCAATATGCAGCAGTCGATGCGGCGCTGAAGCGGCTGGTCGAGGATTCCGTCCGGCCGGTGCATCTGATCTGCGACCGCACCCACCGTCTGCTCTCCGCCTCTCGCCCACGACAGGCGGAGTGGCGGGCGCCGCTCGGCGCCTTTCTCGGCCGTTCTCTGTTCTCCTACGCCTCCGCCGAAATCGCCGCCGCCGAGCAGTCGCTGGAGGAGCGCGGCTGGCATGAGGGCAGGCTCTCGTCGTTGACCCTCGATACCGGCGCCAACGGCAATGCGCTGCTGCCGATCGCCGCCGGCCGCGTGACCTGGGAACGGATCATGCTTTCCGACGGCAGCGCCGGCCGCCTTGTTACGACCATCGGCTGAGCCTCAAGCTTTCCTGCACTCCCATGCATAATTTATGCGTTGTCCGGAAACATCAGTCTTTATAGCGTCCGCCGCCTAAACGGTCAGGAGACGATGTGATGACGATACTGGTGACGGGAAGTGCCGGCCATCTCGGCGAGGCGCTGATGCGGACCTTGAGGGCGGAAAGCCGCTGGGTGCGCGGCATCGATATCAAGCCCTCGGCTTTTACCGACATGGTCGGCTCGATCAGTGATCGCGCCTTCGTCCGGCAGGCAATGTCAGGCATCAGCCACGTCATCCATGCCGCAACGCTGCACAAGCCGCATGTGGCAACCCACGGCAATTACGATTTTCTCGACACCAATATCGCCGGCACCCTCAACCTGCTCGAAGAAGCGGTCACTGCCAACGTTGCAAGCTTCGTCTTCACCAGCACCACCAGCACCTTCGGTGCGGCATTGACGCCGGCTGCCGGCGAACCGGCGGCATGGGTGACCGAGGACGTGCTTCCCGTCGCGAAAAACATCTACGGCGTGACGAAACTCGCCGCCGAAGGTCTGTGCGAACTCTTCGCCCGCAAATCCGGCCTGCCGGTGGTCATTCTCAGAACGTCGCGCTTCTTCCCCGAAAACGACGACGATCCTGACATTCGCAACCGCTATTCGGCAGAGAATGCCCAGGCCAACGAGCTTCTTCACCGCCGCGTCGATATCAGCGACGTGGTCGGCGCTCATCTGCTGGCGCTCGAAAAGGCGCCGGCGATCGGCTTCGGCCGCTACATCGCCTCCGCCACGACGCCGTTTTCGGCAAGTGATCTCGCCGCGATCCGGCGCGAGGCGCCTCACGTCGTCGAACGACTGTTCCCAGGTGCAGGGGTCCTTTACGCATCACGCGGCTGGAAAATGTTCCCGACACTCGACCGCGTCTACGTCAACGAACGCGCAAGGCGGGAGCTCGGCTGGCAGCCGCGATATGATTTCCGTTTCGTGCTCGATTGCCTGCGCGACAACAAGGAATGGCGAAGCCCTTTGGCGCTGAATGTCGGCTCCAAGGGCTATCACGACGAGGTCTTCGCCGAAGGGCCGTACCCGGTATGCCAAGGACAAGACGACGATCGCCGCTGAGAGCGAAATCGTTGCTCTTTCCGACAAGAACCTTCCTGATGCTCGCTGTCGATCCGGCGTCTTCGCTGAAAATAGAAGGAAAGGGTGCGATCCACGACCACCGATGGATGTTTACGATCCTGGGTGCCTACAAACGTAGGTGGGCGCCGTGTGTCCAGGCCCACGGGCCTGGCCAGGGACAGCTCCCTTTGGATCGAGTATGGCCCCAGGGATTGTGGTTCCTGTCGAGAGGCGCAGACCGCATGGCGATATATAAGGTCGTTTGCGCCGACGCGCCAGTGGCAGCAGCAAGCCGTCCTTATTTAATTGAGATCAATTGAGTTCGGGGGCGGACCGGCCGTTCAGCTTGTCGGTGATGCCGCGGATGCGGCTCGAAACCTCACTGAGCGCCGCGGCTAGGTTTTCCTCGGTGCGGGCGGTGGCTGCAAGCACCGTATCGCGGTTGCCGCGCAGCGTCTCGAGCTCGGATTCCAATCCGGCGACGCGGCGTGTCAGTTCGGAAATTTCATCCACAACCATGATGCCGGCCATGACGGTGATCCTGAGATCGCCGATTTCCCCGAACTGATCCTTGAGATGGCCGACATAGCCGTCGAAGCGGTTGGCGAGATCGGTCAGGTGATCCTCCTGCCCTTCTTCGCAGGCCATACGATAGGCCTTGCCGTCGATCGTTACCGTCACCTGCGCCATGCGAAACTCTCTCTCATCAGCGATCCAGAACCGCGCGGATCGTTTCCATGGCCGTCACCAGCCGCCGCGAGACCTCGCGATTGACCTCTTCCAGCCGGTTGGCGCGGAATTCGGCCTGGTCGAGCTCCTGCGCCAGCCGGGAGCGATCGGCATGCACGCGCCGCACCTCGCCCTCGATCTCGCCCTGCTCGCGCTGGCGCTCGACGCGCATGTCGACGGCGTTTTCGAGGCTCGAAATCGCCTGTCTCAGCTCGTTGAGCGCTGCTTCCATGGTTTTGCCTGTGGGCATCATGCCTTTCCGATTCCCGCGCAGGATCCGCGAATCGGCGGCCCGCACCGATCCTGTGATTTCAAGAGGATATGCCGCTCGTAAACGGCCCGTCAATAAATCCCGTCACCTGCCCACCGGCCTATCCTGTGGATGAGCGTTTTACACATGCCCGTCACATCAGATTCGTCATTTGTACAATCGCGCGATCAAATGTCAAAAATCGCCGCTGACGGCCCGGATTTGGCCTGCCATTTATTGACTTGCCCGTCCCAACTGCTATGTCTCTGCCGCTTTCACTCGATGGTCTTGGAGGCTCGAGGCCATCCCCCGACACCCGGAACTTGCGGAAAAGCCATGACCTCTCCCGAACAACACGACCGGATGGCGAATGCGATCCGTTTTCTCGCCATGGACGCCGTTGAAAAGGCGAACTCCGGCCACCCGGGCATGCCGATGGGCATGGCTGACGTGGCGACGGTCCTGTTCACCAAATATCTGAAGTTCGATCCGAAGAAGCCGCACTGGCCGAACCGCGATCGCTTCGTGCTGTCGGCCGGCCATGGCTCGATGCTGCTCTATTCGCTGCTGTATCTGACCGGCTACCCTGACATGACGATCGAGGATCTGAAGCAGTTCCGTCAGCTCGGCTCGAAGACCGCCGGCCATCCGGAATACGGTCACGCGACCGGCATCGAAACGACGACCGGTCCGCTCGGCCAGGGCATTGCCAATTCCGTCGGCATGGCGATTGCCGAACGCAAGCTGCGCGAGGAGTTCGGCTCCGATCTCCAGGATCACTATACCTATGCGATCTGCGGCGACGGCTGCCTGATGGAAGGCATCAGCCACGAAGCCATCGCGCTCGCCGGCCATCTGAAGCTCAACAAGCTCGTCCTGTTCTGGGACAATAACTCGATCACCATCGACGGCGCCGTCTCGCTGTCGGATTCCACCGACCAGGTCGCCCGCTTCAAGGCCGTTCACTGGAACACGATCGAGATCGACGGTCACGATCAGGCCGCCATCGCCGCCGCGATCGAAGCTGCCCACAAGTCCGACCGCCCGACCTTCATCGCCTGCAAGACGATCATCGGCTTCGGCGCCCCGAACAAGCAGGGCACCCACAAGGTCCACGGCAACCCGCTCGGCGCCGAGGAAATCGCCGCCACCCGCAAGGCGCTGAACTGGGAATCCGAGGCCTTCGTCATCCCGTCTGATGTGCTCGACAGCTGGCGTGCAGCCGGCGCTCGCTCGGCCGACCTCGTCAAGGCCTGGGAAGACGGTCTTGCCAAGGCTCCGGCCAGGGCCGAGTTCACCCGCCGCATGGCAGGCGAGCTGCCGGAAGGCTTCGACGCCGCGATCAGCGCATATAAGAAGAAGCTCGCCGAGACCAAGCCGACGGTTGCGACCCGCAAGGCTTCGGAAGACGCGCTCGAGGTCATCAACGGCTTCCTGCCGGAAACGCTCGGCGGCTCCGCCGACCTGACGCCGTCGAACAACACCAAGACCAGCCAGATGCATTCGATCACCCCGACGGATTTCGCCGGTCGTTACATGCATTGGGGCATCCGCGAGCATGGCATGGCGTCTGCTATGAACGGCATTGCGCTGCATGGCGGCCTCATCCCCTATAGCGGCGGCTTCCTGATCTTCTCGGATTATTGCCGCCCGCCGATCCGCCTTGCTTCGCTGATGGGCATCCGCGTCATTCACGTCCTGACGCATGACTCGATCGGCGTCGGCGAAGACGGCCCGACGCATCAGCCGGTCGAGCAGCTCGCCGGTCTGCGCGCCATCCCGAACCTGATGGTCTTCCGTCCGGCCGACGCCACCGAGACGGCGGAATGCTGGCAGATCGCAATCAAGACACACAACCGTCCTTCAGGCCTTGCTCTAACGCGTCAGAACCTCACGCCGTCCCGCACCGAGTACAGCGAAAAGAACCTCTGCGAACAGGGCGCCTACACGCTGGCCGGCAATGCCGACGCCAAGGTGACGATCTTTGCTTCCGGCTCGGAAGTCGAAATCGCGGTTGCGGCGCGTACGGCACTCGAAGCCAAGGGCGTCACCGTCCGCGTCGTATCGGTTCCCTGCACGGAACTGTTCTTCGAGCAGCCGGAAGCCTATCGCAAGGAAATCCTCGGCAACTCGCCGGTGAAGATCGCCGTCGAAGCCGCCGTTCGCGAAGGCTGGGATGCGTTCATCGGACCGGAAGGCACCTTCATCGGCATGAAGAGCTTCGGCGCTTCCGGCCCGGTCAAGGAAGTGTACAAGCATTTCGGCATCACCGCCGACGCCGTCGTTGCGGCCGCCGAAGCAAAGCTTTAATGAGGGCGCCTTGAGGCGCTCTCCATCTCCTCAATTCCAGGCCCTCGCTATCGGGCCCTACTCTATCGGGAGTGAATGAACATGACAGTCAAGGTTGCCATCAATGGTTTCGGCCGCATCGGCCGCAACGTCCTTCGCGCCATTGTCGAATCCGGCCGCACCGACATCGAAGTCGTCGCCATCAACGATCTCGGCCCGGTTGAAACCAACGCCCACCTGCTGCGCTACGACTCGATCCACGGCCGCTTCCCGGCAACGGTGAAGGTCGAGGGTGACACGATCATCGTCGGCAACGGCAAGCCGATCAAGGTCACGGCGATCAAGGATCCGGCAACGCTCCCGCACCGCGAACTCGGCGTCGACATCGCGATGGAATGCACCGGCATATTCACCGCCCGCGACAAGGCTGCCGCTCACCTGACGGCCGGCGCCAAGCGCGTCATCGTCTCGGCGCCTGCCGATGGTGCCGACCTGACGGTCGTCTTCGGCGTCAACCATGACCAGCTCACCAAGGAGCACATGGTCATCTCCAACGCGTCCTGCACCACCAACTGCCTGGTGCCGGTCGTGAAGGTTCTCGACGACGCCGTCGGCATCGACCACGGCTTCATGACGACCATCCACTCCTACACCGGCGACCAGCCGACGCTCGACACGATGCACAAGGACCTGTATCGCGCCCGCGCGGCCGCCCTTTCCATGATCCCGACCTCGACGGGTGCAGCCAAGGCAGTCGGCCTCGTTCTGCCGCATCTGAAAGGCAAGCTCGACGGCACCTCGATCCGCGTTCCGACCCCGAACGTTTCGGTCGTCGACTTCAAGTTCGTCTCCAAGAAGGCGACCAGCGTTGGCGAAATCAACGAAGCCATCATGGCTGCTGCAAACGGCAAGCTGAAGGGCATCCTCGGCTACACCGACGAGCCGCTCGTCTCCCGTGACTTCAACCACGACAGCCACTCCTCGATCCTCGCAACCGATCAGACCAAGGTCATGGAAGGCAACTTCGTGCGCGTCCTGTCCTGGTACGACAACGAGTGGGGCTTCTCCAGCCGCATGTCCGACACGGCAGTCGCTTTCGCCAAGCTCATCTGAGCGCTCTTCAGGCGTCGACACGTAAGCGGCCCGGGAAACCGGGCCGCTTTTCGTTGCCGTGCCTCCAAACGAAACCGGCCTTCCCGCACTGGCATCTTTTCGCCCCTTGCCCGGGTGAGATCTGCTAGAATACGTCACCCTGGACATTCCAAAATGCCCAGTTTCCTCACACCGCATCGGCCACCGGCCAGGTGCGGAACGCCAATACCGTGTGGTAGCACTGTCGCCCGCATGAAAATGAGAGAGATGGATGGATTACTTTACCGTTGAAATCGCCGGCCGCGCCGTTGCCAGTTTTCGCTCGGAAAATCACGAGGAAGCGACGCATTTCTTCGAGGCGGAAGATTTTCGCGACGATCTGACCGTCCTGGAATCCGAAGGCAAGCCTCTTTGGGACCGCAAAGCGGCCCTGAGCCTGCGCAAGGCGACCACCGAGGAAGCAAGCGAAGTCGAGCACGCCTATGAATTCGACGACGATCCCGAACGGACCATCGAGGACGAGTTCGTCGTTTTCCTGGTCCCGGTCGCGGATCTGACCGATGAGGGCGAGAACACAGAAGACTGAGCGCCGATCCGCACCGGTTTCGAAGCCATATCGAAGCGACGAATTCGATAGGCTTCGCTGCACGGGTTGGCAATCCGCTGGCCAAGCGTGCTAGATTGAGGAAATACGCAGCGCTGCACAATGGCTAATGAGCCAAGGGAGGTGATAAATGGCAGAGGCACAAAAACGCTTGTCCCATACCACTCTCAAACGGCGGCAGCGGTTTCACCCCAAGCGGGACGTCAGACCTGCCGTGCTGGCAAAGGCCAATCGTCTGGTCATCTCGGCTGCCGCGTTCATTGGCCTCTCGTTTCTCGCCATCGTCATACTTCAGGCAGTGTTGGGATAACTGAGCAAGGGGCGGCCGCTTCTGGCACAAAACTACAGCCGGCTGCTCTCGCTGGGCGGCCGGCATTTCCACCCGATATCGAAATATCTCAGCGCTCATTTTCCTCCTCTCCGCATCCGCGCGTGCAATCCAGTCTTCCCGTCATCGGACAAGGCAAACGGGCCGCGTGAAGTGAGGAGCGTGTCTTATGTTGTTTCCATTCGCAGATACCGGCAGGAAAAATCCGTGCCTGTCTCTTTTGCCCTGCTCTCGCCTGATTTTCCTATACATTCTTTATAGAGACTTTCTCCCGTAGCATTCCGTGTCGGTTGGCCGTCCGGCAGCCGTTCAGCAGCATGAAGCAGCATCGCGACGAGGTTAAGCCGCAAGGCCTACCCTTCTCTGACGTTTTGCCGTTTACTGACGGATCG
Organism: Rhizobium sp. SU303; assembly: GCF_021052345.1. Taxonomy (NCBI): domain Bacteria; kingdom Pseudomonadati; phylum Pseudomonadota; class Alphaproteobacteria; order Hyphomicrobiales; family Rhizobiaceae; genus Rhizobium; species Rhizobium sp. SU303. The sequence goes on from NZ_CP088095.1 coordinate 3,853,140, forward strand.
CCGCGCGTGACGGAGGGGGTGAATAAAGGCGGATCGGCCGGGGCGGCTGTGTTCGCGAAGCAGTCGATGGAAAGGGGTGGGCATGGAAGCGTTCTATATCGTGGTGCTGGTTTCGACGGCACTCGTGCTTCTTGCCGCTTTTTCGAGCCTGCTCGCCTTCCGCTTCGGCGCCCCCCTGCTGCTGCTCTTCCTGATGATCGGCCTTGCTGCCGGCGTCGATGGCCTCGGCATCGAGTTCAGCAACAATTATCTCGCCTATATTCTCGGCTCCATCGCGCTGGCCGTCATCCTGTTCGATTCAGGCTTCGGCACGCCGATACAGGCCTTCCGGCTGGCGGCCGTGCCCTCTCTGGCGCTCGCCTCGGTCGGCGTGCTGATCACCGCCTCGCTCTTTGCCTTCGCCGCCATGTGGCTTTTGAATTTCACCTGGCTGGAAGGACTGCTGCTCGGCTCGATCGTCGCATCGACGGATGCCGCCGCCGTCTTCTTCCTGCTGCGCATCGGCGGCATCAACATCCGTGACAAGGTGCGCTCGACGCTGGAAGTCGAATCCGGCACCAACGACCCGATGGCGATCTTCCTCACCATCGCCCTCGTCGAGGTGCTGGCGAGCGGCGAGCGTTATGCCGGCATCAATATCGGCATGCTCGCCATGTTCGTGCAGCAGATGGGCCTCGGCGTCATTCTCGGCCTGCTCGGCGGCATGATGATCGTGCTGATCGTCAGCAAGCTCGATACCGATCGCGGCCTGACACCGATCTTCGTGCTGGCGCTCGCTCTTCTCGTCTTCTCCTTCACCGGCGCGGTTGGCGGCAGCGGATTCCTCGCCGTCTATGTTGCCGGCATCTACGCCGGAAACCGCAAGATGCAGGCGATCGGCACCATCAAGCGCTTCCAGGACGGCATGACCTGGCTGGCGCAGATCATCATGTTCCTGGTGCTCGGCCTGCTCGCCACGCCGTCGCAATTCCCTGCCATCATCGTGCCGGCCATCCTGCTCGCCCTCTTCCTGATCTTCGTCGCCCGGCCGTTGGCGATCTGGCTGTCGCTGCTTCCCTTCGATTACACGCAGCAGGAAATCGGCTTCGTTGCCTGGGTCGGCCTGCGCGGCGCCGTCTCCATCCTGCTTGCCATCATGCCGATCCTCGGCGGGCTTGAGAACGGCCAGATCTATTTCAACACCGCCTTCATCATCGTGCTGGTCTCGCTGCTCCTCCAGGGCTGGACGATCAAACCCGTCGCCAAGAAGCTCGGGCTGATCATTCCGCCGCGCATCGGCGCCGTCGACAAGGTCGAGGTCGACCTGCCGGGCGCGGCCAACCACGAACTGCTCTCCTACCGCGTCATCAAGGATAGCCCGGTGCTACGCGGCGAGCGCATTCCGCGCTGGGCGACCCCCTCGCTCGTCATCCGCGACGGCAAGTCGATGCGCTATCAATATGCCGGGCGGCTGCGCGAGCACGATCTCGTCTACCTGTTCATCGTGCCGAGCTATTCCCGCCTGCTCGACCGGCTCTTCGCCAGCCGGGCGCCTGTCGATGACGACGATGCCGAATTCTTCGGGGCCTTCGCGCTCTCTCCCGCCCGCCCCGCCGCCGATCTCGACGCCGCCTATGGCCCCGGCCTGCTCAACGAATCCGAAAAGGGCCTGACGATCGCCGAATTGATGCGCCAGCGCCTCGGCGGCAAGGCCGATTATGCCGACCGCGTCCGCCTCGGCTCGATCATCCTCATCGTCCGCGATCTCGACGAGCACGATCACATCACCTCCGTCGGCATGTCGCTCGAAGCAGTCGAACCGGCAATTACGCTGCCGATCTTCCTCAATCTCAAGGACATCATCCAGCGCATCCGCGACCGGTTGAACGGACGCCGGAACCGGGAAACCGCAGCTTCCGAAAGCACACCGAAACCACCGGCCGGACGCGACGAAGGCACACGCGAAAACGGCCGCTGAACGCCTTGCGTCTCGAATGATCCTTGCTATGTTCGGCGCAACTTTCGCCAACCACGACAGGATCCTCCCCATGCCTTCTTTCAAGACCCTCGACGATCTTTCCGACATCCGCGGCAAGCGCGTTCTCGTCCGCGTCGACCTCAACGTCCCGGTGAAAGACGGCAAGGTCAGCGATGTGACGCGCATCGAGCGTGTGGCGCCGACGATCCTCGAATTGTCCGAAAAGGGTGCCAAGGTGATCCTGCTCGCCCATTTTGGCCGGCCGAAGGATGGCCCTTCGCCGGAGCTGTCGCTGTCGTTGATCGCCCCTTCCGTCGAGGAAGTGCTTGATCATGCCGTGCTGACGGCCTCCGACTGCATCGGCGAAGCCGCCGCCTCCGCCGTTGCCGCGATGAATGACGGCGATATCCTGCTTCTGGAAAACACCCGCTTCCACAAGGGCGAGGAAAACAACGACCCCGATTTCACCAAGGCGCTTGCCGCCAACGGCGACATCTATGTCAACGACGCTTTCTCGGCCGCCCACCGCGCCCATGCCTCGACCGAGGGCCTTGCCCACCACCTGCCGGCCTATGCCGGCCGCACCATGCAGGCCGAGCTGGAAGCGTTGGAAAAGGGCCTCGGTGATCCCGCTCGCCCTGTCGTTGCGATCGTCGGCGGCGCCAAGGTCTCCACCAAGATCGACCTGTTGATGAACCTCGTGAAGAAGGTCGATGCGCTCGTCATCGGCGGCGGCATGGCCAATACCTTCATCGCCGCCCGCGGCACCAATGTCGGCAAGTCGCTCTGCGAACATGATCTCGCCGAGACCGCCAAGCAAATCATGATCGAGGCCGCCACCGCCGGCTGCGCCATTATCCTGCCCGAGGATGGCGTGATCGCTCGCGAGTTCAAGGCGGGCGCCGCCAATGAGACGGTCGATATCAACGCCATTCCTGCCGATGCCATGGTGCTCGATGTCGGCCCGAAATCCGTTGAGGCCATCAATGCCTGGATCGAGCGCGCCGCAACCCTGGTCTGGAACGGCCCGCTCGGCGCCTTCGAGATCGAGCCCTTCGATGCTGCAACGGTCGCTGCCGCGAAATACGCCGCTGGGCGCACCATAGCCGGCAAGCTCACCTCCGTTGCCGGCGGCGGCGATACCGTCTCGGCGCTCAACCATGCCGGCGTTGCCGACGATTTCACCTATGTCTCGACCGCCGGCGGCGCCTTCCTCGAATGGATGGAAGGCAAAGAGCTTCCCGGCGTCGCCGTCCTCAACGCTGCTAAATAACTACCCAGACTGATTTCGCAGATTTTACATGCGGATAGACCGTGGAAGAAAAACAGCTTCCGCGGTCTTTTGCTCAGATGATGAAAAAAATCCCAAATTTTCAAACGATTGAATTGGATTCAATCGTTTCAATGACTTAGCCTTCCATTTTCCTCGCTATCAACTTCTGTTATCCGCGTTCTATATTCCTCAAGTGCCGATGTTTATTGTTGTGGAGAGAACGAAATGAGCGAACGACTGGAAGACATTGCAGTGCAGATGGTTGCGGGCGGCCGGGGGCTGCTCGCCGCCGATGAATCGACCTCCACCATCAAGAAGCGTTTCGACACGATCAACCTCGAATCGACCGAAACGAGCCGGCGGGACTACCGGGAGATGCTCTTCCGCTCCGACGAGGCGATGAAGAAATATATCTCCGGCGTCATCCTCTTCGAAGAGACGTTGTTCCAAAAGGCCGCGGACGGCACGCCCTTCGTCGATATCATCCGCGCAGCCGGCGCCATCCCCGGTATCAAGGTCGATACCGGCGCCAAGCCGATGGCCAAATATCCCGCTGAAACCATCACCGAAGGCCTCGACGGCCTCGGCGAGCGCCTCGCCAGATATTATGAAGCCGGCGCCCGCTTCGCCAAGTGGCGCGGCGTCATCGCCATCTCGTCAATCTTGCCGACCCGCGGTTCCGTCCGCGCCAACGCTCAGGCGCTTGCTCGTTATGCCGCACTTTGCCAGGAAGCCGGGATCGTTCCGATCGTCGAGCCGGAATGCCTGATGGACGGCAAACCGGGCGACCACAATATCGACCGCTGCGCCGAAGTGACCGAGTCCACGCTGCGCATCGTTTTCGAGGAACTGGCCGATGCCCGCGTCAACCTCGAAGGCATGATCCTCAAGCCGAACATGGTGATCGACGGCAAGAACGCCCGCAAGGCCTCGGTCGCGGAAGTTGCCGAACGCACCGTCAAGGTGCTGAAGGCGACCGTACCTCCTGCCGTTCCCGGCATCGCCTTCCTTTCCGGCGGCCAGACGACCGAAGAAGCGACAGCCCATCTTTCGGCGATCAATGCCAGCGGCGACCTGCCCTGGTTCGTCACCTTCTCCTACGGCCGCGCCCTGCAGGACAGCGCGCTCAGGGCCTGGAACGGCAAGCAGGAAAACGTCGCTGCCGGCCAGCGCGAATTCACCCACCGCGCCGAGATGAACAGCCTTGCCGCCAAGGGCAACTGGAAGAAAGACCTGGAAAAGGCCGCCTGAGTTTTTGGAGCTTTGAACTAATGGGCAGGGAGCGGCGAACGCAGCTTCCTGCCCTCTCTGCCGTTTCCTTCCCTCTCATTGTCACGGCGACAAGAAACCGCTTCGTTCCGCGAAAAACCGTGATTACTCATAGCGCCCTGTCACAACAGGAGCCGCCATGAACACCCTCTCCTACGTCACCGTCGATGTCTTCACCTCCACCCGCTTCGAGGGCAATCCGCTTGCCATCATCTCCGATGCGCGCGATCTGAGCGATGCGGCGATGCAAAAGATCGCCACCGAGTTCAATTATTCCGAAGTCACCTTCGTCCTGCCGCCGGAAGACCCGCAAAATTCCGCCCGCGTGCGCATCTTCACCCCGACGATGGAAATACCCTTTGCCGGCCATCCGAACGTCGGCACCGCCTATGTGCTCGGCCAGCAGGCGGAGATTTTCGGCAAGCCGGTCGGCGATACGCTGCGTTTCGAAGAAAAGGCCGGCATCGTCGAAGTCAGCCTGAAACGCAGCGGCGGAAAGGTTGCTGCTGCCGCCATCCGCGCGCCGCAGCCGCTGACGATCGGCGACACCATCGCCGCGGAAACCATCGCCGGCTGCGTCTCGCTCGACCCCGGTGTCATCGTCAGCACCACCCATGCCCCGGTCTTTGCATCCGTCGGCCTGAATTTCGCCGTTGCAGAGGTGAATGGGCTCGAGGCGCTGGCCGCCGTCCGCCCAAACCTTGCCGGGTTCCAGGCAGCTGCTGGCCGTCAGGCGACGAGCGGCCACGACTTCTCGCTCTTCCTCTATGTGAGGACAGCCGAAAATCCGTGGAATATTCGCGCCCGCATGTTCGCGCCCCTCGACAACGTGCCCGAAGATCCGGCAACGGGCAGCGCGTCAGCGGCGCTTGGTGCCTATCTCGTCTCGCTTGCGCCGGAGGCCCATATGAACGCCCGCATCACCATTGAACAGGGCGTCGAAATGGGCCGCCGCAGCGTCATCACCCTTGATGTCGTGAAATCCGACGGCATCGTCACCGATGTCGTCATCTCGGGAGGCTGCGTTTCCGTCATGCGCGGAGAAATTAGCTTGCAAGACTGACGGTCGCAGTTCGGACCGTACCCCTGCGTTAGACTTAGTCCGGGGCTACATCAGGAAATCGCGCGAAAGCAGAGCCACTGCCCAGACGGCGAAAGCGATCAGCGCGAGCTTCCAGAAATCCATTCGCCGCCTGAGGCCGGGAAGCCCGAGCGGCTTGATCACCTGTATCGCCATGGCAAGGATGAGCAGCAAGGCTATCAGCTTTGTCATGCTTTATTTTTTCCGTTTTTCGGAATGTCACAGGACGGACATTTTTCCGCGCGAACAAGAGGATCTCGACACGCCGTAAAGACATTCCGGGGCACAATCAATCATCTTGAGGCTGGGCTGACGCAGGTCCTGCCTTATGTCATTGCAAATCGCTAAGACCGAGTCTGGGGAAATGAAGAGAAATCTGCTGTCCGTCGCCGCGCTGCTCTTTGGCACGCTCTTCCTTTTCATGGGCAACGGCCTGCAGGGCATCCTGCTTCCGGTGCGCGGCAATCTCGAAGGCTACGGAACGACGACGCTTGGCCTGCTCGGCACCTCATGGGCCGGGGGCTTCGTCGTCGGCTGCCTGGTTGCGCCGAAGATCGTGCGCCGCGTCGGCCATGTGCGTGCCTTTTCCGGCTTCATCTCGATCATCGCCATCATTGCGCTGGTCAGCGGCATCATCATCGATCCGATCTGGTGGGTGGTCCTGCGCGCCGTCACCGGCTTCTCCACCGCCGGCACGTCGATGATCATCGAAAGCTGGCTGAATGAGCGCGCCAGCAACGAGAGCCGCGGCGCGATTTTCTCGCTCTATATTGGCATCACACTCATCGGCGTCGTCGGCGGCCAGATGATGATCCCGCTCGAGGATGTGCGCACACCGGTGCTGTTCATGATCTGCGGCATCTTCTATTGCATCGCCATGCTGCCGACGACGCTGTCGACCGCCGCTTCGCCGCAGCCGCTGAAGGCGGTGCGCCTCGATCTGCCGGCGCTCTATCGCAATTCGCCGGTCTCCTGCCTCGGCATTCTGCTCGTCGGTATCGCCAACGGTGCCTACGGCACGCTCGGCGCCGTCTTCGGCGCCGGCGCCGGCCTGTCCGACACCAGCATCGCCGTCATGATGAGCGCCACCATCTTCGCCGGGGCGGTGATGCAGCTGCCGGCCGGCCGGCTTTCCGATCGCATCGACCGGCGTTACGTGCTCGCTGCCATGTCGGGGATCGCCGCCCTTGCCGGCCTGCTGATCTTCCTGCTCCACCCGACGTCCCCCGCTTTGCTGATCGGGCTCGTCGTCCTTTACGGCGCCGTGGCAAATACGCTCTATCCGATCGCCGTCGCCCACGCGAACGACTTCGCGGCGTCAGAGGATTTCGTCAAGGTCTCCGGCGGCCTGCTGCTGCTCTATGGCATCGGCACGGTGATCGGCCCGACGCTCAGCGGTCCCGTCATGTCGGCGATCACGCCACATGCGCTTTTCCTCGTCACCGCCATCGCCCATGTGCTGATCACCGTTTATGCCATCATCAGGAGCCGCATCCGCGCCGCGGTCCCCGCCAGCGACCGCGACGCCTACACGACGATCCCGACCGGCACCTCGGCGATCCTGACACCGCAAAGCATGTCGCTTGCTGATCGCGGCGCCGGCAAACCTCCCGAAACCGCAAAGTCTCCCGAAAGCGACGATCCTGCTGTAAAGTTTGGTTAGGCAGCGAACGGAGGACGAACCATGAGCTTCATCGATGATGACCGGCCGCAGAAGAAAGTCGCCCATGAGATTGGCGCCGATCTCTCCATGCTTTCGGTCGACGAATTGAAGGCGCGGGTGGAATTGCTGAAGACGGAGATCGCCCGTCTCGAGGCCGAGGCCGCCCGCAAAGCCTCCGGGCGGCAGGCGGCGGAAAGCTTCTTCCGCTCGTGATCGGATAAAAACCCCCGAAAAACAAGGCTATAGGCGGATAAAATAGCCCGCCTCAAGTCTTAATCCGGCACAATGTTAATAAAATATTAAGCTTTATAAGGTATTACTGTATTCATCCGGATTTCCTCTGGATCTCAGACAGTTTTCCAAGCGGTGAATTGGTCTGATTTTTCTCCCTGTTTTACCTTGAGAGCCGCGTTTGCGGCTCTTCTTTTTCCTATGGCCGGCACACTTCCACGAAACTGTGGAGATTAACCCTTTCTTAAGAAACGGCTTGCGCATTTGGGCTAATGATACCATCTTAAAGTCATAAAGACCGGGCCTGGAAACTTTTCCGTCGGTGCCGGCGTTACCTGACTATATGTAGCTGCGTGCGAACAGGGACTATTGCGATGTCGGAAGTTGGATTGAACACGATCAGTTTTGCAGGCCGCGCCGCTGCATCCTCGCAGTTCAAGGCACTTTATGCGGAAGGCATGTCGCTGGTCGAAGAGACTGCCGCTTATCTCGACGGTCAGGGCCGCGCCGCCTCCAAGGTTCTGCCGCGGATGGCCTCGGTTCTCTACGCGGCGGAATCGATGCGCCTCACCACCCGCCTGATGCAGATGGCCTCCTGGCTGCTGTTGCAGCGCGCCGTCAACAATGGCGAAATGTCTCGCGATCAGGTGCTGGCTGAAAAGAACAAGGTTCGCCTCGACGGCTTCAACGTCGACCGCGCCGCACCCGGCTGGGGCGACCTGCCGGAATCCTTCCGCGACCTCGTCGAACGCTCGCTGCGTCTGCAAAACCGCATTGCCCTGCTCGACCGCGAGATCTACCGCCCGTCCGAAGCGGTGATCGTTCACGATAATCAGAACAGCGTCCAGGCCCAGCTTTCCCTGCTGCAGACTGCCTTCGGCAACAACTGACCGGACCTGCAAGAATTCGAATACAAACCGGCTGCGTCTTGCGCGGCCGGTTTTTTGTTTGCCGCTGAACGCCGGCATCCCTACAGCGTCCTTTGCGCGTCTGAAAAGACGCGCAGCACAGTAAGCCGTTGCAAACGCAAAAAAGCCCGGCGAAACCGGGCTCTCTTCGAATTCCGTCGAGCAGGAGCGATTAGAGGCCGAGGCCGCCGAAACGCTTGTTGAACTTGGAGACGCGGCCACCGCGGTCCATGAGCTGCTGGTTGCCGCCGGTCCAGGCCGGATGCGACTTGGAATCGATTTCGAGGTTCATGACAGCGCCTTCCGAACCCCAGGTCGAGCGGGTTTCGTACTCAGTGCCATCGGTCATGACCACCTTGATCATGTGATATTCGGGATGGATGCCTGCCTTCATAACAATCTTCCTGCGATACCGGAGTTCAATTTGCCGCATGCAGTTGCGGCCAACGAACCGATTGAATAAATGAAGCCGCAGTCGGATGGCTACGGCTTCCCATTAGGATGCAGTGCCTATACATGAAGGACGCCTAGATAACAAGAGCCAACAGGCCGCATTGCGCGGGTCCTGCGGGCGATCGGAGACGATTTGGCAGAGCAGGCACGGGCTGAGGAAAACAAGACGCGATCACTGCGATCGCTCGGCAGGCTGACGCCCTACGTCATGCGTTATCGCGGCCTGGTGGCCGGTGCGCTGATGTCGCTGGCGCTTGCCGCCATCACCTCGCTGGCGCTGCCGCTCGCCGTGCGTCGCATGATTGATCACGGTTTCACCCAGTCCGACGGCCGCTTCATCAACAGCTACTTCGCCATGCTGATGGTCATGGCCATCGTGCTCGCGGTCGCCAGCGCACTGCGCTATTATTTCGTCATCACCATCGGCGAGCGCATCGTCGCCGATCTTCGCCGCGACGTCTTTTCCCATGTGACCAGGCTGTCACCCTCCTTCTTCGACGTCAACCAATCCGGGGAGATCGTCTCGCGGCTGACCGCCGATACGACGCAGATCAAGTCCGCCGTCGGCGCCACCGCCTCGGTAGCGCTCAGGAACTTCATCCTCTGTATCGGCGCCATGGGCATGATGATCGTCACCTCGCCGAAGCTTTCGAGCCTCGTTATCGGAGCGATCCCGTTGATCGTCTTCCCGCTCGTCGCCTTCGGCCGCTCGGTGCGCAAGCGCTCGCGCGCCGCCCAGGATACGCTGGCCCATGCCTCCGCCTTCGCCAACGAGACGATTGGCGCAACCCGCACAGTCCAGGCCTTTAACGGCGAGGATGCCGCAGCGACGCGCTACGGCACCGCCGTCGAATCTGCCTATGAGGCCGCCCGCGCCGCCATCCGCTCGCGCGCACTGCTGACGGGAATCGCCATCACGCTGATCTTCGGCAGCGTCGTCGCCGTGCTCTGGGTCGGTGCCCACAGCGTGCTTGCCGGCACGCTTTCGGCCGGCACGCTCGGCCAGTTCCTGCTCTATGCCGTCATCTCCGCCGGTTCGCTGGGTGCGCTGTCGGAAGTCTGGGGCGAACTCTCGCAGGCAGCCGGTGCCGCAGACCGGCTGACCGAGCTTCTCGACGAGGTCTCGCCGATCGCAGCCCCCGCCAGCCCTGAGCCGTTTCCGTCGCCCAGCCGTGGCCGTGTCGAATTTTCCGGCGTGCACTTTGCCTATCCCTCGCGCCCCGGCAAATCGGCGCTGCATGGCTTAAGCTTCGCGATCACGCCAGGTGAGACCGTCGCCATCGTCGGCCCTTCCGGTGCCGGCAAGAGCACCGTATTCTCGCTGCTGCTGCGCTTCTACGATCCGCAGCAGGGCAGCGTGAAGATCGACGGTGTCGACGCGCAGCTGACAACGCCTAATGAGCTGCGCCAGCGCATCGCCATCGTGCCGCAGGACGTCACCATCTTTGCCGCCTCGATCCATGACAACATCGCCTTCGGCCGTCCCGGCGCCTCGCGTGACGAGGTCCGCGCTGCAGCTCTTGCCGCGCAGGCCGACGAATTCATCGCCCGGCTGGACCAGGGTTATGAGACCGAAGTCGGCGAACGCGGCATCACGCTCTCCGGCGGCCAGCGCCAACGCATCGCCATTGCCCGCGCCATCCTGAAGAACGCGCCCGTGCTGCTGCTTGACGAGGCAACCTCCGCGCTTGACGCCGAAAGCGAGGCGCTGGTGCAGAAGGCGCTTGACGGTCTGGTGGACGGCCGCACGACGCTCGTCATCGCCCATCGCCTGGCAACGGTGCTGAAAGCCGACCGCATTCTCGTCATAGATCAGGGCCGGGTTGTCGAAGAGGGCACGCATCAGAGCCTGATCCGCCACGGCGGCATCTATGCGCGGCTGGCGCGGCTGCAGTTCGACGCCGCCAACGAGGATGTGCTCGCTGCCGCGAAATAGCGGGCGCGCACTTCTCCCGCCAACAGCGACTAAAGTTTGAACCCGCCGCGCTTCTCTGCGGTTGTCTTTCGCGCGTCCTGCCCTAAGCTCTTCATTCCCCGGGTGGGGATATTGCTGCTGAAATCCTTGGGAGGAGATAGGAATGGCGCTTTCCGATATGACGCGACGTGCGGGCCTTGCGCTCGGTTTCGGTATGCTTGCGGCCATTGCCGTCGGCGCCTCTGCCACCGCTGCAGATTTTCCCGATCGCGCGATCACCATGGTCGTGCCCTTCGCGGCCGGCGGCTCGACCGATGTCGTCGCCCGCATCGTCGCGCAGAAGATGTCGGAGGATCTCGGCCAACAGGTGATCGTCCAGAACGTCGCCGGCGCCGGCGGCAATCTCGGCGCCGGTAACGTCGCCCGCGCCGAACCGGACGGCTACACCATCCTGATGGGCACGGTCGCGACCCACGCCCTCAATCCGCTGATCCTGAAGTCGACGCCATATGACGCCGAAAAGGATTTCGCACCGATCTCGCTGCTCGTCGTCGTGCCGAATGTGCTGGTCGTCAACCCGGAACTGCCGGCAAAGACCGTGCAGGAGCTGGTCGCCCTGCTGAAGGCCGAGCCCGACAAATACAGCTACGCTTCGTCGGGCAACGGCACGCCGTTGCATCTTTCCGGCGAACTCTTCAAGTCCATGGCTGGCGTCAGCATGCAGCACATCCCCTATAAGGGCGCCGGTCCGGCATTGAACGACGTCATCGGCAACCAGGTGCCGATCATGTTCGACAACCTGCCCTCCTCGTCGAGCCACATCAAGGCCGGCACTCTGCGGGCGCTGGCGGTGACCACGGCCGAGCGCGCGCCCTCCTTCCCCGACGTGCCGACCGTCGCCGAGTCAGGCATTCCAGGTTACGAGACCTACACCTGGAACGCGCTTTTCGCCCCGGCCAAGACGCCGAGCGAGGTCGTGACGCGCCTCAACGCCTCGGCTAAAAAGGCGCTCGCCGACCCCGCCGTCGCGGAACGGATGAAAGAATTCAGCGCCACCATCGTCGGCTCGACGCCGGAGGAACTCGCCGCCCATGTGAAGGCCGAACTCGCCAAATGGGGACCGGTCGTCAAGGGCGCAAATATCCAGATGGAGTGATGCCAAAGCACGATGCCGAAAAGCGTGAGCAGTTTTCGGATGACATCATGCTCTACTCTTCAATTGAGAACAGGATTCGGATTTTAGGCCGACCCGGCCTGAAATCATCCTGTTCTCGGGGCATAGGCGCCGGCGCCCTCATTCGCTTGCGCCCAATGGAAACGGTGATTGGACGCTAAGCAACCCAATCCTGATTAAGGCAGTGGAAAAGCTCGCCATTTTGATCTAGCCTCCGCTAAGCTGATGGTTGCAATTCAGCGTTTTGGGATTTCGGGAGACATCTATGTATAAATTCGAAGTCTATAAGGATAAGGGCGGGGAGTTCCGCTTCCGCTTCAAAGCATCGAACGGGGAAGCCATGTTCTCCTCCGAGGGCTACAAGGCGAAGGCGTCCGCCATGAGTGCCATCGAATCCATCAAGAAGAACACGCCAAGCGCCGAGATCGTCGATCAGACGAAGGCCGAGTCCTGAGCAGACCGGCAGCGGCGGCGTGATTGCCGCCCTGCCCTTTCGCGCCCTTGAGCAGCGCCGGCGCCCTTGAGCCCGGCCCGCTTGCGATTTTCGGCGCCATTTTTCTTTTACGCATATTTTTTTGAAAACCATGTCGAAACGACCGGTGGCCGCGCCTCATTGTTTCGGAACGGCCATGCCGCTCCGCCGGGCTTTACGGTTTTCGGGATCTCGATCCCCGCTATCGGCACGCCCGGATCAACGCAACAACGAGATCAGGAGTTTTCCATGCAATATGCTCTCATCATTCGCGAAGCCCCCGAGGACTTCGCTCGCCGTGGCGATCCCACCTATCGCAACGGCTGGGTCGCCTACAGCCAGGCGCTCGCCCAGGCAGGGATCATGACTGGCGGCGCCGGGCTGACGGGCCCGGAAACCGGCACGATCGTGCGCCGCAAAGGCGAGGACCACGATGTGCAGGACGGCCCCTATCCGGACGGCAAGGAACAGCTCGGCGGCTTCTATCTGATCGACGTCCCCGACATGGACACCGCGCTCGAATGGGCAACCCGGGTTCCGATCTCCGACAAGGGTTCGGTCGAGGTGCGCCCGCGCCTGCAGATGTGAGGTGGTCATGCCGCCCGATGCCGGACGCGCTGCCGAAAAGGTGGCGCGTCAGTCCTACGGCAAACTGATCGCCTTTCTCGCCGCCCGCTCGCGCGACGTGCCGGCGGCAGAAGATGCATTGTCGGAAGCGCTGGCTTCGGCGCTTCGCGTCTGGCCGGAGCGCGGCATTCCCGGCAATCCGGAAGGCTGGCTGCTGGTGGCTGCCCGCCGCAACCTCATGCAGGCGGCCCGCCACCGCATCGTCGAGGCCAATGCGCAAACAACGATATCGGTCGCCTTCGAGGAGGCGGAAGAACGCATGAACGAGGCCGGCAGTGCCGTCTTTCCCGATGAGCGGCTGAAGCTGCTCTTCGCCTGCACTCATCCCGCCATCGACAGCTTCGTGCATACGGCGCTGATGCTGCAGACCGTTCTCGGCATCGAGGCAAAGACCATCGCCCGATCGTTCGTCGTCTCACCGGAGGCGATGAGCCAGCGGCTGGTGCGGGCCAAGGTGAAGATCCGCGATGCCGGCATTCCCTTCGCCGTCCCGCCTCGCCCCGCCTTGCCCGGGCGGCTCGCCGCGGTGCTTTCGGCGATCTACGCGGCTTACGGTCTCGGCTGGGACGGTCTTGATGGGGAGAACGAACGCCATTCGCTCGCCGGCGAGGCGATCTGGCTCGGCCGTGCGCTTCTGACGGTGCTGCCGGACGAACCGGAAGCGATCGGCCTGCTATCGCTGATGCTCCACTGCGAAGCCCGCCGCAGCGCCCGGCGTGACGATCACGGCCGATATGTGCCGCTGGATGAGCAGGACGCGGCCGCGTGGAACGCGATCATGATTGCCGAGGCGGATGCACTGCTGCGCAAGGCCGGCGGCTTCGACCGTTTCGGCCCCTTCCAGTGCCAAGCGGCGATCCAATCCGTGCATGCAGCGCGCCGGCTGTCGGGAACGACCGACTGGCAGGCGCTGATGACACTCTATGCGGCGCTGGTGATGATGAAGCCGATGCTGGGTGCGCGTGTCAGCCAGGCTGCGGTGATCGGCAGGGCCTTGAGCGCCGCTGCCGGCCTGGAGCAGCTCGACAAGCTCGATCCGTGCGACATCGCAAGCTACCAGCCCTACTGGGCGGTGCGTGCCTTTCTCCTGACCCAGGCCGGCGATGATACCGCGGCAGCCGATGCCTATATGACAGCGATCGGCCTCAGCGACAGCCCCGCCGTGCGCGATTTTCTCACCGGCCGGCTAAAGGACGCGCGGCAGGCGATATGAGGCCACTGCATAATTGCTTAAATCGGAGCCGATTTAAGCAATTATGCAGCAATTCAGAGTGTTACAGCGTCCTTTGCACGTCCGAAAGACGCGCGGCGCTGTAATCACTTCTCGGTCAGCTTCAGCTCGATGCGGCGGTTGGTAGAGCGCGCATCCGGCGTATCGCCCGGTGCGATCGGCTGGAATTCGCCGAAGCCGGCGGCAACCAGCCGGTCGGCCGGCACGCCCTGTGCGATCAGGAACTTGACGACCGAAATCGCGCGCGCCGAGGAGAGTTCCCAATTGTCGCGATAGCGGCCCGTTCCGCCAAGCGGCACATTGTCGGTATGGCCATCGACGCGCAGCACCCAGTTGATCTCGGGCGGAATTTCCTTGGCGAGATCGAGAAGGGCGCTAGCAAGCTTCGCCATCTCGGTCTGCCCCTCCGGGTTGAGATCGGCGCCGCCCGAGGGAAACAGCACTTCCGACTGGAAGACGAACCGATCGCCGACGATGCGGATATTCTCGCGGTCCGAAAGGATCTCGCGCAACCGGCCGAAGAAGTCGGAACGGTAGCGGTTCAACTCCTGCACGCGCGCGGCGAGCGCCACGTTGAGGCGGCTGCCAAGGTCAGCGATCTTGGTCTGCGAGACCCGGTCTTTCTCCTCCGAGGCCTGAAGGGCTGCTTCGACGGCGGCAATCTGGCTGCGAAGCGCTGCGATCTGCTGGTTCAGCAATTCGACCTGGCTGAGCGCCCGCTCGCTCACCTGCTTCTGCTCGTCGAGCTCCTGCGTCATCGAGCCGATCCGCTTTTGCGCCGCATCCTGACCGCCCGAACCGGCATTCAGCAGCGCCTGCAGCCGCGACCGGTCACCTTCGGCGCTGGCAAGCGAGGCCTGCAGATTGGCGACCGAATCCTGGAGATCCTGATTGCTGCCCTTTTCAAGCGCAAGAAGCTGCGTCAGCTCGTTGATCTGACTGTTGAGACGATTGAGCACCTCATCGCGTCCGCTAATCTCGCGGCTGAGGATGAATTGCCCGACGACAAAGACCGTCAGCAGGAACATGATGGAAATGAGCAGCGTCGACAGCGCGTCGACAAAACCCGGCCAGTAATCCACCGAGCGTTCGCGGCGCCGGTTGCGGGCAAGAGCCATGGCTTACTTGCCCTCGCTCTTTTCTGCCTGGCTGGCGCGGTCGCGCAAGCGCTCGCCCCTCTCGCCGCCGCGCTCCTGCACGCCGATGCGTTCGGCAAGCCGGTCGAGCGTGCGACGCATCGCCTTGGCCTCGTCCTGCTGCGCCTCGATCCAGTCGCGCAGCATCTGCTGCTCGTTGCGCATGTTCTTGACGAGGCCCTGAATGCCTTCGGCAAGGCTTGCCATGGCGGCGACGGAGCGCTGGCTGCCGGCACCACCCTCTTCAGAGACCTTGCGCAGATAATCGGAGAGCGCGCGCATGTCGTCCGACGAAGCGCCGGAAACGGCGTCGAGAGCCGGGGCAAGATGATCGGAGCCGACATCCGTGACCGAGGAGAGCCAGTTTTCCAGCTCCATATAGAAGCGGTTTTGCGCGCGGCCAGCCTGCAGGTCGAGGAAGCCGAGAATGAGCGAACCGGAAAGGCCGAGCAGCGAGGAGGAGAAGGCCTGGCCCATGCCCGAAAGCGGCGTGGAAAGCCCTTCCTTTAGCGCCGAGAGCACGTCCCCGGTGCCGTTCGAGCCGGCATCGAGCGACTGGATGACAATGCTGATCGAACCGATCGTGCCGATGAGGCCCCAGAAGGTGCCGAGCAGGCCGAGGAAGACCAAGAGGCCGATCAGGTAGCGTGAAACGTCGCGCGATTCGTCGAGGCGGCTGGCAATCGAATCGAGGATCGAGCGCAGCGCCGTCGTCGACAGCGACACTGCGGACTTGCGGCTGCCGAGCAGCGCCCGCATCGGCGCAAGCAGCCGCGGATTGCGGTTGACCTTGTCGACGCTGCCGGCGGCGCGGAACGAATTAAACCAGCGCACCTCGGGGCGAAGCGCCAGTACGTGGTTGAAAACAAGGATGATTCCGACCGCGAGAACGCCGACGATCAGGCCGTTGAGGCCCGGATTGTGCATGAAGGCGGTTTGCGTCTGCCGGAAGAGGATGGCGGCGATAAAACCGACGATGACGAGGAAAAGCAGCATCGTCCAGAGGAAGGGCATGGGGCTCGAAAGCCTGTTGGCATAAATGCCCGCCGTCTTTTCGGTGGAGCCGATCTCCGCCACATTCACATTTTCCATAGGTTACGCAGCCTCCGGATTCCCTGCTGGCGGAGACTAGAACAACATTGTGCCGAATTGAAGTATGCCGGGGAGAAAACCGTGACTTTACAACAGCCAGATTTTCGTTCGGTCACTTGGCGGGAACCGGCCGCTTGACGACTTCGATCAGCGCCTTGTGGATAATCTCATTGCCGGCGACGATTGTGCCGCTCTCCAGCATCGTTGCGCCACCATCCCAGTCGGTGGCGAAACCGCCGGCTTCGCGGATGAGCAGAATGCCGGCCGCCATGTCCCACGGCGCAAGCTCCACCTCCCAGAAACCGTCGAAACGCCCGGCCGCGACATAGGCAAGATCGAGGGTCGGCGAGCCCAGGCGCCGGATGCCCGCCACTTCGCCCATCACGTGGCGAAGCTCGACCAGGAACTTGCCGTGATTGCGCTTGCCAAGCGCCGGCACGCCACAGCCGATGACGCAATCCGACAGCGCCCGGCGCGCAGCGACGCGCAGGCGCCGGTCGTTGAGAAAGGCGCCGCCGCCACGCTCGGCGGTATAGAGTTCGTCGGTCGCCGGATTGAAGACGACGGCGGCAACGATCTCGCCATTGCGTTCGAGCGCGATCGAGACAGCGAAGGCTGGGATGCCGTGCAAAAAGTTCGTCGTGCCGTCGAGCGGGTCGACGATCCAGCGATGCGCGCCGTCGGTGCCCTTGATTTCCTCGCTTTCCTCGCCGAGGAAGCCATAGGTCGGACGCGCCTTGAGTAGCTCTTCCCTGACGATCTTTTCGGCCTTGCGGTCGGCGGTGGAAACGAAATCGCCCGGTCCCTTCACGGAAACCTGCAGGTTCTGCACTTCGCCGAAATCACGTCCCAGCGACTTTCCTGCCTTGAGGGCAGCCTGAACCATGACATTGAGAAGAGCTGAACGGGCCATCGGCGCATTTTTCCTTGGGACTGATACGGGGCGCGCGCGCTGCCAGGGGCGGGAAGTGTCCCTGAACATGCATGACAGGCAGCGCTGCAAAGATTGGCGGCCTCAAGACCACAAAATCAGGGAAATTTCAAGGGGAGGCGTGCATGGCTGCCCTGCGGTGCCGGAAACCATTAATTTTATTCTGGACAGATCAGTCCAATAACAGTAGAAGCCTCGTCATGGCACGACACAAGGAATTCGATCGCGACACCGCCCTTCATGCCGCCATCGGCGTATTTTCCGAGCACGGCTATGAAGGCACCTCGACCGAGGAATTGCTGACGGCGATGAAGATCAGCCGGCAAAGCATGTACGACACCTTCGGCGACAAGCGCGGTCTCTATCTGGAAGCGCTGAAGCGCTACAATATAGAGAGCATCGACAAGATCATCGCCGATCTTCGCCGCGAAGGCCGGCCGATCGAGGCGCTGGAAGGCGCTCTCCTCGCTTTCGCCTCACGTCCCGCTGCCGAGGCGCGGCGCGGCTGCCTCGGTGTCAGCGCCATCTGTGAATTCGGCCGCACCGATGCCGAGGTCGCAGCTCTTACCGACAGCGCCGGCCACGCGCTTCACGCGGCGATCGAGAGCCTTCTCGGGGAGGCTCGCAGGACCGGAGAACTCGCAACAGATATCGATATCGCCGACGCCATTCGGTTTCTCGGCGCTGCCTTGTCGGGCATGAAAGTCAGCGCCCGAAACGGCGCCCCACCCGCGACGCTCCGCGCTATCGCACGCATGGCAATCAGAAGCCTCCGCTGACGAGAACAACTCCGAGCTGATTTTTCCATGAGTAATTCTAGACTGATCGATCCAAAAAAACAGAAGGAAATCCGCATGCCTCAACCTCTTTCCACCAAGATCGCCCTCGTTACCGGCGGCTCGCGCGGCATCGGTGCCGCCATCGTCCGAAGGCTCGCCGCTGATGGCGCCGCGGTCGCCTTCACCTATTCCAGTTCGGAGCACAAGGCGAAGGCGATCGTCGCCGAGCTGGAGGCTGCCGGCGGCAGGGCGCTGGCGATCCGGGCCGACAGTGCCGATGCGAAAGCCGTACAGGATGCCGTCGTGCTTACAGCCGAGACCTTCGGCGGTCTCGACATTCTCGTGAGCAATGCCGGGATTCTCATCCTCAACCCGCTCGACGACTATTCGCTCGAAGATTTCGACCGGATGTTCGCCGTTAATGTCCGCGCTGCCTTCGTCGGCATCCAGGCAGCGGCAAGACATATGAAGGAAGGCGGCCGCATCATCACCATCGGCAGCGTCACCGCCGATCGCAGCGGCTTTCCGACCTCCGCAGTCTACAGCATGACGAAGGGCGCGATCGCCTCGATGACCCGCGGCCTCGCCCGCGATCTCGGCCCACGCGGCATCACCGTCAACAACATCCAGCCCGGCCCGACGGCGACCGACATGAACCCCAATGAGGACGATCATGAGCGCCTCAAGCCGCTGATGGCGCTTGGCCGCCTGGGTGAGGACCGTGAGATCGCCGGCCTCGCCGCCTATCTCGCCAGTGCCGAGGCCGCCTTCGTCACCGGCGCCAGCCTGACGATCGACGGCGGCTATCTTGCCTGAATAGAAACCCGGCACGGCTATGATCAAAAGCCGGTTCCGTTGAAGCCGACTTAAAACTTCTGCTGCGTCATCAGCACTTCGCGAGCGATCTGATCGAGCGGCAGAATACGGTCGACGCCGCCCTTGGCGATCGCCTCCTTCGGCATGCCGAAAACAACGGAACTCGCCTCGTCCTGCGCCACCGTGTAGGCGCCGGCCTGATGCATTTCCAGCATGCCGCGCGCGCCGTCGTCGCCCATGCCGGTCATGATGATCCCCATGGCGTTCGAGCCGGCCGAGCGCGCCGCTGAGCGGAAAAGTACGTCGACGGAAGGCCGGTGTCGCGACACCAGCGGCCCGGTCTTGACGCTCACATAGTAGCGCGCACCCTGGCGTTCGAGCAGCATGTGCTTGTCGCCTGGCGCGATCAGCACATGGCCGCGCAGCACCGGATCGCCATCGACGGCTTCCTTGACCTCGACCTCGCAGAGCCCGTTCAGCCGCTTGGCGAAGGCTGCGGTGAATTTCTCCGGCATATGCTGGACGATCACCATGCCAGGCGCATTGGCCGGCAGTTCCTCCAGGAACTCGCGCAGCGCTTCGGTGCCGCCGGTGGAGGCACCGACGCAGACGACCATCTCCGTCGTCTTCGCCATGGCCCGCCCCGTCGGCGGCGGCAGCATCACATCCGCCGTCAGCTTCTTGGCCGGCCCTTCCACTGAGGCAGAGCGGATGGTTCCGGCGGCGCGGCGCACGTTGGAAAGCCGTGCATGCGAGGCGCTCTTGACGACTTCGCGAATGCGCATCGCATCGTCGGAAAGGCTGTCAGCGGCGCCGATCTTCGATTTCAGGATGACGTCGACGGCGCCGGCCTCCAGCGCCTGGAGCAGCGTTTCCGATCCCGCCTCCGTCAGCGACGAGCACATCACGACGGGGATCGGTCGTTGCGACATCAGCTTGCGCAGGAAGGTGATGCCATCCATGCGCGGCATCTCCACATCGAGCGTGATGACATCGGGGATCTCTTCCTGCAACTTCCGCGCCGCCATGAAGGGGTCGGATGCGACCGCCATGATCTCGATATCGGGATCCTGCTCCAGCACATGGGTCAGCGTCTGGCGGATGCTGGCGGAATCGTCGATGATGAGAACGCGAATTTTCTTAGCCATGAGTGCCCCTAATGCATGTCGTCCAGAAGTGCACAGCGGTTTTGGGATGACGCGATGCGCTTTAGATACGCTGAAACACCGTATTCGAGACCTGTTTCAACGGCAGATCGAAGCCGGTGATCGATTCGGAATGGCCGATGAACATGTACCCCCCCTTCGCCAAGCAGTTGCAGAGGCGGTTGAGCACGCCGGCCTGAGTCTGCTTGTCGAAATAGATTAGCACGTTGCGGCAGAAGATGACGTGCATCGGTTCGCCGATCGCGTATTTCTCGTCCATCAGGTTCATACGGGCAAAACCCACCTTGCTGCGCAGTTTCGGCGTGATGCGCACCTCCCGCCGGCCCGGCTGCTTGGCCGTCAGCACGTATTTGCGCTGCAGGTCGCGCGGCACGGGTGCGATGAGGTCTTCCGGATAGATGCCGCGGCGCGCCGTCTGCAGCACGTCGGTGGAAAGATCGGTCGCCAATACGCTGTAGGAGACGTCGTTGCGGCCTTCGGCGAATTCCGCCAGCACCATCGCCATCGTGTAGGGTTCGGCCCCCGTCGAGCAAGCCGCACTCCAGGTGCGGATGGTCCGCACGCCGCTGTTGGAGATCGCCGGCAACGCCACGCTCTGAAGATAGTCGAAATGCTTGGCTTCGCGGAAGAAGTCGGTCTTGTTGGTCGTCACCACGTCGATCAGGTAGACGGTTTCCTGGGCGAGGCCATCCTCATTGAACAGGAAGTCGCAATAATCGTCGAAGGTCGCGTGGTTGGTTGCGCGAAGGCGGCGCCTCAGCCGCCCTTCGAGCATCGTCAGCTTGGTCGGCGGCATCTTGATGCCGCTATAGTCGTAGATGAACCGGGCAAGCTTGTCGAAATTGCGCTTGCTGATCCGGTCGCCCGGCAATTGGGTTTCCACCGCTGCTGCCATACTCATAGAATGCAGTACTCCGAGTTGATGCGCGGTCAGGCCGCCGATTGCAATGCCGAGGCGTCCTCGCGCGACAGCAAGCGTGCAAGATCGATGATGACGACGAAGCCGTTTTCACGGCGAACGACACCGGCGATATAGTCCGAGCGCCAGCGCACGCCGATATCGGGCGCCGCCTCGATCTGCTCGCGCCGGAACGGCGTGACCTCGAAGACGCGATCGGCGACAAGACCGAGGGTCAGAAGCCGGCTTTCCATCGGCACGTCGAGGACGAGCACGCGCGTGTGCGGCGTCGGCACGGTCTTCATCATGCCGAGCTTCAAGCGAAGATCGATCGTCGGCACGCCCTGCCCGCGCACATCGCGCAGGCCGAGCAGATAGTCAGGACCATTCGGAATCTTGAAGGCCTCCGCATAGTCGAGGATTTCCCGTACGACCTCAACCGGTACGGCGAAAATCTCCTCGCCTAGGCTGAAGGTCACGAATTGCGCTTCCAGGGAGGTCGTGGCCATGATCATGCACTTTCCTTGAATTCGGCGTCCCCATCATCGGGACCGCCCATGGAGAGATCGAGAGCGAAGCCTTTCGCCCGCGCCTGCTGACCGGCGACGCTGTTGGCGGCTGGTTTTTTGGCCCCCGGCTTGCGGGCGGTGGCCGGAGCCGGACTGCGCACCGTCATCCTGGCAGCTGGCGTGCGGTCACGGCGGCCGCCCGCCATATCGACCTTGAAGAAGGCGATCGACGTCTGCAGTTCTTCCGCTTGGGAGGCGAGCTCTTCCGAGGTTGCGGACATCTGCTCGGAGGCGCCGGCATTCTGCTGCGTCACCTTGTCGAGCTGCTGGATCGCTTCGTTGATCTGGGCCGCCCCGATATCCTGTTCGCGGCAGGCAGCACTGATCTCGGAAACCAGTTCCGCCGTCTTGCGAATGTCGGGCACCAGGCGGCCGAGCATGTCGCCCGCTTCCTGGGCGGCTTTGACAGTATCACCGGACATCGCGCCGATTTCGGCAGCGGCCGACTGGCTGCGTTCAGCAAGCTTGCGCACCTCCGAAGCGACGACCGCAAAGCCCTTGCCGTGCTCGCCGGCACGAGCAGCTTCAACGGCAGCGTTGAGCGCCAAGAGATCGGTCTGGCGGGCGATTTCCTGGACGATGCCGATCTTCTGGGCGATCGTGCGCATGGCGTCGACGGCACGCGTCACCGCTTCCCCGCTCATCTCCGCATCCTTGGCCGACTGGCGGGCGATCTTTTCGGTCTGGGCGGCGTTATCGGCGTTCTGCTTGATGTTGGCGGCCATCTGCTCCATCGAAGCGGAAGCCTCTTCGGCGGACGCGGCCTGTTCGGTTGCGCCCTGCGACACCTGCTCGGAGCTCGAGGACAGTTCCTGGCTGCCGGCCGAGACATTCTCAGCGGCGGCGATCGCATCGGCGACGACGCCGCGCAGGCGCTCGACCATCTGCTCCAGCGCGATGCCGAGCATATCCTTCTCCGAAAGCGGCTTCGGAGAGACAGTCAGGTCGCCGTTCGAGATCTGGTTGGCGATCGTTGCGGTAGTGCGCAGGTTCGCCGTCATCCGGCTCATCGAATTGACGAGATCGCGGATTTCGTCGTTGCTCTTGTGCTCGATAGTCTGTTCGAGGTCGCCGATGCTGACGGCATCGGCAAGGTTGACGGCGCGCTTCAGGCCGCGCGAAATGTTGAGCAGGATCCAAATCGCTGCTGCCGACGAGACGATGATCAGGCCGATCGTCATCATGACCAGCAGATTGCGCGAGTGCGCATACTGGTCGTTGGTGGCGGCGTCGGTTTCGGCGACGTTGCCGGTCACCGTGTCGTTCAGTTTGGTGAGGATGCCGAGCAGTTGGGTCGTCACCTGCTGACCTTCGCCCATCGAGATGACGCCGGCCTGAGCGTTGGACTCCGTCGTGTTCTGCGTGGCGAGACCGGCGACGCGATCCTGCAGCGCTGTCCACTTGCCGTAGAGATCGCCGAACTGGCCCATGCCATTCCTGATATCAGGGTCTTCCGAAGCAGCGAGGCGAGCCTGCAATGTCTTGATCTGCTCGCGCTGCTGCGAGATCTCATCGACATAACCGGCGATCTTGGTCGGATCGGTGTTGATGATCGCATCCTTTTCGGCGCGGATCGAGCGCATCACGGCTTCGGAGAGATCGCCGGAATCGCGCAGATTGGCGACCGGACCGGCAACCATGATCGAGATCTCGCTGTTCAGCGACGAGAGATTATAGATCGAAAGACCGGCCATCGCACAGGTCAGGAGAACGATGAAACCGAACACTAGGCTCAGTTTTAATTTGATTGTGAAGCGCATTTCAAACCCCCGTTAGTACCGCGGCGGATATTCCGCCAGATCGCACATCGTGCCGTCGTAAAAACGCTTCATGCGTCACCAGCGGAGCCGGCATGACCAGGTGCGTCCATGCACCGGTTCAATCGAGGGCCGCTATCCACCGCGGCCCCCAGCTTCTGCATCGGAAAAGCCCTATGCGCTTTCACGGAACTCGTCATCGGCCGTATCCGGCCCTCCCATCGACATGTCGAGGGCAAAGCCCTTCACGCGGGCCTGCTGGCCGGCGACCGTATTGGCAGGCGCCTTGCTGACAGGTTTGCGCGGTGCGGCCGGAGCCCGGCTGCGGGCGGTGAGTTTTGTAGCCGGTGCGCGCTCGCGGCTCCCGCCTGCCATGTCGACCTTGAAGAAGGCGATCGATGTCTGCAGCTCTTCCGCCTGGGAGGCGAGTTCCTCCGAGGTTGCCGACATCTGCTCGGAGGCGCCGGCATTCTGCTGCGTCACCTTGTCGAGCTGCTGGATCGCCTCGTTGATCTGGGCCGCCCCGATATCCTGTTCGCGGCAGGCAGCACTGATCTCGGAAACCAGCTCGGCCGTCTTGCGGATATCGGGCACCAGCCGGCCGAGCATTTCGCCCGCTTCCTGGGCTGCGGTCACCGTATCGCTGGACATCGAGCTGATCTCGGCGGCAGCCGACTGGCTGCGTTCGGCAAGCTTGCGCACTTCGGATGCAACGACTGCAAAACCCTTGCCGTGCTCACCCGCACGAGCCGCTTCCACGGCAGCGTTGAGGGCGAGAAGGTCGGTCTGGCGGGCAATTTCCTGGACGATGCCGATCTTCTGGGCAATCGTACGCATGGCGTCGACAGCGCGGGAGACAGCCTCGCCACTGGCTTCCGCATCCTTCGCCGACTGACGAGCGATCTTTTCCGTCTGCGCGGCGTTGTCGGCGTTCTGCTTGATGTTCGACGCCATCTCCTCCATCGAGGCGGACGCCTCTTCGGCGGAAGCGGCCTGTTCGGTGGCGCCCTGCGACACCTGTTCCGAGCTTGCCGAAAGTTCCTGGCTGCCGGATGAGACGTTCTCGGCGGCCGAGATCGCATCGGCGACGACGCCGCGCAGGCGCTCGACCATCTGTTCGAGCGCGATGCCCAGCGCATCCTTGTCGGAGAGCGGCTTTGGAGACACCGTCAAGTCGCCGTTCGCGATTTGATCGGCGATGCCGGCGGTGGTCCGCAGGTTGGAGATCATGCTCTGCATCGCGATGCCGAGCGTATCCTTGTCCGAAAGCGGCTTGGCATCGGTGCTGAGGTCGCCCATGGCGATCTGATCGGCAAGTGCTGCCGTGGCGCGCAGATTGGCAGTCATGGTATTGACCGTATTGATCAGATCCTTGATCTCGTCATTGGTTCTGACATCGACCTTCTGGTTGAGGTCACCGATTGCGACGGCGTTTGCGACGGTCGTGATCTTCTTCAGGCCATTGTTGATCCCGAGCGTGATCCACAACGCAGCACCGAGCGCCACGAGCACAGCGATGCCGGACGCGGTGGTGAGGATCAGCTTAGTTGAGTTATAGAGATTGGTGTTCGATTGGTTGGTCGCCTGCATGCCCTTGCGCTGGATCTCGGTAAGGGCGGAGATCGCATCGCCCATGTCGCCGGTCATTGCCCGGAGGTCGCCGAGTGAAAGTGCCAGCGCGCCGGCCTTGTCGCCCTTGGCGTCAAGCTGCTGCAGCTCGGCGGATTTTTCACGGAATTTCCCGCCGACCGTCCGCAGCTTCTCCCAATGGGGTTTGCCTTCCGGCAAGGCGATGGCAAAGCCGGCATCGACGGCATCGAACATGACCTGCAGGTTCTGGTCGGCTTCCTTGTAGAAGCCGGCAGCCGCGTCAGGATCGGTGGAAAGCAGAGCGTTCTTCTGAGCGCGGATGGCGTTGACTTCGGCAATATTGGCGTTCAGCGCCAGTTCCAGGCGGCGCACAGAGCCGTCGATCATCTTGCCGCTCGCCTCGTTCAAGGTGCCGAGGCTCAGGCTTCCATAAACCGCGATGCCGATCAGCAGCAGCGTCATGATGCCGAAGGCGAGACCCAGTTTGAGCTTGATGGTGAAACGCATGTGATACCCCCTATTTGCGGTCAAAACGAATGGATAGAGACACGTCCCGTCAGCGGGACGTCGAGCTTGAGAGTGATGTGTCTGAAAAGGGGGAAAGCGACTACATTCACTTCCCGGCAGCCGGACATCTATCGATCGCAGCGCCAACGCCTACATGCGTTGGGGGATATTCCCGCCTCGGGCCGCCGGAGCAGCCCGAGGGATCAGTTTGAGGCGAAGGAGCTCAAGCGCTTTCCCGGGAGAGCTTAGCCTCTCCCCAGGAGACGCTTATGCGCTCTCCCTGAAATCGTCGTCGCTGGCGTCTGGACCGCCCATCGACATATCGAGAGCAAAGCCCTTGAGGCGCTGCTGTTGCGCCGAAACCGTCTGGCCGCGGCCTTGGCTGTGAGCCTGCGGGCCGGGCTTGCGGCCAGCGGCCGGAGCCTTGATCACCTTGGCCGAAGCTTTTGGCTGCGCCTTGTAGGCACCGGACCGCGCGCTGCCTGCCGTATCGACCTTGAAGAAGGCGATTGAAGTCTGCAGTTCTTCCGCCTGGGAGGCGAGCTCTTCGGAGGTTGCCGACATCTGCTCGGAAGCGCCGGCATTCTGCTGCGTCACCTTGTCGAGCTGCTGGATCGCTTCGTTGATCTGCGAGGCGCCGATATCCTGTTCGCGGCAGGCCGCACTGATCTCGGACACCAGTTCCGCCGTCTTGCGGATATCGGGCACCAGCCGGCCGAGCATGTCGCCGGCTTCGGCGGCAGCCTTGACCGTATCGCTCGACATCGAGCTGATTTCGGCGGCAGCCGACTGGCTGCGTTCAGCAAGCTTGCGCACCTCCGAAGCGACGACCGCAAAGCCCTTGCCGTGCTCGCCGGCACGAGCAGCTTCAACGGCAGCGTTGAGCGCCAAGAGATCGGTCTGGCGGGCGATTTCCTGGACGATGCCGATCTTCTGGGCGATCGTGCGCATGGCGTCGACGGCACGCGTCACCGCTTCCCCGCTCATCTCCGCATCCTTGGCCGACTGGCGGGCGATCTTTTCGGTCTGGGCGGCGTTATCGGCGTTCTGCTTGATGTTGGCGGCCATCTGCTCCATCGAAGCGGAAGCCTCTTCGGCCGACGCGGCCTGTTCGGTGGCGCCCTGCGATACCTGTTCCGAACTCGCCGAAAGTTCCTGGCTGCCGGAAGAGACATTGTCGGCGGCCGACAGTGCGTCGGCAACGACGCCGCGCAGACGTTCGATCATGGTGTTGACGTTGCCCAGAAGTTCGCCGATTTCGTCACGGCTTGTGATGTCGGCCATCTTCGTCAGATCGCCTTCCGACACTTCGCGAACCACGGCGTTGGCACGGCTAAGGCCCTTGCTGATCGTGCTGGCGATCCAGAATGCGGTAATCGCAGCAACCAGCAGCGCAACGGCTGCCACCGCCATCATCATGGTGCGTGTGGCCGCATACTGCGCGTCGGCGTCATCGTCGGCGGCCTTCATGCGCTGCTTTTCAAGTGCCAGGATTTCGCTAAGCGTCGAGTCGATGTCGTTGGCAGCGGCCCGCGCCGCGGTTACGGAGACGGTATTTGCGCCTTCGGCGTTGCCGGCCTTCACAAAGTCACGGATCTGATCGTCGGCTGCCGTGAAGGTCTTGGAAAGTTCGGCAATGCGCGCCCAGCGCGCCTTGCCTTCTTCGGTTGCCAACGCCAGTACCTGGCCGAAGGCATCTGTGAAGTCCTTGCGGGCTTGATTGCCCTTGGCGATCGCACCTGCGGTTTCGTCGGCAGTGCGGGCAGCGAGCAGGTTCTTCTGCTGGCGGATGGCCTCGAGCTGAGCAATGTTGATTTGCTGGGCGAGGTCGAGACGGGCTGCGGGACCGGCGAGAAGATTGCCAATCGTGTCGTTCAGCGATCCTAGGCTGAAAATGCCGTAGGCAGCGGTGCCCATAAGCATGAGGATGATGAAAGTGAACGCCGTCACCAGTTTTGTCTTGATTGTCAATCGCATCGGTCTAACCCCAATTTGAACTCAGCCGACATCAGCTGGCGGCTCCCGCCGCGTCGTGCCTCGATGAAAAGATCGCCTGCAGATTGGGGAGAATGATGAATTCTCCGCCCCTCTTCACCAGGCAGTTGATGTAATCGGCGCGCCAGCGCATGCCGACGCTCGGTGGCGCCTCGCTGGCGGATTTTGCAAGCGTCGTCACCTCGTTCACCTTATCGGTCCTGAGGCCGACGAGCGTCGGCTCGCCCTGCAGATCGATCTCGATGACGATGAACCGGCTGTCGATCGTCGCCTCTGCTGCTTCCATCCCGAAGGCGAGACGCAGATCGGCGAGCGGAATGACCTTGCCGCGAAAGTTGATGACGCTGGCGACGAAGGGCTGGCTGCCCGGCACCGCGGTCTCGGGAAGCAGATCCAGGATTTCCTGGACGATGACAGCTTCCAGCGCGAAGGTTTCGCCGTTGAGATCGAAGGTCAGGACCTCGACTTCCTCGGCATAGTTCCAGTGGTTGTCAAATCGTTCGGCTGCTGCTGTTGCACTCATCCTGCTACACGCAATTGCGCCTCCTGTTGCTGACCCGCGGCAACCAGGTGCCCGACGTCGAGAATGAGAGCGACGCTGCCGTCGCCGAGAATGGTCGCGCCCGAGAAGGTCGCGACGTTATTGTGCAGCTTCGACATCGACTTGATGACTGTCTGGTGATCGCCGATGATCTGGTCGACGACGAGGCCGACGCGCTCCGTGCCGGTCGAGATGACGACGACCTTCTGATGCACGTCGGGCTTGGTGCCGGTGCGGAAGAGGTCGCGCAGGCGCAGAAACGGCACCAGGCTGTCGCGCAGCGAGATGAAGCTGCGGCCGCGCGAGCGAAGATCTTCCTCGAGCGACAGTTCGAGGCATTCCTCGACCGCCGAGAGCGGGATGACGTAGCGGCCGGAACCGACGCGCACCAGCAGGCCGTCGATGATGGCGAGCGTCAGCGGGATGCGCAGCGACACTTCCGAACCCTGTCCCGGAACGCTGACGATGTCGATCGCGCCGCGGAGCGCCTCAACCGTCTTCTTGACCACGTCCATGCCGACCCCGCGGCCGGACAGATTGGTGATCGCGGCGGCCGTCGAGAAGCCGGGGGCGAAGATCAGCTGCAGCAGCTCGGAGTCGGAAAGCGGCTGGCCGGGCTGGATGAGGCCGGAGGATTCCGCTTTGGCGCGAACCCGTTCGCGATTGATACCGCGGCCGTCGTCCTTGATCGAGATGATCACCTCGCCGCCGGCCTGGCGGGCCGAAAGCGTCACCGTGCCGGCTTCGGTCTTGCCGGAGGCAAGCCGGTCGGCGGGCGTTTCAAGCCCGTGATCGATCGAGTTACGCACCAGATGCACCAGCGGATCGGCCAGACGTTCGATGACGGTTTTGTCGACTTCGGTGCTCTCGCCCTCCGTCACCAGTTCGATCACCTTGCCGGTCTCGCGAGCGAGATCGTGAACGAGGCGGCGGAAGCGGGAGAAGAGGGTGGCGACCGGCACCATGCGCAGCACCATCATCGTGTCGCGCAATTCACCGGAGAGACGTTCGATCTCTTCCGAGACGGAGCGCAGTGCGATATCGGTGCTGGCGCTGGCGAGCTGGCTGAGGCGCGATTGCGCGATGACGAGCTCTCCGACGCGGTCCATCAACTCATCGAGACGTTCGGCCGGAACGCGGACATTCTCAGCCGCCTTCGCCTGGCTGACGGCGGCGAGCACTTCGCGCTTGACCGGAACCGCCTCGACGGGACGGAACTCCGCGACAGTGGTCGATGAAACGGGGGCCGCCGATGCTGCGGCGACAGGGGCAGGTGCAGCCTTTTCCTCGACCGGAGCGGCGGTTGCCGCTGCCTGCCCGCTGATCTCCTCGACGCTGAGTTCCATGTCGTCGAGTACGAAGATGAAGACGTCGTCGATCGCCGAGCGGTCCTGCTCGCTGGTCAGCGTCACGTCCCAGGAGATGTGGAGTTCCGTTGGAGTGAACTCGTCGAGCGGCGGAATGGCCGAGCTGTTGGCACGCACGGTGCATTCGCCGAGATCACGCAGCTCGTCCAGCAGGCCGAGCGGATTGGTGCCGTTCGCCATCGAATTGGCGGGCAGGCTGAAGCGGATACGCCAGCTGTTCTTCTTTTTCGCCGATGCCTCGGGCACGGCTGCGGTGACGGGAATAGCGGCCGACGCTGCTGCTGGCGCCGCTTCCTTGCCGCCGACGGCAGCCTGCAGCTGCGCCAGAAGCTTATGTCCGGTATCGCCGTGATCGGCGTCTGGCTGGTCGACGAGAGCACGCATATGGTCCTGGGCAGCGAGAACGGCGGCGACCAGTTCGCTGGTCGCCGCGACCTCGCCCTTGCGGACACGGTCGAAGGCTGTTTCGCAATGATGGGTGAAGGCGGCAAGCGCCTCGAAACCGAACATCGCGCCGGAGCCCTTGAGCGTGTGGAGGCCGCGGAACACGGCGTCGACGAGATCCTTGTTGTCGAGCTGGTGGGTCAGGTCGAGAAGACCGGCCTCGATCGCTTCGAGGCATTCGGCGGCTTCGGTGCGGAATACGGCAACCGGATCGAGCGTACTCATCGTCCGAGAACCTTCTTCACGATCTTCACCAGGCTTTCCGGGTCGAACGGCTTGGTCAGCCAGCCCGTCGCACCCGCGGCCTTGGCACGCGCCTTGAGATCGGCGTCCGATTCCGTCGTCAGGAAGATGATCGGAACACCGGCCTGCGCCGGCAGCTTGCGCAGTTCCTCGATCATCGTCAGCCCGTCCATGACAGGCATGTTGAGATCGGTCACGATCAGATCGAAGCTGCTGCCCTTGGCCGTCGCGAGGCCTTCTGCGCCGTTGACCGCCTCGGTGACGCTATAGCCGGCATTGGTCAGCGTGACCTTGGTGGTCAGACGGATGCTGGCGGAATCGTCGACAGTCAGGATATTTGCACTCATAACGTCACCTCTTTATGCAACCAGAAATTTGCGTCTTCGTGATTGAAGGATTCAATGAAACCTGCGCGTTCAAGTACCTTCAGGACAGAGCCGCTGGCCGGCGAAGAAAGTTTGAACGTCTTTCCCTTGGCTTTTGCTTGGCGGCGCGAGGATTCGATGAGTTGAACGAAACTCAGATCCGCTTCCGCGCCTTCGGGAATGCTGATGATGATTGTATCATTGCTGTGAAATTCATCAGTAAATTTTGAATATAGTTCGGATACGTTGCGAATACTGAGGACGTCCGGCAAATTTATAGATTCGTAATATTGTTTTTGAGTATCCAATGCAGCCTCCTGGGCCAGGGAAATACTTGATGACCCTAAAAGGACTCTCACGGCAGCGTTAATGCAGAGTAAACAGCGGTTGTAGGAAACTGCCGTATAGCGCGTTCCGCGACTCCCAATTCTCATCCGGGATAAGTTATATTTTTTCCTCAAAATTTAGAAATAAATAATGTAAAAACAGTATGTTGAACTACCCCGCGCGACAGTGACGCTTTCACCGGCACCCCATCGACATCTTTCGTTAATCACAACGCTGGCGAGTCCCGGCGCGTTTACCGGACGTTTCCATCCTGCTCGTAAAAATAGAGTCGAATTGCCTGTATTTTGAGAAAAGGTATAAAATTGGCACACGCTCTGGTACTATCGAACGCTGTAGCCTACACGTCAGGGCGGGACATCAGCCAGACCCTGGAATCTGCTCGTAGCCAGGTCGAGGAACGTTTCCTCGAAGGCGGCACCGTGCTGCTCTCGGTAATGGATGTCCTCAACCGTCTGTTGAACTCGCTCGAGAGTGTCACCACGGCGCTCGATAACAAGGAGGCGAGCGACACCAGCGCCGATCTCCGCGCCACGGTGGAGAGCCTGATGGCACTGCCCGTCACCGCGGAAAACCGGCAGCAGGCGCTCGTCTCTCTGGCGCATACCGGCAGGGAACTGCGCAAGCACGTCGCCGACATGCAGGAGACGATGCGTTATCTGAGAACCTTCGCGGTGACCGTGAAGATTACCGGTGCCGGCCTTGCCGAATTCGCCGGCTTCGCCCAGGAGATCCTGGAGCGCATCTATTCCGGCACCGATGAGGTCAACCGTTTCGCCACGCACCTCGACAGTCTCGACAAGGAGGTCAAGCTCGCCGCCTCCTTTGGCGCCGGTGTTTCCAAGAGCTATGCCGATACTGTTCCGGCCGTCGCCGGAGCCCTGCGCGATGATGCCGCCAAGATCGCCGGACATCGCAAGGATCTCGGCGTCATCGCCCGCGAGGTCGGCGCAATCGCCCGCGCCGTCCAGAGCAAGGTCGCCTCGACCCTGTCTGCCTTGCAGATCGGCGATATCACCCGTCAGCGCATCGAGCATGTTCAGGCCACCTTTTCTCTGCTTGAAGATTTCTTTGCCGGCGAGGATGGCGCCAGACTCGACGCCGGCGCGCGTAAGCGCCTCCAGAACGTCATTCACCATCTGACAGCGGCACAGATGAGCGACATGTGCGCAAATTTCCAGCGGGATTCCGAAAACGTCATCAAGACAATCGCAAGTTTCGACCACGACATGCGGGAGATTCTCAAGCTGCGCGATCAGATGAGCGGTGAGAGTGGCGAGGCCGGCGGCAACTTCATGCGCGCGTTGGAATCCAGCGTTTCGGCCGCCCATGAAATCGTCAAGCAGGTCGACACGGCAAGCCGCCAGGCCGACGAGGTGAGCCAGTCGACGATCGGTACGGCAGCCAAGCTCTCCGAAGCGATCGGCAACATCCGCGCCGTCAAGACCGACATTCACTATATGGCTTTGAACACCAACCTGCGCTGCAGCCGGCTCGGCGAGGAAGGCAGGTCGATCAACGTCGTCACCGCCGAGCTGCGCATCTTCGCCGGCAAGCTCGACGATTCCGCCGACGCCATCGTCAACGGCCTACCGGCGCTCGAAGCTGCGGCCGGGCGCGTCGCCCCCGCCACGGATGCCGGAGCCGGCAATCTCGGAGAAAGCCTGACGTCGGCCGTCGGCAATATCCGCTCCGCAGCCAACGTGATGGAAAACGAGCTAAAGGTGCTCGCCGAGAACGGTCGCGAGGTCGCCACCAAGATCAGCCTGCTGATCGGCAAGCTCGATTTCCAGCATAATCTGGGCGAAGTCCTTGCCGGCTGCGCCGATATGCTCGAAGGCGTCGCCGGCACCGATATCGCCGATATCTCCGATCTCGCCGAGACGATCGCGCCGCTCGACCGCAAGATCTTCAAGCACTACACGATGGTCCAGGAGCGCAGCATTCATCGCGGCATCATTCCGGCAAGCGAGGACAGCACCTCCGCTCCCGCCGAAACCGCCAAAGCCGAAAACGATGAAGACCTCTTCGCCGATGCGCTTTTTTAGGTTGAAACGCCTGTCGTCGGCCGGGTCGACAAACGGCCGCTATCGCCGCCGGAACTTGTTGGCGGCATCGATCGCCGCCTTCTGCTGGGTGTCCTCGATGCCGAGATAGAAATCCTCGAGCGCCGGATCGGCGAGCCCGGCCCGGCGCGACAGCACGTACCACTTCGCCGCCTCGATCGGATTGGGCGCCGTGCCGATCGCATTGATATAGAGATGGGCGAGCTTGTTCTGCGCGGCGACATTGCCGCCATTGGCGGCAAGTTTCAGCCATTCGAAGCCCTTGACGTAATCCTTCGGCCCGCCGACGCCGTTGACGAGCCAGATGCCGAGATCGAGCTGGGCCGTGTCGAAGCCGGCGCGCGCCGCGCGTACCATCCATTCGCGGGCGAGCTTCCTCTTTTCCTCCGGCAGGTCCTTCAGCGTCGCATAGATCTGCGCCACGGCATATTGCGAATCGGCAATGCCCTGCTCAGCCGATTTCTCGTAGAATGGCAGCGCGAGCCTCAGTCCCTTCTCGCCGGGATTGTCGGCGATGAGAAGCTGTGCCCAGTTGAATTCCGCCGAAGGATTGCCCGCCTCGGCCGCCTTGTGCATGTAGTCGTCGGCCTTGACCTTGTCACGCGGCACGCCCTCGCCTTCCATCAGGATCAGCGCATATTTGAACATCGCCGCCGCATCGCCGCCTTCGGCCGCCTTGCCATACCAGAAGGCAGCGTTCTTCACGTCCTTCTTGACGCCGAGGCCCTGCGAGAGGATTTCGCCGATCAGCGTCTGCGCCGCTGGGTCGCCGAGCTGGGCGCGCGGCAGCGCCTTGTCCATTGCCGTCAGATAATAACCGCGCTGGAAGGCGCCGTAAGCCTCGTCGGTCGGCCCCTTGTAATCCTTCTCCGGCGGCAGGTCCGGCAGCTTCGCGCCCATGCGGTCGAATACGCCGACGCCATCGGAGGGCTGCACGCCCGGGCTGGAAGGCCGGTCGGTGCGGAAGGTCGAAGCCGGCCCCGTGCCCGGCTGGCTGATGACGCTGTCCGGCGCCTGCGCCAAGGCAATATTCGGCCCGGCCGCAAGGAAGGCGGCCATACCGGCGAGGAGATATTTCAAAAGACGGGCGGGCGGGATCGGCATGAGCGCGATTTCAATCCTCAAACCGTGGCGCTTTTTCGTCAAGCAACGCATTGATCTCGGCGACGACCGACGGCGCCCGGGCGGGCTCGGCGAAAACCGCCAGCCGCATCGCCACGAACTCCGCTCCGGTCTCGGCGACGGCGAGCGCCGAGGCTGGATCGGTGCCGCCCATGACGATGCAGGGAATCTCGATCATCGAGGCCCACCATTCGCCGAGCGCCAGGTTCTTCGGATGCGCCTCCGGCTTGATGTCGCCGTCGAGCTTGCCGAAGAAGATATAGTCCGGCCTGACTTCGCCGATCTCCAGCGCATGGTGCCGGTCGGCCGCGTTGCCGCCGCCGACGATCAGCTTCGGTGCATGTTTGTCGATCGCCTCCGAAAGGGCCTCCGCATTGCCGGAAAGGTGCAGGCCGTCGGCCTTCGCCCGGCCTGCGACACGGCTGTCGCCTGCAATCAGCGCGGCGGCGCCAACGCCCTGGATCAACGGCACCAGCTTTTCGGCATGTTTCTGGAAGGTGCCGTCGTCGAGCCCGTATTGCGGCACGATCACCGAGGCGACATCGCCACCCTTCAGCGCGTCGGCGACGATCTTTGCCTGTTCATCGGCATCGGCGATATCGGCTACGATGAGCACAAGGCGGCAGCGGTTTTCCGGTTCGGTCATGGGGTCTTTCCGTTTCCTGCGAATTCCCCTTCGAAATGAGGGATCCGCACTCGTTTTGTGTGAGTAGTTCCGTTAGACGAGGCTGGCAAGAGGAGGACGTCGAAAGCATGCCGCAGGATTTGTCATTCTACTACGCCGCCGTGCCCGCCGTTCTGCTGGTGGGCCTCGCAAAGGGCGGCATGGGCGACGCTTTGTCGCTGATCGGCTTGCCCGTCCTCGCCCTTGTCGTCTCGCCGGTCGAGGCAGCGGCCATCCTGCTGCCGATCCTGATTTTGATGGACATGATTTCGCTTGTCATCTGGCGCAAGCATGGCGACTGGACGACGCTGAAGATCATGCTGCCGGGCGCCATCTTCGGCATCGCGCTGGGCTGGGCAACCTCGGCGCTGGTTCCGGGCAACATGCTGCGCATCGTCATCGGCGCGGTGACCATCCTCTTCTGCCTGCGCTATTTCTGGAGCAATTTCGGCCCGGCCGCCGGCAAGCTGATCCCGCCGCGCAACCAGCGGCCGGTGGCCGCCAGCCTCTGGGGCACATTTTCCGGTTACGGCAGCTTCGTCGCCCATGCCGGCGGCGCGCCGTTCCAGATCTATGCCCTACCGCTCAAATTGCAGCCACGCGAATATACCGGCACCAGC
Organism: Rhizobium sp. SU303; assembly: GCF_021052345.1. NCBI lineage: Bacteria > Pseudomonadati > Pseudomonadota > Alphaproteobacteria > Hyphomicrobiales > Rhizobiaceae > Rhizobium > Rhizobium sp. SU303. Next base: position 3,888,407 of record NZ_CP088095.1, read on the forward strand.
GTACGCTTCTTCGCGATCCTCAACGCCATCAAGCTGATCCCATATTTCGCGCTCGGCCAGCTCGGCACCCAGAACCTCGCGACCTCGGCAACGCTTCTGCCCTTCGCCCCGCTCGCCACCATTGCCGGCGCCTGGTGCGTGCGCCGCATGAGGCCACAGATCTTCTATCCCTTCATGTATGCAATGGCGCTGATCGCCGCCTTCCTGATCGTGCGCGAGGGCCTTGGCTGGTAAGAGGCCCTACAGCGCCGCGCGTCTCTTCAGACGCGCAAAGGACGCTGTAGCACTTTGAATTGCTGCATAATTCCTTAGATCGATCTCGATTTAAGGAATTTTGCAGCAACACGCTGCAATGCACAATTTCCTTGCTGGCGCGGCCAGTTTGACGTAGCGTTGCCGCCATGTCGAATACCGACCCTTTCTCTGCGATTGCCGATCCGAACCGGCGGTTTCTGCTGGAGGAACTGCGTCGCGCGCCACGGACGGTCAATGAGCTCGCTGAAGGCCTGCCGATCAGCCGTCCCGCTGTTTCACAGCACCTGAAGGCGCTTCTCGACAGCAATCTCGTTTCCGTGACCTCGGAAGGCACCAAACGCATCTACGCAGTCAATAACCGTGGCTTCGACAAGCTCAATTTGTGGCTGGATCAGTTCTGGGCCTGATGCATGTTCCCGTAAGATCTGGGGATACGATGCGAATCATAAGAATGCGATGTGAGACGTGACAGACCCAAAAGCGCCAGCCACGATGCCGGATGCATCGGACTGGCGCAAATATGGTGTCAAATCACCGGTTCTTGCAAATTTTTGGCGGAATGGATGGATTTACCTTGTTGCGCAAGATGATCGCCCGGCGACCCTTGGGAAGACTAGTGGACGGATGACTTAAGACGCTGAATCTCGTCCTTGATGCGCAGCTTGCGGCGCTTGCATTCGGCAAGTTCCGTATCGGAAATAGAGGGAGATGTTCTGAGCGCGTGTAACTCCTCCTCGAGAGCGACATGCTTTTTCTGGAGTGACTCAAGATGAGCTTGAACAGTCATATGACCCTTCCTTCCTCTTACCCTCCCCGGCCAACATCGTCGGGGATCAAGGTGTCAACGGGCGGGACTGTGACATATTTTTGACGGCTTGTCGAAGGCCAAAAGATGAAGACTGCACGGCAATTTCATGATCAAGACTAACTAGCCGTTACCTGTATTTGGTGATAGGAGCTTGCGGAAATCATCGCCAGATCGGACAAGGTCCAAGGACGATAACGGGGAATGTATATGGCCGATCAGGAACAGGCGGAAATCAGGCTCATAGTGGCGCGTCTGCGCCAGGAGCATGAGGATTTCGACGCCGCGATCAACGCCATGATCCAGACCGGATGCGACGCTCTGCGGATCCAGCGCATGAAAAAGAAGAAGCTCGTTATCAAAGACAGGCTCTCCAAGCTGGAAGATCAGATCATCCCTGACATCATCGCCTGAGAGGGAATAGCAGCAACGATGACAGACAGACCACCCGTCGCCATCATCATGGGCAGCCAGTCCGACTGGGAGACCATGAAAAACGCCGCCGACACGCTGGAGGCGCTGGAAATTCCCTATGACGCGCGCATCATTTCGGCCCACCGCACAGTCGACCGGCTGGTCAATTTCGCCAAGGGCGCACGCGCGGAGGGCTTCAAGGTCATCATCGCCGGCGCCGGCGGCGCCGCCCACCTGCCGGGCATGACCGCCGCAATGACGCCGCTGCCGGTCTTCGGCGTGCCGGTCCAGTCGAAAGCTCTGTCCGGCCAGGACAGCCTCCTTTCCATCGTGCAGATGCCGGCCGGTATTCCCGTCGGCACGCTCGCCATCGGCAAGGCCGGCGCAGTCAACGCCGCCCTTCTCGCCGCCGCCGTGCTTGCCCTTTCCGACGAAGAAATCGCCGACCGGCTCGACGAATGGCGCGAGCGCCAGAGTGCTGCCGTCGCCGAATACCCGATGGACGATCTATGACGGCGAGAACGATCGGCATTATCGGCGGCGGCCAGCTCGGCCGCATGCTGGCCATTGCCGCCGCCAGGTTGAATTTTCGCACGGTCATCCTCGAGCCGCAGGCGGACTGTCCGGCCGCTCAGCTCGCCAACTGGCAGATTACCGCCGCCTATGACGATCCGGCGGCACTGGCCGAGCTCGCCGATATCTGCGACGTCGTCACCTACGAATTCGAGAACGTGCCCGTCGCAGCCGCCGAAACGCTCTCGGCGAGCGTGTCCGTGTATCCGCCGCCGAAGGCGCTGGAAGCCGCCCAGGACCGTCTCGTCGAAAAACGCTTTCTCAATGGCTGCGGCATAACCACTGCCCGCTTCCATGCGATCGACAGCCAGGCCGATCTCGAGACGGCACTGAAGGATTTCGGCGGCCAGGGCGTGCTGAAGACCCGCCGTCTCGGTTATGACGGCAAGGGCCAGAAGGTTTTCCGCTCGGCCGCAGACAGCCCGGATGGCGCCTATGCAGCACTTGGCGGCGTGCCGCTCATCCTCGAAAGCTTCGTCGCCTTCGAGCGTGAGGTCTCGATCATCGCCGCCCGCGCCACCGACGGTACGGTCGTCTGCTTCGATCCCGCCGAAAATGTCCACCGCAACGGCATTCTCCACACCTCGACGGTTCCCGCTGCGATCTCGGCGCCGGCAGCGGACGCCGCGCGACAATCGGCCGAAAAAATCCTTGCCGCATTGAACTATGTCGGCGTCATCGGCATCGAATTCTTCGTACTTGCCGATGGCGGTCTGATCGCCAACGAGATGGCGCCGCGTGTCCACAACTCCGGTCACTGGACGGAAGCCGCCTGCGTCGTCAGCCAGTTCGAGCAGCATATCCGCGCTGTTGCCGGCCTGCCGCTCGGCAATGCCGAGCGGCATTCCGACTGCGTCATGCAGAACCTGATCGGCGACGATATCCTTGCCGTTCCCGACTGGCTGCGTCGCCCCGATACGCTGGTTCATCTCTATGGCAAGACCGAGTGGCGCCCCGGCCGCAAGATGGGCCACATCACCGCGTTGACGCCGAAATCTCCGGTTTTGGCCTGAGAAAACACCCCTGTGCCTTGGGAAAAACACCTGCATGTGGTTGACACGGAAAAGGTGACGGGGTATCTGCTCCCCCACCTAAACAGCGCGCCCGATGGCGCGCTTTTGATTGTTAAAGATACGGGCGAATGTGAATTCCCCCATAGAGATCGCGGATCAGAAAAATGAAGATCAAGAATTCGCTCAAGTCGCTCAAGGCTCGTCACCGTGACAACCGTCTGGTTCGCCGCAAGGGCCGCATGTACATCATCAACAAGCTGAACCCGCGCTTCAAGGCTCGTCAGGGCTGATTTCGCGCATCCGGATCGCCTTGCCGCGTGAGCTTGCGCCGGCAGATATATCCGGTGGGTCGCTGCGGTGATCACGTCAAATTTGTTTGATCTTCGGCGTTGGCGGGCTAATATGTCCGCCATGCGCTTTTTTGCTTTGACATCAGCGGCGCTGCCGCTCGCCCTCATTCTGCTCACCTCCTCCTTTCCGGCCGCCGCCGCGGAGCAGCCGGCCGCCACGGCGAAAAAGGACGTCATCATCGAGCAGACGGATGCCAACAATTCGCCGAAGCAGCACCTCGACCAGCTCTTCAGCCAGCTGAAGCGTGAACGCGATCCCGAAAAGGCCAGCGGCATCGCCAATGAAATCCGCATGGAATGGAACGATTCCGGCAGTGCTACCGTCAATCTGCTGATGCAGTGGGCCGACAAGGCGATTGAGGAAAAGCGCAATCCGGCGGCCCTCGATTTCCTCGACGAGGCGATCGCGCTGAAGCCCGATTATGCCGAAAGCTGGAACCGCCGCGCCACGCTGAATTTCGTCATGGGAAATTATCGCAAGTCGATGTCCGACATCGAACGTGTGCTCGATCTCGAGCCGCGCCATTTCGGCGCGCTCTCCGGCATGGCGGCGATCCTCAGCAATTCCGGCAACGACCAGCTGACCTTGAAGGCTTGGGAGCGTTTTCTCGATATCTATCCCGCCGAACGCACCGCCCAGGAACAGGCCAACACGCTTGCGGAAAAACTTGCCGGCAACCGCACCTGATTTCCCGGTAAGCGATCTTGACGCCGGATCACGCTGCACAATTTTAGACTTTAGAGGGAACGATGTGGCGGTTGTCCGCCGCAGGACGTCCCGCAAATATCGCTCGTTGAGATCATGCTTGCAGAAGTTTCCGCTCTTCTCGCCCCGGTCGCCGCCGCCATCGGTTACTCCACTTACAAGGCGCGGCAATTCGAACACGCCTATCCGAATATCGGCGAACTGACGGATGTCGGCGGCTATCGCATGAATGCCGTCCACATCAAGCGTCCCGAAAATGCGGATCTGCCGGCGCTGGTCTTCATCCACGGCGCCAGCGGCAATCTGCTCGATCAGGTCGTCGCCTTTCGTGCCGCGCTCGAAGGCCGGGCGGAAATGCTCTTCGTCGATCGTCCCGGTCATGGCTATTCCGAACGCGGCGGACCAGAGAACGCCATCCCCTCCGGCCAGGCCGATGCGATCGCCAGACTGATGGAGAAGCGCGGCATCGAGAAGGCGATCATCGTCGGCCATTCCTTCGGCGGCGCGATCGCCGCCGCCTTTGGCCTGCGCCATCCTGACAAGACCGCCGGCCTGCTCTTCCTCGCACCCGCCACCCATCCCTGGCCGGGCGGCATCGACTGGTACTATCATGTCGCCACGACACCGGTCGTCGGCTGGCTCTTCACTCACGCAATCGTCGTGCCGCTCGGGCTGAGACGGCTGGAGCGCGGCACGCTGAATGTCTTCCGCCCCAATCCGCGCCCGGCCGACTACATCGAAAAAACCGGTCCGTCGCTGGTGCTGCGCCCCAGCGCCTTCTACAACAATGCTGCCGATTTCAAAAGACTGCTCGCCTATGTGAAGGAGCAGTCGCTGTTCTATTCGCAGATCACCGCGCGGACCGTGATCATAACAGGCGACCGCGACGAGATCGTCTGGGAACACCTGCATTCGCGCGGCCTTGCCCGCGATATATCAGGCTCCGAGCTCATTACCGTCAGCGGCGTCGGCCACAAGCCGGATTACCTCGCAACCGATGTCGCCATCGCCGCCATGGAGAAAATCGCCGGCAAGCCGCGCGACCTGCAGGCGATCGCCCGCAAGGCCGAGGAGAGGCTTGCCGCCACCTCACGCGATCGGACGGTCGCAACCGCGCCGTCGCTGGCGCCTGCAGCGCCGCGTGTCTTTTCCGACGCACAAAGGATCCTGTAGCACGTTGAATTGTATAACTATCCGGCCAAGGGCCGCATGTCCTTCGACCGGCGGCCTGACGCCAACCCAGCCGGCGAAGATAAAAATCATCGTCGATACGCCGCTCGATAACGCCGACACCAACCGGAAACTCGCCGAACTCCTCACGCTTTAGGTTTTGTTTTTACGCATGTCGTCGTCGCAAAGCGCTGCACAGTTTTGCGCGACATGATTTAAAGCCAACCCCTTGCATTGCCTCGGGCCCAGGCAGTCCCATATGTTTTTCCATCATGTCCATAGGAGGGGAAATCATGAGCCGCCTGCATATCGGGACGATCTCCGTCATATCAGCATTGTCGCTGAGCCTGACCTCGGTTTTTGCCGCCTCGCCTGCGCCCGTCGAAGCCGAGCACGGCATGGTCGTCACCGCCCAGCATCTGGCGACCGATGTCGGCGTCGAGGTGCTGAAAGGCGGCGGCAATGCTGTCGATGCGGCGGTCGCCGTCGGTTATGCGCTGGCGGTTGTCTATCCCTCGGCCGGCAATCTCGGCGGTGGCGGCTTCATGACCATCCGCCTGAAGGATGGCACCAAGACCTTCCTCGATTTCCGCGAACGCGCACCGCTTGCCGCCACCAAAGCCATGTATCTGGACGCCAATGGCGATATCGTGCCGCGTGCCAGCCTCGACGGTTATCTTGCCGTCGGCGTGCCGGGCTCCGTCATGGGCTTCGAGACCGCGCGCGAGAAATACGGCACCAAGTCGCGCGAAGAACTGATCGCGCCGGCACTCCGCTTCGCCAAGGAAGGTTTCACGCTGGAACAGGGCGACGCCGCAAGTTTCGCCAGCAACTCCAAACGCCTCGCCAAGGATGAAGCCACGGCGAAGATCTTCCTGAAAGCGGACGGCAAACCCTATGCTTCCGGCGAAAAACTCCAGCAGCCGGACCTTGCCACCGTCCTGGCAGCCATCTCCGAAAAAGGCCCCGACGCCTTCTACAAGGCCGCGCCCGCCGAGGCGATCGTCAAGGCGAGCCAGGCCAAAGGCGGTATCCTCGCCAAGGAGGATTTCGAGCAATATGCCGTGCGCGAGTTGAAGCCAATCGAGTGCAATTACCGCGGATACGACATCATCTCCTCGCCGCCGCCTTCTTCCGGCGGCGTCATCATCTGCGAGATCCTCAACGTTCTCGAAGGCTATCCGCTCTCTTATCTCGGCTATAACTCGGCCGAAACCGTGCACATCATGGCCGAGGCGATGCGCTATGCTTACGTCGACCGCAATGCTGCACTCGGCGATCCCGATTTCGTCGAGAACCCGGTCACAAAGCTGCTCGACAAGAAGTATGCTTTGGAGATCGCCGCCAAGATCGACCCTTACAAGGCCGGCACCTCGGCGAACCTGAAACCGCTCGGCGGCAAGGAAAGCACCGAGACCACGCATTATTCAATCATCGACGACGAGGGCAATGCGGTCGCCGTCACCTATACACTGAATGGCTCTTTCGGTGCCGCCGTCGTAGCGCCCGGCACCGGTGTGCTGCTCAACAACGAGATGGACGATTTCACTTCCAAGCCCGGCGTGCCGAACCTCTACGGACTGGTGCAGGGCGAGGCCAATGCCATCGCCCCGAAGAAGACGCCGCTCTCCTCGATGAGCCCGACGATCGTCACTCGGGACGGCAAGCCCTTCATGGTGATCGGCAGCCCCGGCGGCTCGCGCATCATCACCATCACGCTGGAGGCGATCCTCAACGTCGTCGATTTCGGCATGGACATCAGCCAGGCGGTCAATGCTCCGCGCATCCATCATCAATGGCAGCCCGACAAGGTCTTTCTCGAACCCTATGCACTTTCGCCGGATACGGAAAAGACGCTTGCCGCCATGGGCTACAGCTTCGATGGCGGCAATGACACGCCGCAATGGGGCCAGGCCGCCGGCATCCTCGTCGGCGGCAAAAGCCTTGCGGCCATCGAAAAGGGGGGCGGCGCCCGCTATAACGGCGCCATGGACAGCCGCGCAACGGAGGGGTCGGCAAGCGGCTACTGACGCTTCGGGGATCGCCTGGTCAAACAGTCGGTGCAAAGCGCAACGCGGCTCAAGAAGCAGCGGTGGCACCATTCATGTCACCGTGACAAAGTCGCCGTTCACAATTGGCTTACCTCGCCCTATGCATGGGCGAACCCGCAAGCAGAAAGATTCCCGAATGGCCAGCATTGAAATGATTGTCGCAGCCCGCGCCCGTCTGCGCGGTCATGCAAGGCGCACGCCGCTTCTCTCCTCTCCTTTTTTGAATGAGATTGCCGGCCGGCGCCTATTCGTGAAGGCGGAATGTCTGCAGCATTCCGGCTCGTTCAAGTTTCGCGGCGGCTGGTCGGCCGTCTCCGGCCTCGATGCTGCGGTACGTTCGAAGGGCGTCATCGCCTTCTCCTCCGGCAACCACGCCCAGGGCGTTGCGCTGGCGGCCAAGCTGCACAATATCCCCTCCGTCATCATCATGCCGAGCGATGCGCCGAAGCTGAAGATCGCCAACACCCGCGCCTTCGGTGCCGAAGTGGTGCTCTACGACCGCGTCAACGAGGATCGCGACGAGATCGGCGCGAGACTTTCGGCCGAGCGCGGCCTGACGCTGATCAAGCCCTTCGACGAACCGCTGGTCATCGCCGGTCAGGGCACGACCGGTCTCGAAATCTCCGAGCAAGCGGAAGAGGAAGGCGTGACTTCAGCCGAAGTCCTCGTTCCCTGTGGCGGCGGCGGATTGACCTCTGGCATTGCGCTCGCCCTCGAAGCGAGCGCCCCCGGCTTTCGCGTCCGCCCCTGCGAGCCCAAGGATTTCGACGACACCACCCGCTCGCTCGCCTCTGGCAAGATCGAACGCAACGCGGCGGTGTCAGGCTCGATCTGCGATGCGATCGTCACGCCGCAGCCGGGCAACATCACCTTCCCGATCCTCAAGCGTCTCGCCGGCGCCGGCATCGTCGTCACTGACGAGGAGGCGCTGCGCGCCATGGCGCTTGCCTTCACGCGGTTGAAGATCGTCGTCGAGCCCGGCGGCGCCGTGGCGCTCGCCGCCGCGCTCTTCCATGGCGAGGCGCTGGAAAGCGACACGATCGTCGCCGTCACCTCCGGCGGCAATGTCGATGCCGATATCTTCGCCATGGCTCTGGAACGTTTCGGCTGAACATCGTGCAAGTGAACGCCATCGACCATCCGCAGCAGCAGCCGCGGATGGTTTCTATCTTTTTATAATTACGCGACCTTGTAGCGTTTCGCCGGCGCGGTGCGTGAGAGGTTCGGCATCAATGCCTGACGCGCCTGCTCGTAGGCGGCAAGCAGGCCTGCATCCTCAAGCGAGGGGATCGTTGCAAATTCGCCCTGCTCAAGACCTGCGAGCGACGCATCGACCATATTTTCTGCCGACATCACGATCTCATTCGGCAAATGTTCGACCGGCGTGCCGGCGATGTCCCAGAATTCCGTGGCGGTGGCGCCGGGCAGCACGGCCTGCACGCGAATGTTCTTCTCCGCCAGTTCGTGCTTCAGCGACTGGCTGAAGGCAAGCACGAAGGCTTTCGTACCGCCGTAAACGCCGTTCAGCAGCTCCGGCGCGATCGCGACGATGGACGCAATATTGATGATCGTGCCGCCGCCGCGTGCGACGAACCCCGGCACGGCGGCATAGGTCAGCCGCGTCAGCGCCGTGACGTTGAGCTCGATCATCTCCTGCATCTTTTCGACATCGGCGGAAAGCAGCGGCGCCGTTCCACCGACACCGGCATTGTTGACCAGAAGCGTGATGCTCCGGTCTTCCTTCAGCACGCTTTCGACGCGAGCAAGGCCGGCCTTGTTGCCAAGATCGGCGACGACGGTCTCGACCGTCCGTCCGGTCTCATCACTCAACCGACTTGCCAGCGCCTGCAGCCGCTCACCGTTGCGGGCAACGAGGATGAGATTGTAACCCTGCTTTGCCAGCCTGTGGGCATAAACTGCGCCGATGCCCGAGGATGCGCCGGTCACCAGCGCCGTACCCTTATGGTCCTGTGTCATGATTCGTCTCCTTGCATGCGCGCCAGCCCGATGCCTTGCGCTTGAGGAAAGTCTTACTCCCAATTGCGAATGGCCTGAATGTCGTATATGCCACCTTTCAGGACATCCTCTTGCCAGGACGATGGTCATGCAGCAAATCGGCTTTCTTGTTTATCCCGGCTTCCAAATCATGAGCCTGGCGGCCGTCTCGGCCTTCGAGTTCACCAATATCGAGCTTGAGGAAAAGGTTTATGACATCCGCTATCTTTCCGAGAATGGTGGGCCGATTGCCAATTCTCTTGGCATGGTGATGGAAACGGAGGCCTTTGGCGACCCGGCCCTCGACACGCTGATTGTGGCAGGAGCCCCAGGCATCCGCCTGCCGAATGTCGTAGAAGCCGCCTTTATCCGCGCCGCCCTGCCGGTCGCACGTCGTTTGGCGTCGATCTGCACCGGCGCCTTCTTTCTTGCCGAAGCCGGCGTCCTCGACGGTCGCCGGGCGACGACGCACTGGTATGTCTCCCGCGAACTGCAAAGCCGATATCCCCGCGTAAAGATGGAGGAGGACCGAATCTTCATCATCGACGGCTCCGTCTGGACATCCGCGGGCATGACCGCCGGTACTGATCTGGCGCTGGCTATGGTCGAGAAGGATCACGGCTTCGAGGTGGCGCGCGCCGTTGCCCGCATGCTCGTCGTCTATCATCGCCGCGCCGGCGGCCAGTCGCAGTTTTCCGCCCTGCTGGAGCTGGAGCCCAAATCGGACCGCATTCAGAAGGCCCTTGCCTATGCCCGCAGCAATCTGAAAGCGGCGCTTTCGGTCGAGGAGCTGGCGGAAGCGTCCCATCTCAGCCCCCGCCAGTTCAGCCGCGCCTTCCGCGCCGAAACCGGGCAATCGCCGGCCAAGGCCGTCGAGAACCTGCGGCTGGAAGCGGCCCGCCTGATGATGGAACAGGGCCGCCACCCCATCGATGTGGTCGCCCGCGAGACCGGCTTTGCCGATCGAGAGCGCATGCGCCGTGCCTTTCTGCGCGCTTTCGGCCAACCGCCGCAGGCAATCCGGCGCGCCGCCCTGCAGGAACTGCAGACGTGACGCACCGGCGGCTACGGATGCATCCTGCCTTCGCTACTGCTCCTGAAGCGAGCGCCGGATCGCCGTCTCGACCGCTGAATAGGCACCGTCCTCCCGTTCGAGCCGAAGAGGTTCGGAAGGCGCAAGGCCAGGCTGCGCCATGAAACGCGGCTGCTTGCCGCGATGCATCTGCGCTGCATGGATGAGGAATGGGTGGCACAAATAGACCGTGCCCGCCCGTCCCGTCGCCAAGGCCAGCGGCCGCTCCTCCCCGACATGCTCCAGCCAGAGGTGAGCCATCCCCGCCTCACCCGCTGGCGCCAGGAGGCGGGCGATATCCTTGTGCGATCCGACGCGGATACGGGTCGGCGCATCCTCCTCCCCGACATCCGAGAACAGGAAGAGCATCAGCAGCGCCCGGCCGCGCGAGGTGATGTTCACCCGCCAGGCGGAAAAGTCCCGTTGCTCATCCGGATTGGAATCCTCGCCGGGAAAGCTCAGATCGACATGCCAACCGGCATCGCCGGGATCATCGGGATGGGGAAAGCGGACCGGGAAACTGCCAAGCCCACTGCGCGGCTCCCAGCGACCCTTTCCGACGAGCTGGTCGAAGGCCGAATGCAACACCGGCGTATTGACGGCTTTCTCGAATGGTCCGCCGCCATAACCGGCAAGCCGCACGACTGGCTGCGTCCACGTCCTTGGATCATCCGCATCGAAAGGAATATCGCGCCACATGATGGCACGAGCTTCCATGGCCAATTCGCGGGGAAAAGCGTCGTCGATCCTGACGAAACCGTCCTCGATGAATCGCTCGATCTGCGCGGCACTCAGTGCCGGCGGGTAAACATCTGCTGTCATGAAACATCTCTCTATCGCCAAACCTGCCGGCTCTTTCCTTGGCCAGATGCAGGGTGGTTACAGTTCACGGCAACGCACAGCCACGAAGGCTGTCAGCGGCCGCATCTTCTGATGCCCGAAGGCAGAGCCCTTAGAGGCTCAAGAAGAAGACCGAAGCGATATTGAGGGTGAACATCTTCATAGCAGTTCGAGGCTACAGGCTTGCGCCCGAGGGGTCAATCCGGAGATGTCAAGCCGACACCTCGCGCAGCGCGCCATGCACCGACTGAAGCACGAGCTCGGCAAGCCGGGCGGCAGCCGGCTGCGGTTCGGCTTCCGCCCGATGCAGGACCAGACCGAGCTTCGGCAAATCCGGCAGGCCGATCGTCTCCGGCGCCAACGGCCGGACCTTCGCCGGCAGGCCGATCGGCGTGCGGATGGTGAGACCGAGGCCTGCCGCGGTCGCGGCCCAGAGACCGCCGAGACTGGGACTGACGAAGGCGAGCCGCCAGGAGATGCCCGCCTCATCCAGCGCCTTGGTCGCGGCGCTGCGCAACAGACACGGCGCCTCCAGCGAAGCGAGCGGCATCGGCTCACCGCTTGCGGCTTGCCAGGCCGGCTGCTCCTCGGAAGGTCCGATCCAGCGCATCGGCACTTCGCCGATCCGCTCACAATGCGCCGTCAGCGTGCCGTCACTCCAGGCAAGCGCGAGATCGAGCTTGCCCGATGTGACGCGCTCGAGCAGTTCGGCATTGCGCACCACCCGGGCTTCGATGCGGACCTTCGGATGTGCTCGCGCGAAGCGGCCGAGCACATCAGGCAGCAGTGTCTCGCCGAAGTCCTCCTGCAGGCCGAGCCGCACCCAGCCTTCCAGCTCGACGCTGTTGACGGCCGCAGCCGCCTCGTCGTTGAGCTCCAGCAGCCGCCTGGCATAGCCAAGCATCGTCTCGCCGGCATCGGTCAGCGCCAGTCCGCGCCCCGCCTTGCGGAAGATCGGCGTGCCCGCCTGTTCCTCCAGCTTCTTCAGCTGCGCACTCACTGCCGAGGTCGAACGCCCGAGCCGCTCGGCCGCCTTGGCGAAATTGCCGAGTTCCATGCCGGTCGAAAAGGTTCGAAGCACGTCGAGATCAAAGATCGTCCGTCGCATTGCATAATCCCATTTTTCAGGATAATTCATCCATAAAATTCTGATTTTCAGCATCATCGTGCCGTGCGATGGTTCTGCTGTCAAGGCCGACCGACGGCCTGAACCATGGAGATCCCGATGCCCTTCGTTCGCATTTCCCTTCGCAAAGGCAAGTCGCCGGACTACCTCATGGCACTGGCCGACAACATCCAGCGCGCCCTGGTCGAGACCTTCGACGTGCCCGAAAACGACCGCTTCCAGGCCATCCACCAGCATGACGGCAACGAATTGATCTTCGACCGCAGCTATCTCGCCGGCCCGCGCTCGGACGACTTCGTCTATATCTCGATCACGATCGGCAGGCCTCGCACCGTCGAGATCAAGGCGGCGCTCTATCGGCGGCTCGCCGATCTCCTGGCGCAATCGACCGGCCTCCGGCCCGAGGATGTAATGATCGTCATCAGCACCAGCGCACCGGAAGACTGGTCCTTCGGCGACGGCATTGCCCAGATGACCGACCCCGACTGGCGGCTTCGTGCGATCGGAGATCGGCAATGATTGCCATGCAGTACAGCTTCACCCTGCCAGCCGATTACGACATGTCGATCATCGACCGCCGCATCCGCGACAAGGGACCGTTGCTCGACGGCTTTCCCAATCTCGGTTTCAAGGCCTATCTCAGAGCGCGCAAAGGTGAATTCGGCAGTCGCGAAAACCTCTACGCGCCCTTCTACCTCTGGCAGACGCCGGAAGGGGTAAGCGACTTCCTTTGCGGTCCTGGGTTTGAGGCGTTAACAGGCGCCTTCGGCTGGCCGCAGGTCAAAACCTGGATCGTCTGGCAGGCGGAAATCTCGCCTGATATCGCCGCAGCCAAGTTCGCCACCTGCGATATCCAGCAGACGGAACCCTATGCGCCGCTCATCGATCTCCGCGGGGCCAACAGCGCAGAGGCCGATGCCGATATGGCAACAGGCGCGCTCGCCTCCGTCTCCGGCTTCGAACCGACGACATGGACGCGAATACGCTTCAAGCTATGGCGCGAGGTTCCGGAAATCGGCGAGCATACGCAGGCTTATCACGTTGGCCACCTGTCCCTGCCTAGACCCTGAACTCAGACGGTTGCCCGGCGATAGAAGGCCAGCGAGCCGGCAAGCGCCAGCAGCGCGCCACCGCAGGCCCGCTCCAGCCACATGGCGCCGGAGGTTTTGAGGAAACGCACGGCCTGCGAACCGAAGAAGGCGTAGCCGAACATGATGAGGAAATCGAGCGCGGCAAAGACCAGCGCGAGCAACGTGTATTGCGTTACCTGCGACAGGGTCGGGTCGATGAACTGCGGCAGGAAGGCCGAGAAGAACAGGTAGCCCTTCGGATTGGTCGCCGCGACCATGAAGCTCTTCAGCCCGATCGAGAAGGATGATGTCGCGCCCGCAGGCGCTCCGGACTTCAACGCCGCATCGATCGTGCCCTTGGAGCGCAGCAGCATGATACCGAGAAAGGCGAGATAGGCGGCACCCGCCCATTTCAGCATCGAAAACCAGAATTCCGATGCAGCGAGCAGCGCACCAAGCCCGATCGCGACAGCGCCGATCAGCACGAAATCGGACAGCACCGCGCCGATCATGCCGGCAATTGCCCGGCGCAGACCATGCCGAGAGCCGTTGGTCAACGCCAGCAGCACTGTCGGCCCCGGCGTCGCGATACCAACGAAGGAAACGGCCGCAAAAGCCAGAAGCGTGACGATATCCATGATGCTCCTCCGAACCCAGGGAATCGAAACTTGCACGCACCGCAGCCCTTGGCAATACCGCCCCATCAACGAAAAAGCCCGCCGCCTCTTCAGGCAGCGGGCGTTCGAAGAGATGCGATCGGATCAGACGCCGCTCTGGCCGTCGGAGCCGATATAGGCGATGCGGATCATGTTGGTGGCGCCGGGAGTGCCGAGCGGCACACCGGCCGAGATGATGATGCGATCGCCCGGCTTGCCGAAGCCTTCGTCCGCGACGATGCGGCAGGCGCGGTTGACCATGTCATCGAGATCGGTCGCGTCATGGGTGACGACGCAATGCAGGCCCCAGACGACGGCAAGACGGCGCGCCGTCTTGATGATCGGCGACAGCGCCAGGATCGGCACCTGCGGACGCTCGCGCGAGGCACGAAGGCCTGTCGTGCCCGACGAGGTGTAACAGACGATCGCCGACAGCTTCAGCGTTTCGGCGATCTGACGGGCGGCCAGCGAGATCGCATCGGCACCGGTCGCTTCCGGCTGGGCACGCTGGGCATAGATGATGCCGGGATAATGCGGCTCGCGCTCGATGGCGGTGGCAATCGACGCCATCGTCGTCACGGCTTCAACGGGATAGTCGCCCGAGGCCGATTCCGCCGAGAGCATGACGGCATCCGCACCTTCGAACACGGCGGTCGCGACGTCGGAAACTTCGGCGCGTGTCGGCACCGGCGCGGAGATCATCGATTCCAGCATCTGCGTGGCAACGACCACCGGCTTGCCCGAACGGCGGCAGGCGCGGATCAGCTGCTTCTGGATGCCGGGAACCGATTCGAGCGGCATTTCCACGCCGAGATCGCCGCGGGCGACCATCAATGCGTCGGACAGTTCGATGATTTCCTCGATGCGCTCGAGAGCCTGCGGTTTTTCGATCTTCGACATCAGGCCGACGCGGCCACGGGCGATCTTGCGCACTTCGGCAAGGTCGTCGGGACGCTGGACGAAGGAAAGCGCCACCCAGTCGACATCGTCGGTGGCAAGCACGGCGTCGAGGTCGGCGCGATCCTTGTCCGTCAGTGCGCCGACGCCGAGCAGCGTGTCGGGAAGGCTGACGCCCTTGCGGTCGGAGATGCGCGTGCCCGAAATAACAGTCGTGACGATGCTCTTGCCGTCGCATTTTTCTGCGCGCAGGGCGAGCTTGCCGTCATCGATCAGCAGACGGTGGCCGGGCTGTACCGACTCCAGGATCTCGGGGTGCGGCAGATAGACGCGGTTCTGGTCGCCGAGGGCTTCGTTGTTGTCCAGCGTGAAGGTCTGGCCGGGCCTCAGATCCACCTTGCCGTCGACGAACTTGCCGACACGCAGTTTCGGTCCCTGCAGGTCGGCGAGAATGCCGATCGGCCGGCCGGAGCGCGCCTCGACCGAGCGGATGCGCTGGATGAGCATACGCATCATGTCGTGGCTCGCATGGCTCATATTGATGCGGAAGACATCGGCACCAGCCTGGTGCAGCTTCTCGATCATCGATTCCTCGGAGGAGGCTGGCCCGAGGGTGGCGAGGATTTTAACTTTGCGATTACGCTTCATCAATTCTGGCTTTCTTGCGTCCCTGGGGTGTCGGAGAGTTGAACCATCCAGCTACCCTGGCGGCCCGTATCATATTCCTTGAATCCCATCTTCTGGTAACCGCGGGCATAACAATCCTGCACACCCGAGATCTTGAATTCATTTTCCGCCACGCACATCTGCACGTCACCCGTCCATCGTCCTCCCCGGGCGGCGTCCTCTGCGTAGAGGTAATAATAACGCGACTGCAATTCTCCCTCGATCAGCGTGGCGCAGGTCGTTGCCGGCACCTGCCACCAGCCCTCCGTCACCCAGCCATCCTTGGCCCGGTATCCGATCGCAACGCCGACGAGATTCTGTGTTCCGTTGCAGACGCGAAAATCGGCGCGTGCGGCATCTGCGATGAAAAATGGCATGGCGGCTGCAAGAGCGAACAGAGCGAGACGGACCAGAGGTCTGGACCGCGTGAGGAAACTTGGCGCGGCTTGGATCAACACGGCTCCCAAATAGCTCCACGGTTATTCGTATCCGTGTCTTCTTGCGCCGCCGTCAAGCGAAAGTCAACGCAATGCTAATCGATTATATTTCCTTTCATAACCACCGTCGAGGGTCCGACTTAACCTCTCCCCACCCTGCCGCGCTTGAACCTGCCGCAGGTGCATGCGATCACTGCGCCCGACGGCGCAATGACGAACGGCAATTCCCTGATGGACGACTTCCAATCCTTCGAAATCCTATCCGGCAAACATGACAAAGGCATGGTGATCCTCGCAGATCACGCGATGAACCGCCTTCCCGCGCGATATGGCCGGCTCGGACTGCCCGACGCGGCCTTCGCCCGCCACATCGCCTATGACATCGGCATCGAGGGCCTGACGCGGCAGCTTTCGGAAAAACTCGGCGTTCCCGCCGTGCTCGGTGGCTTTTCGCGTCTGCTGATCGATCCCAATCGCGGTGAAGACGATCCGACACTGATCATGAAGATCTCCGACGGCGCCGTCATATCAGGCAATCATCCGATCACGCCGCAGGAATGGAACTACCGGATCGAAACCTTCCATCGCCCCTATCACGACGCTGTCGCCGCAACGATCGACAGCGTGGCGAATGCCACCGGCAAGGCACCGCTGGTGCTGTCGCTGCACTCCTTCACGCCAGCCTGGAAAGGCATCCCCCGTCCCTGGCACGCTGCCGTGCTCTGGGATAGCGACCATCGCGCCGTCGGCCCGCTGCTCGACATGCTGCGCGCCGATCCCGATCTCGCCGTTGGCGACAACGAACCCTATGACGGCGCGCTGAAGGGCGATACCATGTACCGCCATTGCATGATCACCGGCATTCCGCATGCGCTGCTCGAGGTGCGGCAGGACCTGATCGGAGACGAGACCGGCATATCAGCATGGGCCGAACGCCTGGCGCCGATCTTTGCGGCGATGAATGCCGATCCCGCCTTGCACGAATACGATGTCCGCCTGTCGCGCACCGGCCCCTATTGAACGAAGGCTACACTTAACGAGAGGAAAGCGAGATGACCGCGCTCAGCAAGGAACAACAAACCGAATTCGAAGCTGCCGCCTTCCGCCGCCTCGTCGCACATCTTCGCGAACGCAGCGACGTTCAGAACATCGATCTAATGAATCTGGCCGGCTTCTGCCGCAACTGCCTGTCGAACTGGTATCGGGAAGCCGCCGAGGCAGAAGGTGTCCCGGTGACCAGAGACGAATCGCGCGAGATGGTCTATGGCATGCCCTATGAGGACTGGAAGAATCTTCACCAGAACGAGGCCTCGCCTGTGCAAAAGGCTGCTTTTGACCTGAACAATCCACACAAATAACCTGCCCGGCCGCGAACAGGCTTGACCGTGGCGCCGCTTCGCGGCAGTCACTGGCATCCAAAATTGATCACCGAAAAATCAGGAGAACACGATGTCTGATGCTCATGGCGTCGCCCGCGATCAGCTTCGCGCTTTCATCGAGCGCATTGAACGGCTGGAAGAAGAAAAGAAGACCATCGCCGACGACATCAAGGACGTCTATGGCGAGGCCAAGGGAATGGGCTTCGATACCAAGATCCTGAAGAAGGTCGTGGCGCTGCGCAAGAAGGACGAGCAGGAACGCATGGAAGAGGAAGCAATCCTCGACACCTACCTGCTCGCGCTCGGCATGATCGAGTCGCCGCCAGAAGGCTGATCCTTCCGGCATATTACCGATGTCGACAAGCCGCCGGCCTCCCGGCGGCTTTTCTTTTGCTGTGGAAACAACTGCCTAAACAGCCAGCTTGCCGGATCGAAATAAAAAAGAAAAACCGCCGGATCGCTCCGGCGGTTTTCGACTTTTCCTCGATTGGCAGGCTCAGTTCGTGTTGAACTTGCGCACTTCCATGAAGTTCACAGCCGTGCCGCTGAAGCGGGCCGGGTCGACCGAAGCGGTCTTGACGTTGAAGCCCTCGGCATAGACGGCGATCGGCTGGGCACGCATCGTCTGGCTGACGAACCGCGGCGCCTTGACCTGCTTGGAGGCCATTTCGAGGCGGGCATTGGTGAGCGCCCACTGCGAGATCATCTTTTCCGTCAGCTTCGGTTCGGTGCGCACCGTCGTACGGCTGGCACCCGCTGCCGCGGCTTCCTTATGCGTCGGGCGACCACCCTTGGCAGGAAGCCCCTGCGCCACGGCGCTTTCGACAGCCGGTTCGTCGAAGCCGTCGCCAAAGCTTGCCGATTTGGTCATCGGCGCCAATGCGGCGAGTTCGAGCGGCGGCTTTGCGGCAGGCGCCTTTTGCGTCATCGCGGCTTTGATCGCCTGCTCGACCGTCTGCGGCGGCGCATTCGACGCGATCTGGCTTTCCCCTTCGTTTCGCTGCTGGTCGAGCGCATCGGCAAGGGCAGGAGACAGCGCGTCCTGATCGGCTTCGTCGGCCTCTGCTTCCGGATCGGCATCGGCCGCGGCAAGAAGGTTCTCGGCAACGGCGGGGCGTTCGATCGGCGTCGGAACCGGCAGTGCATTCGCGCCCGTCAACATGGGATCGGCCAATGCAACCTCGGCGTCGCCAGGGGCGCGGCGCTGACCGAGAAGCGAGGGAACCGGAATACTGTATGCGCTGAGATCGGCGAACTGCTGCGGCTGGGCCTGGTCGGCCGGAAGGGCCGCAGCAAGGGCCTGCTGTGCGGCATTACCCGAAGGCGGGGCTACGAGCGCGTTCGCCACTTCGCTGCTCGTCGGCTGATTGCTGAATGCCGGGCGAACCTGCGGCACCGGCGCGTTCAGATCGGCAACTTCGGCCTGCTGCGGCTCGGCAGGAACGGGCTCGGCCTTCGGCGGCGTCGCCTTGGCGACGGCGACAGGCGTGGAATCGTCCGACTCGTCTTCCTGCTCGTCCGCTCCGCCGCCAAAGAGCGCGGCAAACAGCGTCTTGTGCTTCGGCGCCGATTCGGAAGCGCTGGCGATCTGGATCTGCGGGCCGCTGCCGCGGCGCTTGTAGTCGGCCATCGCCTGCTGGTAGCCCGGCAATGGCTTGCCATCGGCCGGAATATGGATGGTGTTGCCGTTGGGGAAGAGCCGGACGAGCTCGTCGCGGCTCATGCGCGGCCAAGCGCGAACGCCGCCGACATCCATATGCACGAAGGGCGAGCCCGATTTCGGATAGAAGCCGACGCCGCCGACCTGCATCTTCATGCCGATGGCGCGCAGCGTCGCCAGTTTGACGTCGGGAATGAAGAAATCCATCGCCTTGCCGAGCATATGCTGGCTCTTTTCGGCGACGCCGGATTTGCGCGAGCGGCCGCGCAGCATCTCGTTGGTTCCCGGCGAACGGAAACCGCAGACGACGTTGATGTAATCCCTCGAACCGCTCTGGCGATAGACTTCCCAGATCAGGTCGAACAGGCGCGGGTCCATCTTCGTCGGCTGGTTCTTGCGCCAGTCACGCAGGAAGCGGTTCAGCTGCTCCAGACCCTTGGGGTCGAACTTGCCGTTCCGCTTGTAGGTGATGACGGCCTTTTCGCCGGTATGAATGAAATAGAGCTTGAGGCTGCGGGTGTCGCCCGCTGCCTGCGAAGGCGTACCAACGAATACCGGTGAGGAAACCGCGAGCGCAAGAAGGGCGGCCGCTACCGTCCTTATTGCCTTTCCGCAAATGTCGGCGCACAACAAACGCCAGCTCAAGCGCGAAGGCTTGGAATTCCCATTCAGATTCGGCAACTCGATCCCCGTCAGACAGACAATGTCCCGTACTGTCTCAGATGACTGTCAAATGCGGTCACACGATGGCAAAAATGCCACACATGATCAACCTTTTCTTTACATAGTGAACGCGCCACTAACAAGTGGTTTATGACTAGTAACAAAACGTGGTTGCCTTAATCTTAATGAAAAGCGCTTAAGCCGCATCTTTCTGGGGATTGTCGGGGTCTATGCCGTAGTCCTTGAGCTTGCGATAAAGTGTGGATCGGCCGATGCCGAGCTTGCGCGCTACTTGACTCATCTGCCCGCGATAGAATTTGAGTGCGAATCGGATGAGTTCCTCCTCGACATCGGCAAGCCTACGCACGTCTCCGGCAGGATTGACGCTGGCGATGGCGTTTTCCGGGGCCTCGGACAGCCGGTGGTGGTGCACCTCTCCTGAGATCGACGCCCTGAAGTCCTCGCCATAGCCGCTGTCGGGATCGAGGCCGGTATTGTCGGCAACGAGTGCCAGGTGATCCACCACGTCATATTCCGGAAGCTGGGCGGCGATCTGCGGGAAATCAGCCTCGGTCAGCTCCGGCCCTTCGGCCAGCACGACCGCGCGGAAGATCGCGTTTTCGAGCTGGCGGATATTGCCCGGCCAGTCATAGGCCGTCAGCAAAGCCAGCGTGCCGGCATTCACCGTCATGCGGCGTCCGTTCTTCTGCTCGCTGGAGAAGCGGTCGGCAAAGACGCGCACCAGATGCGGAATGTCTTCCTTGCGTTTGCGCAGCGCCGGAATGGTGATCGGGAAGACGTTGAGGCGATAGTAGAGATCCTCGCGGAAATGGCCGTTCTTGACCTCCTCGATCAGATCCTTGTTGGTCGCCGAGATCAGTCGGACATTGACCTTGTGCGCGGTGCGCGCACCGACGGTCTCGATCTCGCCCTGCTGCACGGCACGCAACAGCTTCACCTGCACCTCAAGCGGCAGGTCACCGATCTCGTCGAGAAAGATGGTGCCGCCATCGGCTTCCATGAATTTGCCGATATGGCGCTCGGTCGCGCCGGTAAACGCGCCCTTCTCGTGACCGAAGAGAATGCTTTCGACCAGATTATGCGGGATCGCCCCGCAATTGACGGTGACGAAGGGCTTGTTCGAGCGGTCGCCGCCGGACTGGATGGCGCGCGCCACCAGCTCCTTGCCGACGCCGGACTCGCCTTCGAGCACGACGGGAATGTTGGACTGAGCCGCCCGCTGGGCGAGATCGATGACACGGAGCATCGCCGGGCTTGCCGAGACGATATCGTCGAAGCCGACCGAGCCTGAGCGCGACCGGCGTCCGGCCCGCGCCTTCACTTCGCGCTGGTCGAGCTTCATCGCGTTCGAGATCGAGGTGGCGATGCGTTCGGGCGAGACCGGCTTGACGACGAAATCGAAGGCGCCGGCGCGCATCGCCTGCACCACCGTTTCGATGCCGCCCTGCCCCGTCTGCACGATGACAGGGATCTGCGTGCCGAATTCGTGAAGCGCGTCGAGGAATTCGAGGCCGGTCATCTCCGGCATCATCAAGTCGAGCACGATGACGTTGAAAAGGCCGCTGTCGCGTTTGACCATTTCCAGGCCGATGCGGCCGTTTTCCGCCTGGTGCACGACATGGCCGTGACGCTCGATTGCGTTCTTGAGCAGGCGGCGCTGCACGGGGTCGTCTTCGACCACGAGGATCTGCCCTGCTCCCTTGAGCTCATTGTAACCGGTCATTGTCGCCTCACTTCATGCGAAACCATAAAGCGCACTCTGACAGCAAGGCTTGAACATCCAGTTTTGAGAAACAATTGCATTTTAACGATTGCCACGCGTCGTTTTCGTGCCGAAGCGAGGCCTTTCATGCGCCGAAAGCCCCTTGATGCCGGGCCTTCCCGCGCTTACAGCGCCGCCGTCTTTTCAGGCGCGCAAAGGACGCTGTAACACTTTGAACCTACGCATCGTGCTTCCGAAAATCGATTCCGATTTTCGGGCCGATGCGGTAGACAAGCAGACTGTTATGAAAGTGGAGAGGAATTGCGCCCATGAAAATCAAGCTCCCGCATGCCGGCCTTCTTTTATCGGCAGCAGTGCCAGCTGGGGCCGCCGATGCGGCGCTCGGCGATCTGCCGGTCTGGAAGCTGCAGGATCTTTATCCCTCCGCTACCTCCACCGCCTTCGTCGCCGACATGGAAAAGGCCGGCAAGGCAGCGATCGCCTTTGAAGAAAAGTGGAAGGGCACACTCACTGAGGCCGCAACGAAGACCGGCGTTGAGGGCATCGGCGCGGCGTTGAAGGAATATGAGGCGCTGGACGACATCATCGGCCGTCTCGGCTCCTTTGCCGGCCTCACTTATTTCTCCGACACCACCAATCCGATAAATGGCAAGCTCTACGGCGACGTACAGGCCAAGATCACCGAATTTTCCGGCCATCTCCTGTTCTTCGCGCTGGAACTGAACCGCATCGACGACGCGGTGATCGACGCCTGCATGGCGAATGATCCCGCCGCCGGACACTATCGCCCTTGGCTGCTCGACCTCAGGAAGGACAAGCCCTATCAGCTCGACGACAGGCTGGAACAGCTCTTCCTCGAGAAGTCGATGACATCGGCCGCCGCCTTTAACCGCCTCTTCGACGAAACCATGGCGGAACTTCGCTACGACATCGATGGCGAGAAAGTGCCGCTCGAAGTCGCGCTGAACAAGCTGCAGGAAAAGGATCCGGAAGTGCGCCGCAAGGCAGCCATGGCGCTTGCCGAAACCTTCAAGGCGAATATTCGCATCTTCACGCTGATCACCAACACGCTTGCCAAGGATAAGGAGATCGCCGACCGCTGGCGCGGCTTCGAGGACATCGCCGACAGCCGCCACCTAGCAAATCGCGTCGAGCGCGAGGTCGTCGATGCGCTGGCCGCAGCCGTCCGCGAAGCCTATCCCCGCCTTTCGCATCGCTATTACAAGATGAAGGCGAAATGGCTCGGCATGGAGCAGATGAATTTCTGGGACCGCAACGCGCCGCTTCCGGAAACCTCCAGCGCCATCATCTCCTGGCCGGAGGCGAAGGACACGGTGCTTTCGGCCTATGGCAATTTTGCCCCCGAGATGGCTGATATCGCCAGGCGCTTCTTCGACGAACAGTGGATCGATGCTCCGGTCCGTGCCGGCAAGGCGCCCGGCGCCTTCGCCCATCCGACGGTTCCCTCCGCCCATCCCTATGTGCTCGTCAATTATATGGGCAAGCCGCGCGATGTGATGACCCTTGCCCATGAACTCGGGCACGGCGTGCATCAGGTTCTCGCCGGTGCGCAAGGGGCGCTGATGTGCCAGACGCCGCTGACGCTTGCCGAAACCGCTTCCGTCTTCGGCGAGATGCTGACCTTCCGCGCGCTTCTGCAAAAGACCACCGATACGCGCGAGCGTAAGGCGATGCTCGCCCAGAAGGTCGAGGACATGATCAACACGGTCGTGCGCCAGATCGCCTTCTACGAATTCGAGCGCAAGCTGCACACCGCCCGCAAGGCTGGCGAACTCACAGCTGACGACATCGGCGAACTCTGGCTCTCCGTCCAGTCGGAGAGCCTTGGGCCGGCGATCAGCATTTCCGAGGGATACGAGACCTATTGGGCCTATATCCCCCACTTCATCCACTCGCCCTTCTATGTCTACGCCTATGCCTTCGGCGATTGCCTGGTGAATTCGCTCTATGCCGTCTACCAGAAGGCGGAGAAGGGCTTTCAGGAGAAGTATTTCGAACTGCTGAGGGCCGGCGGCACCAAGCATCACTCGGAACTGCTGAAGCCTTTCGGCCTCGACGCCACCGATCCGTCGTTCTGGAGCCAGGGCCTGTCGATGATCGAAGGACTGATCGACGAACTGGAAGCGTTGGATAAGGGCTAGGCCCGGCCAAGACTTGAAACAAGCGGGGTCATGATCGGCATTGTAACGGTTTGATTTACCAACCGCATTCTGCAACGTCTATGAGGAACCATGACGGCAGCCCCCTCTCCCTCATTCCTGTGCTTGTCACAGGAATCTAGCGCGCCCAAGTCCTTGGGTGCCGGAGACTTTTTATCTGTCGGAAATCAGTCATTCACAGCGCGGACGCGCCGTGGCTGGATTCCTGTGACAAGCACAGGAATGAGGGATGCGGGTATTGCTGCGGTCTCGGCCTGCAGCGAAACCACGAGCTTCGCATCGCCCGCCATTGCAGAGAACAAAACCGTCGCAAGCATCGGATAACCAGGCAAGATGCGGCGCAACCATGTCTGACCCCTACATTCTCTTCCGCGACGACGTGACCGGACAGGTGATGCTCTTTGCCGAGCCGGCGGAGATCATCGTTGCCAGGACGCGCGCCGAGTTCTTTGCAGGCCTTGCCCGGATGGAGCAGGCCAAGGCCGCAGGCAAATGGCTTGCCGGTTACATGGCCTATGAGGCCGGATACCTCTTCGAAGAAAAACTTGCTCCCTTCGCCGGGGAACATCGCGAGACCCCGCTCATCTGTTTCGGCGTGTTCGACGCTCCGCAGGCCGATACGCATCCGCTTGCCCAGCCAAAACAGCGCATCGAAAACGAGGAATTCCTCACCGCTCCGAAAGCTGCCTGGGATTTCCCTATATATAAAGAGCGCTTCGACCGTCTCCACCAGCACCTGCGGCTCGGCGACGCCTATCAGGCGAACCTCACCATGCCGGTCGAGGCTCGCTGGAATGGCGATCCTCGTGCCGCCTTCTGGTCGCTGATCGAACGCCAGCCGGTCAAATACGGCGCGCTGGTCGATCTCGGCGGCCCGATCATCCTTTCGCGGTCGCCCGAACTTTTCTTCCGCACCGATGAAGAGGGCTGGATCGAGACCCATCCGATGAAGGGCACGGCGAAACGCGGCGCTACCACCGCCGAGGATGCCGAAATCATCAAGGCCATGCGCCGCGATATCAAGACGCAGGCGGAAAACCGCATGATCGTCGATCTCCTGCGCAACGATATCTCCCGCATTACCGAGGTCGGCACGCTCGACGTTCCGAAGCTCTTCGACATCGAGACCTATCCGACCGTCCACCAGATGGTGAGCCATGTCCAGGCAAGGCTCCGCCCCGATCTTTCGATCCGCGACATCTTCTCCGCGCTCTTCCCCTGCGGTTCGATCACCGGCGCCCCGAAGATGCGGGCAATGGAAATCCTCCACGCGCTCGAGGATATCCCGCGCGACGCCTATTGCGGCGCGATCGGCATGATCTCACCCACCGGCGCCATGCGTTTTTCCGTCGCCATCCGCACGATCACGCTTTTTAACGGCGGCAGGGCCGTCTTCAATGTCGGCGGCGGCATCGTCTTCGATTCGACCGCCGAGGCCGAATATGAGGAATGCCTGCTCAAGGCCCGCTTCGCTGTCGGCGACCAATGGATTGCGCGATGATCGATTTTTCGTTGATCGAGACGCTGCGCTGGCAGCCCGGCGAGGGCTTCATCCGGCTGCGGCTGCATCTCGCCCGGCTTTCCCGCTCCGCCCGTCGCCTTGGCTTCCCACAACCGATCGAGGCGGCGGCCAAGCTCGACGAAGCCGTTGCGGGTGCTGCCGGTCCACTGCGCATCCGCCTGACCTTCGACGCGCAAGGCCGGATCGAGGTGACGCGCGCCGCTTTCGTGCCCCTGGCGCCCGATACCATCTGGACCGTCCGCCTCGCCGAGACCCGCCTAAATTCCGCCGACAGACTGCTGCGCCTCAAGACCACGCGCCGCGCCGTCTACGAGGCCGCGCGCGCCGAATACAGGCCTGATGAAGCCGATGAAGTCATGCTTTTGAACGAGTGCGGCGAAGTCTGCGAGGGCACCATCACCTCGATCTTCCTGGACGATGGAACCGGCATCCTGCGCACCCCGCCGATCTCCTGCGGCCTGCTCGCCGGCGTGCTGCGCACCGAACTCATCTGCCGGCGACAGGCCCGCGTCGGCCGTATCACGCTTGCCGATCTCGATGCCGGCACGCTTTATATCGGCAATTCGCTGCGCGGTCTTATCCTCGCAAACCTCGTCAGGAGCTGACCATGTTCATTCTCTCGCTCACCTATGTGAAACCCAACGATGAAGCCGACAGGCACATGGAGCCGCACATGGCCTGGGTGAAGGAGGGTTATGCCAAGGGCTGGTTCCTCGCCTCAGGCCGCAAGGTACCGCGCACCGGCGGCGTCATCCTCGCAATCGGCGATCGCACCGCAATCGAGACCTATGTCGCCGCCGATCCCTTCATCATCCATGGCGTTGCCGAATACGATATCACCGAGCTTGCCGTAACGACTGCGGTCGAAGGACTGGAAATCCTGAAGCGCTGAATTAGCAGGAGCCGATCATGGATGATCTCGCAGCCCATCTGAAAGAGCTCGAAGAAAAACTCTTCGACCCGTCCGTTCGCGCCTCGCGGGAGATGCTGACTACGCTGCTCTCGCGCGATTTCCGTGAAATCGGCAGTTCCGGACGGCTCTATACCTTCGACGTCATTGTGCCCAGTCTTTTGGCCGAACAACGGACGGGAACGTCCCACGGCGAGCATTTCGAAACCCAAAGACTTGCCGAGCACATCGCGCTCGTCACCTACCGCGCCATTTACACAGACACCGACGGAAGCGAAAGGCGAACGCTGCGCAGTTCCATCTGGCGGCTGGAAGAGGACGGGCACTGGCGTATGCTCTTCCACCAGGGCACCGTCATCGGTTAAGCCAATCCAGACGGGCTGCCGATCCCCAGGACGGCCTCGCCGGCCTCTATCGCCGCTCGATATTTGGCCTTTCCCCGTCAACGCTCTTTATTGTGACGCCGTTTTATGGTTAGAGCCGGTCACCTCGCACTCTCTGCGGCAATTTCAAAACAATTCTTCGGGCTGAACGCCTTCGTCCTCTTCCACAGGAGAAAAGAATGACGGAACAGAACTATCCGGTATATGCCGAAATTACCGGTCCGATCGTGATGATCGGCTTTGGCTCCATTGGTCGCGGCACCCTGCCTCTGATCGAGCGCCATTTCAAATTCGACAAGAGCCGGATGGTCGTCATCGACCCTCGTGAAGAACCCTCCGACATGGAGATCCTGAAGAAGCACGGCGTTCGCCACATCAAGGAATATGTCACCAAGGACAATTACAAGGAACTGCTGAAGCCGCTGCTGACGGAAGGCGAGGGCCAGGGTTTCTGCGTCAACCTTTCGGTCGACACCTCCTCGCTCGACATCATCAAGCTCTGCCGCAAGCTCGACGTTCCCTATATCGACACCGTCGTCGAGCCTTGGCTCGGCTTCTATTTCGACAAGAGCATGAGCAATGCCGACCGCACCAACTATGCGCTGCGCGAAACCATGCGCAAGGAAAAGGCGAAGAATCCGGGCGGCGCCACCGCCGTCTCCACATGCGGCGCCAATCCCGGCATGGTCTCCTGGTTCGTCAAGCAGGCGCTCGTCAACCTCGCCAACGACATCGGCCTCAAGTTCGAGGAACCGGACCAGCACGATCGCGAAGGCTGGGCAAAGCTGATGAAGAAGCTCGGGGTAAAGGGCGTCCACATCGCCGAGCGCGACACCCAGCGCACCAAGCATCCGAAGCCGCTCAACGTCTTCTGGAACACCTGGTCCGTCGAAGGCTTCATCTCTGAAGGCCTGCAGCCGGCCGAACTCGGCTGGGGCACACATGAAGAATGGATGCCGAAGAACGCCAAGAAGCACAAGAAGGGCAACAAGGCGGCAATCTACCTGGAACAGCCGGGCGCCAACACCCGCGTGCGCACCTGGTGCCCGACGCCTGGTCCGCAATATGGCTTCCTCGTCACCCACAACGAGTCGATCTCGATCGCCGACTTTTTCACGGTCCGCGACAAGGACGGCGAAGTGACCTTCCGCCCGACCTGCCACTATGCCTACCACCCGGCCAACGACGCCGTTCTCTCGCTGCATGAGATGTTCGGCAATGGCGGCACGCCGCAGCCGGTCCATCACGTTCTCGACGAGGACGAGCTGGAGGACGGCATCGACGAACTCGGCGTCCTGCTCTACGGCCATGAGAAGAATGCCTATTGGTATGGCTCACGCCTGTCGCTGGAAGAAACCCGCCGCATCGCGCCCTACCAGAACGCCACCGGCCTGCAGGTCACATCCGCCGTCCTCGCCGGCATGGTCTGGGCGCTGGAAAACCCGAATGCCGGCATCGTCGAAGCCGACGAGATCGATTACAAGCGCTGCCTCGAAGTGCAGATGCCTTATCTCGGCCCGGTCGAAGGCCACTACACCGACTGGACCCCGCTCGACGGCCGTCCGGGCCTCTTCCCGGAGGATATCGACACCAAGGATCCGTGGCAGTTCAGGAACATTCTGGTTCGCTGAGATCGCCTGCACGGCTTTGACAATGCCCGCCGCAAGGCGGGCATTTTTGTAACGCCGGCTGTATAATTGGCGCCCGCCACCCCTCCAAGGCTTGCCTTCGCGCCGGGCGCGCGCCATGTTTTGCCCGAACTTGGCGGCTGTCCGCCGCGCCGATTCGCCGGGAGAAGCCTTATGAAAATCAGAACTGGTCTTGTTCTTGTCGGTGCAGCGGCCGCTCTTGCCGCCTGCGTTTCATCGGAGCCGCGTCGTTTGCCGGTTGCAACCTCGCCCGCCGCCACCGGTGTCGAAGGCAACTGGAGCGATCCGAACGGCATCGTTTCCACCTTCCAAGGCGGTACTTTCACCACCCGCACGACCGACAGCAACCAGCTTCTTGCCTCGGGCACCTATATCAATACCTCACCGACCCTGGTGGAGATCAACATGACCTCGCTGGTGCGCAAGACCCAGTCCAAGGTCAATTGCGCCCTCGTCAACCCGAGCCAGCTCAATTGCACCTCCGATTCCGGCGCGCAGTTCACGCTTTCCCGCCGCGGCTGAGAGATGGGGCGATAGGCTAGAGCACACCATGCGGGCATCGCCGCTCCCGATTGCGACGGGCCGCTGCAGGTGCTGATCTTCGTCGTACCGGCGGTTCTGATCTATGGTGCAGGCGCGCTCCTTGCCTATCGGGCCGGCCGGCGCTTTCATCGCCTCGTTTCCCTTCTCTGCTTGATCATCGCGCTCGCCACGGTTCCGAATATTGCGGAGGCCGTGCACGAACTCTATCGAAACACCGCCGACGGCGAATGCCGGGAATAAAGCAACCCGGCTTTTTTACCCTGCCCCCTTGGAAAGCGCCGCACCTGGCCCAGCTTTCTCTTGCGGTCGTGCATCGTCTGATGGAACATCCGCAGGCCGGGAAACCGCCCCGGCGCATAATAAAAGGGATCGGCGAGGATCAGGGGGATCTTTCGCCTCAATCAGGAGAACAGGGATGACGAAGTCTTTCAGCTTCGGTCTTTTGACCGCGTCCATGCTGGCGCTGAGCGCGGGCGCCGCCTTTGCGGATTACGAACTCAATATTCTTCATATCAACGATTTCCATTCGCGCATCGAATCGATCAACAAGTTCGACTCCACTTGTTCGGCCGAGGAGGAAGGCAAGAAGGAATGCTTCGGTGGTGCTGCCCGCCTGAAGACCACGATCGACCAGCGCCGTCAGGCGCTATCCGGCAAGAACATCGTCCTCCTCAATGCCGGCGACAATTTCCAGGGCTCGCTCTTTTACACGACCTATAAGGGAGCAGCCGAAGCCGAATTCCTGAACCTGATGAAGTTCGACGCCATGACCGTCGGCAACCATGAATTCGACGACAGCGAGGACGGGCTCGCGACCTTCCTCGACAAGGTGCAGTTCCCTGTCGTGACGGCGAACGTCAAGGCGACAGCCGCCTCCAAGCTCGGCGACCGCATCAAACCGTCGCTGGTGCTCGATGTCGGCGGCCAGAAGATCGGCATCGTCGGCGCCGTCACCAATGATACGGCAGAGCTTTCCTCCCCCGGCCCGAACGTTACGATTGAAGATGATGTCCAGACCATCACGGCAGCCGTTCAGGATCTGAAGGGCCAGGGCGTCAACAAGATCCTCGCGCTGACCCATGTCGGCTATCCCCGCGATCTCGCCCTAATCGCCAAGATCCCGGATGTCGACATCGTCGTCGGCGGCCATTCCCACAGCCTGCTCTCGAATACCGATCCGAAGGCAGAAGGCCCCTATCCGACGATGGTCGACAATCCCGGCGGCTACAAGGTGCCGGTCGTCCAGGCTGCCTCCTACAGCAAGTATCTCGGCGATCTCGTCGTCAATTTCGACGATAGCGGCGTCGTCAAGGATGCCAAGGGCGATCCGATCCTGATCGACTCCGCCTTCACGCCCGATCCCGCCGTCATTGCCCGCATTGCCGAACTGGCAAAGCCGATCGAGGAACTGCGCAAGAAGGTGATCGGCTCCTCCGAAAGTCCGATCGAAGGCGACCGCAAGGTCTGCCGCGTCAAGGAATGCTCGATGGGCAATCTGGTGGCCGACGCCATGCTCGATCGCACCAAGAACCAGGGCGTCACCATCGCCGTCCAGAACGGCGGTGGCCTACGCGCTTCGATCGACGGCGGCGAGGTCACCCAGGGTGAGGTCATCACCGTCCTGCCTTTCCAGAACACGCTCGCGACGTTTGAGACGACCGGCGCAGATGTCGTCAAAGCGCTCGAAAATGGTGTCAGCCAGATCGACCAGGGAGCCGGGCGCTTCCCGCAGGTCGCCGGCCTGAAGTTCTCGTTTGATCAGTCGAAGCCCGTCGGCAGCCGTGTCAGCGATGTCCAGGTGAAGGAGGGCGACAGCTTCGCTCCGATCGACCCGGCCAAGACCTACAAAGTCGCCACCAATAACTTCATGCGGGCCGGCGGCGATGGCTATTCGATCTTCAAGGACGGCAAGAACGCCTACGATTACGGTCCGGACCTTGCCGACGTGACCGCCGAATATGTCGCAGCACATTCGCCCTACAAGCCCTACACGGACGGCCGCGTCACCGAACTGGCGCAGGCAGCGCCTGCTCCCTCCGCTTCCGAGCCAGCGCCTGCTGCACCCGTTGCTCCCGCTCCGTCTGCAGAGCCGGCTCCGGCCCCTGCAGCTCCGGCCCCTGCAGCTCCAGCCCCATCTGCAGAGCCCAGCCCGACTCCGGCAGCACCTGCCCCATCCGCAGAACCGGCTCCGGCACCCGCCACACCGGCGCCTTCGACCGAGCCCGCACCGGCTCCGGCAACGTCAGCACCTGCAACACCATCGACCCATGTCATCGTTGCCGGCGATACGTTCTGGGATCTGGCCGAAACTTTCTATGGCGATGGCGCCGAATGGCGCAAACTCTCGGAAGCCAATGGCAGCCCGAACCCGCGCCATCTCAGGATCGGCGAGGAAATTCAGGTCCCCGCCAAGTAAGACGATTTGTCTCGATGCCACTGGCCGGTCCGGGGTTTTCCGGGCCGGCTTTTCTTTCTATAGGGTGAACCACGATCTCCGGGCTGCGTATGAGCCGATGGGACAAATGAACGTTGGGGTCAGAATGACAGCAGATATTTCACTCCGCCCGGCCGACCATCCGGCCGTCAAATTTGGTAAGGTGGGTGTGCTGCTGGTCAATCTCGGCACGCCTGACGGCACCGATTATACCTCGATGCGCCGTTATCTCAGGGAATTCCTGACCGATCGCCGCGTCATCGAATGGTCGCCCTGGAAGTGGTATCCGATCCTGTTCGGCATCGTGCTCAACACCCGTCCGCAGAAGGTCGGCAAGGCCTATGAGCTGATCTGGAACAAGGAGAGGAACGAAAGTTATCTCCGTACCTACACGCGCAACCAGTCCGACCTGATGGCAGAGCGCCTGAAGGATCTTGCCAAAGTCAAGGTCGACTGGGCGATGCGCTACGGCACGCCGTCGATCGCCTCGCGCATCGAGGCGCTGAAAGAAGAGGGCTGCGATCGTATCGTGCTCTTCCCGCTCTATCCGCAATATGCGGCGGCGACCACCGCCACGGTCAACGACAAAGCGTTTCAGAAGCTGCTTTCGATGCGCTGGCAGCCGGCGCTGCGCACCGTTCCCGCCTACCATGACGACGAGACCTATATCGAAGCGCTCGCCACCTCCGTCGAAAAGCATCTTTCGACCCTCGACTGGAAGCCCGAGATGCTGCTCGCCTCCTTCCACGGCATTCCGATGTCCTATTTCAAGCAGGGCGATCCCTACTACTGTCAATGCCAGAAGACCGGCAGGCTGCTGCGCGACCGGCTCGGGCTCACCAAGGAAAACTTCATGGTCACCTTCCAGTCCCGCTTCGGGCCGGAGGAATGGCTGCAGCCCTATACCGACAAGACCGTGGAAAAGCTCGCAAAGGACGGCGTCAAGCGCATCGCCGTCATCAATCCCGGCTTCGTCTCCGACTGTCTGGAGACGCTGGAGGAGATCGCCGAACAGGCCGCCCATTCCTTCCACGAGAACGGCGGCGAGAAGTTCGCGCATATTCCCTGCCTCAACGACGGCGAGGACGGCATGAAGGTGCTGGAAAAGGTCGTCCGCCGCGAATTGCAGGGCTGGATCTGAGAAACTTTTTCAGCAAGCGGCGCCGCGCGGATAGCTGGCGAAGGCCCGAATAACTCAACCGAGATGAAACCTCCCTCTCATGCGGATGTGTGGCATCCGTGTGGCATTTCTTCCTCGCAAAGAACATGCTACCCCACCACATCAGTTGGGCAGGCGCGCACGCGCCGATAGGAGGAATTCTTCATGCTGTTCGGCGGCTTCGACATCGTCGTGATCGTGCTGGTCATCTTCGTCATCCTGGTGCTCTTTGCCGGGATCAAGACCGTGCCGCAGGGCTACCGCTATACAATCGAGCGCTTCGGGCGTTATACCCGCACGCTGGAGCCGGGCCTTAACCTCATCACCCCCTTCATCGAGCGCGTCGGCGCCAAGTTGAACGTGATGGAGCAGGTGCTGAACGTGCCGACCCAGGAGGTGATCACCAAGGACAATGCCTCGGTTTCGGCCGATGCCGTTTCCTTCTATCAGGTGCTGAACGCCGCTCAGGCTGCCTATCAAGTCTCCAACCTCGAAAACGCCATCCTCAATCTCACCATGACCAACATCCGCTCGGTCATGGGTTCGATGGATCTGGATGAACTACTTTCCAACCGCGATGCGATCAACGACCGGCTGCTGCGCGTCGTCGACGAGGCCGTGCATCCTTGGGGCATCAAGGTCACCCGCGTCGAGATCAAGGACATCCAGCCGCCGCGCGACCTCGTCGATGCGATGGCCCGCCAGATGAAAGCCGAGCGCGAGAAACGCGCCCAGGTGCTGGAAGCCGAAGGCTCGCGCAACGCGCAGATCTTGAGGGCCGAAGGCGCCAAGCAATCCGCCATCCTGCAGGCCGAAGGCCAGCGCGAGGCCGCTTTCCGCAACGCTGAAGCCCGCGAACGTCTGGCCGAGGCCGAAGCCAAGGCGACGAAGATGGTCTCCGAGGCGATCGCCGCCGGCGACATCCAGGCGATCAACTATTTCGTCGCCCAGAAATACACCGAAGCGCTGACCTCGATCGGTTCGGCGCCCAATTCCAAGATCGTGATGATGCCGATGGAAGCCTCTTCCATCCTGAGCTCGCTCGGTGGTATCGGCGCCATTGCCCGCGAAGTCTTCGGCGATGCCGGCAACAGCCCGTCAACGCCGCTGCCGGTACCGCCGCGTCCGCGTCCCGCTCCGGCGCGCTCGACGCCGCCGATCAATCCGTTGACCCCTAATCCTTTCAACCCCGAGCAGGAGCGCTAAGCCATGCTGGCGAAGATCGCAGCCGAACTCGGTCCGTGGAGCTGGTGGGTCGCAGGCCTCGTGCTGCTCGCCGCGGAAATGATCGTTCCCGGCTTCTTTCTGGTCTGGATCGGCCTTGCCGCCTTGATCGTCGGCGCGCTGTCGCTGCTCTTCTGGGACAGTGCCTTCTGGGTGTGGGAGTTGCAGGCGGTCCTTTTTGCGCTGCTCGCCGTTGCCACGACCTTCGCGGGCCGCCGGCTGACGCTGCGCAATGCGACGACTGACGAGCCCTTTCTCAATCAGCGCGGCGCCAGCCTCGTCGGCCGCACGGCGACGCTGCACGAACCGATCCGCGAAGGTCGTGGCCGCATCCGCCTCGACGACACGCTATGGCAGGTGATGGGACCGGACCTGCCCGTCGGAACACAGGTGAAAGTGGTTTCGAGCAACGGCCGCGACCTGACGGTCGAGCCCGTCTGATCAAAATAATTCTGATCAGACGAAGCTGGTCAGGCGACGCCGATCCGCAGCAGATCGTGGAAATGCACCAGCCCGACCGGCCGGCGGTCGTCGTCAATGACGATCAGCGCGCCGATGTGGTGCTGGTTGAGCAGAGCCAGGGCCGCGGTCGCCAGCACCGTCGGCCTCACCGTCTTCGGCGTCTTCGTCATGATGTCGTCGACGGCAAGTTCAGAGAGATTGCGCGTCAGGTTGCGCGCCATGTCGCCTTCGGTGACGATGCCGCAGAGCCGCCCATCCTCATCAAGCACGCCGACGCAGCCGAAGTGCTTGCGCGACAGCACCGTGATCGCCTCCGGCATCGGTGTACCCGTGGCAACGAGCGGCAGCCGCTCGCCTGTATGCATGACATCGGCGACATGCATCAGGCTCGCGCCCAGCTTGCCGCCGGGATGGAAGACGTGGAAATCCGTGGCGGTAAAGCCGCGCGCCTCCAAAAGCGCCACCGCCAGAGCGTCGCCAATCGCAAGCTGCATCAGCGTCGAGGTCGTCGGCGCCAGCCCATTGGGGCAGGCCTCCTGTTCGTTCGGCATCAGAAGGACGATATCGGCGGCGGCCGCGAGCGAGGAACCTTCGCTGCAGGTGATCGCGATCAGCGGAATGGAGAAGCGCCGCGTGAAGGAAATGATGCTCTTGAGCTCGGCGCTCTCGCCGCCCTTGGAAATCGCCAGCACGACGTCGTCGCGCGCGATCATCCCGAGATCGCCGTGATTGGCCTCCGCCGCATGTACGAAAAAGGCGGGCGTCCCGGTTGACGCGAATGTCGCGGCGAGCTTGGCGCCGATATGCCCGCTCTTGCCGACGCCGGTGACGATCACGCGGCCGGAGATGTCGCCGATGACTTCGACGGCCCGTGTGAAAGGACCGGCCAATCCATTGTCAAAAGCCTGTTCGAGCGCTTCAAGACCGCGTCTTTCGGTCTCTATCGTGCGTTTTCCCGATTCGAGCACGCTGTTTTCAACGAGGTTGATCGCTCTTCTGTTCATGAAATTGCGTTAGACCTTTTCACTTTCCAAGTCCACCCCGCATTCTTTCGCCCGCCGCCGGCAACGAATGGTTAACCACAAGGCTTTACCTTTGGGTAAGAACCGAAAGCATGTCAGGCGCGAATTGCATGGGCCAGCCAAAACAGACGAGCAGTGTGACGCCGCTCCGCGCCATGAGCCGTGCCGTCTCTTTTGCCGTGCTTGGTAGCATGCTTCTCAGCCAGACGGCAGCCTTCGCGCAATCCGCCTCGACACAGCCGGCAAACAGCCGCTCCGCCGCCTCTCAGGATTACCGCGCCACCAACAATGCCACATCCGCCACCGGTTTCGATGACGAGACCGGCGATACCACCACTCCTGAGGCAAACGGCACGACTGCGACCGCGGACGATGCCCAGCAGCGGCCCGCCATACCGGATGCACAGGCCGGCGACGACATTACCGGCTCCATCCTCGACGAGGACATACGCCGGCTGAACACCCGCGAGGCGCCGATCGACGAGACGCTGCCGCGCCGCAGGGCTGCCGAGAGCGCCTCGACAGAGGAAACGCCAGGAATTCCGATCGGCACTTTTGTGCTCCGTCCGAGCGTCACCCAGAGCATCAACACCGAGACCACCAAGGACGGCAATACCAGGCAGCGGCGCGCCTTCCTCGAAACGGATGCGGCAGCGACACTGACGTCCGACTGGGGTCGGCACCAGCTCACCGTGACCTCGGAAGGCGCCTGGCAGAGGAATATCAGCGGCGAGGGCGAGGAGCAGCCTTCCTTTAAAGTCGACGGCGATCTCAGGCTGGATCTTGCCGACGAGACTGTCGCGCACCTCACCGCCGGTTATAATTTCTATCGCGAGGATACGGACGATCCCGACGCCATCGCCGACGCCGCGCAGCAGTCGGACGTTCAGGAATTTTCGGCAGGCGCCTCCGTCCAACGCGATTTCGGCATCCTGCGCGGCACGACGGCACTGGCACTGACCCGCTCGATCTATTCGGATGCCAAGCTTGCGAACGGCACCACCGTCGCTCTCAGCGACCGTAACCAGACGACGGGCACGCTGCGCGGCCGCGTCGGCTACGAGCTGTCTCCCGCGCTCATCCCCTTCATCGAGGCGACGATCGGTCGTTCGGTCTATGATGAAACACGCGATTCTGCCGGTTACGAGCGTTCCGGCCATAGCTATGGCG
Organism: Rhizobium sp. SU303; assembly: GCF_021052345.1. NCBI lineage: Bacteria > Pseudomonadati > Pseudomonadota > Alphaproteobacteria > Hyphomicrobiales > Rhizobiaceae > Rhizobium > Rhizobium sp. SU303. The sequence continues at coordinate 3,924,607 of NZ_CP088095.1, forward strand.
CCAAGGCAGGCGTCGAGGTCGATCTCGGCGAAAAGCTGAAGGGTGAAGTCGGTGTCGGCTACGAGATGGCGGATTTCGAAGACAGCCGCCTGTCCTCGATCGATACCGCCACGCTTGATGCGAGCCTGCTCTGGTCGCCGATCCGCGGCACCGATGTCAATCTCGACCTGCAGACGAGCATCCAACCCTCGACCACGGCAGGCGAAAGCGGCTACGTCTCGCACGCGCTGACGACGACCGTCACCCACCAGCTGCGCGACAACCTGGTCGGGACGATGATCGGCGGGGTCATATGGCGCGATTATCCCACGGACAGCACCATCAACGACGAGCTCGTCTATACCGCCGCGACCGGCCTGACCTGGAACATCAACCGCTATCTCGATCTGACCAGCACGCTCGGCTACGAGCTGACGACGCGCAAGGAAGGCAGCGACTCGCAGCAATGGCGAGCCGGCGTTGGTCTCAAGCTGAAACGCTAGCGCATCGGCCCGAAAATCGGAATCGATTTTCGGAAAGCACGATGCGTAGATTCGAAAGTGTTGGAGCGTCCTTGGTGCGTCCGAAAGGACGCACGCTCTAATGCATGTCGACCAAAATAGAGCGCCGCGTATCCGTTAGGACACGCGGCGCTCTATCACATTGAATCTGCGACTTATTTCAGGCCGGCAAGCAGTTCCCTGAAACCGCCTTCGACGGAGGGGCGGATATCGGCGCGTTCGAGGGCGAAGGCGACGTTCGCCAGGATGAAGCCGTCCTTGGCGCCGCAGTCGTAAGTCGCGCCGCGGAAGTGGTAACCGGCGAAATCCTGTTCCTTCAGCAGCTTCAGCATGCCGTCGGTGAGCTGGATCTCGTTGCCGGCGCCGCGCTCCTGGGTTTCGAGGATCTTGAAGATCTCCGGCTGCAGGATATAGCGGCCGTTGATGAAGAAGTTGGAAGGCGCCGTGCCCTTGGCGGGCTTTTCCACCATGCCGGTAATGCGGAATCCGTCGCCGATCGCTTCGCCGACGCCGACGATGCCGTATTTATGCGCCTGGTCGGGCGCGCATTCCTCGACGGCGATGATATTGCCGCCGCTCTGGCCGTAAAGGTCGATCATGCCCTTCATGCAGCCCTTTTCGCCCTTCATGATCATATCGGGCAGCAGCAGAGCGAAGGGCTCGTCGCCGACGATCTCGCGGGCGCACCATACGGCGTGGCCGAGGCCGAGCGGTTCCTGCTGGCGGGTAAAGCTCACCGTACCTGCCTTGGGAAGCTGCTGCTGCAGGAGCGTGATTTCCGCCTTCTTGGCGCGCTCCTTGAGCGTCTGCTCGAGTTCGAAATGAATGTCGAAATAATCTTCGATGACGTGCTTGTTGCGCCCGGTGACGAAAACCAGATGCTCGATCCCGGCTTCGATCGCCTCATCGACGACATATTGAATGATCGGCTTGTCGACCACGGTCAACATTTCCTTCGGAACAGCCTTTGTTGCCGGCAGGAACCGCGTCCCCAACCCTGCTACCGGGAAAACTGCCTTACGAACTTTATTGTGATGCGCCACACAGGCCTCCTGCTTTGACTATATCGCCTTTTAAATAAAGCCGTTCACGTCTGACTAGTATAGAATTGCAACTGTTTTGCAACTGGTGACCTCAGCGGACGGTCATGGTAAAGATTTTGTTGACTCCGTTCCTGTAGTCTCGGGTCTGGGCGGACATGACGCCCTGCTACGCCTGAAACTGAAGATGTGGGATACGACTGTCGATGACCCAGAATCACAAAAACTCCCTTCGTGGTCTTGCTCTCGCGCTCATTGTCGCAGCCCAGGTAGGACTGGTCCCCGACAACGCGAAAGCTGATTCCCGGTTCCAGAAATGGATCGCGGATTTTTACCAAACTGCCGCTCAGAGTGGCATCAGTAAGGCAACCTATCAAAAGGCCTTTTCCGGGGTGAGCGAGCCCGATCCGACCGTGCTCGAAAAGGCGGCCTACCAGCCGGAATTCACCTCGAAGATCTGGGACTATGTCGATAGTCGCGTCAATCCCTATACGGTCAAGATCGGCCGCGAGATGGCCGCCAAGCACGCAAGAACGCTCGCTGCGATCGAGCAGCGCTTCGGCGTCGACAAGACCATACTGCTGGCTATCTGGTCGATGGAATCGAATTACGGCGCGGTTCTCGACAAGGACGACCGACTGCATTACGTGCCGCGCGCCCTGGCAACGCTTGCCTATGCCGATCCCAGCCGTGCCAAATTCGCCAAGAAACAGCTGGTCGCCGCGCTGAAGATCCTGCAGAATGGCGATGTGCCGGCACGCGAGATGACCGGCTCCTGGGCCGGCGCCATGGGCCACACCCAGTTCATTCCGACAAGTTACCTGCTTTATGCCATCGATGCCGACGGCAACGGCCATCGCGACATCTGGAACTCGATCCCCGACGCGCTGGCGACCTCGGCCAATCTCTTGATGAAGAACGGCTGGGACACCGGCAAGACCTGGGGCTACGAGGTCGTCGTTCCCGCCGCAGTCGCCAAGCAGGCTGGCAAGACCCATACACTGGCCCAATGGGCGGCACTCGGCCTGACACGCCCGAATGGCAAGGCCTTCCGCGAGAGCGGCACCAAAGCCGTATTGAAGATGCCGGCCGGAGCCGGCGGCCCGGGCTTCCTGATGACCGCCAACTTCTTCACCATCAAGAACTATAATGCCTCGGACAGCTACGCGCTTGCTGTCGGCCTGCTGGCCGACCAGATCGCAGGCTACGGCGGCATGCAGCAGCGTTGGCCCCGCCCGAACGGCGCACTCGACATCACCGAGAAATTCGAGCTGCAGACCCGTCTGAAGACGCTCGGCTATTACAATGGCGAGGTCGACGGCAATTTCGGCTCGGGTTCGAAGGCGGCGATATCGGCCGTGCAGTCGCGCATCGGCATGCAGCCGGACGGCGAGCCCTCGCTACCGCTTCTGAACGCCCTGCGCCGCTAGAGTTCGCGTCGGTTCGGGAATCATGCAGGGCGCTTCAAGTCTTTGTCTCATGCAGGTCGCCCCGTCCTGCCGCAGGGTTTTGGCGAACCCGCATTGGAAGCGGCAGAACCGCGACCTAGATATTAGTGGGAGTGGACGCTGGCCTGCCCTGCGTGCAAGATGCCGGCAGATGCGGAACTGCCCATGACGAAGAAAACTGATCGGACCCGTAAAATCCGTTGGCTCGTGTTCGCCTTGGCGGCGGCTTCGCTGTGCCTTGGCGTGTCTGCGCCGGTGCATGTCGCCGAAGCCCAGGAGCAGCGCTATCAGCGCCGGTCGATCTTCGATTTCTTCCTTGGCCGGCGCTATCTCGACGACGGCCCGCAGGCCCCTGACGTGCAGCAGCCGAGACGCCAGCAGCGCAAACGCCCGCCGGCGCAGAAAGCCATCGTCAATACCCGCACTGCACCGCCGGTCCGCGCTCCCGTACAGGAGGAGGAGCCGGCCGTACAGAAGCTCGGCGACGCCCGAAAGATCCTGATCGTCGGCGATTTCCTGGCCAGCGGCCTCGGCGACGGCCTCACCGCCGCCTTCGAGACCTCGCCGGGTGTCGTCATCGAAGCCCGCGGCAACGTCTCCTCAGGCCTTGTCCGCGACGATTATTACGACTGGCCGGAACAACTGCCGAAGATGATCGACGAGCTGAAGCCGGCAATGGTCGTCGTCATGATCGGCGCCAACGACCGCCAGCAGATGGTGACCGACACCGCCAAGGAAAAATTCCGCACCGATGGCTGGTTCAGCGAATATCGCCGCCGCGTGCTTTCCTTCGGCAAGGAGGTCACCGACCGCAAGATCCCGCTGCTCTGGGTCGGCCTTCCCGCCTTCGAATCCGATCAGATGACGGCCGATGCCGTGCAGATGAACCAGCTCTACCGCAACCAGGTCGAAAGCGTCGGCGGCGAATTCGTCGATATCTGGGACGGTTTCGTCGATGAAAACGGCACCTTCGTCGTCACCGGTTCGGATGTGAACGGCCAGCAGGTGCGCCTGCGCACCTCCGACGGCATCAACCTGACCCAGGCCGGCCGGCGCAAGCTTGCCTTTTACGTGGAAAAACCGGCGCGGCGTCTTCTCGGCACGCAGGCAAGCCCCGATCTGGTCCGCCTCGACTCCAGCAATCTGCCCGGTCTCGGCCTTCCCGCCAATCCGGTCGAACATACCGTGCCGATCAGTCTCTCCGATCCCAATCTCGACGGCGGCGCCGAACTTCTCGGCGCCAGGCCGCCGCCCATGGCCTTGACGAGATCGCCGCGGGACCTCCTGGTCGAACAGGGCGAAATGACGCCGGCGCCTCCCGGCCGCGTCGATGATTACCGCCTGCCTGTGGTCAAGGCGCCGGCCGAAGTCTCGGTCAAATGAAAAGGCCGCTAATTTAGAGCATGATACCGAAAAGTGTCCGCGGTTTTCGGACAGTCACGGCGAAGATGACGCGTCTACGCGGGCGCAGCCGCGAGGACCAACGGCGCCAGCGAGGCTTTTTTGTATGTGAAGCCACACCAGCAGCCGGCCCAGCCGGGCTTTCCATCACCTCAAAAAAGGACCATGAAATGTCGATGGATCGTTTCCGCATCGGTTGGGCAATGGGCGTCTCCTATCCCCGCATCCGGTCCCGCCAATCCCGCACGCCGATCGGCACGATGCCGAATTCGGCCATCAGCTCTGCGGCCCTTCCGCTGCGGAAAAACTCATATTCTCCCGTCCGGAACGCCGCATCGCTCGCCATGAGCTCGATCTCGCCGGATGCATTGAAATGCAGGGCAAGCCAGCTCACGCCTTCGGGCACGCGCGAGAACAGGTCGCGGTAGGCCGCCTCGATGCCTTGCGGCCACTCCCAGGGCGTTTCCAGCTGCAAGTCGACAATCGGATTCCCGCGCTGCCGCGCCCTCACCGATGCTGCGTCGAATTCCGTAGTCGTCACTGGCCCCACATAGTCCATGACGGAGAACGTCATGTAGTCCTTCATCATGAGGATCGGCAGGCGGTAGTCGGCACCCAGCCGCTCATAGATTGTTAACGAACTCGGGCATCATCGCCGTACCCATGTGGCAATCGAGGTGGGTCACATCAATGCCCGCAGCAAGCGCGGCGTCGATCTGGGCGCGCAGCTCGCGCTCCACCGCCGCCGGATCGGCGTTGCTGCGCACGTCGGTTACCTCGGCCCAGAAATAGCCGTCCGGATCGGTGAGGCCCTTGTCCGAAACACCGGTCACCGGACGCCAGCGATAGGGCTTCATGTCCGAGTTGAGGGTCAGGTGCACGCCGAGATCGAGATCGAGCTCCGGATTGTCGCGGGCAATGGCAGCAATTTCCGGAAACCACGGGCACGGCACCATCACCGAGCCGGCGGTGCAGAGCCCCAGGCGAGTGAGCTCGAGGAAAGCGGTGTTGGCGCCGTGGCTGACTCCGACGTCGTCTTCGTGAACGACAACGAAACGGGAAATGGATTGCGAGGACATTCTGGTCACCCTTTCTCACGGCCGCCGCGACATGCGGCAGCTTCATTGAGTTCGGGGGACCGGCACCGTAACGCCGGATTCCAGGACGCTTCTGCGACGTCCCTTTTTCGCTCCACGCGTGATTTTGCACCTGCTGGCGCCGGTTTGCAAGTCAAAGGGGCTACGGCGGCTATTGGGTGCCTAAAGGCATACTGAAGTAACGGGTATTTTCGTGCGGTGATCGGCGGTTTAGGCAGCTATCTCGCAGAATATCGCGCAATCGGTGGCAAATGACGCCTGACGATGATGAGCACGATGTCCACGCTATAGCGCTACGATGATAGCGAGCGCAGGTTGGCTGGAGAGGCCACAAACGCACAAGCGCTAACGCACCGGCGGCTCAACACGGCCCAACGGACTCTGGAACGTCGGCGGCGTGCGTATGTCAACCAGCTCAGTCAATCACGTGGTGAAAAGTTCGAGTACCAATTCCACTCCCACGTCTGGCCTGCATCAGCGGAGAACGCCCGGCTATAAATCGGGGCTTTCGAGTTACGCTTATCCCAGTGGAATTTCACGATAACGTCTTTGCCGCCAACAACTTCACGACCGAAGAATTCACCGATGTCGCCATCGAACGAACCGACCTTTCCGCCGTCGAGTTTCACCGCGTTGCTGTCGGCCCAGTAGATCGTCCATAGGCGCGTCTGCGGATCGAACAATCGCACCGTGAGGCCTTCGAATGGCTTTCCATCAAGCTCCGTGTGGAAAATATCCACATTGCCTAAGCCCAGCAATACCAGGCGGAATTCCTGGGTCGCGTCAAATTCCTCCCATTCGTCGCTGCCGGTCAGGTGTTCTTTCAATGTACGATTCTTGATCTTCCAGTTACCAACCAAATAATCGAAATCATTTTTGGACGAGGTCTCGCTCGCTGCAATTGCAAGTTTTCCATCCGAAATAGAGAACGCGCGCATGCATGTACCCTCTTTTGGGACGACTTCACGCAAGCACCGGACATCGTGCCTATTGCGCGGAGTGCATTTCGGATCGCGGCGCGCGTTGTAGAGGACCCGAGGGACCTCCTCGGCCACGCCGACTTCTCTAAGCCCGCAAACGCGCAAACCGAAGATCCGTTCCGCGCGACCGACCTAGGCTGCCTTTCGCTTCGTTCGTATTTACTTCGCCGTCGCCTGCGGCCAGCTCAGATAATAATATTTCGAGCCGATCAGGCCGAAGAAAGCGTTGCTATCGTTTGTCTGGTCGACATAGCTGCCATTTTCCTTGACGAAGGCGCCATCGGCGCCGCGCTCCAGATGTGCGTCGAGAAAGTCGCTCCAGCCGCTGACATCGATATCCTTGCCAGCCTTGCTCTCAGTGTCCGCCTCATCGGGATCGTCGACATCCCAGGCGGTTATCGATACGCCCTGTGTCGGATCGGTGATGGTGAGCGTGCCCGCTTCGAGGGCGGCCAGCATGTCGTGGGCCTTGCCGCTCTCGCCTTCAGCCGCCGCCGCATCCTGCAGCTGCTGCTTCAGCATCGACATGAACGACGCACTGGTGACCTCGGCGCCGTCACCCGTCGTGTCGGATTCGTCCGACGTGTCGCTTTGGGCCGAAAGCCTGTCGAGCAGCCCGGAAAGGGCCTGGTTGGAAAGAAGCGAGGAAGAGCTCGGATCGAGCCCGTAGCTGCTCAGAATGCTGGCGGCCGACGAAGTCTGCGTATCCTGCGCGCTGTCGTCGGAGCCACGAAGGCTTTTCAGGGCATATTGGGCCGAAACCAGCCGCGTGCTGTCAAGTGCAGAAACCATTTGAAAATCCTTGTCGATCATTCGCGGCCTTGCGTCGCGACCGATAGTGAAATGTGCTGTGGCCAAAACGGCAAGGCACCTCCGCTTCGGTCGCAGCGGCTCCTTCTGAGCCCGCGTCCGGCGGAAAATCTCGCTTCCCGGCATTGCTTGGGGCTTGCGGCGCAGAGCCTCCGCGTCAAGCGGTCGCACTACAGCGCAGCGCACCAAAACTCCGCCGGAGGGGCGGAGTTCGTGTCTTCGGAGGTCCGTGCGGCCGATGGTCAGTTCGGCAGGACGGTCGAGCCCATCAATTCCTCGTCGATGGCGCGCGCTGCCTGGCGGCCTTCACGGATCGCCCAGACCACCAGCGATTGACCGCGGCGCACGTCACCCGCCGTCCAGAATTTGTCGATCGAAGTCTTATAGTCGCGGTCGTTGGCGACGACGTTGGTCGAGCCGCGCTTATCGGTGTTGAGCGTCAGCTTGCCCTCGAGTTCCTTCAGCACGCTGCCGGTGAACGGGCCGCGGAAACCGATGGCGATGAAGGCGAGATCGGCCCGGATGACGAATTCCGTGCCTGGAACCGGCCGCCGGCGCTCGTCGACCTCGCAGCACTTGACGCCGGTCAGCACACCGTCTTCGCCGACGAATTCAAGAGTGGCCACCTGGAATTCACGCACGGCGCCCTCGGCCTGCGAGGAGGAGGTGCGCATCTTCGTCGCCCAGAAGGGCCAGACGGCAAGCTTGTCTTCCTTCTCCGGCGGCTGTGGCCGGATGTCGAGCTGGGTGACCCTGACGGCGCCCTGGCGGAAGGCCGTGCCGACGCAGTCCGAAGCCGTATCCCCGCCGCCGACGACGACGATATGTTTGGCGCCGGCAAGGATCGGGTCCGACGGCCAGCCGACGCTGTCGATGTTCTCGCGCCCGACGCGGCGGTTCTGCTGCACCAGATAGGGCATCGCATCATGCACGCCCGCAAGGTCGGTGCCCGGAATGCCTGCCTCGCGCGGCGTCTCGGAGCCGCCGCAGTAAAGCACGGCGTCGTGATCGGCGAGCAACTGCTCGACCTTGACGTCGACGCCGATATTGACGCCGCAATGGAAGGTGACGCCCTCACCCTTCATCTGCTCGACGCGACGGTCGATGAAGTTCTTCTCCATTTTGAAGTCGGGAATGCCGTACCGCAGCAGTCCGCCCGGCTTGGTCTCGCGCTCATAGAGATGCACCTCGTGGCCGGCGCGGCCGAGCTGCTGGGCGGCCGCCATGCCGGCGGGGCCGGAGCCGATGACGGCGACCTTCTTGCCGGTATGGACCGTTGCCGGCTGCGGCCGGATGAAGCCGAGTTCATAAGCCTTGTCGGCGATCGCCTGCTCGACCGTCTTGATGGCGACCGGCGCATCCTCGAGGTTCAACGTGCAAGCTTCCTCGCAAGGCGCCGGGCAGACGCGACCGGTGAACTCAGGGAAGTTGTTGGTCGAATGCAGGTTCTGGATCGCCGCTTCCCAGTTGTTGTTGTAGACGAGGTCGTTCCAATCGGGAATCTGGTTGTGAACCGGGCAGCCGGTCGGGCCGTGGCAATAAGGGATGCCACAGTCCATGCAGCGCGCGGCCTGTTTCTGCACTTCCGGGTCCGACATCGGGATCGTGAACTCGCGGAAATGACGGATACGATCCGACGCCGGCTGGTACTTTGCCACCTGCCGGTCGATTTCCAGAAACCCTGTTACCTTACCCATATTTTCGTCCCTTACCCTCATGACCGCCTCACCGCAGCCAATCTGTCTATCGTCAGTCCCGGTACCCGGGGCAAGTTGCTTGTCTTGACCGTCATTGGACCATATCCCCTGAAAGACATCCGGCGATCTGAACAGCTTTCGCCGTCGGTCGTCACGGGTCATCGAGATATTTTCGTCACCCGTCACCTGCAGTCGTCAGGTGACGGATGTCCGGTGCAATTCATTCCGCGGCGATGCCCATCCGGCTGCGCTCCATTTCCTCGAGCGCACGCCGGTATTCGACCGGCATGACCTTGCGGAATTTCGGGCGATAATCGGCCCAGTTGTCGAGGATCTCAGTGGCGCGGGCCGAGCCCGTATAATGCAGATGGTTGGAGATCAGCTGGTAAAGGCGCTCCTCGTCATGGCGCGTCATGTCGCCAGAGACGTCGACGCGTCCCTTGTGCATGAGATCACCGCCGTGATGATGCAGCTTCTCCAGCATGTCGTCCTCCTCGGGCACCGGCTCGAGCTCGACCATCGCCATGTTGCAGCGGCTGGCGAAATCACCGGTTTCATCGAGCACGTAGGCGACACCGCCGGACATGCCGGCCGCGAAGTTGCGGCCCGTGGCACCGAGCACGACGACGACGCCACCGGTCATGTATTCGCAGCCATGGTCGCCGACACCCTCGACGATGGCGATCGCCCCCGAATTGCGCACGGCGAAACGTTCGCCCGCCACGCCGCGGAAATAGCATTCGCCCTCGGTCGCACCATAGAGCACGGTGTTACCGACGATGATCGAGTCCTCGGCCACGATCCTCGAATTCTCCGGCGGCCGGATGATGATCTTGCCGCCAGAAAGCCCCTTGCCGACATAGTCGTTGCCGTCGCCGATCAGGTTGAAGGTGACGCCGCGTGCCAGGAAGGCGCCGAAGCTCTGTCCCGCCGTGCCGCGAAGCGTCACATTGATCGTGTCCTCCTTCAGACCGCGATGGCGATAACGCTTGGCGACCTCGCCGGAAAGCATAGCGCCCACCGAACGGTCGACGTTCTTGATGCCGACCTCGAAGGCGACGGGTGTCTTGGCCGTCAGTGCCGGCTGCGCCTGTTCGATCAGCACGCGGTCGAGAATGTCGTCGATCGGGTGCTTCTGCCGGCTCGTCCAGAATGTCTCTTCCTTGGGAGCGTCGACCTTGTGGAAGATACGGCTGAAGTCGAGGCCCTTCGCCTTCCAGTGGTTCAGCATCTCATCCTTCTCCAGCAGCTCCGAGGCGCCGATGATCTGGTCAAGCCGGGTGAAGCCGAGCGAGGCGAGGATTTCGCGCACTTCGTTGGCGACGAAGAAGAAATAGTTGATGACGTGCTCCGGCGCGCCCTTGAAACGCTTGCGCAGCACCGGATCCTGGGTCGCCACACCCACCGGACAGGTGTTGAGATGGCACTTGCGCATCATGATGCAGCCGGCGGCAATCAGCGGCGCGGTAGCAAAGCCGAACTCGTCGGCTCCAAGCAGCGCCCCGATGATAACGTCGCGGCCGGTCTTCAGGCCGCCGTCCACCTGCAGGGCGACGCGCGAACGCAAGCCGTTCAGCACCAGCGTCTGCTGGGTCTCGGCAAGGCCGATTTCCCAAGGGCTGCCGGCATGTTTGAGCGAGGTCAGCGGCGACGCACCCGTGCCGCCGTCGAAGCCGGCGACGGTGATATGGTCCGCGCGCGCCTTGGCGACACCGGCGGCAACCGTGCCGACGCCGACTTCCGAGACGAGCTTGACCGAAACATCGGCAGTCGGGTTGACGTTCTTCAGATCGTAGATCAGCTGCGCCAGATCTTCGATCGAATAGATGTCGTGGTGCGGCGGCGGCGAAATCAGGCCGACGCCCGGTGTCGAATGGCGGGTCTTGGCAACAGTCGCGTCAACCTTGTGACCCGGCAGCTGGCCGCCTTCGCCAGGCTTGGCGCCTTGCGCCACCTTGATCTGCAACACGTCGGCATTGACGAGATATTCGGTGGTGACGCCGAAGCGGCCCGAGGCGATCTGCTTGATCGCCGAACGTTCCGGGTTCATCGAACCATTGGCCAGCGGTATGTAGCGGTCGGATTCTTCGCCGCCCTCGCCGGTGTTCGACTTGCCGCCGATCCGGTTCATGGCGATCGCCAGCGTCGTATGCGCCTCCCTGGAAATCGAGCCGAAGGACATCGCCCCCGTCGAGAAACGCTTGACGATATCGGCCGCCGGCTCGACCTCGTCGATCGATACCGGCGTACGGCCGAGCGCCTCGGCGCTCTTCATCTTGAAGAGACCGCGGATCGTGTTCATGCGCAGCGCCGAATTGTTCACCATATCGGCGAATTCGCGGTAGCGGTCCTCGGCATTGCCGCGCACGGCATGCTGAAGGGCGGCAACCGCATCCGGCGTCCAGGCATGGCTTTCGCCGCGCATGCGGTAGGCATATTCGCCGCCGATGTCGAGTGTCGTGGCAAGAAGCGGATCCGTGCCGAAGGCCGCATTATGGCGGGCGACGGTTTCTGCGGCGATCGCTTCGAGGCCAACGCCTTCGATCATCGTCGCGGTGCCGAAGAAATACTTGTCGATCAATTCCGACTGCAGGCCGATCGCATCGAAGATCTGCGCGCCGCAATAGGACTGGTAGGTCGAGATGCCCATCTTCGACATGACCTTGAGGATGCCTTTGCCGACCGCCTTGATGTAGCGGTAGACGATTTCGGAGGCATCCACTTCCTTCGGGAATTCGCCCTTGGCATGCATGTCGAGCAGCGTGTCGAAGGCGAGATAGGGGTTGATCGCCTCGGCGCCATAGCCGGCGAGCAGGCAGAAATGATGGACTTCGCGCGGCTCTCCGGTCTCGACGACGAGACCGACCGAGGTGCGCAGCCCCTTGCGGATCAGATGGTGATGCACGGCAGCTGTGGCGAGCAGCGCGGGAATGGCGATCCGGTCCGGCCCGATCTGGCGGTCGGAGAGCACGATGATGTTATAGCCGCCCTTGACGGCCGCTTCCGCGCGCTCGCAGAGCCGGTCGAGCATCTCGGGCATGCCTTCGGCGCCACGCTCGATATCATAGGTGAAATCGAGCGTCTTGGTGTCGAAACGGTCTTCCGTGTGGCCGATCGAGCGGATCTTCTCGAGATCGCCATTGGTCAGGATCGGCTGACGAACCTCGAGCCGCTTGGCGTTCGCCGCCCCCTCATGGTCGAGAATGTTCGGCCGCGGCCCGATGAAGGAAACCAGGCTCATGACCAGTTCCTCGCGGATCGGGTCGATCGGCGGGTTGGTCACCTGCGCGAAGTTCTGCTTGAAATAGGTGTAGAGCAGCTTCGGCTTTTCCGACATCGCCGAGATCGGCGTATCCGTGCCCATCGAGCCGATCGCTTCCTGGCCCGTCGTCGCCATCGGCGACATCAGGATGCGTGTATCCTCGAGCGTGTAGCCGAAGGCCTGCTGGCGGTCGAGCAGCGACACGTCGCGGCGCAGCGCCCGCGGCTCCACCGGCTTCAGGTCTTCAAGGATGAGCTGGGTGCGGTTGAGCCAGCTGCGATAGGGATGCGCCGTCGCCAACTGCGACTTCACCTCGTCGTCGGAGATGATGCGGCCTTCTTCCATATCGATCAGCAGCATCTTGCCCGGCTGCAGGCGCCACTTCTGGATGATCTTCTCCTCCGGAACCGGCAGCACGCCGGCTTCGGACGCCATGATGACGCGGTCGTCATCGGTGACGAGGTAGCGCGCCGGACGCAGGCCGTTGCGGTCGAGCGTCGCGCCGATCTGCTTGCCGTCGGTGAAGGCAACGGCAGCTGGCCCGTCCCAGGGCTCCATCAGCGCCGCATGATATTCGTAGAAGGCCTTGCGTTCGGCGGCCATCGACTGGTTGCCGGCCCAGGCTTCCGGGATCAGCATCATTACCGCATGCGCCATCGAATAACCGCCGCGCACCAGGAATTCGAGCGCGTTGTCGAAGCAGGCCGTGTCCGACTGCCCCTCGTAGGAGATCGGCCAGAGCTTGGAGATGTCCTCACCGAACAGCGGCGAGGAGACCGACGCCTGGCGGGCCGCCATCCAGTTGACGTTGCCGCGCAACGTGTTGATCTCGCCGTTATGGGCGACCATGCGGTAGGGATGCGCGAGCTTCCATGACGGGAAGGTGTTGGTCGAGAAGCGCTGGTGTACCAAGGCGACCGCGCTTTCGAAACGCGGATCCGACAGGTCCTTGTAATAGACGCCGACCTGATAGGCCAGGAACATGCCCTTATAGACCACCGTCGCCGACGACAGCGACACTGGATAGAAATTGCTCTCCTCGCCGTCGAACTCGTCATAGATACGGTTGGAGATCACCTTGCGCAGCGTGAACAGCCGGCGCTCGAACTCGTCGTTGTTTTCGGCATCCTCGCCGGCGCCGATGAAGACCTGTACATGATGCGGCTCGGTTGCGGCAATGGCCGGCGCCTTGGAGAGCGAGGAATTGTCGACCGGCACGTCGCGAAAGCCGATGAAGACCTGGCCTTCCTCGGTGATGACGTCCTTGATCACCTTCTTGAAATGCTCGATCTGCTTTTCATCGCGCGGCATGAAGATATGGCCGACGCCATACTCGCCGACCGGCGGCAGGGTGATGCCCTGCTCGGCCATCTCCTCGCGGAAGAAACGGTCGGGGATCTGCACCAGGATGCCGGCGCCGTCACCCATCAGCGGATCGGCGCCGACGGCGCCGCGATGCGTCAGGTTCTCGAGGATGAACAGGCCATCCTTGACGATCTGGTGCGACTTCTCACCCTTCATATGGGCGACGAAGCCGACGCCGCAGGCATCATGCTCGTTGCGCGGATCGTAGAGTCCCTGTTTCTTCGGCAGGCCGGAGGCGGATTTGGAGATATTGGCCGTCGCGCGCAGCTCAGCAGCAGCTAACCGGTCAACTTCCACGGATGGCGTCTTCGTCATCATCTTTCCTCCTGTCGAAGCCCGCGGGGCCGCGGGCGGCTTTTCGTCCCGCGCCGCAACCCGAAGATAGGTTCGGCGCATGACAGCGCTGTTGCATTGTGAAGATCGGCCGCAGACACCTGCTTTGAAGGAAAGCAAACCGTCGCGTTCCGCGCCTGCCATTCGCCTCCGCGCGCCGCCCCTTGAAGCTTGACGCTCGGAAGAACTATAGCGTGAAAGCCGGTCTGTTCCAGGGCTTTCGGCGCCTCTTCGGTCATAAAGGCCAAAATAGGACAGCAACACTGTCCTAATTCATCAGTTCTATGCCAGAAAGCATTCGGCTCTGCAAGAGCGCTCGGCTAAAAAACGTCAATTTGCGACGGAAGATTGCCTGTGTAGCGGTGATGACGAAATAAAATTACGTCAAGCAGTACTATTTTGTTTATTGATTGCGTAGTTCAATTTCTGTGATGTGTCGCGGGCGACAACCTTGATCCTGTGAAGCTTTGGCGTAATGTCCGCTGCGGACTTTGCCAACCCCTTCCTTTCCCACGGTTTCCCCATGTTCTTTGCTTCCGATAACTGGGCCGGTGCCCACAAATCCATTGCCGAACGTCTGCTGACGGAATCGACCGGCTTTGCCGCGGCCTATGGGGCCGGCGATCTCGACAGGAAGGTCGAGGCCCGTTTTTCCGAGATCTTCGAGCGTGAGGTTTCGATCTTCTTCGTCGCCACCGGCACGGCCGCCAACTCCCTGTCGCTGGCAAGCGTCCAGCGCCCCGGCGGCATCACCTTCTGCCACTCGGAGGCCCATGTGATCGAGGATGAATGCGGCGCGCCGGAATTTTTCTCCGGCTCGGCCCGCCTCGTTGCCGTTGACGGCGAAGCCGGCAAGATCGACCCGGAAAAGCTTTCGGCGAAGATCGCAAGTTTTCCCGAGGACGCCGTCCATCACGGCCGTGCCAGCGCGGTGACCATTACCCAGGCGACCGAGATCGGCACCGTCTATTCCCTGCCGGAGATCGGCGAGATCGCCGCCATATCAAGGAAGCGCAATCTGCCGCTCCACATGGACGGCGCCCGCTTTGCCAACGCCCTGGTCGCACTCGGCGCCACCCCGGCCGAAATGACCTGGAAGCGCGGCGTCGACATGCTGTCCTTCGGCGGCACCAAGAACGGCTGCTGGTGTGCCGAAGCGATTGTCTTCTTCAATCCGGATCAAGCCCGGGAAATGCCCTTTATCCGCAAGCGCGCCGCCCAGCTCTTCTCCAAGTCGCGTTTCATTGCCGCCCAGTTCGATGCCTATTTCGAAAACGGTCTCTGGCTCGATCTTGCCCGCCATTCGAACGGCATGGCCGACAGGCTGCGCGCCGGCATCGCCACCAGCAACTCCGCCCGCCTCGCCTGGCCGACCGCGTCCAACGAGGTCTTTGCCGTCGTCAGCAAAAGTGCCGCAAAAATCGCGGAGGAAAAGGGCGCGAAATTTTACGAATGGCCGGTCCCGGCGGCAACGCCCGAGCTCGTTTCCGAAAGCGAAACCCTGATCCGCCTCGTCACCAGCTTCGCGACCACCGAAGCGGACGTGGATGGTTTCCTGAAGTGCCTGGCCGCCTGATCGCCTGCCGGAAAGGTGACGGGCAAGGATTCACGCCGACCTCAGTCCCCTCACCTTTTGCAGAATATCCTCCGACAGTGCTGAAACCAGTGCTTGGTCGGCGCCCTTACGCGGCACCAGCACGAATTCCACGTCCTCCAGCACCGGAAGTTTTCCCGCAGCGATCTCCTTCAGGCCGGACGGCGCCATGCTGCGCGGCTGCACCAGCACGCCCATCCCGGCCCGCGCCGCCGCCGTCAGGCCGCTCAGGCTGCCGCAGGTGCAGACGATCCGCCAGGGTACGCCGTTTCGCCCGAGCGCTTCCAGCGCGATCACCCGTGTGACGCTCGGCGGCGGAAAGGCGATCAGCGGCAAAGGGCCAGAGGCAAGCACACGCTCAGGATCGCGCGCCAGCCAGACGAGCGGCTCGCGATAGACGAGCTTTCCGCGCGCATCGCCGAGCCGGCGCTTGGCGAGCACCAGATCGATTTCGCCATTATCCTGCATTTCGTAAAGAACGCCAGACAGCGCCACTGTCAGTTCGAGGTCGACGGACGGGTGCGAACGAACGAAATCCTCAAGCACCGCCGGCAGCTGGCTGGTGACGAAATCCTCCGACACGCCGAGCCGCAGGCTGCCGCGCAGGCTGTTGTTCTTAAACAACGACTGCACCTGCCCCTCGATCGAAAGCATGGCGCGCGCATGCGACAGCAGCGCCTCGCCATCACCGGTCAGCATCACCTTATGCGTGTCGCGCGCCAGCAGCCTGCGCCCGAGTGCTGCCTCCAGCCGCTGGATGTGCTGGCTGACCGTCGACTGCCCGAGACCCAGCCTTTCTGCGGCGAGCGTGAAACTGCCCATCTGTTCGACGGCGACGAAACTGCGCAATTGCGAAAGGTCCAACATGATCCAGCTTCTCGATAACTGTTATTCCTTGCATCCTGGATCATAATGGATGACATAACAATGACTGTTTTATCAAGCCGCGAGACCGCCATGCGCCGCTTTCTGCCCGATACATTCACCATCCTGCTCGTCTGCACCGTCATCCTTGCCTCGTTGCTGCCGGCGCGTGGCACGTTTGCGGACTATTTCGGCATCGCCACCGACCTTGCTATCGCGCTGCTGTTTTTCCTGCACGGCGCCCGCCTGTCGCGCGACGTCGTCATATCAGGCCTGCTGCACTGGCGCCTGCATATCGTCATCCTGCTGACGACCTTCGGCATCTTCCCGCTACTCGGCATGGCGCTCGGGCTGATCCCCGACACGATCCTGCCGCAGCCGCTTTATCTCGGCATCCTCTTCCTCTGCGTGCTGCCGTCGACGGTGCAGTCGTCGATCGCCTTTACCTCGATGGCGGGCGGCAACGTGCCCGCCGCCATCTGCTCGGCCTCGGCATCCAACATCTTCGGCATGTTCCTGACGCCGCTGCTCGTCGGCCTGCTGTTTTCCGTCGGCGGCCATGGCGGCTTCTCCTTCGACGCATTGGAACAGATCCTGCTGCAGCTGCTTGCCCCCTTCATCATCGGCCAGGTTCTGCAGCCCTGGATCGGCGACTGGATCCGCGCCAAGAAGAAGATCCTGATGCCTGTCGACCGCGGCTCGATCCTGATGGTCGTCTATCTCGCCTTCAGCACGGCTGTCGTCGAGGGCCTGTGGCACACCTTCTCGATCGCCGATATCGCCGTCGTCATCGTCGCCGACATGGTTCTGCTGGCAGTTGTTCTGGTGCTGACGATGTTCGGCAGCCGGTGGCTGGGCTTCAACAAGGCCGACCAGATCACCATCACCTTCTGCGGCTCGAAGAAGAGCCTCGCAAGCGGCGTGCCGATGGCGAACGTCATCTTCGCCGGCCAGTCGATCGGCGCGATCGTGCTGCCGCTGATGCTGTTCCATCAGATCCAGCTGATGGTCTGCGCCGTCATTGCCCAGAAATACGCCGCCGCCGCCGCCCGCCGCGCAACGGACAAGGAAATCGACGAGGCAACCAGCCCGGCCTGAGCCGAAATAAAAAACGGCGCCCCATAGGAGCGCCGTCCGTTTTACCCGTAAGGGGGATCAATCAGCCGTTGATGATCTGCGCTTCGATGGCCTTCGGAGCCTCGACCGGTTCTGCGGCAATCGCGATCTTGCGGGGCTTCATAGCCTCGGGAATATTGCGCAGAAGATCGATGTGCAGCAGGCCGTTCTTCAGCGAAGCGGCCGTGACCTCGACATGGTCGGCAAGCTGGAAGCGGCGCTCGAAGGCGCGCTTGGCAATGCCTCGATAGAGGAATTCGCCGCTTTCGGCAGGTTCCTCGTTCTTTTCACCCTTCACCGACAGCACATGGGCATGGGCTTCGATCGAAAGTTCGGTCTCGTCGAAACCCGCAACGGCCATGGTGATGCGATAGGTGTTTTCACCGGTGCGCTCGATATTATAGGGCGGATAGGTCTGCGCCTGCTCCGGCTGGGCAAGGCTGTCGAGCATGGTGAAGAGCCGGTCGAAACCGACGGTCGAACGATAAAGGGGAGAGAAGTCTACGTGACGCATGATGTCCTCCTGTGGAAGCGACGTGTTGCGATGAAATGCCCCTGAGACCCCATCATTGGCGGCCTTGGGACGGTTGCGCAGGCCCTGTTCGGCACCCGCAGAAAGGAAATGGTGATGGGATTCGAGGAGTTCAAGACCTTTTGCAATCGCCTTGATCGGCCCGTGAACCCCGCATGAACGACCGGTTCGGAGCACGTTCAGGCGCATTCGCCTAGGAATTTAGGCGTCGGGTGAATCTGGTCCCGATGGCTGAAGTGCATCGTCCCTTCTTCTTCAGCCTCAACTTCGGCCGGCCGCGAGCACCCTCATGCTCCTGCCGGCCCTTTTCCCCACCGCTTTCCAAGCCGGATGCCATGCGCTATCCCTGATGCGAAGCAGTCAGCAGCGGCGCATTGGCAAAGTCATGGATCAGGTTCTCTATTCGACGCCCGATAATCCCGCCCCGGAAAACCGCACGGAGGGGTTCTTCGAAACCCATGACGGCCACCAACTGCGTTACGCCGTCTTCCGCTCGAGTGGCCAGATTGCCAAGGGCACCGTCGTCATCCTGCACGGCCGCAACGAATATATCGAGAAATATTTCGAGACGATCCGCGACCTGACGGCCAAAGGCCTCTGGGTCGCGACCTTCGACCTGCGCGGCCAGGGCCGTTCGTCACGACTCATGAAGCGCCGCAACCACGGCCACATCCGCCGCTTCGCCGATTACGAGCGTGATCTCGACACCTTCCTCGAAAAGGTAGTGCTGCCGGATACCCGCCTGCCCTTCTATCTGCTCGCGCATTCCACAGGCGGCCTGATCGCACTCTCGGCCGCCCCCTATCTCACCACCCGTATCGATCGCATGGTGCTGTCGGCGCCCTTCATCGGCCTGACCGGCCAGGCGGCCTCGCCCCGCGTCATCCGCGCGCTCGCCGGCACGCTGACCGCCGTCGGCCTCGGCTTTCTGCCGCTCACATCGAAACTGAAGGAGCCGAACTTCAGCGACAACCCGCTGACCTCGGACGAACACCGCTTCGAGCGCAATGTTGCAATGATGAAGGCTCATCCGGAATTGACGCTCGGGCCGCCGACGGCCCGCTGGCTGATCGAGGCTTTCCGCACGATGGACCGGGTCACCTCACCCTACCATCTCTTCTCGATCACCATCCCGACCATCGTCATCGCCCCGACGCGTGACGGTGTCGTGCCCTACACGGCGCAGGAGCGGCTCTCGCGTTACTTCCGCGCCGGCCAGCTGGTGCCGATCAACGGTGCCCGTCACGAGATCTTCCAGGAGCGCGATATCTATCGCGCTGCCGCCCTTGCCGCCTTCCACGCCTTCATTCCCGGCAGCGATGCCGAAGAAAACCAGGACGTCGCCGCCCTCGGCACGTGAGCCGGATCGGCTTTGCCGACCGGGGGATCAGCGTTGCTGACCGAGGGATCAGCGCTGCTGACCCTGGGATCAGCGTTGCAGGATGGCGATTGCCTGTTCGTAGACCGCCTGGCTGCCGGCGGCGATGATCGAGCCGCCGTTTTCCGGCCGTCCGCCGTCCCAGGTGGTGATGATGCCGCCCGCCCCCTCGATGACGGGAATGATGCCGCCGACGTCATAGGGCTTCAGGCTGTTTTCGACGACCAGATCGATATGGCCGGCGGCAAGCAGCGCATAGGCATAGCAGTCGCAGCCATAGCGGAAGAGCCGCACCTGGCTCTCGATTTCGCGGTATTTCTCCATTTCCTCGCCGGCAAAGAGATGCGGTGAGGTGGTGAACAGGATAGCGTTCGAAAGCGTGTCGCACTGGCGCGTCGCCAGCCGTCGCTCGCCCTCCGGCCCGGTATAGATCGAGCCGTTCTGGTCGGCGAAATAGCGCTCGCCGGTAAAGGGTTGCTCGATCATGCCCATGATCGCCCGGCCCGCTTTCTGCAGGCCGATCAGCGTTCCCCACACCGGCACGCCGGAGATGAAGGCGCGGGTGCCGTCGATCGGATCAATCACCCAGACATATTCGCGGTCGAGCCCGACATCGCCATGTTCCTCGCCGAGAATGCCGTGGTCGGGGAAATTCTCTTCGATCAGCGCCCGGATGGCGAGTTCGGCCGCCCGGTCGCCCTCCGTCACCGGATCGAAACCGGAAGAAAGCTTGTTCGTGACATCGAGGCCGGAGCGGAAGCGCGGCAGCGTTTCGGCTCGGGCAGCCTCCGCCAGGCGATTGAAGAACGAACGGTCAGGAAACATGTTGGATCCGTTTGGCTGGCGGGAGTGGCGCTTTTCATAGCGAAAAGCAACGGGAATGCAAACGCAGCAGGCAAATTGAGTTTAGTTGCACAAAGATATCGCAGCGCAATAAATTGCTTGACATTTGTGCAATGCAATAGTAGTGTCTTCCTACAGTCTTCTGACTGTAAATACCCTCCTTGGGTGTTTCCTCCCTAGACTTAGCCGCGCTCACAAGCGCGGTTTTTTTTGGCCGGGGAAGGCCACACGTCAGCAAAATCGAAAAACGGATCTATTCGGCGGCCAGCGCCCGCTCGCCGGCGAATTTCTCGACATAGTCCGCCATCTGCTGCATGAAGTCCGCGACGGCATCGGCCACCGCGGCGAAATCGTCGCGTTTCTCCAGCGTCAGCTCATCGACATAGATCGCCCGGTTCACCTCGATCTGCAGCGCATGCAGTCCGCGCGAGGGCCGGCCGTAATGTTCGGTAATGAAGCCGCCGGCATAGGGCTTGTTGCGGATCGCCGCAAAACCCATTTCCTCGAGGATAGCGATGGCCGCGCGCGAAAGTTCGGCCGAAGCGCTGGTGCCGTAGCGATCACCGATGATGAAATCAGGTCGTGCAGTGCTGCCGGCAACGCGCACATTGCCGGGCATCGAGTGGCAGTCGATCAGCACGCCGAAGCCGAATTGCACATGCGTTCGCGCGATCAGCCGGCGGAGCGCCGCATGATAGGGTTTGTAGACCGCTTCGACGCGGTCGAGCCCCTCCTGCACCGGCAGGCGCCGCGCATAGATCTCCATGTTCTCGGCGACGATGCGCGGAATGGTGCCGAGCCCGCCGGCGACCCTGAGCGAATTGACGTTGGCATAGGGCGGCAGCAACCCGTCGAACATCCGCGGATCGAGTTCGTAGGGTTCGCGATTGACGTCGAGATAGGCGCGCGGGAAGTTGGCCGCCAAAAGCGGCGCACCGAGTGCGACGGCCGAGCTGAAGAGCTCGTCGACGTAATGATCCTCGGAACGGCGGATGGCGATGCCTTCCAGCCTGGACTGAGCGATAAATTCCGGTGGATAAATGCGGCCGCTATGGGGGGAGTTGTAGACGAAGGGAATGGTCTGCGACACGGGCTCATGGACCTCAAAAAGCTCGTATTCGCGTATTTCCGGCACTTTCGGCCCTCTTTACCATGTCATGAACTGACTGCTTCGCGTATGTTGCCAGTTGCCCGGCCGCAAGTCCATACTATGTAGAAGGGATGGCGGTCACGCACAGGCAATTCACCGGTTGTTTACCGGAGCGAGACTAGTGTAAACGGCTGGCAGCCCACCAAAAACCTATGGATCGCGGTCTGGATTGATGACTCAGAAGATACTTCTCGCCGAAGACGACAATGACATGCGCCGCTTCCTGGTGAAAGCGCTCGAAAAGGCCGGCTACAAGGTCCTTTCCTACGACAATGGCGCTAGCGCCTATGACCGGCTGCGCGAGGAGCCGTTTTCCCTGCTGCTGACCGATATCGTCATGCCCGAGATGGACGGCATCGAGCTGGCGCGCCGCGCCACCGAGCTCGACCCCGACCTGAAGGTGATGTTCATCACCGGTTTTGCCGCGGTGGCGCTGAACCCTGATTCGAAGGCGCCGAAGGATGCAAAGGTCCTTTCCAAGCCTTTCCACCTGCGCGACCTCGTCGACGAGGTCAACAAGATGCTTGCCGCGTAAGGCCTGCGGGCGGCGCGTCACAAAACTGAAAAAAGCCTATTGACGGCTCCGAAGGTTTTGTGATCTATGCGCCGCCATCGGATGGGCGTGTAGCTCAGCGGGAGAGCACTACGTTGACATCGTAGGGGTCACAGGTTCAATCCCTGTCACGCCCACCATCCTAATTCACTAAAAAGAAAACGGCCTTTCGAAAAATCGAGAGGCCGTTTGCTTTTTAGATTTTCCGATCTGCACCGTCCTCATAGTGCGTGCGGCAAGTACCCGAAATGCCGAGTTTCGGTGAAACAACATTTTGGATGCATCCCTGCGTCCCGCTTCCATCCCTAATGCAACTATATCCTTGCCGTAAAATTGCGTCGAGCGTCCGAAGCCCGTTCCGGGCAGCACCAAAGCTCCAGATCTGCTTGCCACATCGTCGTCGCTAACGGATTGCGGTCGGCTCGCGCGCATTGCAGCGACGGCGCGATCGCATATGAGAACATGCTCACGCGCTCGTCACTTGCATTAGCGTATTCAAGTTTCAGCCCCTCGTTGGTCAAGCATCCAGAGCTGCCGGTTTTGTGACGGATAGATGACGAGTTTATGACAAAAATCGTGTTATTTCAGCAACATAGCAGCCACGCCCTGCTGTCATGATCGACATCGTTATTGCGACGCAACATACCGCTGTGTAACTACCGCGGCGAGGCAGGCACCGGGTCAAAAGGCGCCGCTTCGCTCACACGGGTTGAAGATACGTAGGGACTGCCGATGGCAACGGTCTTCATCCTTCTGCATCTGAACTGGAGGTTATTCCATGAACATTAAGAGCCTTCTTCTCGGCTCCGCTGCAGCACTTGCAGCAGTATCCGGCGCTCAGGCTGCCGACGCAATCGTTGCTGCCGAGCCGGAACCGGTTGAATACGTTCGCGTCTGCGACGCCTACGGCACCGGCTACTTCTACATCCCGGGCACCGAAACCTGCCTCAAGATCAACGGTTATATCCGTTTCCAGGTTGACGTTGCTCCGAACGCCAGCTCGATCGGCGCCGGCGGCGGCGGTTCCGTCGCCAACGACTCGGACTGGGATGCCCGTACGCGTGGTCAGGTTCAGTTTACGGCCAAGAGCGACACCGAATATGGTCCGCTGACCGGCGTCATCGTCATGCAGTTCAATGCTGACAACGCTTCGGCTCAGAAGGCCATCCTCGACTCGGCCTACATCGACATTGCCGGCTTCCGCGCTGGTCTGTTCTACAGCTGGTGGGACGATGGTCTCTCCGGCGAAACGGACGATATCGGTTCTCCGGTCACGCTGCATAACTCCATCCGTTATCAGTACGAAACCGACGCCTTCTACGCTGGCATCAGCGTTGACGAGCTGGAAGACAGCCCGTTCTACAATGGCGAAACCGCCAACAACGTCGGCGTTGCAGTCGGTCTCGGCGGCAAGGCTGGTGCATTCAGCTACCAGATCACTGCCGGTTACGACACCGACAACGAAGAAGGCGCCGTCCGCGCTATGGGTACGGTTGCTGTCGGTCCGGGCACGCTCGGCCTCGCAGTTGTCTACGCAAGCAACCCGAACGCCTACTACAACAAGGCTGAATGGGCGGTCGCTGCTGAATACGCCATCAAGGCGACTGACAAGCTGAAGATCACCCCGGCTGTTCAGTACTACAACAACTACGGCATCACTGCTGGCGAGTTCAACGACGACGTTGATGCCTGGAAGGTCGGTCTGACGGTTGATTACCAGATCGTCGACAACCTCTCCACCAAGATTTCGGTTCAGTACCTCGATCCGGACAATGCTAGCGACGTTACCTCGGGCTTCTTCCGCCTGCAGCGCGCGTTCTGATAAAAGGCTGCCGGCTAAAACAGGATGTCATCCGAAAACCGTTCACACTTTTCGGCATCATGCTCTGGACCGGCAGCTACAAATTCCTGATCTGACTGACCTCCGATCGGGAAAGAATGGGCCTGGACTTCCCTGCCTGGGCCCATTCCCCTTGACCAGACGTGCGTCCAAGACGGCACCTCGATGAGTGCCTTGCCATTGTCGTGTCACATCGGTTCGTTGCCGATGTCCGGCAGTCTATGTCGTTGCCGGATCTTGTAACCAGCAAGCGCAACCAGCTTTTTTACTGATCTGCCGCCGATCGTCGAGCGAGCCCCGCGGCCGACAAAATTTTTTCACCTCAGCAATAACGGCGCGCCAAATTCGGACACAGAGCCATGCCATGGCGAACCGAGGGTGAGGTAGTGATTCGCCTCGCCGCGACATGGGGTTTGAGATCGAAATGAAGTTATACGCGCTTGCCGCTGCCGCCTTTTTTTCCGCCGTCCTCGCCTTGCCGGCCTCCGCTGCGCCGCCCGCGCCCGCCGAGACCTTTCCTGGTGCGCCCGGCGTCATTACGCTTTCCGGCAAATGCGCCAAGCTGGTCGTCGCCAAGTTCGACGCCACCAAGGGCTGCAAGAACGAGCTTGCCAGCGTCACGCTGGCCAATGGCGTGGTGACCTTCATCTTCACCTCGGATGGCAAGGCGCTGGGCTTCCAGGGCGACGGCAGCGGCATCAAGCCTGCCTCCAACGGCAATGCCCGCCTGCCGCTCAGCCTCGTCACCACGGGTGTCGGCAACAAGATGACCGGAGAGGTCAAGGTCGCCGGCTTCTGCACCTTCGGCAACCCCTATGCCGGCAAGCCGATCGCGATCGAATGCACCGCCGAAAGCAAGGACTCCTCCTTCACCGGCAGCTTCCGCACCGGCGGCAAGCTGGTGAAGAAGGGTAAGTAGCCAGAGCAATTCCAGCAAAAGTGCGCAGCGGTTTTGCGTCCGGACTCGCGTGAAAACAAAATGAGAGCGGTTCCGTGCATTCGAGAATGGAAATGCTCCCGCTCAAGCGCACCAGGCGCTGCCGGCGGCCCCTGGCTTGCGTGCCAGGCCCTCATTGATCAGCTGCGCGCCGAAAGAGCGCCCGTCGCGCGAGACGACGCGCGGCGCGCCGGAGGACTCGGCCTTACCCGCCGCATTCATGGTGAAAGGCCCGGCGTTCAGAAGCGCCAGCAGCCGCGACTTGGCGGCAAAGGCCACCCGGCGCTCGCCGTCACAGCGCGCCCGGTCGACCGCCGGGCTTGCCATGTCGGCAATCACAATCTTCTCGCCCTTGTACCAGAAGACGCCACCGTCGCCGACGCAATTGATATGGGCGCCCTGCCCGCAATAGCCGAAGGCGACTGTCCTGGCTTCCGAAACGGCAGCGGAGGCCGGCGACGGCACTGCCTTTATCGGCTGGATCATCGGCGTCGGGATCGCGGCCGGCGGCAGCGGCAGCGGCTGCGGCTGTGGCAGCAACTGCGGTACTGGGACTTTCGGCGTGGGTGCGGCAAGCGCCACCTCCTTCGGCGGCGCGTCCTTCCTGACGACAGGCCTCGGCTCTACCGTGTCCCGTGTGATCGGCGGCGATTGCCTTGCAAGCATCGGCTGGATGCTCTTCCAATGGTCGTGGGCGACGATGCCGCCGATTGCGGCAATGCCGATCACCGCCCAGGGCAGCAATCCGCCACCGCTGCTGCGCGCTTTGCTCTTTCCTCTGGCCGGCGCCTTGCGGCGGCCGCGTGTCGCTGTCTTGGCCATCTATCCGATTCCCGTGAGGCCGGGATTATCGCTGCCCAATCCTTTCCGAAAGGTTGGCGCGGCGACAGGATGATGCCTGGTTCGCCGAACTTTCAATCCAATGACATGAACGCGCCGGTGCGCACCGGAGAGACCAACGGGCCCATCGAAACGCACGGGGGAAAAAAGCTGAACAAATTCCGGGCTCAGACGTTAGCCAGCGAAAAATTTCATCTGTTCTGGGGGAAAAATCCATGGATCTGATTATCGCCGACATAATACCGGCGTCGCGTATCCACTATCCCGTCATCTTCGCCCGCCTCTTCGGCGCCATCGTTTTCGGCGGGCTGATCGGTTTCGAACGTGAGGCCCGCGACCGCCCGGCGGGCTTCCGCACCCATATTCTGATCAGTCTTGCCGCTGCCCTCTTTGCCATCATCTCGATCGAGGCAGTGCACATGCCGGGTTTTACCGATGACGATCAGGTGCGCATCGATCCGCTGCGCGTCATAGAAGCCGTCACCGCCGGCGTCGCCTTCCTCGCCGCCGGCATGATCGTCTTTGCAAGAGGTCGGGTGCACGGGCTGACGACGGGCGCCGGCATGTGGCTCTCCGGCGCGATCGGCCTCGCCATGGGCTTCGGCTATTGGCCGATCGCCTTCTTCACCACGCTCGCTGCCATCTGCGTGCTCTTCGCCTTCGGCAAGCTCGAAAAATGGTTCGGCTATAATTCCGGCCAGCGTGTCGATCGCGATGAACACAAATAGAAAAACAAAGCGCCCGGCATCACGCCGTGCGCTCGTGTCACCTGTGCTTCAGTTGGTCATTCGGCTGTTGGTCGTTCAGCGCGTGTGTCCGAAGGATCGCCTTTACCAACCAATGCCGTGCCGCCGACGGAGAGCGGCTTCTGGCGTTTGCCGATATTGATGCGTTCGTCCGCCGCCTCGCGTATGGCCTGCCATTCATTTTCGTGCCGGATGAAGATCTCGCGGGGCACAAAGTTGATCGTCATATGTTTCTCACCCTGTTTCAAATCTACCGTTCGCGCCGGAGGCTTCCGGAATACCCGTTATTTCTTGGTCCCTGCATTGCCCTTGATGTCGGGGCCGCCCTTGGAAAGATCGGCGCCGGTAACATGGGCCGGCACGTGAATGTCGTGGTAGATGCCGGGCGTCAGTGTCAGGTCGACATGATGCGGCGGCAGCACCTGCGCCTTCTGCATGCGGTTCGGCTTCGCCCGCTTCATGCGGTCGGACGCCTCCGTGCGTTTGTCGGGAAGATGGGTCGAAGTGTGCATCATCGGCCTCCTTTTTAAGCTCAACCAGAGCCTAACGGGCGGGCGTCGGGATGGTTCCAAAAAAAATCACCCAATCCCGGTGTGACGACCGGCCTTGACTGGCCCGCGAAGTTCATTACCTAGAGCCTATCCCGCAGCCTTCCAGACAT
The DNA here is from genome assembly GCF_021052345.1 of Rhizobium sp. SU303. Taxonomy (NCBI): domain Bacteria; kingdom Pseudomonadati; phylum Pseudomonadota; class Alphaproteobacteria; order Hyphomicrobiales; family Rhizobiaceae; genus Rhizobium; species Rhizobium sp. SU303. The sequence continues at coordinate 3,951,594 of NZ_CP088095.1, forward strand.
CGGCTGACGGGGAACTTTGGTGCCGGGCCCCTCTGGCGAGAGTTTTTACGGCGCTCTCGTGATGTCGGTACCGCCTGCAGCTTAGCCGGCGGATTTTTCATCGATGAACAAGCTCACCATGCCTGACCCGCGTGCCCGTTGTGGCGTGCCGCGTTTTTCCCATACATCGACTCTCTTCAACACGATTTGCGGCCGCGAGGTGCGGCCATGAATCAACCCGTGACCCATAACTCTTCGCTCAGCTATTTCCGCTGGGCTTTCATCGTCACTGCCCTCGGCCTCGTTCTCGGCGCGGTGCTCGGCTGGCAGACGACCGGTACGATCGGCGGCATGGCGACCGTCTTCTTCATCTGCACGGTGCTTGCGGTGCTGGAGATCTCGCTCTCCTTCGATAATGCCATCGTCAACGCCAACAAGCTGAAGGAGATGACGCCGGTCTGGCAGCAGCGCTTCCTCACCTGGGGCATCATCATCGCCGTCTTCGGCATGCGCATCGTCTTCCCGCTGGCAATCGTCGCGATCGCGGCACGGATCGGCCCCTGGGATGCTCTGGTGCTTGCCGCACGCGAACCCGAGGAATATGCCCGCATCATGAACGATGCGCATCTGCCGATCGCGGCCTTCGGCGGTACCTTCCTGATGATGGTCGGCCTCAGCTATTTCTTCGACCACGAGAAGAAAATCCATTGGCTTCGCGGCCTGGAAAAGGTGATGGCGCGGTCGGCCACCATCAGGGGCATCGAGATCGCCTTCGTGCTCGCACTGATGCTTGTGTTCTCCTGGTTGATCGGTGGCGAGGAAGCCAGTGTCTTCGTCCATTGCGCCATCTACGGCCTGCTCACCTTCCTCGCGGTCGAGGTTGTCGGTGAGCTGCTCGATGCGTCGCAGCAGACGATGAGTGCTGCCGCCAAGGGCGGCCTCGGCGCCTTCATCTATCTGGAGGTGCTGGATGCCAGCTTCTCCTTCGACGGCGTCATCGGCGCCTTCGCCTTGACGCAGAACCTCTTCGTCATCGCGATCGGTCTCGGCATCGGCGCCATGTACGTGCGCTCGATGACGATCATGCTGGTGGAGAAGGGAACACTTGCCGAATACCGCTATCTCGAGCATGGCGCCTTCTACGCCATCCTGATCCTCTCGGTGATCATGTATGCGCAGACCCTGGTCCACATCCCCGAGGTCATCACCGGGCTCGGCGGCGCAGCCTTGATCGGCCTGTCCCTCTGGTCGTCCATCCGCCACAACAGGCGCGAAAGGGTGGAGGATCACCGCGCCCGGCAGGAGGAACTTCACGCCTGACGATGCAAGAAGCCGCGGTGCGCCACCCTTGCAGCTAGAAATAAAGCCCGCGACCATCCGGTTGCGGGCTAATTCATTCATGCATAACTTGAAGGTCTTAGCGGGAGACCTGACCGAAGGAGGCCGGGTCGATACCGAGTGTGGTGAGGTCGTTAGCGCGCGGGCGGCGACCGGCTTCGACAGCAGCGCTGACGGCGTTTGCGGCACCAAGCACGGCGAATGCGCGGCCAAAGAAGCCGGTACGGACTGAATTGCGAACTGCGGACATCGTCCTTTTCCTCTTGCTCTATGATTGACCACTCATAGATGGCATCGCGCGCAGACCTCCACAATGCTCAGAAAATCACCTCAGCCATGCAAAAACAGGAGGCCGGCGCATGTCTCCATGGCCGACCTCGAGGGAGGGGTGGGTGGTCTTTTCCTTTTAGTCTTCGTTTGCCGCCAGTTGCGAGAGCACCTGGCCCCTGCCGCGCAGCCGCAGGATCAGCGGGATGAGGAAGGCGGCGGCTGCAACGATGAGCAGGCCTGCCGCGATCGGCGACATCACCAGCGTCGTCACATCGCCCTGGCTGATCGCCAGCGCCCGGCGCAGCTGCTGTTCGGCAAGCGGCCCGAGGATCAGGCCGACGACGGCAGGCGCGATCGGGTAGCCGAAGAGCCGCATCACATAGCCGAGCAGGCCGAAGGCGAGCAGCATGCCGAGCTCGAACACCGACGGATTGGCGCCGATCGTCCCGAGCGTCGCAAACAGCAGGATGCCGGCATAGAGCCACGGCTTCGGAACGGTCAGCAGCCGCACCCAGAGCCCGATCATCGGCAGGTTCAGCACCAAGAGCATCGCATTGGCGATGAGCAGGCTAGCGATCAGCCCCCAGACGAGCTGCGGATTGGTGGCAAACAGCAGCGGCCCCGGCTGTAGCCCGTATTGCTGGAAGCCGGCAAGCATGATCGCCGCCGTCGCCGTCGTCGGCAGGCCGAGCGTCAGAAGCGGCACCAGTGTGCCGGCGGCCGATGCGTTGTTCGCCGCTTCAGGGCCGGCGACACCTTCGATCGCGCCATGGCCGAACTCTTCCGGGTTTTTGGCCAGCCGCTTTTCGGTGGCATAGGAGAGGAAGGTACCGATTTCGGCGCCGCCCGCCGGCATTGCGCCGATCGGGAAACCGATCAGCGTGCCGCGCAGCCACGGCTTCCACGAACGTGACCAGTCCTGCGCATTCATCCAGAGCGAACCCTTGACCGCCTCGACCTTCTCCGCGATCCGGTTGCCCTGCGCGGCTATATAGAGCGTCTCGCCGATCGCAAACATCGCCACGGCAAGCGTCGTTACCTCGACACCGTCGAGCAGATCGGGAATGCCGAAGGTAAGCCTGGCCTGCCCCGTCTGCTGGTCGATGCCGACCATGGCGAGCGCAAAGCCGATGAACAGCGAGGTCAGACCCCTCAATGCCGAATCGCCGAAGGCCGAGGAGACGGTGACGAAGGCGAGCACCATCAGCGCGAAATATTCGCGCGGCCCGAAGACCAGCGCCAGCTTGACGATATAGGGAGCGATGAAGGCGAGTCCGAGCGTGGCGATCAGGCCGGCGACGAAGGAGCCGATCGCAGCTGTCGCCAGCGCCGGCCCGCCGCGCCCGGCGCGCGCCATCTTGTTGCCCTCGAGCGCGGTGACGATCGAAGCGCTTTCACCCGGCGTGTTGAGCAGGATCGAGGTCGTCGAACCGCCATACATGCCGCCGTAATAGATGCCGGCGAACATGATCAGCGAGCCGCCGGGATCGAGCTTGTAGGTGACGGGCAGCAGCAGCGCCACGGTGAGTGCCGGGCCGATGCCGGGAAGCACGCCGACGGCGGTGCCGAGCGTCACGCCGACCAGCGCATAAACCAGGTTCATCGGCTGCATCGCAACCAGGATACCCTGCCATAGAAATTCGAATGTGCTCATCTTGGTGTCCCAAGCGGCATTCCCGGCCGTGCGTTTCGCAACCGGGCGCCGCGCAAAATCAAAAGAGCTGACAGCGCGTCCCGCGCGGTCAGAAGAACAGATGTTCCAGCGGCCCGGCCGGCAGCGTCAGCTGCAGCAGCTGCGAGAAGATCGCCCAGACGACGAAGCTGAAGACGATACCAAGCGGCAGCGAGATCCAGAGCTTGCGTTTGCCGAAGCCGCGTGCCGTCAGCGCGAAGAGGATGCCTGTTGCGATCGAGAAGCCGGCGACGCGCAGGAGCAGCATCTGGCCGGCAAGACCGGCGACGATCCAGATGACGGGTGCGACTTCCTGCCGGTCACGCTCCGGAAAATCGCCGCGCCAGGCTTCGAAGGCAGTCCAAATCCCGAGACAGAAGAGGCCAAATGCCACCATTTGAGGCGCTGTCGCCGGACCGATGCGATCGTATTGCGCGATCGTTTTCAGATGCAAGGCATCCCAGGCCATCACGCCGGCGACGACAAAGAGGAAAACGGCAATGATGAACGCCGCCCAATCAGGGCGGCGTTCGGTTGCCGAGGAGGTGTTATCCTCGCTCATTGAACAAGTCCGATGTCTTTGAGAATGCTCTCAGTGGCCGAGATATCCTTTTCGAGCTGCGCCTTGAAGGCATCGCCGGACAGATAGGTGTCGGCCCAGCCCTTGGTCTTCAGCGTTTCCTGCCAGGTGGCGGAGCTGTGCAGCTTCTCGAAATCGGCGGTGACGCTTGCCACCTGTTCTGCCGACAGGCCGGGAGCAGCGGCGACCATGCGCCAGTTCTGGATGGTGACGTCGGTGCCGGCTTCCTTCAGCGTCGGCGCATCGACGCCGTCGATACGCTTTTCGCTGGAGACGGCGAGAAGGCGGAGCGTGCCTGACTTCACCTGCGATTCGAACTCGCTATAGCTCGAGACGCCGGCCGTGACCTGGCCGCCGAGAATTGCGGCGAGCGCTTCACCGCCGCCGGAGAAGGCGACATAGTTGATCTTGGTCGGATCGACACCGGAGGCCTTGGCGATCAGGCCAACGGTGATATGGTCGGTGCCGCCGGCAGAGCCGCCGCCCCAGGAAACCGAACCCGGATCCTTCTTCAGCGCCGCAACGAGATCAGCCATGGTCTTGATCTCGGATGCAGCGGGAACGACGACGGCCTCATATTCGCCGGTCAGGCGGGCGATCGGCGTAACGTCCTTGAGCGTCACCGGCGACTTGTTGGTGAGAATCGCGCCGACCATGACATAGCCGCCGACGATCAGCGAATTCGGGTTGCCGGCAGCCTGGCTGCTGAACTGCGCAAGGCCGATGGTGCCGCCGGCGCCCGGAACGTTCTGGACTTGCACGTTGCCGGAGATCTTCTCCTGCTGCAACGCGGTCTGCAGCGAACGGGCCGTCTGGTCCCAGCCGCCGCCGGGAGCGGCCGGCGCGATGATGGTGTAATCGGCCGCATAGGCCGGCAGCGCGATGGTCGCGGCAAGAAGGGTTGCGATGAACGTATGCTTCACGATGTGTCCTCCGTGGCGGCTGAGCAGACCGCCTGTTGTTCTCTGGGAATCGGGAGGAATGGCCGGCCAGCGGACGTAAGCGTCCTGAATGACGAGCGGAATACCTCCCAAGGCTTCAGCTCTCCGCCTCCACGGAGAAGAAGTAGCCAAAGCGACCACAACAACCTGTCATTTAGCTGACATCGGCGAGATATCCAGAAGGAGAAGACACTTTTTTGCCGTAATTGGCAGGTGCCGATCTAAATCCTGGTCCGTCACTGCCGATGGCGAATGCATTACCCGCCGCCGAAGTACGGCTGCGAGCCTCATCCGACGAGAGCTACGGGCGGCGACCCAAAGCTCTGTAAAGAGGGCGAACAGGCTGAAAGCTGACGCCTTCACTGCGTCCGCAGAACCTCGTTCCAGTGCGCGATCAGCCGCGCCCGCTTCACCTGGTCGAGATAGACCATCAGCCCGGGGCTGACCGGCACCGGCCGCAGTTGGGCGCCGAGCAGTTCCTGCAGCGTATTGGCGGTATTCTCCCCCGCGACCTCGGGGCTGACGGCCGGGATCTGCAGCTCGCGCGCCATGATCGTCTGCCCTTCCCTCGACATGAAAAAGGTAAGGTAACGCCGACCGAGCTCCGGCTCGGCGGCGGCCTGCGGCACCAGCCCGATCCGCGACATCACCACGGTATAATCCTTCGGCAGCACGATGCCGACGTCGGGATAGCGCGAGGCCCAGTCGGCCGCATAGGAGCCGAGAATGTTGTAGCCGAGCACGAAGCGTCCGTCGGCAACGCGTTCGAGGATCGCCGAACTCGTCGAATAAAGCTTGACGCCGGCAGCCCCCATCGCCCCTATCACCGACCAGATGTCGCCGAACTGCTCCTGGTCGCGCGCCATGAAAAGAAAGCCGACGCCGGAACGCTCGATGTCGTAGGTGCCGATCCGCCCGTAGACTTCGTTGCCCTTGCGCTTCAGATAGTCGACGAATTCAGCCCGCGAACTCGGCACCGCCTCATGCGCAAAGCTCGGCTTGTGATAGACGAACACCGCCGGCTCGAAGGTGAGCGCATAGGCGGTGTTGCGCCAATTCGCCCATTTCGGCCATGCAGTACTCATCGGCAGGTTGCTGACCTGTGCATATCCGTCGTTGGAAAGTTTCACTTGCAGGTCCATCGCCGAGGAAAAGGCGAAATCCGCCGTCTTCTTGCCGGCATCCGTCTCCCTGACGATCCGGTCGTAGATGTCGCCGGTCAGCATATCCTCATATTTGACCGCGACATCGGGATTGGCGTCCTGGAAACCCCGGATCATCGGCTGCGCCAGGGGCTCGTCGAGCGAAGAATAAACCGTCAGCACCGGCGCATCGGCATTGCCCGACTTCGCCGGATAGAAGACCGGATCGGCCAGCGCAAAGCCCGGCCAGAACGCCAGCAGCAAGATGAAAACTCTCCTCATGCGGCAACAATGCCTGAGCGCGCCCAGAGGAGCAAGGGCGCCGGACTAGGCGCCGGCCCATTCCATCAGGGCATTCTGCGCGTGCAGCAAAAAGGCCTTGGCGGCGTGACTTTGGCAGAGCGGATGCTCCATCGCCGCGGCCGTTACCTCCTGGCCGCGCGAAACCGGCGGGCACGGCAGGAAGATCGCATCCTCCCGCAAACGGTCGAGGAGATCGGTATCGATCCGGTAGCCAGTGAGCGCGCCCGAGGCAGCGTCAGCCGGCCATGAATCGGTGATGACGACGTCGGCATCCGATAGTTCGCCCATATCGGTGCTCACACGGAAGCGTCCATTGAGCAGCGCGGCATCGCTGATGTGCCAGCGTTCAGGATAGACCTGCACCACCTCGATCGGCAACGCGATCGACGCTTCGGCCCAGGAGCGAAGGATATTTGCGTCCGCCGCCACGCCAACCACCTTCAACCCGTCGATGGAGCCGCGCCGGCTGTTGATATAGGCAAGGTCGCCGAGCGTCTCGCAAGGGTGGTTGGAGCGTGTGCGCGCATTGATGACAGGCACCGGCAAGGCTGCGGCCACCGCCTTCAACGTCGCAAATTCCCTCGTGCGGATCACCAGCATGTCGAACCAGTTGCCGAGATACCCGGAGAGATCGCCGGTTTCCTCGCTGGCATTGAAGCTGATCGGCACATGCGCGCAGATGCCGCCCATCGCCTGGATGCCGAGATCAAAGGCGGTGGTATTGCGCCATCCGCCGTCATCGACAATCAGGGCGACGCGTTTGCCCGCAAGGCTCTGCGGCATCGTGCGCTCATCCCAGGCTTTGGCAAGCTCACTGGCGCGACCGATGACCGACCGAAGCCCGGCCTCCGGAACATCATGAAACTCCAGAAAATTCCGGGCCGAACCTGTCATTCAAATCCCCATCAGGCATGAAACGTCGCCACAATACCCTTCGGTGAGCTCACCGCAATCGCCGAAGCAACCGCCAATTACATTGCATACCGCGTTGGATACCCTCGCGATTCCTCTTCCAAGCTATGCCCTGGGTCCGGCTCAAGCCTTAAATCGATCGGCGATCGGATTTATGATGCCGACCCGGGAAGTGTCGGCCCACAGCAGAACACTCCGTTTTCTCGGATGTGAATTGTCTTTTCATCACAAAGGATTAGGGATTGGCTCCGTCCTTCGCCCGTTTAGAGTATTGATGAAGATCGACGACGTTATATGGTCGCGCTGCCGCGTTAAAAACGTCGAGACCGCCCGAATTTATTATTCGGGGGACGACTCTGCGCGACAAAAACTCTATAAAAAGCTAGACTAAACTGGGAAGATCCATGGGAGGGGTCATGGAACGACGACTGAGCGCTATTCTTGCTGCAGACGTCGTCGGCTACAGCCGACTGATGGGCATCGATGAATCCGGCACGTTGCAGGCGCTGAACCGCCATCGCTGCGAGCTGGTCGACATTCGTATTTCAGACTACAAGGGCCGGATCGTCAAACTCACCGGCGACGGTATCCTTGCCGAATTCCAGAGCGTGGTGAATGCGGTCGCCTGCGCCGCCGAAATCCAGCGCAGCATGGCGGCCCGCAACGAGAACGTGCCCAAGGACGAGCGCGTCGAATTTCGCATCGGCATCAATCTCGGCGACGTCGTGGTCGAGAACGGCGACATATTCGGAGATGGGGTCAATCTCGCCGCCAGGCTCGAGCGCATCGCAGCGCCGGGCGGCATCGCCGTGTCGGCCTCGGTGCGCGAGCAGGTCGGCTCGCGCCTCAATCTCGGCTTCGAATTCATTGGCGAACATATGCTGAAGAACATCCGGCAGCCCGTTCAGGTCTATACCGTCAGCTTAGCGCCGCCTTCCTCCGCCAGATTGGTCGCGCAGAACCGCAATACCTGCTTCATCGCGGTGCTGCCCTTCACCAATATGAGCGGCGATGCCGACCAGGATTATTTCTCCGACGGTATCACCGAAGACATCATCACCGATCTCTCCAAGATCTCCAGCCTGCACGTCGTGCCGCGCAACACCATTTTCACCTACAAGGGCATATCGGTAAAGGTGAAGCGGCTCGCTCAGGAGCTTGGCGTGCGCTACGTGCTCGAGGGAAGTGTGCGCATCGTCGGCAATCGCGTGCGCATTTCCGGCCAGCTGATCGACACCGCCAATGGCGACCATCTCTGGGCCGAGCGTTACGACCGCGACATGACCGACATCTTCGCCATCCAGGACGAGATCACCCATGCGATCGTCGGCCAGTTGAAGGTGCGTCTGTTGCCGGAGGAGAAGAAGGCGATCGCGACTGAGCCGACCGCCAATGTCGAGGCCTATACCTATTATCTCAGAGGCCGCCAGCTCTCTCACACCTGGACCAAATCCTATCTGGAGCTCGCAAGGCGCATGTTCTGCAAGGCGGTCGAGCTCGATCCGGACTATGCCCGCGCCTATGCCGGCATCGCCGATTGCGACGCGGCGATCCGCGATTGGGCGCCTGATGACGTGCCGCTGAGGCGCATCCTCGAGATGAGCGCCCGCGCTCTGGAGCTCGATCCTGACCTTCCCGAAGCCCACGCTTCCCATGGTCTCGCCCTGCATCAGAGCGGCTATGACGATAGGGCGGCGGCGGCCTTCGAACGTGCCCTGGCGCTCGACCCGAACCTCTTCGAGGCGAACTTCCACTATGCCCGGTTCTTCTTCATGCACGGCAACTTCGCCGAATCCGTGCAATATTTCACCCGCGCCGCCGCAATCCGCTCTGATGACTACGTCTCGCCGATCCATCTGATGTCCGCCTATCGCTCGCTCGGAAGGGTGCTGGATACGGAAAACTGGGCGCGCCTCGGTCTGTTGCGCGCCGAACGCGCCCTCAACCTCAATCCAGAAAATTCAGGCCCCGCCCATCGCGGCGCGCTGGCGCTTGCCCATCTCGGCGATGCGGCAAGGGCACGCGACTGGGCCGACCGCGCGATCGCCATCGATCCCGACGACATCGTCGCGCAGTATAATCTCGCCTGCGTCTACTCCGTCCTCGGCGACGTCGACCAGGCGATCGATCTGCTGGAGAAGCTGCTGCCGAACAGCTCCGTCTACCACATCAAATGGTTCGACAATGATTCCGATCTCGACAACATCCGCGACGATCCCCGCTTCCAGAAACTCCTCGCCGCCGCGATGACGCAGCGCGAGCGGATCGAAAGGACCGGGAGCTGAGGTCGAGCTTTTCCCGGCCGTTCACTGGCGCATCGGCCCGAAAATCGGAATCGATTTTCGGAAAGCACGATGCGTAGATTCAAAGTGTTACAGCGTCCTTTGCGCGTCTGAAGGACGCGCGTCGCTGTAAGCCTGAAAATCGCTGTGACATCCCTGCTTCATCTCTGTAATCTCCCTTGAAAAACAGGGGAAACATCCGTGCGCATCCTGCTCACCGAAGACAATATCGCGCTGGCCGACGGCCTGTCGGCGATCTTGCGCGGCACGGGCCATGCCGTCGATGTCGTCCATGACGGAGCGTCCGCCAATGCGGTCATCGCCGCTGAAAATTTCGATCTGGTGATCCTTGACCTCAACCTGCCCGAGATGGATGGGCTCGACGTGCTGCGCGCCATGCGCGCCCGACAGAACCAGGCGGCCGTCCTCATCCTGACCGCGCGCGGCACGCCGGAAGAGCGAGTGAAGGGGCTCGATCTCGGCGCTGACGATTATCTGATCAAGCCCTTCGATATCGCCGAATTCGAGGCCCGCGTGCGCGTGCTGCTGCGCCGCCAGGCCGGGCTGCGCTCGGCGACCGTCGGCTTCGGCGGCATCTCCTTCGATCTCAATTCCCGCACCTTTTCATCAGGCGCCACGCCACTCGATATTCCCGCCCGCGAACTCGGCCTGCTCGAAATCCTCTTCATGCGGGCCGGCAAGGTCGTCGCCAAGGAGGCGATCATTCAATCGCTGACGGCCTTCGACGACGACATTTCGGCAAACGCCATCGAGCAATATGTCAGCCGTCTGCGTAAGCGCCTGTCGCCGCACGGCCTGACCGTCAAGACCGCCCGCGGCATCGGCTATTATCTCGACAAACTGCCCGAGGCCTCATGAAAGCCGCCTATTCCCTCAGGCGCCGGCTGCTCTTCTGGTTGCTCGTCTCCACCGCCGTCATCGGCACGCTGGCACTCGCCGATACCTATCGCGAGGCGGTCCAGACCTCCAATATCGTCTCCGATCGCGTGCTCGCCGGTTCCGCGCTGGCGATCGCCGAGCGCGTCGTCGTCGCCGAGGACGGCACGCTGCAGGTCGATATCCCCTATGTCGCACTTGAAATGCTGACCTCGGCCGCGCAGGATCGCGTCTTCTACCGCGTCGACGGCCCGCCGGGCCAATTCATCACCGGCTACCAGTCCCTGCCGGTCCTCAAGAAGACGCCGGGCGATGCGGCCGCCTTCGCCGACGATACGTTCCGCGGCGAGCCGATCCGCGTCGCCACACTCGAACGCTCGGCCTCGACAGGCATCCGCTCCGTGCCCTTCGTTGTGACGGTCGCCGAAACCACCATCGCCCGCCGGCAGTTGGCACAGGCGATCCTCGTCCGCTCCGCACTCCGCCTCGCCTTCATGATCGCGGGCGCGGCGGTCATCGTCTGGATCTCGGTCACGGTGGCTCTGCGCCCGCTCTACAAGCTCGGCGACGCCATCGGCGAACGCAGCCCCGATGACCTGCATCCGATTAGGCAGACCGTGCCGAGCGAGGTCGAGCCGCTGGTCGATACGGTAAATTCCTTCATGGTCCGACTACAGTCGGCGCTGGATGCGCTCCGCCATTTCACCGGCAATGCCAGCCATCAGTTGCGCACCCCGCTGGCGATCATCCGCACCCAGCTCGCCCTTTCCGCCCGTGCCGGCTCGCTCGATGAGGCCCAGGCAGCAGCACTGAAGGGCGACCAAGCGGTGGCGCATGCCGAGCGTATCCTTGCCCAGCTTCTCTTGATGGCCAAGATTGACGCCGCCACCGCCAAGGAGGCGTTGACCGCCTCCGCCATCGATCTCGCCGCCATTGCTCAGGAGATCACCGGCGAACAGATCCCGACGGCCGCCGTCGCCGGCATCGATCTCGGCTTCGAGGGCGAGAGCCCGGCGATGGTCCGCGCCGAGCCGCTGCTGATCGGCGAAATGCTGCGCAACCTTGCCGGCAATGCCATCGCCTATGCCGGCAAGGGAGCTGAGGTCACCGTCCGTATCATCGCCGCGTCAGAGACGATCCGCCTCGAAGTCGAGGACAACGGCCCCGGTATTCCGCCCGAGAAGCTGGAGGCGGTGCGCTGGCGTTTTTCGCGAGGCAATGATTCCGGTGCGCCAGGCGCCGGCCTCGGCCTGCCGATCGTCGAAGAAATCGCCAATCTTTTCAATGCCGCACTGACGCTGGAGCCGGGCTCGGACGGCAAGGGCCTGAAGGCGGCCGTCACCTTTGCCAAGGCAGCGTAAGAGCCGTCGACCTTTCCGCCTTGCTTTCTTTCGCTGCATTGCACACACTGATTTTGGGAACAGCAAGCCGCACGACGATGCGAGCCGGATAAAAAGAGAAATATGTCGATCAAAGCCAGCATCTATCATTTGACGCATTACACCTATGACAAGCCGGTCCGCCTCGGCCCACAGATCATCCGGCTGAAACCTGCCTCGCATTCGAAGACACGGGTGCTCAGCCACTCGCTGAAGGTCACGCCCTCCAACCATTTCGTCAACCTGCAGCAAGACCCTTATGGCAATTACCTTGCCCGCTACGTCTTTCCGGACCCGGTGACCGAATTCAAGATCGAGGTCGATCTCGTTGCCGACATGACGGTCTACAATCCCTTCGACTTCTTCGTCGAGGAAGAGGCAACCAAGTGGCCCTTCGGATACCCTGAAACGATCCAGGAGGATCTGTCGATCTACATGACGCCGGAGCCGGCCGGTCCGCGCCTCAAGGCGCTGCTGCCGACGCTCGACTGGTCGCCCGACCAGCCGACAGTCGATATGATCGTCGGCCTGAATGCCCGCCTGCAGCGGCAGATCGGCTATGTCATCCGCATGGAAACCGGCGTGCAGACGCCGGAGGAGACGCTGGAAAGCGCCAAGGGTTCCTGCCGCGACACCAGCTGGCTGCTCGTCCAGATCCTTCGCCATCTCGGCCTCGCCGCCCGCTTCGTCTCCGGCTACCTCATTCAGCTGACGCCGGACCTGAAGGCGCTTGACGGCCCTTCCGGCACCGAAGTCGATTTCACCGACCTGCATGCCTGGGCTGAGGTCTATCTGCCTGGCGCCGGCTGGGTCGGCCTCGATCCGACTTCTGGCCTGCTGACCGGCGAAAGCCACATCCCGCTTGCCGCCACGCCGCATTATCGCAATGCCGCTCCGATTTCCGGCGGTTATTTCGGCGAGGCCGAAACCGAATTCGCCTTCGACATGAAGGTCTCGCGCGTCGCCGAGCACCCGCGCATCACCAAACCCTTCTCCGATGAAAGCTGGGAGGAGCTCAACGAACTCGGCGAGAAGGTCGATCGTGTCCTCGAAGCCGAGGACGTGCATCTGACGATGGGCGGCGAACCGACCTTCGTTTCGATCGACGATTTCCAGTCCGAGGAGTGGAACACCGCCGCGGTCGGCCCGACCAAGCGCGAAAAGGCCGACATCCTGATCCGCAAACTGCACGAACGCTTCGCCCCCGGCGGTTTCCTGCATTATGGCCAGGGCAAATGGTATCCGGGCGAAAGCCTGCCGCGCTGGACCTTCTCGCTCTACTGGCGCCGCGACGGCAAACCGGTCTGGCAGAACCTCGACCTGGTCGCCGCCGAAGGCAAGGATACCGGCGTCAAAGCCGAGGATGCCGAAAAGCTCCTGACGGCGATCGCAAAGGAGCTGGCGATCAAGCCCGATATGGTGCAGCCGGCCTATGAGGATCCCGCTGACTGGATCATCAAGGAAGGCAGCCTTCCCGAAAATGTCGATCCGGCGAATTCGAAGCTGAAGGATCCCGAGGAACGCAGCCGCATCGCCCGCGTCTTCGCCCGCGGCCTCACGACTCCGACCGGTTACATCCTTCCGGTCCAGGCATGGAATGCCAGGGCAGCGGAAAGCCGAGTCTGGGTCAGCGAGAAATGGCGCACCCGCCGCGGCAAGATCTTCCTCGTCCCGGGCGACAGTCCGATCGGTTACCGCCTGCCGCTTGGCACGCTGCCCTATGTTCCCCCGGCGCGTTACCCCTACATCCACCCCGCCGATCCAACGATCCCGCGCGAACCGCTGCCTGATGTCTTCGTACCGACCGGCCGCGCCATGCCGGAAGCCTCTTTCCATGCCGACGAGAGCAATCGCGGCCGGATCGAACAGACGCTCGGCGAACTCCGCGGCGCCGTGCGCACCGCCATGTCGGTCGAGCCGCGCGACGGCAGGCTCTGCATCTTCATGCCGCCGGTGGAGCGCATCGAGGATTATCTCGAGCTGATCGCCGCTGCCGAAAACGCCGCCGCCGAGCTCAAGCTTCCCGTCCATATCGAAGGTTATCCGCCGCCGCAGGACGAGCGCATCAACGTCATCCGCGTCGCCCCGGATCCCGGTGTCATCGAGGTCAACATCCATCCGGCCTCCAACTGGAAGGACTGCGTCGACATCACCACGGCGATCTACGAGGAAGCGCGCGCCACCCGGCTCGGCGCCGACAAGTTTATGATCGACGGCCGCCATACCGGCACCGGCGGCGGCAACCATGTCGTCGTCGGCAGCGCCAATCCGAACAACAGCCCCTTCCTGCGCCGTCCCGACCTCCTGAAGAGCGTGGTCCTCCACTGGCAGCGCCACCCCTCGCTCTCCTACCTCTTCTCCGGCATGTTCATCGGCCCAACCAGCCAGGCCCCGCGCATCGACGAGGCTCGTCGCGACAGCCTCTACGAGCTGGAGATCGCCATGGCGCAGATCGACCCCAGCCGCGGTCAGCAGCCGCTGCCCTGGCTCGTCGACCGCCTGTTCCGTAATCTTCTGACCGACGTCACCGGCAACACCCACCGCGCCGAGATCTGCATCGACAAGCTGTTCTCGCCCGACGGCCCGACCGGACGGCTCGGTCTCATCGAGTTCCGCGGTTTCGAGATGCCGCCCAACGCACGCATGTCGCTTGCCCAGCAATTACTGGTGCGCGCGCTGATCGCTCGCTTCTGGGTCAATCCCGTCGACGGCAAGTTCGTCCGCTGGGGTACGACCCTGCATGACCGTTTCATGCTGCCGCATTTCGTCTGGGCCGACTTCCTCGACGTGCTTGCCGACCTTCGTGAAAACGGCTTCGACGTCAGCCCGGAATGGTTCAAGGCCCAGCTCGAATTTCGCTTCCCCTTCTGTGGCGAAGTCGAATACGAAGGCTCGAAGCTGGAACTGCGCCAGGCGCTGGAGCCCTGGCATGTCATGGGTGAGGAAGGCGCGCCGGGCGGCACCGCCCGCTACGTCGACAGCTCCGTCGAACGCCTTCAGGTGCGACTCGAAACCAACAATGCCTCGCGTTATACCGTCACCTGCAACGGCCGCACCTTGCCGCTGACGCCGACCGGTACATCGGGCGTGTCGGTCGCCGGCGTCCGCTACAAGGCGTGGCAGCCGGCCTCGGGCCTGCACCCCGTCCTGCCGATCAACACACCTTTGACTTTTGACATTTATGATACATGGTCGAAGCGTTCGATCGGCGGCTGCATCTATCATGTTGCTCATCCAGGTGGCCGGACCTATGACACCTTCCCGGTCAACGGTAACGAGGCGGAAGCAAGACGGCTCACCCGATTCGAGCCGTGGGGGCATACGGCGGGCGGATACATTCCGCGCGTCGAGACGGGTTCGCCGGAATTCCCGCTGACGCTGGATCTGAGGCGGCCCGCCGGGGTTTGAGGCCGAGGATTTGAGGCTTAAGTATTGATGGGCAAGAAGCCGGCAGTGGAGCGCAGGGAAGAGGCAGAGGACCGCATCGCCAAGAATGCGGCCTTCGACTATGCGCCGCTTCCCGATACCGCCGATGAGATGGTCGACAACGACGGCGCCGTCCGCCCCGTCTGGCAGAATTTCCTCTCGCATCTGAGCGCAATGCCGGAAAAGGATCTCGCCGAGCGCTTCGCCCGCGCCGACCGCTATCTCCGTGATGCCGGCGTCTTCTATCGCGCCTATGGCAGCAAGGGCACCGGCGAGCGAGCCTGGCCGATCTCGCATATCCCGGTGCTGATCGACGAGCGCGAATGGCAGACGCTGTCGGCGGGCCTCGTTCAGCGCGCCGACCTGCTGGAAGCAATCATCGCCGATATCTACGGCGAAAACCGACTGGTGGAGGAAGGTTTCCTGCCGCCGGCACTGATCGCCGCCAATCCCGAATTCCAGCGCCCGCTCGCCGGCGTCAAGCCGGCCTCCGGCCATTATCTGCATTTCTGCGCCTTCGAGATCGGCCGCGGGCCTGACGGCAACTGGTGGGTGCTCGCCGACAGGACGCAGGCTCCCTCAGGCGCTGGTTTCGCGCTGGAAAGCCGCGTCGCGACGACTCGTGCCTTCTCGGATATTTATGCTGAAACCCCGGTCCATCGCCTCGCCTCCTTCTTCGGCGCCTTCCGCGACGCGCTACAGGGCATGAAACATTCGGGCGACGACCGCATCGCGGTGCTGACACCTGGCCCCGCCAACGAGACCTACTACGAACACGCCTATATCGCCCGCTATCTCGGCTTCATGCTGCTCGAGGGCGAGGATCTGACCGTCGTCAAGGGCCGTGTCATGGTGCGCACTGTCGCCGGCTTGAAGCCGATCGGCGTGCTCTGGCGCCGTCTCGATTCGGCTTTTGCCGACCCGCTGGAGTTGAACCAGAATTCGCATATCGGCACGCCCGGCCTCGTGGAAGCGCTGCGCGCCGAAAGCCTCACCATCGTCAATGCGCTCGGCACCGGCATTCTTGAAACCCGGGCGCTTCTCGCCTTCATGCCGACCATCTGTCACCATCTGCTTGGCGAGGATCTGCAATTGCCCTCGATCGCTACCTGGTGGTGCGGTCAGGAGGAAGAGCGCGAGCACGTGGCAAAAAACATCGAAAAGATGGTAATCGGCCCGGCCTATTCCCGCGCTCCCTTCTTCGACGATAACGGCGAATCCGTGCTCGGCTCATCGCTGCGTGCGGCTGCCAAGGATTCGATAACCGACTGGCTGAGTTCCGACGGCCCGAAGCTCGTCGGCCAGGAAGTTGTCACGCTGTCTACCACACCCGCCTGGGTGGACGGCAAGCTCGTGCCCCGGCCGATGTCGCTGCGCGTCTTCGCCGCGCGCACCGCAAACGGCTGGCAGATCATGCCCGGCGGTTTTGCCCGCATCGGCTCCGGCGCCGATGTCGCGGCGATCGCCATGCAGTCCGGTGGTGCCGCCGCCGATGTCTGGATCGTCAGCGACAAACCGGTCGAGCGCCACACGCTGCTGCCCGCTGAAGGCAGCTTCACCCGCAACATGCCGGGCAGCCTGCCGAGCCGGGCGGCCGACAACCTGTTCTGGCTCGGCCGCTACATCGAGCGCGCCGAAGGGGCGCTGCGCATCCTGCGCGCCTGGCATGCCCGTTTCGCCGAAGCTGCCGATCCGAGCCAGCCACTGCTCGCCGACGTCTCCGATTATCTTGCCGCCGTCGATATCGATACCGCCGACGCCGTGCCGGAAACGCTGCTGCGCAACATCGACAGCGCCGTTTATTCGGCCAGCAACATCCGCGATCGTTTCTCGCCGGACGGCTGGCTGGCGCTCAACGATCTCGCCAAGACCGCCCGCCGCTTCCACGTCACCGTCGCTGCCGGCGACGACGCCAGCCACGCGATGACGATCCTCTTGCGGAAGCTTGCAGGCTTTGCCGGTCTCATGCATGAAAACATGTACCGCTTCACCGGCTGGCGGTTCCTATCGCTCGGCCGTTATATCGAACGCGGCCTGCACATGACGCGCCTGCTCGGCCACATGTCGGGCCCGGAAGCGCCTGACGGCGCGCTCGACATGCTGCTGGAGATCGGCGACAGCGTCATGACTCATCGCCGCCGCTATAACGTCAACACCGCACGGCTGACTGTCACCGACCTCTTGGCGCTCGACCCGCTCAACCCGCGTTCGGTCCTCTTCCAGGTGAACGAGATCCATCACGAGGTCGAGCAGCTGCCGAATGCCATGATCAACGGCCAGATGTCGCCCTTCTACCGCGAGGCGATGCGGCTCCATTCCGGCCTGGCGGTGATGACGCCGGAGGGCATGGGCGTCGAGGTCTATCAGCGACTGGAACGCGAGTTGGAGCAGCTCTCCGATCTGCTCGCCCAGACCTATCTCGGGTGATGGCCGTGCTCTACGATCTCTCCCTCCACATGGGTTACAGCTACGACGCGCCGGCCTCCGGCGCCCGCCATATCATGCGCCTGATGCCGCTGTCGCTGGCCAATCGGCAGCGGCTGATCGCCGGCTCGATTACCATTTCGCCCTCGCCGGACGAGCAGTCGCATTTCGTCGATTTCTTCCATCATCCCGCTACCTCCTTCCTGCTGCGCGCGCCGCACGAAACGCTCGACATTCGCATGCAGGCCCGCGTGCAGGTGGAAAGCCAGCCGATCGCCGCCGATTTCTCGCCGCTGCTTGCCGACCTGCCGGAGGAGATATCAGGCATGTGGTCGCTGGCGCCGGATTCGCCGCACCATTTCCTCGGTGACAGTCCGCGCCTCACCGAAGCGCGCGAGATCGCCGACTATGCGCGAAGCTGCGCCACGCCTGATCTGACGGCCATGCAGATTGCTCATGCGCTCTGCGCCCGCATCAACAAGGATTTCACCTACGACCCGGAGGCAACGACGGTGGACACCACGCCGCTCGAGGCGTTCAAGCTGAAGCGCGGCGTCTGCCAGGATTTCACCCATGTGATGATCCTGGCTCTCAGAAGCCTCGGCATTCCGGCCGGCTACGTCTCCGGTTTCCTGCGCACCATCCCGCCACCCGGCAAGGAACGGCTGGAAGGGGCGGACGCCATGCATGCCTGGGTGCGCATCTGGTGCGGCGAGACGATCGGCTGGATCGAGCTGGACCCGACCAACAACATTCCCGCCGGCACGGACCACATCGTCGTTGCCTATGGCCGGGACTATTCCGACGTCGTCCCCGTCATCGGCGTCTTGAAGAGCTATGGCGGCCACCGCGCCGTCCAGGCGGTCGACGTGATCCCGCTGAAATAATCCCAAAACTGGAAAAATCCGACGATTCGTTAAAACTGTATTGACGCCGTAAGGACGGCGGAAAGGAGGAGCGTGCGTAAATCATCTCACAGGGCCTCCTATCTGGGTGAACATGATGAGCACCTTCTTTTTGCATCCCTGCCTGCGTCGCCTGCTTGGCGACCGTGGCGGTAATTTCGGAATCATGACGGCGATCATGATGCCCGTCCTGCTCGGTGCCGCCGGCCTGGCGATCGACTATTCGAACATGGCGCTGTCGAAGCGCGAGCTGCAGGAAGCCACCGACTCGGCCGCTCTCGCGGCAGCGACCGCACTCGCCAGTGGGGCGGCTTCGACCACTGCTGACGCCGAGGCCATAGCCAAAGACTTCGTAAGCGGCCAGATGGCCAATTATGTCGACGCCGACGCCATCAGCAGCATTAAGGCTGGAACAAGCGTCGACATCGACGTCGGCACGACGGCAACAAGCAAGAGCTATAAGGTTACCGTCGCGACCTCTTATGGGATCGCCGCCACGCCATTCATGAGCGTTCTTGGCTACAAGACGCTGAACATCGGGGCCTCGACTTCGACTTCGAGCGGCACCAGCGATACCAAGACCGCTCTCTCGATGGAACTGGTGCTCGACCAATCGGGTTCAATGGGCGAAAAGACGACCACCTGCGCGACTTATAGTGGTAATAAATGCAAAACCTACGTCACGAAGATCGAAGCGCTCAAAAAGGCTGCCGATGCCCTCTTTGATGCACTGGACACCGCCGATCCGGATCACGGCCTCGTACGCACGGGTGCCTATTCTTACAATAACGGTCTGATTTATAAGGATTGGCAAAAGACCCAGATCAAAAGCATGAGCGCTATGGCCTGGGGTACGGCGACGACTGCAACTTATGTGAGCGGAATTGCAGCAAGCGGGGGCACCGACGCCACCGAACCGATGAGACAGGCAACTCTTTCTATTGCCAAAGCCTCCGACGGCTCGGATGTTGAGACTCAAGCGCATGCTGTCAAAGGCAACACAATTGTATCTCGGTACATCATCCTGATGACCGACGGAGAAATGACCGGCAACACAGGCGAATGGCAAAGTTCGTTCGACCAGAACGTGCGCAACCAGTGCGACGCGACCAAAACAGCCGGCATCAAGATCTTTACCGTCGCCTTCATGGCACCGGACAGGGGCAAGCAGTTGCTCCAGTACTGCGCTTCGCCGGGCGGAAACTATTATGAAGCCGAAACGATGGAGAAGCTGGTGGCGTCCTTTACCAGCATCGCAAAAGAGGCGACGAAGGCTGTCACACTGCTGACCAACTGATTGCTCAGCCCAAAGTTCAACGTGGAAAAAAGCCGCACCGGAACAAACCGGAGCGGCTTTTCGTTGTGCTCGTTCGGCGCATCAGATCGGGAAAAGCGATTGAAATCAACCCCCTCGACCCGCGTGAATATGAAGGTTTCGCAAATTTTTCGTTTGTCCAAATCCTTTGTTGCAAGTGCTTAGTAACGATGCATAAACTGTCGCTGGTGCAAGCGAAAAATCGATTGAATCAGGCATAACATCCTGAAACCAAATTAAAATTGGCGAGACCTGACGATGAACACTGTTTCCAAGCCGATCATCCCCTCCCCCGCCCCTCGCAGCTCAAGGCCGGAAATTCTCGCTGAAGAAATTATCGAACGTCTGACCTACCGCATCGGCAAGGATGCCAAGGTGGCAAAGCCGCATGACTGGCTGACCGCGACGATCCTGGTGGTGCGCGACCGCATCATCGACAAGTGGATGGCCTCCACCCGCGAGGTCTATGCGACCGGTGCCAAGCGCGTCTATTATCTTTCTCTCGAATTCCTGATCGGCCGGCTTATGCGCGACGCCATCTCGAATCTCGGCCTGATGGAGGAGGTGCGCGATGCACTCGCCTCGCTCGGCGTCGACGTCAACGTCATTGCCGGCCTGGAGCCGGACGCCGCACTCGGCAACGGCGGCCTCGGCCGACTGGCTGCCTGTTTCATGGAGAGCATGGCGACGGTGGAGGTTCCGGCCTATGGTTACGGCATCCGCTATGTCCACGGCCTCTTCCGCCAGCAGCTGGCCGACGGCTGGCAGGTGGAACTGCCGGAAAACTGGCTCGCCCACGGCAATCCCTGGGAATTCGAGCGCCGCGAAAGCTCCTATGAAATCGGCTTCGGCGGCGCCGTCGAATTCATTACCACCCATGACGACCAGCCGCGCTACGTCTGGAAACCGGCCGAGCGCGTCATCGCCGCCGCCTTCGACACGCCGGCCGTCGGCTGGCGCGGCAAGCGCGTCAACACGCTGCGCCTCTGGTCGGCGCAGCCGATCGATCCGATCCTGCTCGATGCCTTCAACGCCGGCGACCACATCGGGGCGCTGCGCGAAAGCAACAAGGCCGAAAGCCTGACCCGGGTTCTCTATCCTGCCGACGCCACCCCGGCCGGCCAAGAACTGCGCCTGCGCCAGGAATTTTTCTTCTCGTCGGCCTCGCTGCAGGACATCCTGCGCCGCCATCTGCAGCAATATGACGATTTCACTTCGCTGCCGGACAAGGTGGCGATCCAGCTGAACGACACTCACCCCGCCGTCTCGGTCGCCGAACTCGTACGTCTGCTCTGTGACGTACACGGGATGGATTTCGACCAGGCCTGGGACATCACCCGCCGCACCTTCTCCTATACTAACCACACGCTTCTGCCCGAAGCGCTGGAAAGCTGGGCGGTGCCGCTGTTCGAGCGTCTGCTGCCGCGCCACATGCAGATCATCTATGCGATCAATGCCAAGATCCTGATCGACGCCCGTAAGGGCAAGAATTTCTCCGATGGGGAAATCCGCTCGATCTCGCTGATCGATGAAAGCGGCGACCGCCGTGTGCGCATGGGCAACCTCGCTTTCGTCGGCTCGCATTCGATCAACGGCGTCTCGGCCCTGCACACCGACCTGATGAAGGTCACGGTCTTCGCCGATCTGCACAAGCTCTATCCCGACCGCATCAACAACAAGACCAACGGCATCACACCGCGCCGCTGGCTGCAGCAGTGCAATCCCGGCCTCACCGGCCTGATCCGCGAGGCGATCGGCGACGAATTCCTCGATGATGCCGAGAAGCTGCGTGCGCTCGACGTGCATTCCTCCGATCCGGCTTTCCAGCAGAAATTCGCAGCGATAAAACGCGCCAACAAGGTGGCACTCTCCAACCTCGTCGCCAGCCGCATGGGCGTGAAGCTCGATCCGTCGGCGATGTTCGACATCCAGATCAAGCGCATCCACGAATACAAGCGCCAGCTGCTGAATATCATCGAGGCCGTCGCGCTCTATGACCAGATCCGCTCGCATCCGGAGCTCGACTGGGTGCCGCGCGTGAAACTCTTCGCCGGCAAGGCGGCGCCGAGTTACTACAACGCCAAGCTCATCATCAAGCTGATCAACGACGTCTCCCGCACGATTAACAACGACCCGTCGGTACGCGGTCTGCTGAAGATCGTCTTCGTCCCGAATTACAATGTCTCGCTCGCCGAAGTCATGGTTCCGGCCGCCGACCTCTCTGAGCAGATCTCGACCGCCGGCATGGAAGCATCCGGCACCGGCAACATGAAGTTCGGCCTCAATGGCGCGCTGACGATCGGTACGCTCGATGGCGCCAATGTCGAGATGCGCGACAATGTCGGCGAGGACAACATCGTCATCTTCGGCCTCAAGGCCGACGAGGTCTCGAAGGTCCGCAGCGATGGCCACAATCCGCGCGCCATCATCGAGGGATCGCGCGAACTCGCCCAGGCGCTTGCCGCCATCGGCTCCGGCGTCTTCTCGCCCGATGACCGCAACCGCTATACGTCGCTGATCGACGGCATCTATTCGCACGACTGGTTCATGGTCGCTGCCGATTTCGACGCCTACGCCCAGGCCCAGCGCGAAGTCGACCAGATCTGGACCAATCAGTCCGCCTGGTACACCAAGACGATCAACAATACGGCGCGGATGGGCTGGTTCTCTTCCGACCGTACGATCAGGCAATATGCAGACGAAATCTGGAGAGCCGGATGAAAACGCCGAAAACCGTCCCTGAAGTAAAGCTTTCCTGGGAAATTTCGGCAGATGAAATCACGGCAATCCTTGCCGGCTCGCATTCCAATCCCTTTGCCGTCCTAGGTGTGCACCAGGCCGGCGACGCCTTCGTCGCCCGGTGCTTCATCCCGGGCGCGGAGGAGGTGACCGCCATGACGCTCGACGGCGGCGTCATCGGCGAACTGAAGCAGCTCCATGCCGACGGCGTCTTCGCCGGTCCGGTTTCCCTCACAAAGGTCCAGCCGGTGCGTTACCGCGCCCGGCGCGGCGATGCCGAATGGGCTGTTACCGATCCCTACAGCTTCGGTCCGGTGCTTGGACCGATGGACGATTATTTCGCCCGAGAGGGCTCGCACCTGCGACTATTCGACAAGATGGGCGCCCACCTCATCAAGCATGACGGCGCCCAGGGCATCCATTTTGCCGTCTGGGCGCCGAACGCGCAGCGCGTCTCGGTCGTCGGTGATTTCAACAATTGGGACGGCCGCCGCCACGTGATGCGCTTCCGTGCCGACAGCGGCATCTGGGAAATCTTTGCCCCTGATGTACCGATCGGCGTTGCCTACAAGTTCGAGATCCGCGGCCAGGACGGCGTATTGCTGCCGCTGAAGGCCGATCCCTTTGCACGGCGCAGCGAGCTACGGCCGAAGACCGCCTCGATCACCGCCGCCGAGCTGGAGCAGGAGTGGGAAGACGAGGCCCATCTGAAGCACTGGCGCGAGACCGACAAGCGCCGCCAGCCAATCTCGATCTACGAGGTGCATGCCGCCTCTTGGCAGCGCCGGCAGGACGGCACGATGCTGTCCTGGGACGAGCTCGCCTCCAGCCTTATCCCCTATTGCGCCGACATGGGCTTCACCCATATCGAATTCCTGCCGATCACCGAGTACCCCTACGATCCCTCCTGGGGTTACCAGACGACCGGCCTCTACGCTCCGACCGCCCGTTTCGGCGAGCCGGAGGGTTTTGCCCGTTTCGTCAACGGCTGCCACAAGGTCGGAATCGGCGTCATCCTCGACTGGGTGCCGGCGCATTTCCCAACCGACGAACACGGCCTCGGCTGGTTCGACGGCACGGCACTCTATGAGCACGAAGACCCGCGCAAGGGCTTCCATCCGGACTGGAGCACGGCGATCTACAATTTCGGCCGCACCGAGGTCGTTTCCTATCTCGTCAACAACGCGCTCTACTGGGCCGAAAAGTTCCACCTCGACGGCCTGCGTGTCGATGCCGTTGCCTCGATGCTCTACCTCGATTATTCGCGCAAGCACGGCGAATGGATCCCGAACGAATATGGCGGCAACGAGAACCTCGAAGCGGTCCGTTTTCTGCAGGATCTCAACATCCGCATCTACGGCAAAAATTCCAACGTCATGACCATCGCCGAGGAATCGACCTCCTGGCCGAAGGTCTCGCAACCCGTTCATGAAGGCGGCCTCGGCTTCGGCTTCAAGTGGAACATGGGCTTCATGCACGACACGCTGAGCTACATGAGCCGCGACCCCATCTATCGCGGGCACCATCACAACGAACTCACCTTCGGCCTGCTCTACGCCTATTCGGAAAATTTCGTCCTGCCTCTTTCGCATGACGAGGTTGTGCACGGGAAAGGCTCGCTGATCGCCAAGATGCCGGGCGACGACTGGCAGAAATTTGCCAATCTGCGCGCCTACTACGCCTATATGTGGGGTTATCCCGGCAAGAAGCTGCTGTTCATGGGCCAGGAATTCGCCCAGTGGAGCGAGTGGAGCGAAGAGAAGGCACTCGACTGGAACCTGCTTCAGTATCGCATGCACGAGGGCATGCGGCGCCTGGTGCGCGACCTCAATTTCACCTATCGCAGCAAGCCGGCGCTGCATGAGCGTGACTGCGAGGGCGAAGGTTTCGAATGGCTGGTCGCCG
Organism: Rhizobium sp. SU303; assembly: GCF_021052345.1. Taxonomy (NCBI): domain Bacteria; kingdom Pseudomonadati; phylum Pseudomonadota; class Alphaproteobacteria; order Hyphomicrobiales; family Rhizobiaceae; genus Rhizobium; species Rhizobium sp. SU303. The sequence goes on from NZ_CP088095.1 coordinate 3,976,003, forward strand.
ACGACCACCAGAATTCCGTCTTTGCCTGGCTGCGCAAGGCGCCGGGCCAGAAGCCGGTCGCCGTCATCACCAATTTCACCCCTGTCTATCGCGAGAATTACTCGATCCGCCTGCCGTCCGCAGGCCGCTGGCGGGAAATCCTGAACACCGATGCCGACATCTACGGCGGCAGCGGCAAGGGCAATGGCGGGCGCGTGCAGGCCGTCGATGCCGGCGGCAACATCACCTGCTCGATCACCTTGCCGCCCTTGGCGACAATCATGCTTGAACCTGAAAATTAGTGACTGGTGGGAGGAGAAAATGGTAGAAAAGCGCGTTCAGCCACTTGCCCGCGATGCAATGGCTTATGTTCTGGCGGGCGGTAGGGGGAGCCGTCTCAAGGAACTCACCGACCGGCGTGCCAAGCCGGCCGTCTATTTTGGCGGCAAAGCCCGCATCATCGATTTCGCCCTGTCGAACGCCCTGAATTCCGGCATCCGCCGCATTGGCGTCGCGACGCAATACAAGGCGCATTCGCTGATCCGTCACATGCAGCGCGGCTGGAACTTCTTCCGCCCCGAGCGCAACGAGAGCTTCGATATTCTGCCGGCCAGCCAGCGCGTCTCCGAGACGCAATGGTACGAAGGCACGGCCGACGCCGTCTATCAGAACATCGACATCATCCAGGATTACGGCGTCGAATACATGGTCATTCTTGCGGGCGACCACGTCTATAAGATGGACTATGAATGGATGCTGCAGCAGCACGTCGATTCCGGCGCCGACGTCACCATCGGCTGCCTGGAAGTGCCGCGCATGGAAGCGGTCGGCTTCGGCGTCATGCATGTCAACGAGAAGGACGAGATTATCGCCTTCGTCGAGAAACCGGCCGATCCGCCGCCCATTCCCGACAAGCCGGATTTCGCCCTCGCCTCGATGGGCATCTACGTCTTCCACACCAAGTTCCTGCTCGACGCGCTGCGCCGCGACGCCGCCGACCCGGCCTCGAGCCGCGACTTCGGCAAGGACATCATCCCCTATATCGTCAAGAACGGTAAGGCGGTCGCCCACCGCTTCGCCAAGTCCTGCGTCCGTTCCGATTTCGAGCACGAACCCTACTGGCGCGACGTCGGCACGATCGACGCCTATTGGCAGGCCAATATCGACCTGACGGCGATCGTTCCGGAGCTCGACATCTACGACAAGTCCTGGCCGATCTGGACCTATGCCGAGATCACCCCGCCGGCGAAATTCGTCCATGACGACGAGGATCGCCGCGGCTCGGCCACCTCCTCCGTTGTGTCAGGCGACTGCATCATCTCTGGCGCCATGCTCAACAACAGCCTGCTCTTCACCGGTGTCAGGGCCAATTCCTTCTCCAAGATGGAAGGTGCGGTCATTCTGCCGAACGTGAAGATCGGACGGCGCGCGCAGCTCAAGAATGTGGTGATCGACCATGGTGTCGTCATTCCGGAAGGCCTGGTCGTCGGCGAGGATCCCGAGCTCGATGCCAAGCGCTTCCGGCGGACGGAAAGCGGCATCTGCCTGATCACGCAACCGATGATCGACAAGCTGGATATCTGACGTATGAAAGTTCTTTCGGTTTCGTCCGAAGTCTTCCCTTTGATCAAGACAGGGGGTCTGGCCGATGTGTCCGGCGCCCTGCCGATTACTCTGAAAGCCTTCGGGGTCGAGACCAAGACCCTGCTGCCCGGCTATCCCGCCGTCATGAAGGTCATTCGCGACCCAGTCGTCAGGCTCGAATTCCCCGACCTGCTCGGTGAGCGGGCGACCGTGCTCGAGGTTGAGCACGAGGGGCTCGATCTGCTCATCCTCGATGCGCCGGCCTATTACGACAGGCCGGGCGGGCCCTATCTCGATCCGCTCGGCAAGGACTATCCCGACAACTGGCGCCGTTTCGCCGCTCTGTCGCTTGCCGCCTCCGAGATCGCCGCCGGCCTGCTGCCCGGCTGGCGGCCGGATCTCGTCCACACCCATGACTGGCAGGCGGCGCTGACGTCGGTCTATATGCGCTACTACCCGACGCCGGAACTGCCGAGCGTGCTGACCATCCACAACATTGCCTTTCAGGGCCAGTTCGGTTCCGAGATCTTTCCCGGCCTGCGCCTGCCTGCCCATGCCTTCGCCACCGAAAGCATTGAATATTACGGCACTGTCGGCTTCCTCAAGGGCGGCCTGCAGACTGCCCATGCGATCACGACGGTCAGCCCGACCTATGCCGATGAGATCCTGACGTCGGAATTCGGCATGGGGCTCGAGGGCGTCATCGCCAGCCGCATCGACGATCTGCACGGCATCGTCAACGGCATCGACACCGATATCTGGAACCCGGCGACCGATCCGGTCGTCCACACCCATTATGGCCCGACGACGCTGAAAAACCGCGAGGAGAATCGGCGCTCAATCGCCGAATTCTTCCATCTCGACAATGACGACGCCCCGATCTTCTGCGTCATCAGCCGTCTTACCTGGCAGAAGGGCATGGATATCGTCGCCAACGTCGCCGATGAGATCGTCGCCATGGGCGGCAAGCTCGTCGTGCTCGGCTCCGGCGAAGCCGCGCTTGAAGGCGCGCTGCTCGCCTCCGCCAGCCGCCATCCCGGCCGCGTCGGCGTCTCGATCGGCTATAACGAGCCGATGTCGCACCTGATGCAGGCCGGTTGCGATGCGATCATCATCCCCTCGCGTTTTGAGCCCTGCGGCCTGACCCAGCTTTACGGCCTGCGTTACGGCTGCGTGCCGATCGTCGCCCGCACCGGCGGTTTGAACGACACCGTGATCGACGCCAATCACGCCGCACTTGCAGCGAAAGTCGCAACCGGCATACAATTTGCCCCCGTGACCGAAACAGGCATGCTACAGGCAATCCGCCGTGCGATGCATTTTTACCAGGACCGAAAACTCTGGACCCAATTGCAAAAGCAGGGCATGAAATCGGATGTCTCCTGGGAGAAGAGCGCCGAACGCTACGCTGCCCTCTATTCAAGCCTCGTCTCGAAAGGCATGTGACCTAAAATGATCAAGTCCGTCTCCACCACGCCCTATCTGGACCAGAAACCCGGCACGTCGGGCCTGCGCAAGAAGGTTCCGGTCTTCCAGCAGCCGAACTATGCGGAGAACTTCATCCAGTCGATCTTCGATTCGCTGGAAGGCTACCAGGGCAAGTGCCTCGTCATCGGCGGCGACGGACGCTACTACAATCGCGAGGTCATCCAGAAGGCGGTCAAGATGGCCGCGGCCAATGGCTTCGGCAAGGTCATGGTCGGCAAGGGCGGTATTCTGTCGACGCCGGCCGCTTCCCACATCATCCGCAAGTACAAGGCTTTCGGCGGCATCATCCTCTCCGCCAGCCACAATCCCGGCGGCCCGACCGAAGACTTCGGCATCAAATACAACATCAACAATGGCGGCCCGGCGCCGGAAAAGATCACCGACGCGATCTATGCGCGCTCCAAGACGATCGACAGCTACAAGATCGCCGATTTCGCCGACGTCAATCTCGACCGCATCGGCAAGGACGAGCTTCCCGGCGGCACGATCCTCTCGGTCATCGACCCGGTCGAGGACTATGCCGCGCTGATGGAAGAGCTGTTCGATTTCGGCGCCATCCGCAATCTGATCAGCCTCGGCTTCCGCATTGCCTTCGATGGGATGAGCGCCGTCACCGGTCCCTATGCCAAGGAAATCTTCGAAAATCGTCTCGGCGCTCCCTCGGGTTCGGTCCGCAATTTCATGCCGCTGCCGGATTTCGGCGGCCATCACCCGGACCCGAACCCGGTGCACTGCAAGGAACTCTTCGATGAGATGATGGGCGACGACGCGCCCGATTTCGGCGCCGCTTCCGACGGCGACGGCGACCGCAACCTGATCATCGGCCGCGGCATCTTCGTCACGCCTTCCGACAGCCTGGCGATCCTCGCCGCCAATGCCAATCTCGCGCCCGGCTATTCCGGCGGCCTTGCCGGCATCGCCCGTTCGATGCCGACATCGGGTGCTGCCGACCGCGTCGCCGAAAAGCGCGGCATCGGCATGTACGAGACGCCGACCGGCTGGAAGTTCTTCGGCAACCTGCTCGACGCCGGCATGGCGACAATCTGCGGTGAGGAAAGCTCCGGCACGGGCTCCAGTCACGTCCGCGAAAAGGATGGCCTCTGGGCCGTGCTGCTATGGCTGAACATTCTTGCGGTGCGCGGCGAGAGCGTCGCCGATATCGTCACCCAGCACTGGCAGACCTACGGCCGCAATTATTATTCGCGCCATGATTACGAAGGCCTCGACACCGATGCGGCGAACGGCCTGGTGGACAATCTCCGCATCCAGCTTCCCACTCTGCCCGGCAAGAGCTTCGGCAGCCTGAAGGTGGAGAAGGCCGACGACTTCGCCTATCACGATCCGATCGACAAATCGGTGAGCGAGCATCAGGGTGTCCGTGTGCTCTTCGAGGGCGGCTCGCGCGTCGTCTTTCGCCTGTCCGGCACCGGCACGTCTGGCGCAACCTTGCGTGTCTATATCGAGCGCTACGAGCCGGATTCGACTCGCCACAACATCGAAACGCAGGAAGCGCTCGCCGATCTGATCGCCGCCGCCGAAAGCATTGCCAGCATTCGTGAACGCACGGGACGCGATGCGCCAACCGTGATCACCTGATCCGGGGGGAACATGCGGGGGAACAGTTCGGCGCAGGCCGGCGCGATCGTCTTCGAGACCGGCGTCGAATTTGCCGTGTGGTCGCATCATGCCGCACAGATTGAACTCTGCCTCTTCGAGGATGACGGCCACAGGGAATTCGCGCGCCTGCCGATGGCGCGCGACAGCAACTATGTCCATCGTCTCTTTGTCGACGGACTGAAGGAGGGCGCGCGCTACGGCTATCGCGCCGACGGTATCTATGCGCCCGACAACGGCCTCTGGTACGATCCTTCCAAACTGCTGATCGATCCCTACGCCAAGGAGATCGACAGGCCGTTCCGCTACGATCCCCGCCTCGGCATCTATGGCGAGGACAGCCAGGATCTGACGCCGAAGGCAATCGTCACCACGGATACCCGAGCCGCGATCAGCAAGCCGCTGTTCAAGCCGGGCGGCTTTATCTATGAGGTGGCGGTGCGGCCCTTCACCATTCTTCATCCCGACGTGCCGGAGGCTCAACGCGGCACGGTCGCAGCGCTTGCCCATCCCTCCGTCGTCGCGCATTTGAAACGGATCGGTGTCGACGCCGTCGAACTGATGCCGATCACCGCCTGGATCGACGAACGCCATCTGCCGCCGCTCGGCCTCACCAACGGCTGGGGCTACAATCCCGTCGCCTTCATGGCGCTCGATCCGCGGCTCGTCCCCGGCGGCGTGACCGAGTTGAGAGAGACGGTCGCGGCCCTCCATGCCGAAGGTATCGCCGTCATCCTCGACCTCGTCTTCAACCATACCGGCGAGAGCGACCGTTACGGCGCGACGCTGTCGCTGCGCGGCCTCGACAACCTGCATTATTATCGCCACGCCCAGAATTTCCCGGGCGAACTCGTCAACGACACCGGCACCGGCAACACGCTCGCCTGCGATCTTCCCGAGGTCCGCCGCCTCGTGATCGACAGCCTGCGCCATTTCGTGCTCAACGCCGGCGTCGACGGTTTTCGCTTCGATCTCGCCCCGGTGCTCGGCCGTACCGCGACTGGCTTCGAGCGCGACGGCGGAACGCTTGCCGCGATCCTCTCCGACGATGTGCTTGCCGACCGGATCATGATCGCCGAACCCTGGGATATTGGCCCCGGCGGTTACCAGCTCGGCAATTTCCCGCCGCCCTTCCTTGAATGGAACGACCGGGTTCGCGACGACCTGCGCTGCTACTGGCGCGGCGACGATTGGAAGACCGGCGCGCTGGCAACCGCACTCGCCGGCTCCTCCGACATCTTCTCGCGCAACGACGGCAGGGAAACGCGCAGCGTCAATTTCCTCGCCGCCCATGACGGCTTCACGCTGATCGATCTCGTCTCCTATACCGGAAAGCACAACGACGCCAACGGCGAACACAATCGCGACGGCCATAACGAGAACCATTCCTGGAACAATGGTGTCGAAGGCGAAACCGTCTACCCGACGATCCGCAAGCGCCGCCGGGACGATGTGATGGCGCTGATCTCAACGCTTTTTGCCACCCGCGGCAGCATCATGCTGACGGCGGGCGACGAGGGCGGCCGCAGCCAGCACGGCAACAACAACGCCTATTGCCAGGATAACGAGATCACCTGGCTGGACTGGAAAGCGTTGGACGGGGATCTCATCGCCCACACCGCCTTCGTTGCGGGGCTGCGGCGCCGCTTCACCGTCTTCTCCGAAAGGGACTTCCTGTCAGGAAACGGCGATGTCGAATGGATTTCGCTCTCCGGCGAGCCGATGACCGTTGCCGAATGGGAGACGCCGTCGCTCTCCACCCTCGGCATGCTGCTATCGACCGGTGACCGTTCCGCTCGCGGCAGGCAAACCCGGCTTGGCGTGCTTTTCAACCGCTCGGGAAGCCGCCAATTTTTCACGCTGCCTTCTGAGGGCGAACCGGGCTGGCGCCAGTTGACCCCGGATGGAGCGAAGAAACCCGGTGGCCGCGCAACCGTTGGGCCGCGCTCGATTGCCTTTTTCGTAGAAAATTGATCGCCTCCCCTCGCTTGCGCAAATCCTTGTCGCAATCGTCACAAATGCACGATAAGGCTTTGCCGCGGCGGCTTATTTCACGAGGAATTCATGGTCACGGAAATTTCTCTCTCCGACGTGCGGGGATTGATCGGCATGGAGACGGGCCTTTCGGATTGGGTCACCGTCGACCAGACGATGATCGACGCCTTCGCGTCGGCGACCGACGACCATCAGTTCATCCACGTCGATCCTGAGCGCGCGGCGGCCGAGAGCCCGTTCGGCGGTACCATCGCCCACGGCTTCCTGACCCTGTCTCTGCTGTCGACGATGAACTACAACTGCCTGCCGAAAGTGCGCGAACAGACCCTCGGCATCAATTACGGCTTCGATCGCGTCCGCTTCATGACGCCGGTGAAAAGCGGCGCCCGTGTCCGCGGCCGGTTCCTGCTTTCCGAAGCCCGCTTCCGCGGCGCCGGCATGCTGATGACCACCTATGACGTCACGATCGAGATCGAAAACGAGAAGAAGCCGGCGCTGACGGCAAAATGGATCACCATCATCCAATTCGACCCGAAGGACCGTCCCGAGGACGTCTGAACAAGACTGCTTTTGTTACTCGGCTGAATTGAACACGGCTTCGAGAGCGTGTCCGTCGAGATCCATGACGAACGCAGCATAATAGTGTTCACCGTAATGGGGCCGCAGGCCGGGGCGGCCATTGTCACTGCCGCCATGCGCGATTGCCGCCGCATGAAACCGATCGACCGCCTGCCGATTCGGAGCAGCAAATGCGAGATGAAAGCCGGGACCGGGCGCACGCTGGCCGTCCGGGCGATGCTTGATCGCCAGTTTATCTCCGCCGCCGGGAAGGCCGTAGCCGACGGCCTGCCCCGTTTGTCCCGGTCTGATATCGTCCCAGACCCTGACATAACCGAGCGCGGCAAGGGCGGCATCGTAAAATGCCGCAGACCGCTCGATGTCGGAAACGCCGAGGGAGGCATGGTGCAGCATTTGCTTACTCCTTGAATGAGCGCACGCCCGCGATGGCTGAGACTCAGTGCCCCGCGTCTTCAGCCGCCTCGTTCAGCAGCCCGAAGACATAATCCGAAAACGACCGCCAGCACTCCACGCGGAACGTGTCTTCTTCCGTACGGAAAAGCACGATTTCCGCTTTGCCGAAAACCGTGCGCGATGCGGCACCGATCGGAAAGGAAGACAGTGACAGATCCTGCGGGCAGCCCGCTGAAAGCGTTGCCTCCGCACCTGGTCCCGAGACGATGATCGCGACATTGCGATGCGAAACGTCGGTCGCCGAATGTAGCGTGCCGGCGCCGGAAAACGCCGCCATCAGATCGGAGCCGGCCTCGTCGATCACCAGCCACTCGTCCGGGCCAATCCAGAGCGCCGATCGGGCGCCGGCCCGGCCGGATGTCTTTGGGGCATCCGGCAGCGCCAGGCCGAGAGCAGAGGAAAGTGCCGCAAGCGATTCCGCTGGCGCGCGTAGCGCCACCCGGCTGGCGGTGGGAGCCGTCGTCAGCCGCACCGCTGCGGAGCCGCCGAGACGTCCGGCAAGCGCCGGTTTGCGAATTGCGACATCAGCCATGGATGCGGCCCCCTTCCTTGTCAAAGAATACCAGATCCGTCACTTCGACGGCGATCGTCCGATCCGGCATCGGCACATAGAGCGTTTCGCCCATCCGCGCCCGGCCGCCGGCGACCAGCGCGAAGGCGATCGACCGGCCGCAATTTTCCGACCAATAGGCAGATGTGACATGGCCGAGCATGGTCATTGGCTTCGGCTCGTTCGGGCTCGCGACGATCTGCGCGCCTTCCTCGAGCACCAGCTTCGGGTCCTTGGTGACGAGGCCGACGAGCTGTTTGCGCCCGTCCTTGACGAGATCCGGCCGCTTCAGTCCGCGAATGCCGACGAAATCCGTCTTTTTCTTCGAAACAGCCCAGGAAAGCCCGGCATCATCGGGCGTCACCGTCCCATCCGTATCCTGCCCGACGATGATGTAGCCTTTCTCGGCGCGAAGAACGTGCATCGTCTCCGTTCCGTAGACGCAGGCGCCGAGCGGCTCGGCATTGGACCAGACCGCTTCGAGTACCGACTGGCCGTAGTCGGCCGGCACATTGATTTCGAAGCCGGTTTCGCCGGTGAAAGAGACGCGGAAGAGCCGCGCCGGCACGCCGCAGACCGTGCACTCGGCAACGCTCATATGCGGGAATGCCTCGTTCGAAAGATCGAGGCCTTCGACCAGCGGCGCGACGATCTCGCGCGCCTTCGGCCCCTGCACGGCGATGACAGCCCATTGTTCGGTTACCGAGGTCAGCCATACCTTCAGATGCGGGAATTCCGTCTGCAGGTAGTCTTCCATGTGATGGAGAACGCGCGGCGCGCCGCCGGTCGTCGTCGTCACATGGAAACGGTCGTCCGCCAGGCGTCCGACAACGCCATCGTCATAAACGAAGCCATCCTCGCGGGTCATGATGCCGTAGCGGGCCTTGCCGGGCTTCAGCGTATCCCAGGCATTGGTGTAGATGAGGTTGAGGAACTCCGCCGCATCCGGCCCCACCACCTCGATCTTGCCGAGCGTCGAGGCGTCGAAGATGCCAGCCGCCTCGCGTGCCGTCCGGCATTCGCGAGCCACCGCCTGGTGCATGCTCTCGCCGGCCTGCGGATAGAACCAGGCGCGCTTCCAGTTGCCAACATCCTCGAAGACCGCGCCATGAGCTTCTTCCCAGCCGTGCAGCGGCGTCTTGCGTGTCGGATCGAACAGCTCTCCGCGCGAATGGCCGACCAGCGTACCATAGGTGACCGGCGTATAGGGCGCACGGAAAGTGGTGAGCCCGACCTGCGGGATTTCCTTGCCGAGCATTTCGGCGGCAATCGCCAGGCCATGCATGTTGGAGAGCTTGCCTTGGTCCGAGGCCATACCGTTGGTCGTGAAGCGCTTGATATGCTCGATCGAATGCATGCCCTCGCGCACGGCAAGGCGAATATCCTTGGCGCAGACGTCGTGCTGGAAATCGATGAAGGCCTTGGCGTTGGTCTTCGGCCCGGCGCCTTCGGCAGCGCCGATCATGCCGCCCGTCCAGTCATAAGCCTGCTCGGCCGAAATTGCGATCTTCTCGCCGCTGCTTCTGCCGGTGGCCTGCGCCATCAGCTCGCCGGCGGCAAGCGATTCCTCGATCGTCCGCTGCAGATCGTCGGTGCCGTTGCAGGCGCCGACCGAGAGGCAGTCCTGCGCATAGGAGCCGGGCAGGAAACGCTGGCTTTCGGCATCGAAGGCCACTTTGCCGCGCGACTGCGAGAACAGATGGACGGACGGCGTCCAGCCGGCCGAAACCAGCAGCGCATCGACTGTGATCTTGCGCGGCGAACCGCCGCCATTGCGCGCCACCGTCATCGACGAGATGCGCAGCCTCCCCGACGTGTTGACGACCGACTGGCCGGCCAGAACATCGATGCCGAGCGCCCGCGCCTCTGCCAGCACTGCCGCTCCCGGCGCCTGCCTGCTATCGACGATGGCGGCGATCGAAACACCTGATCGTTTCAGATCGAAGGCCGCCTCATAGGCCGAATCATGCGTCGTGTAGATGCCGACCTTGGTGCCGACCGCAACGCCGTAATGATTGAGATACATCCGCCCCGCCGACGCGAGCATGATACCCGGCCGGTCGTTGTTCGGAAAGACCATGTGCCGCTCGATCGCGCCGGTGGCAAGGATCACGCGCTTCGCCCGGACCTGCCAAAGCCGCTCGCGCGGCAGATCGCGGGTAGGCTTGGCGATATGATCGGTGACGCGCTCGGCAAGTCCGACGAAATTGTGGTTGTAGTAGCCGAAGGCGGTCGTACGGACCAGCACTTCAACATTGTCCATCGCCTTCAGCCGCGCCACGGTCTTCTGTGCCCAGCTATTGCCGTCCTGTCCGTCGATCCTTACCCCGACATCGTAGCGCAATGCGCCGCCCGCTTCCGCCTGCTCGTCGCAAAGGATCACCCGCGCGCCGGTCTCGGCCGCGGCCAGCGCTGCCGAAAGCCCGGCCACGCCGGCGCCGACCACCAGCACGTCGCAATGGGCATAGCGGCTGGCATAATGGTCCGGATCCTCCTCCGTCGGCGCGACGCCGAGGCCGGCGGCGCGGCGGATGAGCGGTTCGTAGACGTGTTTCCAGGCGGCGCGCGGCCACATGAAGGTCTTGTAGTAGAAACCGGCGGCGAAGAACGGCGACATCAGATTGTTGACCGCGCCGACATCGAAGGCAAGCGAGGGCCAGCGGTTCTGCGAGCTGACGATCATGCCGTCGAAGACTTCCTGCACGGTGGCGCGTACGTTCGGCTGCTTGCGAGCCGTATCGCGGGAAACGTCGATGAGCGCGTTCGGCTCCTCGGCCCCCGCCGACAGAATACCGCGGGCCCGGTGATATTTGAACGAACGGCCAATGAGATGCACACCATTGGCGATCAGCGCCGAGGCGACGGTATCGCCTTCGAGCGCCGTATAGTTCTTGCCGTCGAAGCTGAAGCGCGCAGTCTTGGCCGGTGTCAGGCGCCCCTTGCCGGCGATACGGTTCGCGCCGCTCATTGCGCCTCTCCTTCCACGGCTTCATATGTCTCGACAGGCCCATGCTGCTTGGCCGCCGCACCGATCTCAGGCTTCGGCTCACCCGCCTTGTAGGTCACGATGAACTTGTCGGTCACCGTATCGCGCGCCGCGTTGAAGAAGCGCCCGCAGCCGTGAATGTGCCGCCAGCGTTCGAAGATCAGCCCTTTCGGATTGTCGCGGATAAAGAAATAAGACTCGAACTCCTCATCCGAAATCGAGGCGATGTCGGCGGGCCGCGCGATATGCGCGTCACCCGCGCCACGGAATTCGAGCTCGGAGCGCTCTTCCTGACAGTAGGGGCAATAGATCAGCAGCATGTGTTACCCGTCTTAGAGTTCCGATCCGGAAACATTGGTTCCAGGAGGTTGATTGCAGAGACGCTTTCCCATCGTCACATAGGGGATGAGGCGCTTGAGAAGCTGTTCGAAATTGTCATAGGGCTCCAGCACACCGGTCATGCCGATATTCGCAAAAGCCATCTTGGCGATATCGTTGTCGATCACGAAGGCACGTCCCGGCGTTTCGCCGATCTCAGGCACGAAATAGACAGCTGGCTGGCGCAGGATCATCGCGCAAAGCAGCATGCCGCTCTCGGCAACGAAGGGCCATTCGCTTTCGCCGGCAACCCTGTGAATCTTCTGCAGGCGGAAATCTCCAACGCCGGGAAAGACGTCACTGGCCGGCATGGCCGCGCCGCCGATCCCGATTGCGAGGAGAGCCGCCGTCCACATCAGTGCGCCACCGCTGCCGCCGCCGCTTCATCGATCAGCCGGCCGCTGCGGAAACGATCCAGCGTCAGCCCGGCATTGAATTTATGCGGCTCGTCGCGGGCAATCAGATGCGCGAAGAGATTGGCAGAGCCCGGCGTCGCCTTGAAGCCGCCGGTGCCCCAGCCGCAATTGACGTAAAGCCCGGGAACCGGCGTCTTCGACTGGATCGCCGAACGATCCGGCGTATTGTCGACGATGCCGCCCCATTGCCGCATCATCTTGACGCGCCGGAACATCGGGAAGAGCTCACAGATAGCGTCGAGCGTGTGCGTGATGATCTGCAGCCCGCCGGTCTGGGAATAGGAATTATACTGGTCGGTGCCGGCGCCGATGACGAGCTCTCCCTTGTCGGACTGGGAGATATAGGCATGCACCGTGTTCGACATGACGACGCAGGGAAAGATCGGCTTCAGCGGCTCGGAGACCAGCGCCTGCAGTGGGCTGGATTGCAGTGGTACGCGCACGCCAGCCATCTGCATGATGGTTGTCGTGTGGCCGGCCGCCGAGACGGCGATCTTTCTGGCGCCGATGAAGCCACGCGAGGTCTCGACCCCGGTCACCCGTCCATCCGGACCGCGCCGGATACCGGTCACTTCGCAATTCTGGATGATGTGCACGCCGCGGTCTGAGGCGGCCCGCGCATAACCCCAGGCAACCGCGTCGTGCCTGGCCGTGCCGCCGCGCCGCTGCAGTGCCGCCCCGTTGATCGGGTAGCGCGCGCTGGCCGAGATATCGAGCGGCGGACAATAGGCCTTCGCCTGTTCCGGCGTCAGCCATTCATTGTCGATACCGTAGAGCCGGTTGGCATGGATATGCCGCTTGAAGGACTGCTGGTCGTGAATATTGTGCGAGAGCATCATCACGCCACGCGGCGAATACATCACATTGTAGTTGAGCTCCTGGGAAAGCCCCTCCCAGAGCTTCATCGAATGCTCGTAGATGTGCATGCTCTCTTCGTAGAGATAGTTCGAGCGGATGATGGTGGTGTTGCGCCCGGTATTGCCGCCGCCGAGCCAGCCCTTCTCGATCACCGCCACATTGGTGATGCCGTGCTCCTTGGCGAGATAATAGGCAGCGCCCAGCCCATGGCCGCCGCCACCGATGATGACGACGTCGTATTCGGCGCGCGGCTCCGGTGACGTCCACTGCTTCTCCCAGCCCCTGTGGCCGCGAAGGGCCTCCCGTGCCACGGCAAAAACCGAATATTTCCGCATCCGCCTTCTTCTCCTTCGGGAAAGGGCTTGTTCTCCGCGCTCATACAAATCGCAAATCCAAATGCGGCACAACGGTTCTTTTGCGACGCGCGAGAGCTTTGGTTTCGACACGCTGAAGAGAATGCCGCTTCAGGCGAATGACGCAAGCAGCAGCGTTTCTGCTTGTCCGTCGACCGGCCGCCTAACCCAAGAGGGTTAGAAGACAAGCAATTACTAAAATGTTAACAATCACATGTTGTGGGGTATGTGTATCATGTGGGGTTGGCGCTCAGTATCAGTCGCGACGCTTTGCATCGCGTTAAACGGCGCATGGCCGGCGCTCGCCGCCGAGCCGGTCGGCCAGGCCGTCGTCGTCAAGACGCAGGTGACGGGACAGAGCGGGCCGATCGAGGTCGACACCCGCGTTCATCGCAACGAACGCATCAAGACGTCGCAATCGGGGCTTGGCCAATTCGTGTTTCGTGACGGCACGAAGCTCGCGGTCGGCTGGGGTTCGTCGGTCGTGATCGACAAATATGTCTTCGATGATTCCCAATCAGTCAAGAAACTGACGATTAGGGCGGCAAAGGGCACATTCCGCTGGGTCAGCGGCAATTCCAACTCCTCGGCCTACCAGATCCTGACTCCCGCCGGCACGATCGGCGTACGTGGCACCGCTTTCGATTTCTACGTCGGCCCGGATGGCACGACCGCCATCGTGTTGCTGAATGGTGCTGCCCGTTTCTGCGGCCCCGGCGGCTGCCGGCAGTTGCAGCAACGCTGCGATTGCGTGGTGGCCAAGCCGAATGGCGATATGTCCGCGGCACGCCGGGTCGACCCCAGCATCCTCGCGACGCTCGGAAATCAGCGCGCCCTACCCTTCCTCTCCGGCAATCAGCGACTTGCGGGCGGCATCGGCATGCTCGGCGGCTGCAATATGGCCTCCGTTGCGCCGGAAAGAAAAGACAGAACGCGGCCTCCACCGGCAGTTGCGCCTGCTCCGCAAAGGCAGGATCCGCCACAGAGACAGGCCGAGCCGCAAAAGGAGCGACCGAACAAGCCCGACAAGCCGCATCATGACAAGCCTCATCATGACAGGCCGCACCACGATAAGCCCCATCATGACAAACCGGACAGGCCCGACAAGCATGATGGCCATGGCCGGCATGACGATGACGGCAAGCCCGGAAATCACGGTTTGGATCATCGGGGGCACGAGCGCCACCATGATAGAGATCGCGATCACGACAACGATCGGAACCACGACAGGGGTCATAATTTCAATCGCGGTCGCTGAGGCCTGTCAGTCTGCGGCGCTTTTTTCGACCTCCTCCGGCACCTCGCGGAAATGATCGGCCCTGCGGTATACGCGCTCGTAGAATTCAGCCAGACCGCCGATCACCTGCACAGCCCTGAGCTTTGCCGTACCGATAAGCTTCCGGCTATTCCTTGAGTGTGATTGCAGGGCCTGCATCAACTGGTTATGGACGACCTTGAGCGAGGCAAATTCTAGAGATGCTGCGACCCGCTCATCGCCGACAACGGCGAGGATCTGTGTGCGGCTGCTCTTCCCCTTTAGCGGGAGCGCGCCGGCCTCGATCAGCGCCATTCCCGGCACTGACCGTGCCGTGCTGTCGGAGATGAGGATATCGAAGCCGACCTCCTTGCAGGAGGACTCGATCCGAGCCGCAACGTTGACGGCATCTCCGACAGCCGAATAGTTGAAGCGGGTCTTGGCGCCCATATTGCCAACGCAGGCAAGGCCAGTATGTATGCCGATACCGATGCTGACCTCCTGATCAGGCCCGAAGCCAAAGGCGTCGCCGGCGTTCAATTCAGCGAGTGTCTCGCGCATGGCAAGCGCTGCGCGAACAGCCTTGGCTTCATGATCCGCCACATCGACGGGCGCATTCCAGAATGCCATGATCGAGTCGCCGATGAACTTGTCGAGCGTGCCCTCATTCGCCACGACATGACGGCTCAACGCATCGAGCAGCGTGTTGAGGAAAGCGACGACATCCGTCGGCGCCAGCCGCTCGCTCATTTCGGTAAAATTCCTGACGTCGACGAACATCATCGTCAACTCGCGATCGTCTCCGCCGAGACGCAATGCATCGCGATTATGCTCGATACGGTGGAGCAGCGACGGGGAAAGATAATGTCCGAAGGCGCGCCGCACCTCGCGTCGCTCTCGATCGATCACCAGGATCTTGAACGAGGTCGCGGCAAAATGGGTGATCGATCCGCTGATGATCGGCGCCAGCGGATCGAAGAGAAGTCCTGCATAAAGAAAGGCGAGCCACGACGCGACAAGCGCCATAGCGGTAATTAGCAAACCGCAGACCAGCGCGACGGCGGGGCTGACGAAAGTCGTCACCACAACGAGCAGGCATCCGAGCACTGCGATGACGAGGATTTCAAGGCCATCCGCCCAGTCGGGCCGAGATAGGAATTGGCCGGAGAGGATCTGCTCCACCGCTTGCGCATGCAGCGAGACACCCGGAACGTTCTCGCCCAGTGCGGTAACGCGGATGTCCTGCAAGCCGGCCGCCGATGTGCCGACGAAGACGATGCTTCCGGCGATGGCGGCTTCGACTTCTGCGGAGGCGCCACCTGACGAAAGCACCTGACGGACGGAGATATACCGCTCGGCCCGGTCGGGAGTGACATAGAGCCAGAGCTCGCCCGCCGCCGTCAGCGGCACGACGAAATCGCCGATCTTAGCCGATGTCATGATACCCGCGTGGTCGGGCGCGCCCGACACCACGTAGGTCGATGCTTCCTGCGCGACGCGCAACGCCTCGACCGCGAGATTCGGATAGAGCTGTTCCCCATCGGTCAGGAACAGCGGGACCGCCCGCACCACCGGCGAAGGGTTTCCCGGGTTGAGGCTGATGTGGCCGAGGCCCGCCGCGTTGGCCTCCAGTTGCGGTCTGAGCGGCGTCGAAGCGCCGAGACGGGGCGGGGCCGAAATGGGGCTTTCGCCCGTGAACGCGAAGCCCGCTTTTACGGGCGGCCGGTAATTGCCTGCGTTGGAGAGGCCGAAGCCCAGCACGACGGGCTTGTCGGCAATCGAACGGGCGAATATTTCGTCATTGTCAGGTAGCTTTTCGGCAAGCGAGGGATCGACCCCGACCACCTCACGGACGACATTGCGCGGCGACAACCGATCCGGCTCGGAGAAGAGAACATCGAAGGCGATGGCCGCGGCACCCATTTCCGAGAGCCGGTCCACCAACAGGGCCAGCCGATCCCGCGGCCACGGCCATTGGCCGAATTCGCTGAGCGAAGTCTCGTCGATGTCGATGACACGAACCGGCATCGGCTCGAAGGTCCTGGGAACGAGCCGCTGATACTCATCGAACGTCACGCCGCGGATCAGCTTGAAAATCCCGGGATCGCCGGCGCGCAGCATGGTCAGCAGAGTCACGATAATCAGACCGATAACGACACCGATTTGCTGCTCGCGCGTCATGATCTCACCGGCTGTCCCTCCCACGGCCGCTCGAGCGGCCCCGCACTGCCGGCTGACAGGCTACGCCGCTTTCAGCCCGAACGCCATTCGCACCTGCGCTCCAGGCGTTTCTTTTTGGTTTCCCGCCTTTTTCTTTCCGTCCACCGGCGCAACAGCATCTTCAAATTCGGCGACGCCGCCAGTTCGGCTACGTTTTTGCTTGGACGACAAGGGCCCGATCTTGCCGGGTGAGGAACGAAATGTTCTTGTAACGATCGAAGGGCGAATGCGTTTTAGATGAGATAATGAGAGGCTCCCGTGATTTCGGAAACTGCCGCGCGCCGCAGCGGCTATTGGCTGATTGTCGTCGTGCTGGCAATGCTCGCCGGGCTGCCGCTTGCCGTCTGGCTCGACATCAGCGATCTCTCCGGAAACACGCTCAGGCGCCAGGCGCGCGACATGAGCTCGCTGATATCAAGCATCCGCTCCTATTATTCCGCCAATGTCGTGGGGCGCGTCCTGGCCGCGCACGCCAGCGGCGCAACTGCAGGCACGGTCGTCTCCCACAATTACGCCAATATATCAGGCGCCATTCCGCTGCCGGCCACGCTTTCCCTGGAGCTCGGCGACGTCATCAAGGAGCAGCAGGCCAATATCACCTACCGTTTCGTCTCCGACCTGCCGTTCAAGAGCCGCGCATCCCACGAGCTCGACGATTTCGAGAGACGAGCGCTGGCCGAGCTGCGCGCCAATCCGTAGCAGACGCTGAACGACCTCACCCGCGTCGGACTGACTGATACCGTGCGGTTCATCACGCCCGTGCTCATGGGGCAAGCCTGTGTTGCATGCCATAACAGCCATCCGGAAAGCCCGAAGACCGACTGGAAGGTCGGCGATGTACGCGGCATTCAGGAAGTGGTCATCAAGCAGCCCTATGTAAGCAACGTCTTCGCGTTCAAATATCTGCTCTGCTATTTTCTTTTTGTCGCCATCATCGGCCTCAGCTTCATTCTGCTGCAGCGGCAGCAGGCGCGCGCGATCCATAGCGCCAACCGGGATCTTGAAGCAGCGAACGAATTCCTGGCGAGCGTTTCCCTGAAGATTTCGCGCTATCTCTCGCCGCAGATCTACAAGAGCATCTTCAGCGGACAGAAAGACGTCGTGGTCCACACCGAGCGCAAGCGCCTGACGATTTTCTTCTCCGACATCAAGGATTTCACCGCGACCACCGAGCGCCTGCAGCCGGAAGCCCTGACGGAGATGCTCAACGAATACTTGACCGAGATGTCGAACATCGCCCTGGAGCACGGCGGCACGGTCGACAAGTTCATCGGCGACGCGATGCTGGTCTTCTTCGGCGACCCCGACACCAAGGGGCCGGAGGAGGACGCAAAAGCATGTCTGCGCATGGCCGTCGACATGCAGCGCCGTCTCGGCGAACTCAAGGACAGATGGCGCAGAAACGGCACCGAAGAGCCTTTCGTCGTCCGCATGGGAATTAACAGCGGTTATTGTAACGTCGGCAATTTCGGCAGCAGCGACCGCATGGACTATACGATCATCGGGGCCGAGGCCAATCTGGCAGCCCGGCTGCAATCGATCGCTGAGGGAGGAGAGATCGTCATCAGCTACGAAACCTATGCGCTGGTGAACGAAATCGTCGACGCTCATCCCTTGCCGCCAATCACGATGAAGGGCATACAGCGCGAGATCGTGCCCTATGGGGTGGATGGGCTGACGCTCGGCGCGGACCACAAGAGCCGCGTTCTGAGCGAGCACCTC
This sequence comes from Rhizobium sp. SU303, assembly GCF_021052345.1. Taxonomy (NCBI): domain Bacteria; kingdom Pseudomonadati; phylum Pseudomonadota; class Alphaproteobacteria; order Hyphomicrobiales; family Rhizobiaceae; genus Rhizobium; species Rhizobium sp. SU303. The sequence continues at coordinate 3,994,433 of NZ_CP088095.1, forward strand.
TCCGGTCTCGACCTGCATCTGGACATAAGCCGGCTGGAGCCTGCCGATCGCCTGAGGGTCAGGACGGCTCTCAAGGAGGCAATCGCCGCGCTGGATGAAGCCGCGCCCGAACCGGCCAGATCATGACCGGACCAGGCGAAGCGTGATTTTTCCGCCCGCCTTCCATATCCATCTGGACTTCCCGTACCCAATCTGCTATCCCGCATCACCAATCGCAAGGCTGCGGCCGCGCGAACGTTATTGTTTTGCCTCTGGCCGCTGCGCCGCCTCCGGCATCAACCAACCAAAGGAACGTGATTCTCGTGCAGGTACTTGTCCGCGATAACAATGTTGATCAGGCTCTCCGCGCTCTCAAGAAGAAGATGCAGCGCGAAGGCATTTTCCGCGAAATGAAGATGCGCGACTATTACGAGAAGCCGTCGCAGAAGCGTGCTCGCGAAAAGGCCGAGGCTGTTCGTCGTGTTCGCAAGCTGGCCCGTAAGCGCGCCCAGCGCGAAGGTCTGGTCGCAGCACGCTGAGCGTTGCCGTCGTTTTTTCGACGTTTTCAGATGCATTGTGGCGGGGGCGATGGGTTCGCCGCCGCCTTTTTTAGTTTGCCGCTGAAGATCGCATATCCGCGCACCGGATATGCCGCATGGGGAAAGCGAGCCCGAATGGCTGTCAACACCTTTAATCCGTCCCGCGCTTTGCGCTTGCAGAAAACGGCATTCCTGCCCGCTTTGGCGCTGGCGGCAATGTTCGGCCTCGCCGGCTGCGAGACGACCAATACCACCGATGCCGTGATCCGCATCGATAAGGCGCAGGGTTCGGAAGAGAATATCGCCTCGCTGACGGCTGTTATCAACGCCAATCCGAGGGATCCCGAAGGCTACAACGTCCGTGGTTCCGCCTATGGCCGCGCCGGCCAGTTCCGCCCGGCGCTGAACGATTTCAACACGGCATTGCAGATCAATCCGCGGTTTTTCCAGGCTTATGCCAACCGCGCTCTTGTCTATCGCAATATGGGCCAGCAGGCCCAGGCGATTGCCGATTACAATGCCGCCCTGCAGATCAATCCAAGCTACGACGTCGCCTATATCGGCCGCGGCAATGTCTATCGCATGGCCGGCCAGGACGATCAGGCTTTCAACGATTTCGACAGAGCGATCCAGCTCGGCACCACCGATGGCCGCGCCTATCACAATCGTGGCCTGATCTACCAGAAGCGCAATCAGCAGGATAAGGCGATCGACGATTTCTCGAAAGCGATCTCGCTCGCGCCGAATTCGGCCGAGCCCTATAATGGCCGCGGCATTTCCTATATCGCGCTGAACGACGACGACAACGCCTTTGCCGATTTCAACCATGCGATCGAGCTTAACGGCAACATCGCCGAATCCTGGGCTAACCAAGCGCTCGTCTATGAACGCCGCGGCGACAAGGCGAAGGCCGCCCGCTCCTATCGCCACGCAATCGGACTCGACCCCAAATACCAGCCGGCCCGCGATGGCCTTGCCCGCGTCGGCGTTGCCCCAGCCGGCTAAGGACTTGAGTTGGCGGCCCGGAACATCGGGCAGCCGCAACGGACTTTCGCCGGTCGCACCGCATTGAAAAGAGAAAGCGGAAAAGCGCCTGTCATCGTCGGCGGCGTGTCATAGTATGTTGCAACCTGCTCTTGCTCCCCCTAACATGGACCTGCTTCGATAGCCTGCTATCGGGCGTTCGAACACGGGTTGAGGGCGGTTTGCGAGAGATGCGGATCTTTGCTTTCCTGGCCGCAAGCGAAAACCGTTGCGGGCCATGCGCATTACAGCGCCGCGCGTCTTTTCAGGCGCATGCCATCTGGCGCAACAGATGAAGATCGTCACCCTGTTCTTTCCCAAGGCTTCGATCGGCACCTACCTCGTCGCCATGGCCGTGGCAATCGCACTGCCGATCTTCGCGTTCGTAGCGCTGCTTCTGCTGCAGCTGGAGGACAACCAGCGTTCGGCGCTGAAGCGCGAGACCGCCCAGGATGCGCTTGCCCTTTCACGCATCATTGACCGCCAGCTTCAGGACATGGCGACGACCCTGCGGCTGCTTTCGAGTTCGCCGGAGCTTGAAAACGGTAATTTCGCCTCCTTCCATGAGCGCACGGAAACGGCCCTCAGAGACAACACGCTTTTCGTCATCGCCGTCGACCACACCGGCCAGCAGCTGCTCAACACCCGTCGGGCGTTCGGCACGCCGCTCGGCCAGACGGCGAACATGCCAGCTCTCGAGGCGGCCATGGCGTCCGGTCGCATCGAGGCTTCCGACGTCTTTCGTGGCCGGACCAGCGGCGAATGGGTCTATAACGTCACCCTGCCGCGGAAGAATGAGCCGGTCGCAGCCCTTATCATCACGCAGAACGCCCAGGATCTGCGCAAGCTCGTGACCACCGAGGGCCTTGCCCCCGGCTGGTCGGCCGCCGTTATCGATGAGAGCGGCCACGTCGTCGCGGCCACTGGCCCCGCCAATCTCGAACCCGGCACACCCTTCGATCCGCGCATTCTGCCGGCGCTCAGCGTGTCCCGCGGCGTCTTCGAGGACGAGGCGATCCTCCCGCACATGCTCCTCGGCTATGCTCAGATTCCCGGCTGGTCGTGGAAGACGGTGATATGGGGACCGATCGCCCAGGCTTCGATCCTCAGCACCTGGCGTTTCCTTATCATCGGTGGCGTGGCGCTGGTGCTCGTTGCCGTGCTGGGTGCCTATGCCGTCGCAAGACAGGTGCGCACCACCATTCGCGATATCGCCGACATGGCAAACCGAATGGGCGAAGGCCATATCGTCTCGCCGGTCGAGACCAGCGTCATCGAGGCGAACCAGGTGGCAATTGCTCTTTCCAATGCCTCTTTCGATCGCAGCCAGACCGAGGACCGGCTGCGTTTCGTCATGCATGAACTCGTCCACCGCACCAAGAATCTTCTGACACTTGCCCAGGCAATGATGCGCCAACTCGCCAAGCAGTCAGACAGCGTCGAGACCTTCCGCGCCGCCGTCGCCGACCGCCTCGAGGGATTGGTGCGTTCGATCGAGCTCCTGACCAGCGAACAATGGGGAGGGGTATCGCTGCGGCGGGTCGTCGACATTCATTTGCACGCCTTCCCGCAATCGCGCGAGCAGATCGACATCAGCGGCGAAGACTTCGTGCTGAAACCGGATGCCGTGCAGAATCTCGGCCTCGCCTTGCATGAACTCGCCACCAATTCGGTGAAATACGGTGCGCTCTCCGTACCGCAAGGCCGTGTCCGCTTCGAATGGCGCGACGTCAGCGAGGAGGACAAGCCGGATGCACTGCTCCGCTTCACCTGGGAAGAGCGCGGCGGCCCGCCGGTCACCGAGCCATCGCGCTCGGGCTTTGGCACGACCGTTATCAAGGCTCATGCCGCCTCCGCCTTTCGCGGCACGGTTGAGATCGATTTCCGGCCCGAAGGCCTGTTATGGGTGCTGACGGCGCAGCGCGCCACGCTGGAGCGGGAGTAAAAGTCCCGGAACAATCGCTACCTCCACCCGTTTCGGACAGGTCGTTCCAAAGGAGAAAGACCATGTTCAAGCAAACGATGATCGCAGCCGCGGCGTTGACAGCCGTTGCCTGGGCGAGCCCGGCGGGCGCGGAAAATTATATCACGCTTGGCCGTCTGGTCTGCGGATCGGATGGCGGCCAAGGTCTGATCGTCACCTCGCAGAAGAACCTTATCTGCACCTATACACCGACGGCCGGCGGTGCCAAGGCGGTCTATGCCGGCAGAATTGAGAAATTCGGCCTCGATATCGGCCAGACCGGCAAGAGCGTCATGATCTGGCAGGTGCTGGCGAAGACCGGCACGGATATCCCGCAGTTCGCCCTTGCCGGCGAATATTACGGGATCGGCGCCGACGCGAGCATCGGTGCAGGCGCCGGCGCCAAGGTCATCGCCGGCGGCACCAACAAGGCATTCATGCTGCAGCCACTGAACGTCCAGGCTCAGGAAGGCCTGAACCTGGCAATCGGCGTCGAAAAGATGACGCTCGTACCGGGCGAGACCTGACGAAAGCAGCTATGTCGGCCAAGTCAGACAGCAGTTGCCTGCTTGCATAATCAAACAGCCGCCGAAGGGCGGCTGCATCGATCAATGTGCGAGCGCCTTGTTGATATCCTCGGTCATCTTTTTCGCGTCGCCGAGCAGCATCATCGTACCATCCTTATAGAACAGCGTATTGTCGATACCGGCATAACCCGAACCGAGCGACCGCTTGACGAAGAGGCAGGTTTTCGCCCGGTCGACGTCGAGGATCGGCATGCCGTAGATCGGCGAGGTCTTGTCGTCGCGCGCCGCCGGATTGGTGACGTCATTGGCGCCGATGACATAGGCGACGTCGGCCTGGGCGAATTCCGAGTTGATGTCCTCGAGCTCGAAAACCTCGTCATAGGAAACATTCGCTTCGGCGAGCAACACGTTCATGTGGCCGGGCATACGGCCTGCGACCGGATGGATTGCATATTTCACCTCGACGCCGTTCTTCTTGAGATTATCGGCGAGTTCGCGCAACGCATGCTGGGCCTGGGCGACCGCCATGCCGTATCCCGGCACGATAATGACCTTCGATGCGTTGGCCATCAGATAAGCCGCATCCTCGGCCGAGCCGAGCTTGACCGTCCTGTCTGATGTGTCGGGTCCGCCGGACGCCGTCTCACCGCCGAAACCTCCGAGGATGACGGAAACGAAGGAGCGGTTCATGCCCTTGCACATGATGTAGGAGAGGATCGCGCCGGAGGAACCGACGAGCGCGCCCGTGATGATCAGCGCCAGATTGCCGAGCGTGAAGCCGATGCCGGCCGCGGCCCAGCCCGAATAGGAGTTCAGCATCGAGACGACGACCGGCATATCGGCCCCACCAATCGGCACGATCAGCAGAACGCCGAGCGCCAGCGACAGCGCGACGACGGCCCAGAAGTCGAAATGACTCTCGGTGGCGGCAAGCCCGATAATGAAGAGCACGATCAGCACCAGCAGGCTCGCATTGATCACATGCCGGTAGGGCAGCAGGATCGGCTTGCCGGACATGCGTCCGTCGAGCTTCAGAAAGGCGATGATCGAGCCGGTGAAGGTCAGCGCCCCGATCGCAACGCCGAGCGCCATCTCGACGCGCGCCTCGGTGTGGATGTGACCGATCTCGCCGATGCCGAAGGAAGCAGGCGTGTAGAGCGCAGAGGCCGCGACCAGCACGGCGGCAAGGCCGACCAGCGAGTGGAAACCGGCAACGAGCTGCGGCATCGAGGTCATGGGGATGGTGCGGGCGACATAGGCGCCGACGCTGCCGCCGATGGCAAGACCAAGGACGATCAGCACGAAGCCGCCGAAGTCAGGCGTCGCCAGCACCAGCGTCGTCAGGATCGCGATCCCCATGCCGATCATGCCGTAGAGATTGCCCTTGCGGCTGGTGGCCGGATGCGACAGGCCGCGCAGCGCCAGGATGAAGAGCACGCCGGAGACGAGGTAGAGGAAGGCTGCGATATTGGTCATCGGTCCCTCACCGGTCCTTCTTGCGGTACATCGAAAGCATCCGCTGCGTGACGAGGAAACCGCCGAAGATGTTGACCGAGACGAGCACGAGGGCGACGAAGCCGAAGCCGGTCGCAAGCCCGCTGGTCGAGATGCCGACCGCCAGAAGCGCGCCGACGACGATGACGGAGGAGATCGCATTGGTGACGGCCATCAGCGGCGTATGCAGTGCCGGCGTCACCGACCACACGACGTAATAGCCGACGAAGATCGACAATACGAAGATGGCGAGCTGGAAGACGAAAGGATCGATCGCCCCGCCGGTCGCAGCACTTGCCGCTTCCGGTGCCTGGGCCGCCGCCGTGATGACGGCGGTCACCGCCTGGTCGAGCTGCTCCAGCGCTCTGTCCATTGCTTCACTGGCCATCAGATGTCTCCCTTCTTCGCGCCGCCGAAGGCGGGATGAACGACGTCGCCGGCATAGGTTAGCATCGTCGCCTTGACGAGCTCGTCGTCGAGATTGACGACGACGCTCCGGCTTTCCTTGTTGACCATGGTCTCGAGGAAGGTGACGAGGTTCTTGGCGTAGAGCGCCGAGGCACTGGCCGCTACCCGGCCCGGCATGTTGGCGAAACCGATCACCCTGACGCCTTCGACATCGGCGATCTCGCCGGGGACAACGCCGTCGATATTGCCGCCGCGCTCGACCGCAAGGTCGACGGCGACAGCTCCTGATTTCATCGAGGCGAGCATGGCGCGCGAAACGAGCCGCGGCGCCGCACGGCCGGGGATCAGCGCAGTGGTGATGACGATATCCTGCTTGGCGATGTGTTCGGCAACCAGAGCAGCTTGTTTTGCCTGATAGTCGGCGGACATTTCCTTGGCATAGCCGCCGGCCGTTTCCGCCGCCTTGAATTCCTCGTCCTCGACGGCGATGAACTTGGCACCGAGTGAGGCGACCTGCTCCTTGGCGGCAGGGCGAACGTCGGTGGCCGAGACCGCAGCACCCAGGCGACGCGCAGTCGCAATCGCCTGAAGACCGGCGACGCCCGCGCCCATGACGAAGATCTTGGCAGCCGGCACAGTGCCGGCCGCCGTCATCATCATCGGCATGGCCCGGTCATAGACCGCCGCCGCCTCGATGACGGCTTGGTAACCGGCGAGATTGGCCTGGGACGACAGCACGTCCATGGACTGGGCGCGGGTAATGCGCGGCATCAGTTCCATCGCGAAAGCCGAAAGCCCGGCACTTGCCAGAGCCGCGATCGCTTCGTCGTTGCCGTAGGGGTCCATGATGGCGATGACCACGGCGCCGCTTTTATAGCCGGAGATTTCCGATCCGCTGGGACGGCGCACCTTCAGCACCACGTCGGCGGAGGCTGCATCTGCAAAACTGCCGATCCTGGCGCCGGCGGCCTCGAACTCCCCGTCCGGAATGCGCGAAGCCGCACCGGCACCGGCTTCGACGACGACGTCGAAGCCGAAACTTTTCATCTTCTTCACGGTCTCGGCGGAGGCCGCGACGCGCGTCTCCTCACCCGTGTTTTCCCTTGCAACGAAAACGATATTGCCCAACTGCCCCCTCCTCCGGGTCAGCCAGACCGCCGCAGGCTTTCCCTGCGCGGGCCAAGCACCTCATTCAAAAAGCTTCGGAGAAGCTCTCCTCCCCTCAGAGCGCCGTGCGTCCTTTCGGACGCACAAAGGGCGCTCTGACCCTCTGAATCTACGCGATCAGCGGAGCAGGAAGATGCCGGCAGCGAGTAGAATGATGAAGACGAAGAGACCGCCGAGAAGGCCGGCGCCGCCGAAGAAACCGGCGGTCATTGCAAGCAGGAGGACGATGAGAAGCATCGAGCCGTATTTCGCGCTGGCGACGAACATGTCGTAGGTCTTTTCATGTTCCTTGTAGTCCATCGGCGCGCCGGTCTCGACCGGTCCGGTATGATGTTCGGCCATAAATATCGTCTCCCTGAAATGCCTCTGCGCTGCTTGATTCCCTAGCTTGAGCGAGGGAAATCCCTTCCTGCAGGAATTACACAATGACAGGCGAAAGCGCAATGCATGAGAATGCCGCAAGCGCGCCTCGCAGCGACCTCATCCGGACGAGAAGACGACCTCAACGGTCGGATGAAAGAGGTCCGGCGACAGATGCGGTTTTCGCCTGTCGTCCACGCCTCATCTGCCCTGACGGCATCGCCTCTCTATCGCGGAGAAAGGGAAATCACAGCGGCAGATCGGTGCCAAGTTCGCCTGGCGGCACGAAACGCGCCGTCGGAATGATGGTGAGCGGCGGTAGCGTGTCGTTCGGAGTGCGCGAAAACATCATACGCTGCTCGCTGGCGCTGGAGATGAAGAAGGGATAGCGCGTCAGCAGCTTGCGTCCGACCTCGATCACATTCGTCGCCATCAGCGTCACGTCAACCCCGTAACTCTCCGCCAGTCGGCCGGGCACGATGGTATCGGCATAGAAGACCCGCTTGTAGAAGGCGGCATGCGGGGGCCGGACGGACTGAATAACGCGGTCAGCTCGGAAATACGCTGCCGCAACGATGGCGGGTCTCAGCGTCAGATAGGGAACCCACGGCAGATCGGCGGTGAGCTCCGGATCGGCCGCGAAACGCGCCGGGTCGATCAAGGTCAGCCCGGCGTCCAAAAGCTCATCCATCGCCTCGGGAAAGGCCTCTCCGGACCGGCTGATACGATGCTCCGGCGTCACATAGTGAATTCGGATCGTACTGACCAGTTCACCATAATAATAGAGACCGAAGATATAGGCATGGCTGTCGAAATCGACATCGTCCAATAAACCTTCCGGGGCAAGCGACAGCGCGTCGTGGGCTTTGTACGCCTTGTAGCGCAGCCGCTCCACGTCCTCCATGTCTTCACTGCTTTCGACCCGGCGATATTCGACGTGATCTAGAATTTCAAGGATTTTCCTGCTGAAATCGCTACGCGTAAAAAGTGTGTCTGACATTCTCTCGATCCGCTCGTTAACGGATCATTAATCATACGCCGCCGATATATAGGCAAGAAAATCTGAAAACTTGGGTTGAATTTAAACTATTAAGGTTAACGGCGCGCAGATTTTCGGCTGGGATAACCAGTCACTTGCAGGGGCTCAGGCGACCTTGTTGCGACGGCGCTGGACGGTGCGGCGGCCGATGCCCTCTTGTAGCAGCGTGATGTTCTGGGAAGGCACCGGCCGCGAGAAAACGTAACCCTGCACGAGATCGGCGCTGCGGTGCTTGTTGAGCAGCGCCAGCTGCTCCTCGGTCTCAACGCCCTCGATGACAATCTTCAGGCCCAGTTCGCGGGCGAGATTGACTGTGCCGCGCAAGAGCTTGAGGCGGCGCGCATCCTCGACGATGTTGCGCACGAAGGACCGGTCGATCTTAACGATATCAAGCGGCAGCGTGTCGAGATAGCTGAGGCTGGAGAAACCGGTGCCGAAATCGTCGATGGCAATGGTGATGCCGCGGGACCTGAGCTCCGCCAGGATGGCGCGCACCGCCGCCGGCTCGTCGATCAGGCAGCTCTCGGTGACTTCGAGATGCAGTCGTGCCGCGGCGAGGCCGGAATGGGCAAGCGCCTCGGCAACCACCGAAAGGATGTCGGCATCGCGCAGATCCCGCGCCGAAAGGTTGACCGAAACGGCGATATGTTCCGGCCAGTTCATGCATTCGCTGCACGCCTTGAACAGCACGAAGCGGGTGATGTCGGAGATGATGCCCATATCTTCGGCGAGTCGGATGAAGACATCGGGGGGGATCGAGCCCCTCTCCGGATGCACCCATCGCGCCAAGGCCTCGGCACATTCGATCCGCGAGCCGTCGGCCCGGAACATCGGCTGGAAGACGAGATGCAGCGCCTGCGCCGAGACCGCGTCGCGCAGATCCGCCTTCAGCTTCTGTTGCTCGATATAGCGGCCGTCCATCTCCCGCTCGAATCCTGAGATGCCGCCCTTGAAGCGCGACTTGCTTTCGAACAGGGCAAGATCCGCCTTGACGCTCCATTCGTCCATCGCGAACGCGTCGCTTTCGAGAATCGCGTAGCCGGCGCTGAGCGAAACGAGAAAAGTCACTTCGTCGACCTCGTAGTTACCCTGAATCGCGGCATGAACGCGGCGGATTTCGCGGTCGAGCGAGACCTGCTCCTTCGCACGCGGGAAGAACAGAATGAACTGATCGCCCATCAGCCGGCCGAGGATGGCATTACCGGAAGCCTGCTTGATGCGGGCGGCGATAGCGCAGAGCAGATGGTCGCCGGTCACATGGCCGCGCATGTCGTTGACATGTTTGAACTCGTCGATATCGAGCACCATGAAGCCGAGCGGCCCGTTCTTCTTCGGAGACTTCGCAAAATACTCCTGCACCAACTGGCCGAAATATTGCCGGTTGGGCAGGCCGGTCAGCGCGTCGAAGCGCACCATGTGCAGGATCTTCTGCTCCGCCTTCACCCGGCTTGACACGTCCTCGAAGATCAGCACGGCGCCGCCGTCGGCCCTGCGGCTGGCGGAGAATTCGAGCGACAGGCTCTCGGGAAAATGAATGAGCGTGCGCGACAGGCTGCCCTCGGCGACCTGGGTGAGCTGGCGCAGGATGAGCTCCGGCTGCGAGGCATCCATGAAGCTGTAGCGCGCGCCGTAGCGCAGCACGGCGCCGAGGTCGCGGTCCTTCAGCCGCTCCGGAGCACCGATCTTCAGAAGCTCGCAGGCCTTGCGATTGACCACCTGGATGCGGTTTTCGGCATCGACCATGACGAGGCCGTGCGGCATGTTGTTGAGCGCCGTATCGAAACGGTCGGCAATGATGGTGATTTCCCGGCGCGCAATGACGTTCTCATAGAGAAACTCGCGCACGCCGTTTGCCATGGCTCGCGTCGTTAGCCAGAAAGGAATGAGGAGGATCGACAGCACGCCGCGATAGAAATCTAGCACCAGCAGGCTGCAGACGATCATCGGCAGGCAGCAGAAGAACGTCTGGAGGTCGACTGCGAAGCGCGAGCCGTAGTTGCGGCCGACGACGGAAACCATGGTTGCCATGGTGACGGAAATGCAGGCAAGCTCCGCAAAGGAATCGCGCACGACGAAGATGGCGTAGCCGCTGGCGATGCCGAGAAGCGCCGTGGTGCAGGCCCCACTGGCAACGAGAACCCGCTCCCACCGTTCGATTCCGGCGTGCGACAGGCTCTGCTTGTCGACACGATCGAACTGCCGGAAGATGGCCATGCGAGCGCCGAAGACCAGAAGGAAGGCGACCGACAGCAGGATGTAGATGGAGTATTGTGTCTTGGCAGCCACGGCAAGGCACGTCGCAACATGTACAATCACGCCAACAAGAAGCGTCATGCGATTCCCGGAGAGGGAACTCACAAACGACAGATACACATCTATTGGGACCCTGTTCGGGTTATCTGGCTTCATCCACACTTTCCCTGTGCGCGGGAATTCTAAGCCCAACCCTTTAAAAATTGATTTCAATGGAATCAAACATTTGGTCAAATTTTCTAAAACCACAGGGTGAACCGCACAGCCTACGCGAGTTAATGCAGCCTACCGGCGAGATTACTGAAATAATTTATCCACGCCTGGGTTGTTGAAATATTTGACGACCCTACGGCGGGGCCGATGCCTCTAAGACTATACTCCAACGCGAGGCATTTATCCTTCCAATTTCGAAGGCTGTGGTCTACATCGATCGCACGAGGGAAAAGCTGCCGGAAAACCGGCGGGACAAGAATAAGGGGAGGCGAATGTCGGTACTTCTGGCCGCAAGCCGGCTGATCGATTCGATCAGTCAGTTCATGGGCAAACTTTCCGAATATATGGTGCTGTTCTGCTGCCTGATCAGCGCCGGTAACGCCATCGTCCGCTATGCCTTCAACTACAGTTCGAACGGCTGGCTGGAGATCCAGTGGTATCTCTTCGCCTTCGTCGTCATGCTCGGCGCTTCGCATGCGCTGCGCAACAATGAGCATGTCCGCGTCGATCTGATCTATGGTTCGGTTTCCGACAGGGCGAAGATCTGGATCGACATCGTCGGCCTCATCGTCCTCCTCCTTCCCGCATGCGTCTATCTCACCTGGCTGTGCTGGCCCTTCTTCGCGCTCTCCTACCATCAGGGGGAAATATCGGGCAATGCCGGCGGGCTGATCCGCTGGCCCGTCAAGCTGATCCTCGTCGCCGGCTTCGCGTTGCTCTCCCTTCAGGGCCTCTCGGAACTGGTCAAGCGGATCGCAGCCCTCACCGGCCATATCAGCATCGATACGAAATACGAAAAGCCGCTGCAGTAATGCGGGCTGGGAGACACTGACTTGTTTGATTTCGGCATCATCCCGCCGGCCATGTTCCTGGGCATGGTCATCTTCATGCTCTACGGCTTTCCGGTCGCCTTTTCGCTCGCCGCCGTCGGCTTGTTTTTCGCCATCATCGGCATCGTCACCGGCCATTTCGGCGAGGTCTTCCTGCAGGCTCTGCCGCTGCGCTTCTTCGGCATCCTTTCCAACGACCTCCTGCTCGCCATTCCCTTCTTCACCTTCATGGGCGCGGTACTGGAGCGCTGCGGGCTGGCCGAGGACCTGCTCGAAGGCACCGGCAAGCTCTTCGGTGGCATACCCGGGGGCCTCGCCTATGCCGTCATCCTCGTCGGCGCCGTGCTCGGCGCTATCACCGGCACGGTGGCCGCCTCCGTCATCACCATGGGGGTGATTTCGCTGCCGATCATGCTGCGCTACGGCTACAATCCGCGCCTTGCCACCGGCGTCATCGCCGCCTCGGGCACGATCACCCAGGTAATCCCGCCTTCGCTCGTGCTCGTCGTCCTCGCCGATCAGCTCGGCAGGTCGGTCGGCGACATGTATCTTGGCGCGATCGGCCCCTCGATCCTGCAGGTGACGATCTTCGTGCTCTTCATCCTGGTGATGTCGATTATCCGGCCGAAATCGATGCCGCCGCTGCCGAAAGAGGTGCGCGGCGATTTCAACTGGGCTCTGCTCGTGAAGGTGCTGATGGGCATGGTCCCCTCGATCGTGCTGATCTTCCTCGTGCTCGGCACGATCTTCATGGGCCTTGCAACACCGACGGAAGCAGGCGCGCTCGGCGTCGTCGGCGCCATTGTGCTTGCCGCCATGAATCGCCGCCTCACCTGGCCGCTGATCCGCGAAGCCATGGCATCGACCACGCACATCACATCCATGGTTGTGATGATCCTGATCGGCTCCACCTGTTTCAGCCTGGTCTTCCAGGGCATGGACGGCTCGCGCTGGATCGAGCACATGCTGTCGGGCATTCCCGGCGGGCCGGTCGGTTTCCTGATCTTCGTCAACATCTTCATCTTCGTGCTCGCCTTCTTCCTCGATTTCTTCGAGATCGCCTTCATCGTCATCCCGATGCTCGCACCGGTCGCCTCCAGTCTCGGCATCGACCTGATCTGGTTCGGCGTCCTGATCTGCGTCAACATGCAGACGAGCTTCATGCATCCGCCCTTCGGCTTCGCGCTTTTCTACCTGCGCTCGATCGCCGGCAAGGACGTCAAGACCTCGGATATATACATGGGGGCTCTCCCCTGGGTCGGTATGCAGCTGATCCTGGTGGCGATCGTGATCTTCTGGCCGCAATCGGTCACCTACTGGCTGGATCATGGTCCGAAGGTCGACCCGAACTCGATCAAGATCGAAGTCCCGGGCTTCGGCGGCCAGCTCGGCCTGCCGCCGATGGGCGGCGGCGGCAATGGCTCACCGCAGATCCCAGGCCTGACCCTGCCGCCGCTGAACGGCCTGCCGGGAGCACCGCCGCCACCGGCCAAATAGATGTTTAGTCCAGCAAAAAGCAAAACCCCGGATGGAGATCCGGGGTTTTGTATTGCGCTCGTCTGAAGCGTCGACGGAGAGCTTAAAGCTTTCCGGCCCGCTGCTGGATCATCATGAACGTATCGAAGGTGTATTCCGACAGCTGCATCCAGAGATAGGCATCCCGCTTGAAGGCGGCCTGGTCGTCGTAGATCTTCTTGAAATACTGGTTCGTGCCCGAGATTTCGCTGTAGATGCCCGTGGCTGCCTGGAAGCAGGCTTCCATGATCTCCTGGCTGAACGGGCGCAACGTCGCGCCCTCCGCGACGAGCTGCTTCAGCGCGGTTGGGTTCTTCGTGTCGTACTTCGCCAGCATGTTGGTGTTGGCGAAGGCGCAGGCATCGGTCAGCGCTGCCTGATAGTGCTTGGGCAGGCTGCTCCATTTTTCGAGATTGAAGAACCCATGCACCGTCGGGCCACCTTCCCACCAGCCCGGATAATAGTAGTACTTCGCCACCTTGTGGAAGCCGAGCTTCAGGTCGTCATAGGGGCCGACGAATTCCGCCGCATCGATCGTACCTTTTTCCAACGCCGGGTAGATATCGCCGCCGGCGATCTGTTGCGGGATGACGCCGACCTTCTCCATGACGCGGCCGGCAAGGCCGGCAATGCGCATCTTGACGCCCTTGAGGTCATCGAGCGTATTGATTTCCTTGCGGAACCAGCCGCCCATCTGCGCACCGGTATTGCCGGCCGGCAGCGCATACATGCCCTGCGTGGCATAAAATTCATTCATCAGCTTGTTGCCGTTGCCTTCGTAGTACCAGGCATTGGTCAGGCGGCTGTTCAATCCGAACGGAATGGCCGTTCCGATGGCGTAGGTCGGGTCCTTGCCGACGAAATAATAGGAGGTGGTGTGGGCTGCCTCGACCGTGCCGGCGGCAACCGCATCGACGGCCTGCAGGCCGGGCACGATTTCACCGGCCGCAAAAGGCTGGATCGTGAAATTGCCGTCCGTCGCGGCGGCAACATGCTTGGCGATATCCTCGGCTCCGCCATAGATCGTATCCAAGCTCTTCGGAAACGACGACGTCATGCGCCACGCGATCTTCGGATTCTCCTGCGCGATCGCAGGCGCTGCCAATGCCGTTGCGGCAACCGCACCGGCGCCGGCGGTTCCCGCCTTCTTGAAAAACGAACGACGATCCATCAAAAACCTCCCATATAGATGGCACTGCGCGGCTGATCTTCACCCTGCTCGCAGCGAGGGCAAAGCTAAGCATGGCGAGGGCCGCGATTCAAGCTTTAGTCTATTAGCCTTTGGCATCAAACGGCAATAAGGCGGCGCAAACGCGCCCATCAAAATCAGCGGCTTAGCGGAAACCCGAGAACCTCGGCACCGCTTCCGCCGTAATTTGGCCAGCCGGTGCAGCCAAGCGTTGACTTGACGGCCGTTCTGGCGGCAGAAATGGCAAGCACAAAGATTTAACCGGGGCTGATATGACGAAACCGATCGTTGCCATTCCTGCCGATATCCGCAGCTTCGACGGCGCGACCTGGCATGCGGTGCAGCATCAATATCTGCGGGCCGCATTGAATGCGGCGGGTGTCATGGCCTTCATGATTCCCGCCTTCGAGGAAGGCTACGATACCGATGCGATCCTCGACCGTGTCGACGGCCTGCTGGTGTCCGGTTCGGCCAGCAATGTTCATCCCTCGCTCTACGGTATCGAGGCGGATGACAAGGATGGCCCCTTCGACACCGCCCGCGACGCCACCAGCCTGCCGCTCATCCGCCGCGCCATCGACCGCGCCATCCCGTTGCTGGCCATCTGCCGCGGCATCCAGGAGCTGAACGTCGCCCTCGGCGGCTCGCTGGCAAGCGAGATCCAGGAGCAGCCCGGCATCTGGGACCACCGCCGGCCGGAAGGCGTCGATCGGGACGGCATGTACGCCATTCGCCAGACCGTCCACGTCAAGGAAGGCTCCTGCATCGCAGGCATTCTCGGTCCGGGCGAGATCCGCGTGAATTCCCTGCATCGCCAGGCAATCGCCAGGACTGCCCCACGCCTGCAGGTAGAAGCCATCGCCGAGGACGGCACGGTGGAGGCCGTCTCCGTCATCGACGCCAAGGCCTTTGCCGTCGGCGTGCAATGGCATCCGGAATATTGGGCTGAAACCGACAAGTCTTCGAACCAGCTGTTCGCCGCTTTCGGCGACGCCGTCCGCAGCTATGCCGCGGCCAAGCTGCCGGTCATCCCCGCGCAGGCGATTGCCTGACTCCAGGCGCCCGCGAAGCGCTATGTCTGTTACTCGGCAAGCATCGCCCGGGGAGCCACCCCGCGCCTAAGCCTTCTGCGGAGTCTCCGGCACCGGCGTCAGCGCCGCACCCTTCTCGAACCAGGCAATGAGGTTGTCGGCGACGAGATCGGCCATTGCATTGCGTGTCGGCACGGACGCGGAGGCGACGTGCGGCAGCAGCACGGCATTCGCAGGTTCCAACAGGTCGGCCGGCACGGTCGGCTCTTCATAGAAGACGTCGAGACCGGCAGCGCCGAGCGCGCCGGAAGCAAGCGCGGCACTCAGCGCCTCCTCGTCCACCGTCCAGCCGCGGCCGACATTGACGAGAATGCCGTCAGGGCCGAGTGCTGCCAGAATATCGGCATCGATCGTCTTGTGCGTCTGCGGCGTCTTCGGAACGATGGCGATCAGCGTATCCACAGCATTCGCCAGCCCCTTCAGCGTCGGGTGATAATCGTAGGGCACATCGGCATGGCGCGAACGTGTGTGGTAACTGATCTTCACCTTGAACGGCTCCAGCCGCTTGGCAATTTCGAGCCCAATGCGGCCAAGGCCGTAAAGCCCGACATGCCGGCCCTTCAGCGAGAAACGCGACAGCGGATAGGCGTTGCCCGGCTTCCAGTTGCCGGCGCGCAGCCAGGCTTCGGCCCGCGGCAATTCGCGGACCGTGTTCAGCAGCAAGCCGATCGCCGTATCGGCGACCTCATCGTTCAGCACATCAGGCGTATTGGTGACGACAATGCCTTTTTCGGCGGCATGTTTCACATCGACGCCATCATAACCGACACCGAAATTGGCGATCACTTCGGCGTGCGGCAGCTGGTCCATCCAGGCGCCCGGGAAGGAACCGGATACGGCGACGCCGCGGATGCGGCCGGCAATCTCGCCGTCAAGCGCAAGCGTCTCCTCGCGCGGGACGGCGATAATCTCAAAACGATCCTTCAACCTGCCGAGAACACGCTCGTGTATCTTCCCAGGAACGAGAATGGCGATGCGGGACATGGCTTTTCCTCTTGGATGGTGGTCTTGGTTCAGGCGCGCGGCCGATGGGGACTGGTGGACTGGCGAATGCGCATTTCCGGCTTGATCAGATGCATGCCGTCAGGCTCATGGCTGCCGGCAAGGCGATCGAGCAGCGCCCGGGCGGCCAGGCGCCCGACCTCGGCCTGACCGTTCCAGACGGTCGTTAGCGCAGGCGTAGCGATCGAGGCCTCCTCGAGATCGTCGTAGCCGGTGACGGAAATATCGCGTCCCGGCACCAGGCCGGCGCGCGCAATGCCGTTCATCAGGCCGATCGCCACGAGATCGTTCCAGCAGACGGCTGCGGTCGGCTTCTGCGGCAGCGACAGGAAATGCACTGCAGCCTCGAAACCGCCCTGTTTCGAGCGTGGACCGGGAATGCGCAGGTTCGGATCGACCTCGATGCCGGCCTTGCGGAGCGAATTGACATAGCCCTGGTAGCGGTCGCGGCCGGTGGATGTCTGGTCAGTGCCGCCGATCATGGCAATCGAGCGATGACCGAGGCCGATCAGGTGGTTGGTGGCAAGCGAGATACCGTAGCTGTCGTCGCCGCGATAGGTCGGCAGGTCCTGCCCTTCCATCGAGCGGGCGACCAGGATCGCCGGCATGCCGTTGTCTTCCGCCAGTTGCACGTCCTCCGGCGGCGTACCGATCGCCGGCGACATGATGACGCCGTCGCCGCCGAGCTGCAGCAGCGTCTCGATGAAGGTGCGCTGCTTTTCGACATTGTCGTAATGATTGGAAAGGATGAAGGTGTGGCGGCTACGATCGAGCTCGCTTTCGATCGCCTTGAGGATCTCGCCATAGAACGGGTTCATGATGTCGTGCACGACGACGCCGATGATGCCGGAGCGGGAGGTCCGAAGGCTGGCG
Organism: Rhizobium sp. SU303; assembly: GCF_021052345.1. Taxonomy (NCBI): domain Bacteria; kingdom Pseudomonadati; phylum Pseudomonadota; class Alphaproteobacteria; order Hyphomicrobiales; family Rhizobiaceae; genus Rhizobium; species Rhizobium sp. SU303. The sequence continues at coordinate 4,011,898 of NZ_CP088095.1, forward strand.
GCACGGCGGTTGTAGATATAGCCGAGCGCGCGCGCCTGTTCCTTGATCTTCTCCCGCGTATTGCCGGCGACGAGCGGACTGTCGCGTAAGGCAAGCGATACGGTCGCCGTTGAAATGCCGAGCGTTTCGGCGATTGTCGAAAGCTTGATCTTCTGGACCACGTGTCCTCCTCCAGGCAGCACGCAAGCAGCAAGACCCCGCCGTCAAACCGGCGCGGCCCTTAAAATGTTTAATTAAAAGATTTAATCGATGGAAGCAATTCGTCTTTCGGGGAAATTTCAGTCTTCGTCCGGTTCTTCGATATGAATGGCTTCGGCCTGCAGATTGGCATCGATCGCCTTCAGCAGTCGGACGAGATTGCGAATTTCCTTCTCGGAGAACTCCTGCGTCGCCAGCCTGTCGCAGGCCGAGGCCGCCATCTCGATCCCCTGAACGCTGCCGCGGCCGAGTTCGGTGAGATAGACTTTGGTCAGGCGCGCATCTTCCGCATCGGGCTTGCGCTCGAGAAATCCCTGCGCCTCCATGCGGCCGATCGTGCGCGTCATCGTCGGCGCCTTGACCCCGAGCTTCTGGGCAAGACCGCCTGCCGTCATGCCGTCGCTCTCGGCAAGCGAGAGAATGACGCCGTCCTGGCCGGCATAGAGCCCGCTTTCAAGCAGGTTGCGCGAAAGCACCGTCCGCATGGAACGCGCTGCCTGGGTCAGGGCCGGGGAGAGATCGACGAGCGTATACTCGGTCTGGTCCTTCTTCTTGGACTTGTTCTTTTTGCCGTCCTTGTGCTTCTTTCCCATAGCCATCCCTTTGATCTTTAAGCCCCGACGCCGCTGCGATATGACATTGCTCAGGATCTCGTCATAAACAAGAGGCAACGACCGGATGATGACACCTTCGCCGCGCTTCGAGGACAGCAACCCGGACTTTGCACCTGACGGGCGCCATCTGATTGCCGTGCTGCCGCTCGGCGCCCATGAACAACACGGCCCTCACCTGCCCTTCGAAACCGACACACTGATTGCCGAAGGCATCGCCGGGCGATTGAAGATGGCCCTGCCCGCTGGCCTGCCGGTCACCTTCCTGCCCGCCGAATCCATCGGCTATTCCATAGAGCATATGGATGTTGAAGGAACGAAGACGCTTGCCTTCGACGAAGCGGTATACCGCGGGCTCGGCATCGCCGAAGGCCTGGCAAAGCAGGGCATCCGCAAATTCGTGATGCTGAACGCCCATGGCGGCAATTCGCCCGTCATATCAATCGTCGCCACCGAGGCGCGGGTCCGCTTTGCCATGCTGGCGGTGGCGACGAGCTGGACCCGTTTCGGCGTGCCGGATGGCCTGGTCACGCCGGAGGAAAAGGCGATCGGTATCCATGGCGGCGATATCGAGACCTCGGTGATGCTGGCCCTTCATCCCGACAAGGTTGATATGGCGAAGGCGGCGGACTTCCCCTCGCGACAGACGGAATTCGCCGAGCGCTTCAAACATCTGCGCGCCTACGGGCCGCACGCCTTCGGCTGGAAGATGTCGGACCTCAATGTCGAAGGCGTGGCGGGCAATGCCGCAGCTGCGACGGCAGAGAAAGGCGAGGCGCTGATTGCCCATGCGGTAAAAGGACTGGTCGAATTGCTTGGTGATATCGATGCATTCGATGTCGCGCAACTCAGGTGAATATGGGCCATCTGGACCGGCCAGACGATGTGATCTTATAACATTATAAAACCCTTTGAACTGCCACGCTCAAGCCATTATATGAGACCAACCGTTCAAGCAGCCGATCCCAAGCCGCTCGGCCGCACGCCTAATCCTAGAGGTTCTCATGACCGACGCGATCTCCACCCAGAAGCCTATTCCCGTTACCGTGCTCACCGGTTATCTCGGTGCCGGCAAGACGACGCTGCTCAACCGCATCCTCTCCGAAAATCACGGCAAGAAATATGCGGTCATCGTCAATGAATTCGGCGAAATCGGCATCGACAACGACCTGATCGTCGAGTCGGACGAGGAAATCTACGAGATGAACAATGGCTGCGTCTGCTGCACGGTGCGCGGCGACCTGATCCGCGTCGTCGAAGGCCTGATGCGCCGCCCCGGCCGCTTCGACGGCATCATCGTCGAAACGACCGGCCTTGCCGATCCGGTGCCCGTCGCCCAGACCTTCTTCATGGATGACGATGTGCGCGCCAAGACCGAGCTCGACGCCGTCGTCGCCCTCGTCGATGCCAAGCACCTGCCGCTGCGCCTGAAGGACAGCCGCGAGGCCGAAGACCAGATCGCCTTCGCCGACGTCGTCATCATCAACAAGACCGACCTGGTGACCCCGGAAGAACTTGATGTGATCGAAGATATCGTCCGCGCCATCAACCCGGCCGCCCGCGTCTACAAGACCAGCCGTTCCGGGGTCGACCTCGCCCGCGTGCTCGATCAGGGCGCCTTCAACCTGGAGCGCGCGCTCGAAAACGATCCGCATTTCCTGGAGCACGGCCATGACGACCACGTCTGCGGCCCCGATTGCGATCACGACCATCACCATCATGACCATGATCACGATCATCATCACCATGGCGCCCATAACCATGGCGCGATGTCGGCGATCCACGATGTGACGGTGCAGTCGGTGTCGCTGCGCGGCGGCGAGATGAACCCCGAGCGCTTCTTCCCCTGGATCCAGAAAATCACCCAGACGCAGGGGCCGAATATTCTGCGTCTCAAGGGTATCATCGCCTTCAAGGACGATCCCGAGCGTTACGTCGTTCAGGGCGTGCACATGATCATCGAGGGTGATCATCAGCGGCCGTGGAAGGAAGGCGAAAAGCACGAGAGCCGTCTCGTCTTCATCGGCCGCGAACTCGACCGCGAGAAGCTCGAAACCTCCTTCAAGGCTTGCGAGGCAGCCGCCTGATGCCGACAGTTGCACCGCTTGATCTCGACGGCCACGTTCTGGCCGTCGAATTTTTAGGTGATGTTCCCTTCTTCGCAAGCGCAAACGGTACATTCCACCGGCTGGACGGCGGCGACAGGGTTTCCGAAGCCCACCAGGGCATGCTCACCGCGATCCGCGATCCCTACAGCGAGAGCCTGATTTCGGGCGGCGAGGACGGCAAGGTGCTGCGCATTGCCGCCGACGGCAGCGTCAGCGAGATCGCGACCGCGCCGCGCAAGTGGATTTCGCAGGTGGCAGCCGGCCCGCAGGGCGCCGTTGCCTATTCCTACGGCAAGAGTTCGCTCGTGCGCCTTGTCGATGGCACGACCAAGGAATTCCCCGAAGAGCGCACCGTCGAAGGTCTTGCCTTTGCACCGAAAGGCCTGCGCATCGCGGCCGCGCGCTACAACGGTGTGTCGTTGCACTGGATCGGCATGAATGCCAAGCCGATCGATCTTGAATGGAAGGGTGCGCATACCGGCGTCACCTTCTCGCCTGATGGTAATTTCCTCGTCACCTCGATGCAGGAAAACGCATTGCACGGCTGGAAGCTCGACATCAAGCCCGGCACCGAAGCCCGCCACATGCGCATGACCGGCTACCCTTCCAAGGTGAAATCGCTCTCCTGGTCGGTCAAGGGCAAGTGGCTCGCGTCTTCGGGCGCGCCTGCGGCAATCGTCTGGCCCTTCCAGGGCAAGGACGGGCCGATGGGCAAGGCGCCGCTGGAGCTCGGCACCCGCGCAAATATCATGGCAACCGCGGTGAAATTCCATCCGCTCGAGGACATCCTCGCCATCGGCTTCATCGACGGCATGATCCTGGCCGTGCGCATCGCCGACAGCAAGGAAGCCCTGCTGCGCCGGCCCGGCAAGGGTGCGGTCACGGCGATGAGCTGGAGCAAAAACGGCAAGCTGCTCGCCTTCGGCTCGGAAGCCGGCGATTGCGGCGTCATCGATATTTCGGCTTGAGGCCTGTTGCCGGTAATGGACGACGCCCTGACGGAACCCGAAATCATGGCGCTGACGGCCGAGCACATGCAAGCCGCGGCCGCAATCAGACGCGTCGCCCTGTGGAAACGGCTGCCCTGGCTGCCGGATGTGCATACGCCCGATGAGGAAGAGCAGTATTGGCGCATGCATTTGCTGCCGAATTGCTCCATCCTCGGCGCTGCCTTGGGAAACCGGCTCGTTGGTGTCATCGCCTATGGCGACAACTGGATAGAGCAGCTTTACGTTCTCCCCGGTTTCCAGGGCAGGGGCATCGGCACTTCCCTCCTCGGTTGCGCCAAGGAGGAGATGAACGAGATCAGGCTCTGGACGTTTAAGCGTAATGCAGGCGCTCGCAGCTTCTACGAACGGCACGGTTTTACCGCTGAAAAGGAGACCGATGGCGCCGACAACGAAGAAGGGGAGCCTGATGTGCTTTATCATTGGCGCCGGCTTCCGGAGCTGACTCCTCGCCCGCAGCCATCCGGTTAGAATACGCTATCCGACTCAAGTCCGTAGGATATCGGGGCTTGCCAAACGCCGTGCCTGGGCGAAACATGAACCACGAGCAGGAAGCGCTTTGCGCTGCCGTGGCTGACAGAGGAAACGGAAATGTCGAAATCGACCCGCCTCGGTTTAGCCGGGCAACAGCCGCAGCCTTTGGCCGACGCATCCATCTGGACCGTGATCCGCGCCGAGGCGGCCGAGTTCGCCGCGCGCGAGCCGATATTGCGGCAGCTGCTTGCCGCTCAGGTAACGGACACTGCCAACAACGGTGAGATCATCGCCCGCGTGCTGGCCGCGCGGCTCTCCGTAGCGCAGGTGGAAACAGGTGATTTGTTCGATCTCATCCTGTCCACACTTGATGACGATATCATGCGGAAGGTCGAGGCCGATCTCATCGCCGTGCGCGAGCGCGATCCGGCCTGCACGACATTTCTGCACGCGCTTCTCAATCTGAAGGGCTTTCATGCGCTTGAGACGCATCGCATCGCCCATGCGCTCTGGATCGCCGGCCGTCCGGAGATCGCCAGTTGGCTCGCCAATCTCGTTTCGCTGGTCTTCGGCCCGGATATCCATCCGGCGGCACGGATCGGCGCATCCATCATGCTCGACCACGGTTCGGGCATCGTCATCGGCGAAACGGCTGTCATCGAGGATGAAGTGTCTATCCTGCAGAACGTCACGCTCGGCGGCACCGGCAAGGAGACCGGCGACCGCCACCCGAAGATCCGCCACGGCGTGATGATCGGCGCGGGCGCCAAGATCCTCGGCAATATCGAAATCGGCGCCTTCAGCAAGGTCGCCGCCGGCAGCGTCGTGCTCAAACCGGTTCCCACGCATTGCACGGTTGCCGGCGTGCCGGCAACGGTCGTGCGCATCCACCGCGCCGACGAAATTCCGGCCGAGACGATGGACCAGAATATCTAGGGCCGCCCCGTTCCTACGCGGCCTGCTGATTCTCCCCGAAGGCTTCGACCCGGTTGCGGCCTTCGCGCTTCGAACGGTAGAGCGCCTCGTCCGCCTTCTGCGTCAACCGCTCAAAATCTCCACCGCTTTCCGCACGAGCGGCAACGCCGATGCTCAGCGTCGGAAAGACGGCCAGATCCGGCCGCTGCATGACGGCAGCGGCGAAAGCGAGACGGATGCGCTCGGCAATCGCCATCGTCTCCTCCAGGGAAACGTTTTTCAGCACCGCCAGGAATTCATCCCCGCCTTGACGGGCGAGCAGGTCGCCGGAGCGCATGATGCCTCTCGAAACACTGGCGAAAAGCCGCAGGATGTCGTCACCGGCAGCATGGCCATGCCTGTCGTTCAGTTGCTTGAAATGGTCGATGTCGATGATCAGCAGCGATACCGGCTGGGAACCGAGAGCCGGCAGATGCTGGGCAAGGCCGCCGCGATTGAGCGCGCCGGTCAGCGGATCGTGGTGAGCGAGTTCCGTCAGCTGATTTCGGCTGCGCTCGGCGGCCATCAGCACCATGGCCATGCTGCGCAGCATGATGAAGGCGACCGCCGATACCGCCATCCAGCTGTGAATTGCACTGCCGCCGAAGGGATCCGGCCCTCCGATCTCACCGGTCGCCGCGAGAATGCTGCGAACCGCAAAGATCGCGGCAGTGCAGGCGTAGAGGCCGACAAGTAAGGCTGCCGAATAAAGCCTCTCGCGCCGGACAATGCTGATCGCCTCCCTTGCAACGGCAAGATCGCAGAGGCAGCAGATGACGGAGACGTAGAGGAGCCTCGCCGAGACTGCCGATGGATCGCTGACGATGAGGACGACAGGAACGCTGATGAGCAAGATCGCAAGCCAGAAAGTGCGCTGGTCGAGCGCTCGTCCCGAAAAGACGCGCACGGCAAAGAACATCAGCATATAGCCGGCGATGGTGACGATATTGCCGCCGTCGATCGAGACGGAGGTGGGAACGAGATTGCGCAGCGCGACGAGAAACGAGCCGACACCGACAAGAAGGTTGCTCAAACCCCACCAGAGCGGCCACCTCTCGAAGCGACCCGTCGCATAGGCTGCAAGCTGGAGAACGCCCAGCACGAAACAGCTCACGGCAACAATGAAATAGATTGTCCTGAGATCCAGCAGCATGGCGCTTTCCCGAAATTCTCGCGGAGCTTACAGGAAGCGTTTTGCGGTTTGATTGGAGCCTTCGCTAAAAATTTAACGATCGCGGGTTTTTCCCTGCTGTATAATTCTAAATGCTACAGACCCTTGGCGCGTCTGAAAGACGCGCGGCGCTGTCATCAAGCGGCCCGCACCGAGCCGATGATGTCCGCCAACAGACCGTGCAGCAAGTCCCTGTAGCCGCTTCGGGCAGACGGACCGCTCTCTTCCGAGGTCATGACGACGGTGAGATCAAGCGACGGCACGATGTAGAGCATCTGCCCGCCATATCCCCAGGCGAAATGCACCTGCTCGCCGCCGATCTGCCGCGTGAACCAGCCATAGCCATATTCATCGCCAGAGAAACGCGAGTTGGTGCGCTGCTGCCACGACTGGGCAATCCAGTCGGCAGGGACGATCTGGCGGCCGTTGGCGGTCTTGCCACCGTTGCGGTAGAGTTCACCGAAGGCAAGCAGGGACCGGGCGCTCATCGCCATCTGATTGCCGCCCAGATAGATGCCCTGCGGATCGCGCTCCCATGCGCCAATGCGGAAACCTTCGACAGGACCCAGCCATTCGCGCGCCAACACCAGCGTCGGCCGCCGGCCGACCTTGGTGAGAATGGCCGAAAGCAGATGCGTGGATGCGGTGGAATAGAGCATCTCGCCACCGGGCTGATCGACGAAAGGCTGCGACAGCGCAAAGCGCACCCAGTTGCGCGAGGAGACCCAGCGGCCGTAGTTCGCCCCCGACATGCGATCGAGCCCCGCCTGCATGGAGAGAAGATTGCCGATGGTGATGTCGTTGATGCGCGGGTCTGGTGCTGCCGGAAGATCGGCCTTCAGGATCGGCGCGATCTTCTGGTCCGGCCCCTCGAGCAGGCCTTTGTCGATGGCGATACCGACCAGCGCCGAAATGATCGACTTCGAAGCGGATTTGATATTGGTCGATTCCGAGGGCGAATGACCATGAAACCCACGTTCGCTGAGCACACGCCCGTCGCGAGCGACAATCACCGTCTTCAGAGGTCTCATCGCGGGGTCGCTCGCCGCGCGATCGAGACGCGGACCAAGCCCGCCGACGCCGGAAGCTGTGCTCTGGGCAGTCGCCGGCCCCGTTGCAGCAAGCGGCAGGCAGAAGAAAAGCAGAAGGGAAAGAAGGCGGATCATGCGACGCAAGATAGGATATCGCCGCGATATGTTCGCGGGCCGGCGCCCCTTTTCACGCGATTGTGTTTCCGCGTGCTGCCGGCGCCTTTTCGAAACTTGATGCCAGAAAGACAATCCGCGCCGCAACTACACCAGGCCCGCCTGCCTGCGTGGTCAAACGGCGCGGATATTACCAGCCGGGGGAAAAATTCCCAACCTGGCCGGCCGGTCGGAGCAGCCTTACGGCTCCGCGTGACGTTTCAGGCCGATCCGGCCCAATCCCGTTCTAGGCTGCGCGGCGAACCGGGGCACCGGTCAGCATGCGTCCCGAGGGGACGATCATGCCGGCCGCGCCGCCAAGCCAGCCTTCCGTGAGCTCGAGCGCCAGAAAGCGCGAGCGTTCGAACGGACCCGGCATGACGAGATGGCGAGCCTTTTCGGCAAAGAAGCCGAAGCGCTCGTAATAGGCAGCATCGCCGACGAGCAGGACGGCGCCGTGCCCGCGCTTCTTCGCTTCGAGAAGCGCCGCACGCATCAGCGCCGAGCCGATGCCCTTGCCGCCCTGATGGGGCGCAACGGCGAGCGGTCCAAGCAGCAGCGCATTGATCGGCGTGCCTTCGTCATTGACGCCGGCCTCGATGTTCCAGAGCCGCACCGAGCCGATGACATGGCCGTCGCGATCGCGCGCGACGAGCGCAAGGCCCTCGGCCGGGACGCGGTTGCGGCGGATCTTCTCCGACGACTTCTTGCGGCGATCCGGGCCCATGACGCGGTCGAGCAGGTTTTCACGCGCAACGACATCCGAGGGGTTTTCGGCGTCGATGGCGAAAGTGGTAGGCGCAAAGAATGCGCGGACAGAATCAAGAACAGCGGCCATCTTGGCCTCCCGTACCCAATACCGTTATCAGCGGCGATGAAGGAAAATTGTGAAGTTGCCGCCCCGGCTGGTTACGGGGCCGGCGGAAACGACCTTAGATGACGTAGGACTTCAACGGGTCGAAACCGTTGAAAGCGACCGCCGAATAGGTCGTCGTATAGGCGCCGGTGCCTTCGATCAGGACCTCGTCGCCGATCGAAAGGGAGATCGGCAGCGGATAGAGGTTCTTCTCGTAGAGCACGTCGGCCGAATCGCAGGTCGGACCGGCAATGACGCAAGGTTCCATCTCGTCGCCGTCGTGTTCCGTGCGGATCGGATAGCGGATCGCTTCGTCCATCGTCTCGGCGAGACCGCCGAACTTGCCGATGTCGAGGAAGACCCAGCGGGCATCGTCATTGTCCGACTTCTTCGAAATCAGAACGACTTCCGCCTTGATGACACCGGCATTGCCGACCATGCCGCGGCCCGGCTCGATGATCGTCTGCGGGATCTGGTTGCCGAAATGCGTGCGCAGCGCCTGGTAGATCGACTTGCCGTAAGCTTCTGCGGACGGAACGTCACGCAGATACTTGGTCGGGAAGCCGCCGCCCATGTTGACCATCTGCAGGTGGATGCCCTGCTTGGCAAGCGATACGAAGACGCGCTTGGCATCGGCGAGCGCCGAATCCCAGGCATCGACCTTGGTCATCTGCGAACCGACATGGAACGAGACGCCATAGGACTGAAGGCCAAGCTGATGGGCGTAGACGAGAACGTCGACAGCCATCTGCGGAACGCAGCCGAACTTGCGCGACAGCGGCCATTCGGCGCCTTCGCCATCCGTGAGCACGCGGCAGAAGACTCGGGCGCCGGGAGCGGCGCGCGAAATCTTCTCGACTTCCTCGTGGCTGTCGACCGCAAAGAGGCTGACGCCGAGCGCATGGGCGCGGGCAACGTCACGTTCCTTCTTGATCGTGTTGCCATAGGAGATGCGGGCGGCGGTCGCACCGGCTTCGAGCGCCATTTCGATTTCGGCAACGGATGCACAATCGAAATTGGAGCCGAGGCCTGCGAGCAGCTTCAGCACTTCCGGGGCCGGGTTGGCCTTGACGGCGTAATAGATGGCGCTGTCCGGCATGGCGTGACGGAAGGCGTGAAAATTATCGCGAACGACGTCGAGGTCAACCACGAGGCAGGGACCATCGGGACGTCGGGTTGCGAGAAAGTCGCGGATGCGCTGGGTGGTCATATCGATTCCCTCTTCCAATTCCAGAGCTCCGGCATGAACCGGAGGACAAAGGGCATACGATAGCTCGCATTGGAACCAGCCGGTGGAGACCCCGGAACCATAGCAAGCGCTCGATGCGCGGATAGTGAACCAACGCCGCGATGCGGTGTAAGTTCGGCTTTGTCTGCCATGGATTGGAGGGAGAATCCCAACCGCACTTCCGGCAATGATGGTGTGCCTCTTCAGTAACCCCCGCTGATGGAAAGCAGGGAGAGAACAAAAAGGCCCGCACCGTCGTTGCTTCAGGCGTCCTCGCATTTTCCGGTTGGCCGGAATAGCGACTGGAGGGGTTAATTCCAGGTACCTTACCGATTTCCTCACCAATTCGAGGGTTCGGCGGACACCCATGGGCACGTGCGACTTTGGGCTGAGTGGGAAATAAGAATATTCGCCTTCATAATCAAGCGATTTTTTGATCTCGGGCTAAAAAAATTATTGAACAAGACGAGCCAATTTGTTCAACATTCCGAAACAGCCTGAGGGGTGCCATGGATACCTTGACCCGCATACGCGCCTTCATCGATGTCGTCGAGGCCGAAGGCTTTTCCGCGGCGGCGCGGCGCACCGGTCGCTCCAAGGCGCTGCTCTCCAAATATGTGCGCGAATTGGAAGACGAGCTCGGCGCCCTGCTGCTCAACCGCACCACCCGGCAGTTCTCGATGACCGAGGCCGGCCATACCTATTACCGCACCGCCTCCGATATCCTGAAGGAGATCGACAACCTCGCCGATCTCGTGCGTGAAAACAATGCGCAGCTCAAGGGACGGCTGCGCATCTCGGTGCCGCGCACCTTCGTCGATGCCGATGTCGGCCAGTCGCTGATCGACTTCGCCAAGGAGAACCCGGACCTTTCGCTGGAGATCGCCGCCGACGACCGGTTCGTCGATCTGATCGAGGAAGGTTTCGACGTGGCGATCCGCATCACCAAGCTCGAAGATTCCGGCATGATCGCCCGCAAGATCTCGGATTTCCGCATCCATATCTGCGCCACCCCTGAATTTCTCGAGCGCTATCCCGATCTCGATCACCCGGCGGCCCTTTCCAGCGTCCCCTTCATCGTCGATACCAATGCGCGCACCCAGGCGAGCATCCGCTTCCACAATCCCGACAACACCTCGTTCGCAGTTGCCGTTTCCGGACCGATAGAGGTGAACAGCCCGCATGCGACATTACGCGCGGCACTGGCCGGCATCGGCGTAGCCTTCATCCCGGATTTCATCGCCCGCAAGCCAATCGAGAGCGGCGAACTGGTAACGTTGTTCAACGATTACATCCCGACCGACCGCGGCATCTATGCCGTTTACCCACACCGGCGCTACCTGCCGGCCAAGGTGAGGATTTTCGTCGATTACCTGCACAACTGGTTCAAGAAGCACCCATGATGCGACAACAGGTTCCATGTTGATCCACATGGCTGAGACGATCGGACGGCGACAATCGGGGAACCGCCAGTGAAGCCCGTCCCAATTCCGTCCCAATTTCTGGCAAGAAGTCAGGGTCACCGAACAGAGCAGCGGAATAGATGAAACATTCAACGATACTGATGGCGGCGCTTCTTTCGCTGGCGCCGGCCGCCGCCTTTGCCCATCCGCACATCTTCGTGGAAGCGCGCCTCGAAGTCGTGGCCGGCAAGGACGGCAGTGTCGAGGAGCTGCGCAATGTCTGGCGCTTCGACGAGGTCTTTTCGTCCTCCGTCGTCATGGATTTCGACAAGAACACCGACCTGAAGCTGGAGCCGAACGAGCTCGCAGAGGTCGGAAAGACGGTGAAGCAGTCGCTTGCCGACTACGATTACTACATGAACCTGACGATCAACGGGAAGAACATCACCGTCCAGAAGCCTGACATCATCCATGTCGACTACAAGGAAGGTCAACTGCTGATGTTCTTTGCGGTGAAGCCGGTGGAGAAGATGCCACTCAAGGGCAGGCTCAGCTTCGGCGTCTATGACCCGACGCTCTATACCTCGATCGACTTTCCCACGGATGGTGAGCTTGCGATCGTCGGAGACGGCTTCAAGGCCTGCAAACATCAGGTGGTGCGGCCCGATGCCGACCAGGTGATATCGGAAAACAAACAGTCGCTGACGGACGCCTTCTTTAACGATCCCACCGGCACCAACATGTCCAAACTCTTCGCCACCCGGCTGGAGGTCACATGCTGACAAAACGCCTGCCCCTCATTTTTTCCGCTGTCGTCCTTACGCTCCTGGCGGCGGCAAGTCTGGCCCATGCGCAATCTCCGATCGGCATCGGCACGGCGGAGCCGAGCTTCCAGCCGACCGGCGGGCCGTTCGCACCGCTTTTGCTCTATGTGAACTATGAGCAGCAGGCCTTCTATCGGGCGTTGACCGGCGCCTTGAAGGCGATGCGCCAAGACCCGTGGCAGCTGGCATCGCTGATCGGCCTCTCCTTCGCCTACGGCGTCTTCCATGCCGCCGGCCCAGGCCACGGCAAGGCGGTCATCTCCTCCTACATGATCGCCAATGAGGTCGAGCTGAAGCGCGGCGTGGTGATTTCCTTCATTTCGGCCTTCGTCCAGGGCGTGATGGCGGTGGCGCTGGTCGGCGGCGCCTGGCTGGTGTTGCGCGGCACCGGCATCACGCTGACGGAGGCGACCCACGTAATGGAGATCGCAAGCTTCGTCATGGTCATCCTGTTCGGCGGCTGGCTGCTGTTTCGCAAACTGCGCTCGATAGCCGGCAATATGCCACGGCGCCGGCTGATGGCGACGCCTGTCGGCCCGGTCAGCATGATGCTCGACTGGAAGGATAATGCAGCCGAACGCCAGGCCTATGCCTTCAACGGCAAGGCGCAGGCTGTCGAAGCCGGCCACACCTTCGTTCCCGGCATGGTCTGCGAGACCTGCGGCAATGCCCATGTGCCCGACCCGGCCCTGCTCGGCGGCGATAAGTTCAGCGTCCGCGAGGCCTGGTCGGCGATCGTTGCCGTCGGTCTGCGCCCCTGTTCCGGTGCCTTGCTGGTCATGACCTTCTCACTGCTGAACGGGCTCTATCTCGGCGGCGTGCTGTCGGTCGTCGCCATGTCGCTCGGCACGGCGATTACCGTTTCCCTGCTTGCCACACTTGCCGTCACTGCCAAGAGCGCGGCCGTCCGCCTCTCCGGACGCGGCTCGCCCGCCTCGATCTGGGTCGGCAATGCCATCGAAATCCTCGGCGCCGTGCTCGTCATGCTGATGGGCGCCCTGCTGCTTGGGGCCTCGCTGCAGGGATAAGCTACTTTCCCCGGCTGCGCTGGTAACGCGCCCGCAACCAGAAGACAGCGAAAAACGCCATGATCAGGCAGACGCCGACGACGATCGCCAACGTCGGCGAGAAGTTGCCGATCCACAGAACGATGGTCGGCAGGAAATAGATGACGAGGGCAGCGCTAAGCAGGATGATGCCGGCGGCGGTCGCCTGCGAGCGGCTTTCCGGGCTCATACGAGCCTTTCCTTTTCGAGATCGGCGCGGATATCCTGCAGGCGGCGGATCTGGTTGCCCTCGGCGTCGAAATTCCCCTGGGAAAGCCATGCTTCGAAGGCATCGTTGATCATCGGCCATTCGGCATCGATCATCGAGAACCAGGCGGTGTCGCGGTTGCGATGCTTGGAGATCATATGCTGGCGGAAGACCCCTTCGAAGCTGAAGCCGTAACGCGCGGCCGTCGTCTTGCTCGCCCCGTTCTTATTGTCGCATTTCCATTCGTAGCGGCGGTAGCCGAGATCCTCGAAGACGTGCTTGGCCATCAGGTAATGCGCCTCGGTCGAAAGCGGCGACCGCTTCATCTCGGCCCCGTGCGCCACTCCGCCGATCTCGACGACGCCGTTTGCCGGGTCGGCGCGCATATAGTTCGCCATGCCGACAATCTTGCCGGTGGCATTGTCGCGGAAGATATGGGTGAGCCAGCCGGACTTGGTATTGACGGTTTCCAGCCAGTTGGCGAAATCGTCGATACCGGAGAAATCGTCCTGGGCAAAATAGAGAAGCAGCGGGTTGATGCCCATGCCGCCGAGCCCGTCCCACAGCGCCTCGAGATGTTCCGCGCGCCGATAGGGTTCTACCGTGACGAAACGGCCCTTCAGCGTGACCGGCTTCGGCGCCGGGCAGCCCTTGAAATTTGCAAGATCGCGCATGTTCACTCCCCTTTTCGGAAGAGTTGGATAGGCCAGCCGCCCGACAAAGGCAACCGGCCTAGATGTCACTGTGACAAGGTCACCTTGGCGGACGACACCGTCGCCTCGATATGGTCGACCAGCTGGTCGGCGAGGCCGAGGCGGCCTGCGAGCAGGTCGAGATAACCGCGCTCGGCGCGTGAATCCGGCTCGATGGTGAGCCGCGAGGCGGTGTAGAGCTCGACGCGCTGTTCTTCCGTCACCGCGGCGGCCACGAGCGCATCGATATCCGTCGGCGAGGCGAGTTCATGCTCGATGAAGGCCGCAGCCTCGCCGCTGACATCGGCGGCCTTGACCTTCTCCATGATGAGGGCGCGTTCGGCATCGTCGATATGGCCGTCGGCCTTGGCGGCGGCAATCATCGCGCGGATCAGCACCAGGGCAAATTCATTGCTGCCGGCAGGCGACGTCGGCCCGAAACCGGATTCGGCAGGCGGCGGCAGAAGCACCGGATTATTGGCGGACGGTGCATCGGAAGGGGCAGCGGGGGCCTGCCCGGCCTGGTAATTCTTGTAGGCTTGGTAACCGAGGCCGGCAATCGCGGCAAGACCGCCGATCGCCAGTGCATTGCCGGCAATACTGCGGCCGGTCTTGGTGCCCAGCAGCGCGGCAGCAATGGCGCCGGTCTTCATCGGATTGTTCCTGGCCGTCTGAACGGCATCACCCGCCCTGTCGCGGACCGAGCCGCCGAGACCCGGCACCTGCGAACCCAAGAACTGGTCGAGAAGCTTTTTTGCGTCGAACATTCCTCGTCATCTCCCTGTTGAAACTGGAGGAGTACATAGGTTTGCGACGGCTGAAATACAAACTTGGGGAGCGGGATTGAGCCGTGAGACTCACCCGCCCTTGCCGAAACTCAGGCCTTTAGCGCCGCCGCCTCTGCCGCGAGCTTGGTGATGCCAGCCCAGTCGCCGGCCGCGACCAGTTCCTTTGGCGCCACCCACGAGCCGCCAACGCAAATGACGTTCGGCAGCGAGAGATAATCATTGGCGTTCTTCAGCGAAATGCCGCCGGTCGGGCAGAACAAGGTGCCGGCAAGCGGTGAGGAGAGCGCCTTGAGATAGGCAGCGCCGCCGGCTTGCTCGGCCGGGAAGAATTTCAGCACCTGGTAGCCTTCTTCGCGCAGCGCCATGACTTCGCTGGCGGTCGCAGCGCCCGGAAGCAGCGGCACGTCGGAATCGGCGGCGGCATCGAGCAGTTCCTGTGTCGTGCCCGGGCTGACGATGAACTTCGAACCGGCCTCGACCGCGGCTTCCCAATGGGCGACATTGAGGATCGTGCCGGCACCGACCTCGGCCCCCTCGACCTCTGCGGCGACGGCGCGCACGGCCTCGAGCGCCGCCGGCGTGCGCATGGTGATCTCGATCGCCTTCAGGCCGCCGGCGACGAGCGCCCGGGCCAGCGGCACCGCCGACTTCGCATCGTCGACGATCAAGACCGGAACGACAGGCTGGAGTTTCAGGATGGAAAGGAGCTTCTCTGTTTTCTCGCCCATGGTCGCGCGACCTCCTTGAAACGATTGAATTCGGACCCCGAATAACGCCCCCGCGGAACCTTGTCGAGATAAAACCGGACCGCATGCCGAGAAGGGTATGAAATGCGTGGAAATTGGGCTACCGTGCCGCAATCGTCACAAAAGGTTCACCGGTATGGCGAAAGAGATCGAGCGGAAGTTTCTTGTGCGCAGCGATGGATGGCGTTCCGCCGTCGAGACGAAGTCTGTCCTCAGGCAGGGTTATATTGCCTCGATGGACGACCGCTCCGTCCGGGTGCGCATCCTCGACGGCAGGAAGGCGAAACTGACGATCAAGATTGGCCGCAGCACCCTTACCCGCGACGAATTCGAATATGACATCCCGATCGCCGACGCCGAAGAGCTGCTGCAGAATGCGATCGGCGTCGTCATCGAGAAGACGCGCTACCGCGTTCCGCATGAGGACTTCGTCTGGGAAGTCGACGTCTTTACCGGCGAGCACCGCGGACTGGTGATCGCCGAGGTGGAGATGACGGCAGAAACCGATGATCCGCCCCTGCCTACCTGGCTCGGCCGCGAAGTGACAGGCGATTTCCGCTATTCCAACCAGGCCCTCGCCACAGAATACGGGCACGACAGGCATGGCCTATCGCATTCGGCCTGACGCCGATTTCACCGGGGCGTTCCGCAGCGTCGCGACGGAGCAGCTGGAACGCGCCGTCACGGTTCTCGATGAGCGCCCGGACGGCGCGCATGAGGCGATCCATTCTTTCCGCAAGAACCTGAAACGGCTGCGCTCGCTCTACCGCCTCGTGGCCCGCGAGGTGCCGGATTTTCAGGCCCAGGAAAATGCGAGGCTGCGCGATACCGCACGCTCGCTTTCGGCGATCCGCGACGCTGCCGCCCTCATCGGCACCGCGGAATATCTGCAGCATGCAGCCCGCGGGAACGAGGAGAGCGAGGCGCTCGGCCGCATCGTCACCATTCTCGAAGGGCGCCGTGACTGGATGGCGCAGGCCGAAAGCGGCCTGGAACAGCGGCTCGCGGAAACCTCGGACATTCTGAAGGAGGCGATCGCCGCCCTGGATGCCGTCTCCTTTGACGGCGGCCACCGCAAGAATGCACGCATGCTGGCAAAGAGCTGGCGACGCACGGCGCGGAAGGCCAAGACCGCGCTTGCGGCTTGCCATGGCGAGGCATCGGCCGACGATTTCCACGATCTGCGCAAACGCACCTATGACTATCGGCTCTACCATGCGCTTTTGCGCGACGTCTGGCCGGGCGCGATGAAGGCCAAGCGCGATGCGGCCAAGGAACTTGTCGAGGATCTCGGCCACATCCACGATCTCACCGTGCTCTCCGCACTGGTCGAAGCCGAACCGCAGCTCTTCACCCGCAATGACGACCTGGCGCATCTGCTCGACATCATCATCTTCCGCCAGCAGGAAGACCGGCGGCAAGCGCTGGTCAAAGCCGAAGCGGTGTTCGCCGATGATGCCGACGAGGAAGCCCAGCGCATCGAGCTTCTCTGGTTGATGGCTGGAAACTGAGAGAAGGCCGCCACTGGCGAAGGCAATTGCGCGGCCCGCCGATTTTCTGTATTTCCGGCCTATGACCGACAGCCTGACACACACCAGCCCGTTCCTCGTGGTCGCACTCTACCATTTCGTTTCCGTGCCGCGCTTTGCCAGCCTGCAGGCGCCGCTGCAGACGCTTTGCGAGCAGAACAGCGTCAAGGGAACGCTGCTTCTGGCGCATGAAGGCATCAACGGCACGATCGCAGGCCCGGATACCGGCATTCACGCCGTGCTCGACTTCCTGCGCGCCCAGCCGGAATTTTCGGGCCTGGAGCACAAGGAAAGCCGCGCCTCCAAAATGCCCTTCCTGCGCATGAAGGTGAAGCTGAAGAAGGAAATCGTCACCATGGGCGTCGAAGATATCGACCCCAACAAGGTGGTCGGCACCTATGTGGCTGCCAAGGACTGGAACACGCTGATTTCCGATCCCGACACCATCGTCATCGACACCCGCAACGACTACGAGACGGCGATCGGCACCTTCCGCGGCGCGCTCGACCCGAAGACCAAGAGCTTCCGTGAGTTTCCGGAATGGGTACGTCAGAATCCCGGTCTGCACAACAAACCGAAGGTCGCCATGTACTGCACCGGCGGCATACGCTGCGAGAAGGCCACCGCCTTCATGAAGGCTGAGGGCTTCGACGAGGTCTATCATCTGAAGGGCGGCATCCTGAAATATCTGGAGGAGGTGCCGCAGGAGGAAAGCCTCTGGGATGGCGCCTGCTTCGTCTTCGACGAGCGCGTGTCCGTCGAGCACGGTTTGAAGGAAGGCGAACACCGGCTCTGCCACGCCTGCCGCAACCCGATCACCGCCGAGGAGATCACCTCGCCGCTTTACGAGGAAGGCGTTTCCTGCAGCCATTGCTACCACACGCGCACGGAGGAAGATCGGCTGCGTTACCGTCAGCGTCAGCACCAGATCGCCCTGGCGAAGAAGCGCGGCCAGCGACATATCGGCAGCTGAGCCAGGATTCTGATTGGATCAGCCTGCCGCCTGGATGCGGCGCCGAGCTTCCGGCTCCGCTTCACGTCGCTCGTTCAGCATCTCGGTGATAAGGTCTGATGTCACAGGCTTTCCGAACAAATAGCCCTGCAGGCAGTCGCAGCCGAAAAGGCGCATGGCGATCGCCTGCTCCTCGGTCTCGATGCCTTCGGCCGTCACCGGAATGTCGAGCGAGCGGGCGAGCGCTACCGTCGCCTGCAGCATCTCGCGCTGGCGTTTGTCGTTGACACCCATGACCAGCGAACGGTCGATCTTGATGCGGTCGAAGCCGAACTGCCTGAGATAACCAATCGAGGAGAAGCCGGAACCGAAATCGTCGAGCGCCACCTTGACCCCCAGCCCCTTCAGCCGTTCGATCGACTGGCGGGTGCGCTGCGGATTCTGGATCATGTAGCCTTCGGTGATCTCCAGTGTTATGCGGCCGGCCTCGATCTCCGTCTGCTTCAGCACGTAGCGCACATAGTCAGTGAAGGCGGGATTGCGGAACTGGCCGGGCGAGACGTTGACCGAAACGTTGAGTTCCGGCCATTGCTTGGCCGTCTCGCAGGCTTTGCGCAGCACGAACAGGCCGAGCGATTCGATGAGGCCGCTGGTCTCGGCGATCGGGATGAACAGCTCGGGCGAAACAGGGCCATGGCCCGGGCGGTTCCAGCGCACCAGTGCCTCGACGCCGGTCATCGCATGCGTGCTTGCATCGATCAGCGGCTGGTAGGCGAGCGTCAGGTCGCCGCTTTCGATGGCTATCCATCGCCCGGTGAACGCGAGGTCCAGACGAGCTTGCCGAGCGTTGCCCCCGTCGGATCGACGATGGGTACGCGATAGTCGGCAGCAAAACTCGGCGGCGCCAGCCTCAGCCCGCCGATGACATAGGTCTCGCCGAGCGCGGTCACCCTGTCGTCATCGAGATGGCGGGCGAAAACAAGATAGCGGCGCTGGCCGGCGGGCGCATCCAGCGCACCGGACTTTTCCCGCACCAATGCCACGCCGACAGCGGCAATGCCGCGTTTGGTGGTGACGAAACCGACCGCCTGAGGACGATCGGCCGGGGCGCCCGCCTTCACCCTGTCGAGCAGGATCCAGAGCGACGGCGCAAAGAAATCCGCGAGCGACTCCTCCATCGGTTTGCCGTCGCGATAAGCCATGATCGCCTTCTTCTCGTCATCAATGACGATCGCCATGTCGAACAGCGAGCTGTTGACCGACATCTCGCCGTAATTGCTCACCGTCCAGGCCATACCGTCCGGCGCGTAGACGTTGGCGGCGGCATCGTCCCAGGCGGCATAATCGTCGAGCGTCGCGCCGAGCTGATCCTCGAAAGTCTTCACCGCGCCGATCGTTGTTTCGCGCGAGCGCTCGTCATCGAGGAGATTAGCATTTTCGGTCACGCGTTCGAGCGCCGTCAGCACCATGATGGTGACGACGGCGACGATGATCGCGAAGGAGAAAAGTACGCCGGTGACGGTAATGTGACGGCCTATTCCCGATCCCTTGCTCTGCGACTTCCCGACTGCCTGCATAACGGCTCCCTGACCGGTGGACTTTGCCAGCCAAGAGTTCAAAAACGTTTAAACAACCGCCTGCCGCACGTGTCTGACGATCGATTTTTGTCCGTGCCGACGGCTGTCGCAAAATTGACGGCAAGCAGCGTCAGCTTGCCGTGCCGCCGCAAGGTCAAGTTCAAAAGGCCCCTGGATCAGGTGCCCGCCGGAGTAATCGCGCTAACTCGCTTTGTAATTGCCCTTCGGGAATTGAGCCGCAAGTTGGCGATACCATTTGCCGCTCATCTTTATCGTGCGCAACTGGGTCTGATAATCGACATGCACGAGGCCGAAGCGCATGCGGTAGCCTTCCGCCCATTCGAAATTGTCCATCAGGCTCCAGGCGAAATAGCCGCGCAGGGGATAGCCGTCCTTTATGAGGCCGGCAACGACGTCGAGGTGATCGCCGAGATAGTCGAGACGCATCACATCGTCGACCTCGCGGTCGACGACATCGGTATTGTCGCAGGCGCCGTTCTCGGTGATGTAGCATTCCGGCAGGTCATAGCGGCGGTAAAGGTCCTCGACCGAGAGCTTCAGGCCCGGCGCATAGATTTCCCAGCCGATATCGGTCTTGACGTCGCTTGCCGGCGGCGCTTCCACCGTCCAGGGGAAATCGCCCTTGCGTTCGGCATCGTCGGTGACGCGCTCGGGCTTGTAGTAGTTCAGACCCCACCAGTCGAGTTTCTGGCTGATGAGCTTCATGTCGCCATCCCCGATGACGGGCATGCGATCGCCGAGCGCTTCGACGAATTCCTTGGGATACTCGCCCTTGAAGACGGGGTCGAAGAAGGCGCCGTTGTGGAACTGATGTGCACGCTCGGCGGCGGCGCGATCGGCCGGGCTGTCGGAGCCGGGAATGATCGAGGCGGCATTGAGCACGAGGCCGACCGGCACATTGGGGGCTTCCGAGCGGATCGCCTCGACGCCGAGGCCGTGTGCCAAGTTCATGTAATGCATGGCGTGAAGGGCGGCCTGCATGTTGCGCTCGCCAGGAGCATGAATGCCGTAGAGGTGGCTGAGCCAGACGATGCACCAGGGCTCGTTGAAGGTGGCGACACTGTCAAGGCGATCCCCCAGGCGGTTCATCACCGTCTTGGCGTAGCGCTGATAGGCGTAGGCGGTCGAGCGCGCAGTCCAGCCGCCCTCGCCGGCGAGCAACAGAGGCAGATCCCAATGGTAGAGCGTCGCGAAGGTCTTGATGCCCCGCGCCTTGCAGCCGTCAACCAGCCGGTCGTAGAAATCGAGG
Organism: Rhizobium sp. SU303; assembly: GCF_021052345.1. Lineage (NCBI taxonomy): Bacteria > Pseudomonadati > Pseudomonadota > Alphaproteobacteria > Hyphomicrobiales > Rhizobiaceae > Rhizobium > Rhizobium sp. SU303. The sequence continues at coordinate 4,032,724 of NZ_CP088095.1, forward strand.
CCGGCCTCGTTCACCGGACCCGTACCGTCGGGGATAATGCGCGGCCAGGCGATCGAGAACCGGTAGGCTTCGACACCCATCTTCTTGATGAGATCGAGGTCCTGCTCCAGGCGATTGTAGTGGTCGCAGGCAACGTCGCCGTTATCGCGATTATGGACGCGGCCGGGCATATTGCAGAAAGCATCCCAGATGGATGGCTTGCGGCCATCGGCCTTGCTGGCGCCTTCGATCTGGAAGGCGGCGGTGGCAACGCCGAAGGTGAAGTCGCCGGGAAAGCGCTCTGCGAGTTTCTTCGGATCGATCATCTGTAAATCCTATCTCTCAGGTTCAGCCGTTTGCGCCGGATTTAGCCAAGCCTGCGGGCAAAGTACAGGCTGGCGGCGAGAAAAACTGCAACGTTGCAGTAGGAAAAACAGAGCAGCTGCAACGCCGCTCTCTATCCGGCAACCACCCTCATAACGGCATTGTCAGCAGTCGTGACTTGGCCGTTGAGACGGAGATCCTTACACGGGAAATGGAATCACAAATGTGAAAGGAATCCTATGCTCTCTTCGGTCCATTCGCTGCAGCCTCATCTGCTGAGCTTGTTGCGCATCGTCTCGTCACTCGTACTTTTCAGCTACGGAACACAGAAGATCCTGCATTTTCCGGCCGCGGCAAGCGTGCCGCCCGCGGGCTCGCTCTCCTGGATTGCCGGGCTGCTCGAACTCACCTTCGGCTTCCTGGTCCTGGTGGGATTCCAGACCCGTATCGCAGCCTTCGTGCTCTCGGGCCTGATGGCCTTCGCCTATTTCATCGGCCATGCGTCGAAGGGCATCTATCCCGCCCAGAACGGCGGCGTCGCGGCGATCCTGTTCTGCTTCGTGTTTCTTTATCTGGTGGCGGCAGGTGCCGGACCGTTGAGCGTCGATAACCTTCTGAAGCGCGGCCGCACTGCTGCGGCCTGATCAGAAATAAAACAAAAAGCCGAGGCGACTTCAGGCGAGACCACCTCGGCGTTTTTCATTGGGCGACGCCAATGACGCGGATCATTAGATTCAGAGCTTGACCCAGGCGCCATTCTTCTTCGAAGACGCGACGCAGGCTTCGACGAAAGCCACACCCTTCACGCCGTCATCGACGGTGGGGTAGACCACCGCCTTGTCGGCGGCCTTGCCCTTCTTGCGGGCGTTGATCGCATGCGCGGCTTCCGTATAGATCGTCGCAAAGGCCTCAAGATAACCTTCCGGATGCCCGGATGGCACGCGCGTGACACGGCCGGCAGCCGCGCCTGAACCGGCGCCGCCCCGGGTGATCAGCCGCTTCGGCTCGCCGAAAGGCGTGTACCACAAGTAGTTCGGGTCTTTCTGAGTCCATTCCAACCCGCCCTTGGTGCCGTAGACGCGGACCATCAGGCCATTTTCATGACCGGGCGCCACCTGGCTGCACCAGAGCATGCCCTTGGCCGGCTTCTCAGAGCCCTTCGCCTTGAAGCGCAGCATGACATGGGCGTTGTCGTCCAGCCGGCGGCCCGGAACGAAGCTGTCGAGATCGGCGGCGAGGCTGTCGAGATCCAGGCCCGTGATGAAGGCGGCGAGATTATAGGCATGCGTGCCGATATCGCCAGTCGAGCCGCCGACGCCGGACTGCGCCGGATCGGTGCGCCAGGCGGCCTGCTTCTGGCCGGTTTGCTCGACCGCTTCCGTGAGCCAGTCCTGCGGATATTCGGCCTGGACGACGCGGATGTCACCGAGTTCGCCGTTCGCGATCATCTCGCGCGCCTGGCGGACCATCGGATAGCCGGTGTAATTATGCGTCAGCACGAACAGCGCGCCGCTCTCGTCGGCGATCTTCTTCAGCTTCTTCGCATCGGCAAGGTTGGACGTCAGCGGCTTGTCGCAGATGACGTGGATGCCGCGCTTGAGGAATTCTTTGGCCGCATCGTAATGCACATGGTTCGGCGTGACGATCGCCACCGCCTCGATGCCGTTTTTCAGCTTCGCCTCGCGGATCGCCATCTCGCGATAGCTGGAATAGGTCCGCGACGGATCGAGGCCGAGGTCGCGGCCGGATGCGATCGCCTTTTCCGGCGAAGCCGACAGCGCGCCGGCGATGAGATCGTACTGATCGTCGATGCGTGCCGCGATACGGTGCACCGCGCCGATAAACGCGCCCGCGCCGCCGCCCACCATGCCGAGCCGGATGCGGGGCTCGCGAGTCTGTTCGGATGATGCTTCGATTGCCATTCTGTCCTCCTGATTTTTCTTCCCTTCTCCCCTCGGGGGTTCGAAGGACGGGTCGAGACCTGTGGCTCGACCCTGGTCGGTGGCCCGGAGGGCCGGATGAGGGGGCCTCGCGACAGATATTACCTTTCGCTTGTCGCTCAAGGCATTCGTCGCTATCGCTCCTCATCCCCCTCATCTGCCCTGACGGGCATCTTCTCCCCGCTGGGGAGAAGGGAAATGAAAGCCTAAAGCCCCAGCATCCGCCGGTTCGCCGCCTGGTCGGTACCGCTGCCGGCGAAATCGTCGAAGGCTTTCTCGGTGACGCGGATGATATGCGCGGCGACGAATTCGGCGCCTTCGCGGGCGCCGTCTTCCGGATGCTTCAGCGCGCATTCCCATTCGACCACGGCCCAGCCGTCGAAATTATTCGCCGTCATCTTCGAAAACACCGCGCCGAAATCGACCTGGCCGTCGCCGAGAGAACGGAACCGGCCGGCACGTTCGACCCAGCCCTGATACCCGCCGTAGACGCCCTGGCGCCCGGTCGGATTGAACTCCGCATCCTTGACGTGGAACATCTTGATGCGGTCCTTGTAGATGTCGATATTGTCGAGATAATCGAGGCACTGCAGGACATAGTGCGAGGGATCGTAGAGCATGTTGGCGCGCGGATGGTTCTTCACCCGCTCCAGGAACATCTCGAAGGTGATGCCGTCATGCAGGTCCTCGCCCGGGTGGATCTCGTAGCAGACGTCGATACCGTTTTCGTCCGCATGGTTGAGGATCGGCGTCCAGCGGCGGGCGAGTTCGTCGAAGGCAGTCTCGACCAGGCCGGCAGGACGCTGCGGCCAGGGATAGATGAAGGGCCAGGCAAGTGCGCCGGAGAAGGTCGCATGCGCCGTAAGCCCGAGGTTCTTGGATGCCGTCAGAGCCATCTTGACCTGCTCGACTGCCCACTCCTGACGCGCCTTCGGATTACCGCGCACCTCCGGTGCCGCAAACCCGTCGAAGGCTTCATCATAGGCCGGATGAACGGCGACGAGCTGGCCTTGCAGATGGGTGGAGAGTTCGGTGATCTCGATGCCGTTTTCGCGAGCCTTGCCGGCGAATTCGTCGCAATAGGCCTTGGATGTGGCAGCCTTTTTGAGATCAATCAGCTGGCTGGCCCAGGTCGGCACCTGGACGCCCTTGTAACCGATGTCGGCCGCCCATTTGGTGATGGCGTCCCACGAATTGAAAGGAGCAGTATCGCCCGCGAACTGGCCAAGGAAAAGGCCGGGGCCCTTGATCGTCTTCATGTCAGATTCCTCCCTGAATATCGACCGTAAACGTTTCTGAAGTGTTGTAGCACGCTATTTGGCGGGAGCAAGGCGCCTCCTCGCCCTTGCGTCGAATTTGGCGCGAGGCCAAATGCGATATGGCTGCGAGCTAATCATGATGGGCTTTGGCGGGCAAGAGGTACGTGCAGCATTTTCGGCTAGCCGCTGTAGTGGAAGCATAAAAAATGCGCCCATCCTTTCGAATGGGCGCATATCTCAAGTCGATGGATCAGAACGGCGAATCCGGGAAATAGAAGTCCTTGGCATTCTCCTTGGTGACAAGCGTCGCATCGAGAATGTAGCTGCCATGAACCGGAACCTGATCGTAGAGGGCCGCAGCCGTCAGCTCCATTGCCGTGCCGACCATTGCCGGCGGATAGAGAACGTCGACGGGGATCATCTTGTCGCCGTCCATGACCTTCTTGACCATGTCCTTGGAGCCGGCACCGGCGACGACATACTTGATGTCGGTACGTTTGGCCTGCTCGATTGCCTGCAGAACGCCTACGGCCATGTCGTCGTCCTGGCACCATACGACGTCGATCTTCTGGTACTTGGTCAGGTAGTCCTGCATGACCTTGAAGGCATCGTCGCGGTTCCAGTTGCCATATTGGCGGTCGAGAACCTTGACGTTCGAGCCGGCAATGCCCTTGTCGAAGCCGTCCTGGCGCTGCTGATCGATCGGGATCGGCAGACCGCGGATGATGACCACTTCGGCGTCCGGCGTCGTGTCCTTGATGTACTTGCCGGCGACTTCGCCGAGAGCCGGGTTGTTGCCGGCGACATAGAGGTCGCGCACGGAATTGTCGTTGTTGCTCGGCGCGCGGTCGACGAGGGCGACGAACTTGCCCTTAGCCTTGACTTCCTTGATGGCGTTGACGAGCGGATCCGGGTCCGACGGCAGGATGACGAGGGCGTCGATGCCTTGCGTATCGAGATCCTGCACGGCGTTGGCCTGGCTGGCGGCGTCCGGCGAGGTCTTGACGATGACGTTGAGACCGGGATGTTCGGCCATCAGCAGCTTGGCGACTCGTTCGGCATGGAACACGACGCCCGACGTCCAACCGTGGTCGGCGGCCGGAATGGATACGCCGATCGTGAATTTCTTGTCCTGGGCGTGAGCGGCGCCGGCGAACGTCACCGCCGCAACCGCCAGGCCCAACATCAATTTACGCATGCTATTTCCTCCCAATAAGGTCAGGGACTTTTCCATACGGGACCGGACGCCCTGTAAGTCCGGTCAATTCATGATTTGGCAATTCAAGCTTTGCGCACCAGCGAGCGCTGGACGAACATGGCGATGATGATGATTGCACCCTGGATGGCGCCGATCAGATACTCGCTGATGAAATTCGAAAGCAGCATGATGTTGCCGACCAATTCGAGAATGAAGGCGCCGCAGATCGTGCCCCAGACCCTGCCCGCGCCACCCTTGAGCGCCGTGCCGCCGACGACGACAGCGGTGATCGCCTGCAGTTCCCACAGGATACCTGTCGTCGCCGAGGTCGAGCCGAGACGGGGAACATAGAGCAGCACGGCGATAGCGACGCACAATCCCTGGATCACGAAGGCGATCGTCCGCACACGATTGACCGCGATGCCCGAATAGCGAGCGACATCGCTATTTGATCCTACAGCGACGACGTGGCGCCCATAGCGGGTGCGGTAGAGGATGAAGGCAGCAACCGCCGTCACCGCCAGGATCACCACGATCGGCACGGGCACGCCGGCGATATTGCCGAAATAAGCAGGGCGATAGAGCGTCTGGATATCGGCGGAGCGAAGTGTGATCGCGCCGCCCTGCGACAGCCATGTCGTCAGGCCGCGATAGATGCCCATCGTGCCGAGCGTCGCGATGAACGGCTCGATCCTGCCCACCGTCGTGATCAGGCCGTTCGCCAAGCCGCAAAGTGCGCCGGCGATCATGGTGAAGACGACCGCGACCACCAGCATCAAAGCCGGATTTTCGACGGCGCCCGAATTCATCAGCAGGATCATCAGGCTGGCGACGAAGGCCACCATCGAGCCCACCGATAGGTCGAGATCTCCCGCTGATATCACGAAGGTCGCACCGACCGCGATGATGGCGATGAAGGCGCTGCGTGTCGCGACATTGGCAAGGTTGGTGATGCCGATGAAATTGGGATTGACCAAGGCTCCGACGATCAGCAGCAGCGCCAGGGCGACGAAGGGCGCGACCGCACGCAGGTCGACATCCCGCCAGGATCGGCGCCGGATTTCCCTGGTCTCCTCGTTGACACTCATTTCCAAAACCAACCTCCCGTCCCATATTTTCTGGGAATCTTATGTGTCGTCCTGATCGGCAAAGCCCTGCTTCAGCCTTCAGGCAGCTGCCTTCTTCTTGAGCCCGGCGGCGTAACGCATGATCTCCTGTTCGGAAATCTCCTCGCCCTCGAGCACGCCGACGATACGCCCTTCGCGCATCACCGCCACTCTCGTGCAGAGGCCGATGACCTCCGGCATCTCCGACGACACGACGATGATCGACCGGCCGTCCCGGGCGAGTGCCGAGATGAAATGATAGATCTGCTGCTTGGTGCCGACATCGATGCCGCGCGTCGGCTCGTCGATGATGATGATCTGAGGTTCGGTCTCCATGACCTTGGCGAGCAGCAACTTCTGCTGGTTCCCCCCCGACATCCGGCCGGCGACGATATTGCTGTCGCGAACCCTGATATCGAAGCGGCGCTTGGCCTTTGCCATCGCGGCCGCCTCGCTGCCCGGGCTGAGATAACCGTGGCGAGCGTGCCTTCCGAGCGATTGCAGTGTCAGATTGGTCACCATGCCGGAGCGCAGCAAGAGGCCTTTCGACTTGCGGTCCTTGGTCATATAGGCGAGCCCGCAGCGGTTGGCGGCATGGACATCGCCGGAGGGAACCGTTTCACCCTTGATGACCACCTCGCCCTCGAGACGGGTCCGCAACCCGGCGATCGCTTCCATCAGCTCGGTGCGGCCGGAGCCGATCATGCCTGAAAAACCGATGATCTCGCCCTTGCGCACCTCGAAGCTTGCATCCTTCACATAGCCCGTGGACAACGATGCGACCCTGAGGACAATCTCCTCGTCGACATCAGGTTCGACCTTGGCGGGATAGAGGCTGGAGAGTTCGCGGCCGACCATCAGCTGCGCGATCGATTCCCCGTCCAGAACGGATGTCGGCGAAGTCTTGATCCATTGGCCATCGCGAAGGACGGTGACCCGGTCGGTCAACTCCATCACTTCGTTGAGTTTGTGGGACACGAAGACGAAGCTGGTACCCTGGTCGCGGAGCTTGCGGACCTGCTTGAACAGCATGTTGGTCTCTTCACTCGACAGCACTGCGGTCGGTTCGTCCATGAACACCACTCGCGCATCGCGGCTGATTGCCTTGGCGATTTCGACCATCTGCTTGTCGGCGATGGAAAGCGTGCTGATCAGCGCATTCTCATCGACATGCGAACCGAGCACATCGAGAACCTTGCGTGTCTCCGACCGCATATATTTGCGGTCGAGAACGCCGAAGCGCGTGACTTCGCGCCCGAGAAAAAGGCTCTCCGTCACGGTCAAATGTTCGGCGAGGTTGAATTCCTGGTGAATGATGACGATGCCGAGCGCCTCGGCGGCGCCATTGGGCGGCAGCGCGACCGGCTTGCCGTCGAGCAGGATCTCGCCGGAGCTCGGCTGTTCGAACCCGGACAAAACTTTGACAAGCGTGGATTTGCCGGCGCCATTTTCACCCATGAGCGCATGGATTTCGCCGGCGCGGAGATCGAAGTTCACGCTGAAGAGAACCTGCACTCCACTGAAGGATTTGCATATGCGCCTGGCGGACAGCACCACGGGTGCGGTGTCGGCAGCTTCCACAGTCATCCGGTCCTCCCAAAACGGCATCCCATCCGCTCTGGAGCCGTATGTAAACCTTTACATACATCGTGTAAAGGTTTACATCGTTGATTTACACAGATCAGTTGAAGCCTGCCTTTGACCTCTCGACAAGTCTGTGTAGTGTCGCGGCGAAGAAGCCTAAGGCAGAGCCAAGTGTCGAATTCCACGCCCGCAACCATCGAAGACGTCGCCCGGATCGCCGAGGTCTCTATCGCGACGGTTTCCCGGGCAATCCACATGCCGGAGAAGGTCGCCAACTCCACCCGCCTCAAGGTCAACCAGGCGATCGCCATCACCGGCTATACGACCAATGCCATGGCGCGCAGCCTGAGGCTTGGCCGCTCCAACATGATCCTCGTCGTGGCGCCCGATATCGGCGATCCCAATTTCTCCAACATTCTGGTCGGGCTGGAAAACGAAGCGCGCGCGCACGGCTACGGCATCCTGATCGGCCACACGCAGAACGATGCGCAGCGCGGCCTGGAATATCTGAAATTCTTCAATTCCAACCAGGCGGCCGGATTGATCCTGTTCACCGGCATCTTGCCCTTCGGGCATCAGACCATGACAGCGCGGCTGCCGCCGAGCGTCGGCGTTTTCGAGCCCGTCTTTAACGGCGGCATTCCCTATGTCGGCGTCGATGATACCGAGGGCGCTCGCAAAGCGGTGGATCTGCTGCTGGCCGAAGGGCATCGCAAGATCGCCTTCATCGGCGATTCGCGCACCCGGCTTGCCTATACGAGACGCCGCATGGGTTACGATGCCGGTCTCGACGCCGCAGGCATCCCGCCCGGCACCAGGATCGTGCTCGAAGGCGACGGCACGATCGAAAGCGGGCGGCATGCGGTCGAACAGCTTTTCATGCGCGACACGCTTCCAACCGCCTTCATGTGCGTGAACGACCAGACGGCGATCGGCGTCATGGTCGGGCTCGGCGCGCGAGGCTACGACATTCCACGGGATTTCTCGGTGACCGGTTTCGACGACGTGCCGCAGGCCGTCTTCATATCCCCACCGCTGACCACGATCCGCCAGCCGAGAACGGCAATCGGCAAGCAGGCGATGGCGCTGCTGCTGGAACTCCTGTCCGATGGCCGGCCGACCGAAACGGAAATCCTGCTGCGGCCGGATCTCGTGGTTCGAAACTCCGTCTCAGCGCCGTCGCGCACCTGGTCGAAACGTTGACCAATAGAGGCTGAGGGCTTCCTGCCCGCGCCCCCGCCGGTGAGGGTTGCGCCGACGGCCGATGACCGCCGGCGCACTTTATCAAACGTAACGGTTGACGACGTTCTCCAGCAGTTCCTGCTTGCCCGACCGTGGCTGCGGGTTCACGTCGTGGCTCTCGACATAGTGGGTGATCTCATCCAGCGAGTACTCGCCGCGGAAGAGCTTCTGCGCCTCGGCGGATTCCCAGCCGGCGTAACGATCGGCGAGCGGCTGCGACAGAGCCTTGTCCTCGATCATCCTGGCAGCAGCCTTCAGGCCGCGAGCACAGCAATCCATGCCGCCGATATGGCCGATCAGCAGGTCCGCCGGGTCGAGAGACTGACGGCGCAGCTTCGAGTCGAAGTTGGTGCCGCCGGTCTTGAAGCCGCCGCCTGCCAGAACATGGTAGTAGGCGAGCGCCATTTCGGGAACATTGTTCGGGAACTGGTCGGTATCCCAGCCGGACTGGTAGTCGTTGCGGTTCATGTCGATCGAGCCGAAGATGCCGAGCGCATTGGCAAGCGCCAGCTCGTGCTCGAAGGAGTGGCCGGCAAGGATCGCGTGGCCCTGCTCGATATTGAGCTTCACCTCGTTTTCAAGGCCATGCTTCTTGAGGAAGCCATAGACAGTCGCGACGTCGTAATCATACTGATGCTTGGTCGGCTCCTGCGGCTTCGGCTCGATCAGGATTGTGCCCTTGTAGCCGATCTTGTGCTTGTATTCGACGACGAGGTTGAGGAAGCGGCCGAGTTGGTCGAGCTCGCGGCCAATATCGGTGTTGAGCAGCGTCTCGTAACCTTCGCGGCCGCCCCAGAGCACGTAGTTTTCGCCGCCGAGCTTCTGCGTGGCATCGATGCAGGTCTTTACCGTCGCGGCTGCAAAAGCGAAGACGTCAGGATCCGGATTGGTCGCAGCGCCCGACATATAGCGGCGGTGGGAGAAGAGGTTCGCCGTGCCCCAGAGGAGCTTGGTGCCGGTTGCGGCCTGCTTCTCGGCGAAATAATCGACGATCTCGTTGAGGTTTTTTGTGTTCTCGGCAAAAGTCTTGCCTTCCGGGCGCACGTCGGCGTCATGGAAGCAGTAATAGGGCGAGCCGAGCAGCGAGAAGAATTCGAAGGCGACGTCGGCCTTGAGCTTGGCGGCCTTCATCGTGTCCTCGAACCAGGGACGCAGGAAGGTCTGCCCGCCGAAGGGATCGCCGCCCGGCCAGGTGAAGGTGTGCCAGTAGGCCACCGCAAAGCGCAGATGATCTTCCATGCGCTTGCCCATGACGATCTCGTCCGGCTGGTAATGACGGAAGGCCAGCGGATTGGTGCTGTCCGGGCCTTCGTATTTCACTTTCTGGATATCGCCGAAAAATCCGGTGCTCATTTTGGTTCTCCTTGGGTTTGTATCTGTTTGCAGTTCCGAATTCTTGTCTGCGCCCGGGGCCCCCTCATCCGCCTGCCGGCACCTTCTCCCCGATGGGGAGAAGAGACCCGCTGCGGCGCTTCTTTCCCCTTCTCCCCTCGGGGAGAAGGTGGCCCGAAGGGTCGGATGAGGGGGCCGCTGGCTCCAGTTCTCAGTGCGCCAGCGATTTGATCGCCGGATAAAGTGCGCGGTAGCGCGTATACGCATCCTCATAAGCGCCGCTCAACGACGCCACCGGCTCGATCGTGCCCGCCGTCACCGGCGGCGTGCAGACGGCAATCGGATCCGCGCCCGTTGCCGCGATCAGGCCGAGGCGGGCAGCGCCGAAGGCCGCGCCGAAATCGCCGTCGGCCGGCAGGTCGACGGGAACGCCGAGCGCGGTCGCGATCGACGCCAGCCAGTAACGCGAGCGCGAACCGCCGCCGATTGCCGTGACGCGGGATATGCCGGTGCCGGCCGAACGCAGCGCTTCGAGATTGTCGCGGATGGCAAAAGCGACGCCTTCGAGCACCGCCTGCGTGAGAACGACACGGCTGCTTTCATGCTCAAGGCCGATGAAGGCGCCGCGGATGACGGCATCATTGTGCGGCGTGCGCTCGCCGGAGAGATAGGGCAAGAAGGTGACGCCGGTGGGCGCCTTCAGCGTCTCGCCGAGTTCGCCGGTGAGATCGGCGGCTGACTTGCCGGTCACGCCGGAATGCCAGTTGAGTGCATCGGTGGCCGACAGTATGACGCCCATCTGGTGCCACGTGTTCGGCAGCGCGTGGCAGAAGGCATGCACGGCACTTTCCGGCTTTGGCAGATAGGAACCGTTGGCGGCAAAAAGCACGCCCGATGTGCCGAGCGAGACGAAGGCGGCGCCGTCGCTGACCGTGCCCATGCCGCAGGCCGAGGCCGCATTGTCGCCGGCACCGCCGGCAACGACGACATCACCTGATATACCCCATTGCGCCGCCAGTTCGGACCGCAGCTTGCCGGCCTGCTCGGTGCCTTCGACGAGCGCCGGCATCTGCTCCTCGGAAAGCTTGGTGGCGGCCAGCAGTTCGGAGGACCAGGCGCGCTTGCCGGTGTCGAGCCAGGAGGTGCCGGCCGAATCCGACATTTCCGAGATATAGTCGCCGGTCAGCCAGAGACGCAGATAGTCCTTCGGTAAGAGCACCTTGGCGATCTTGGCGAAGACATCGGGCTCATGCTTCTCGATCCAGGCGAGCTTCGGCGCCGTAAAGCCGGGGAAGACGATGTTGCCGGTGAGCGCGCGAAAGCGCGGATCGGCATCGAGTGCCGCGGCCTCGACGTAGCTGCGGGTGTCGTTCCAGAGGATGCACGGGCGCAGCACCTTGTCGGTGGCATCGATCAGCGTTGCTCCATGCATCTGGCCGGAAAGGCCGATGCCCTTGACCGCCGCCAACTCCTTCGGATGTTTTGCCTTGAGGCCGGCGACGGCCTCTTCCGTGGCGCGCACCCAATGGGCCGGCTCCTGCTCCGACCAGCCGGAATGCGGACGCGAGACGTCGAGCGAACCGTTGGCCGAACCGACGATCTTCTGATCACCGTCGATCAGCATCGCCTTGACGCCGGAGGTTCCGAGATCGAGACCCAGATACATGTGGTATTTCTCCCTTTGCCGTTACGGCAGATTGTCCTTCAGGAATATGTCGAGGCGGATGCGCTCCTGCGCTTCGATGACGGCAAGCCCGTCCGCCTTGGCTTTCAGCACGCGGATCGCGCTGCGCACCTCATGGCCGGCATCCTGATTGAGGATCGCATCGATCGTGTTGTCGATGAGTGCTGCGCGCGTATGGGCGGTCAGTTCGTGGGCAATCACGGTCAGTATGCGGTCGACGGCCTTCTCCTTCAGCGCCCGGATCAACCCGCGATTGCCGGCGCCGAGGCTGTAAACGCCAACGATCCCGGCATTCCTTGAAAGCGCGTCGGCGACGAGCATATGGGCGACCTCGGGGTCGTCGCGGCCTTCGAGAACCGGCAGAATCGCAAGACCCGGGAATTCCTCGGCCATGACGGCGGCGAAGCCCTCCAGCCGCTCGCGATGGTCGCGCACCAGCATGGAGCCGGCGAGCACCGCGATTTCGCCCTTTCGCGACCCAAGAAATCGCCCGAGCAGCCGGGCGGCTGTGCGACCGGCGGCGATGTTGTCGACGCCGGCATAGTGATGGCGGAGCGAGCCCGTGAGATCGGAAACCAGGGTGACGATGGGAAAGCGCTCGCGCACCAGCCTGTCGACGGCGGCGCGCACATCAGGCGCATCGGTCGCAACCAGCGCAATGCCACAGGGCTTTTCGCGGGAAAGCTCTTCGAGCGCGGAGACGAGGGCGGCGGGATCGAAGGCCGGCACCTCAATGGTACGGATGTCGGTGCGTTCGGCCGACGAGCGGAGTACCGCCTGCCGAATCTCGGCGTTGAGACCGTGCATGAAGGAATTGTCGCTGGCCGGCAGGATGAAAACCAGCGGATAGGTGCGCCCTTTGGCAAGATTGGCGGCGGCGACGTCTCTGACATAACCGAGCTCGCGGATCGCGGTCTCGACCTTTTCCCGCGTGACGTGGCGCACACCGGGACGCTGGTTGAGAACCCGGTCGACAGTCGCCAGACTGACACCGGCGGCGGCGGCGATATCGTGAACGGTTGGCCTCATCATTCCTCCTGACGAGACCATTAGCGCCAATTTTGATGTACGTAAATCAAAAAATCGAACGGGCTGGTTTCCGCATCGTTTTCCCGGCATTTCCTGCTCGCTTCGGACCGATCCGGCCGACGATCATCCGCGTGATGACACAGCGGCCGGAAAACAGCAACAAAAAGGCCCTCCGAAGAGGGCCTTTTCAAGGGGCGGCAGGCCGGAGGTCAGTGGCCGCCACCGCCTCCCCCGCCTTGCGGCGCGGGTTTCTTGATCATGGCGACGCCGAGGATCATGGCAAGGAAGAGTGCGGTCAGGATCAGGAACACGTCACTGAAGGAAAGAATGATCGCCTGTTTGGTGGCAAGGCCGACCATCTGCTTGATCGCAACCGAGGCGCCATCCATGCCATAGGTGTTGAAGTTGGCGGCCATGTTGTTCATCTGGTCGATCGCCGCCGGATTGCCCCAGTCCATATTCTCCCGCAGCCGCTCGTAGTGCACGTCCTGCCGGTTGGTGAGCACTGTGTTGATCACCGCGAGGCCGACGGCGCCGCCGAGGTTTCTGGTCAGATTGAACAGGCCGGACGCGCCGCGGATGCGCGAGGGCGACATCGTGCCGAGCGCGATGTTGTTGATCGGCACCATGCACATCATCAGCCCGAAGCCGCGCAGGATCTGCGGGATGAAGAGTTCGTAGAAATCCCAATCCGCCGTCAGATGCATCATGATGAAAGTGCCGGCGGCGAAGCTGACGAAGCCGACCACCATCATCAGGCGCAGGTCCATCTTGGTCGACAACCGTCCGGCGATCGGCGCGGTGAAGAACATCGCAAGCCCGGAGACGAACATCGTCTCGCCGATCATCAATGAGTCATAGCCACGGATGCGCCCGAGATAGACCGGGTAGATATAGGTGAGGCCATAGAGGCCGATGCCCATGACGAAGGAAAACACCGAACCGAAGGAGAAATTCCGGTTCGCAAAGGCCTTGAGGTCGACGACCGGGAAATCCACCGTGAAGGCGCGATAGAAGAAGACGATGGCTGCAGCGCCGGAAGCGACGGCCGCTATGGTGATGTAGCTGTCGTTGAACCAGTCATTGGAATTGCCCTCTTCGAGCACATATTCAAGGCCGCCGAGGAAGACGCCCATCGAGATCAGCCCCCACCAGTCGAACTTCTTGAAGAGCGACAATTCCGGCTTGTCGAAATCGATGAAGTTCCAGGTGACGATCGTGACGATGATACCCGGAATGATATTGACGAGGAACAACCAGTGCCAGGAGAAGGCGTGGCTGAGGTAGCCGCCGACGGTCGGGCCGATAGTCGGCGCCAGCGTGGCGATCAAGCCGATGATCGGTGAGACGATGCTGCGCTTCGACGGCGGGAAGATGGTGAAGGCGGCCGCGAAGACCGACGGGATCATGCCGCCGCCGATGAAGCCCTGGATCACCCGGTAGACGATCATCTGGTCGATGTTTGTCGCGGTCGCGGCAAGCGCGCTCGCCATGGTGAAGCCGGCGGCCGAGATCGCGAAAAGATAACGCGTCGAGATGATGCGCGCCAGCGTGCCCGAGAGCGGGATCATGATCACTTCGGCGATCAGATAGGACGTCTGCACCCAGCCGATCTCGTCGCTGCCGGCCGAAAGGCCGGCCTGGATCTCCGCAAGCGAGGCCGAGACGATCTGAATGTCGAGGATCGACATGAACATGCCGAGCACCATCGCGAAGAAGGCGATGAGCTTCTTCGGATCCATGCGCTCGTCGGCATGGGCGGATGCCGCCGGAATCGTTCCCGCCGTTGCTGTCGCGCTCCTGGCCATTAGATCACCTCTGCCTTTCCTTAAGGCTTAGTTGCTCGGCGCAGTACGGGTGTCGACGTCGACGACGACACTCAGGCCCGCGCGCAGAAGGCCGCTGTCGAGCGCATCCTGCGGCAGCGCGATGCGCACCGGCACGCGCTGGATCACCTTGGTGAAGTTGCCGGTGGCGTTTTCCGGCGGCAGCAGCGAAAAGACCGAGCCGGAAGCCGGCGAGATCGATTCGACGGTGCCGACGATCGGATGGTCGTCATAGGCATCGACATGGACGTTGACCTTCGAGCCCGGGACCAGATGCTGGATCTGCGTTTCCTTGAAATTGGCGTCGATATAGAGTTGTCGCACCGGAACGAGCGCCATCAGGCGCTGGCCGGGAGAGACGAGGTCGCCTTCCTGGACGGAGCGGTTGCCGACAATGCCGTCATAAGGCGCCTTGAGCACGGTGAAGGAAAGGTCACGGACGGCCTTGTCGCGCGAGATCTCAAGCGAACGGACCGAGCCTTCGGCTTCCTTGCGCTGGGCCTGGAGGATGGTGATGTTGGCCTGTGCGGCGGTGATGTTGGCGTCGCCGCCGGCAAGATTGGCCTTGGCCTGGTCGAGGGCGATATTGGCATTGTCGAGATCGGCGGCGGTGCCGACCGATTTCGCCTGAAGGTCGCTCTGGCGTTTCTGGGTGATTTCGGCACCGCGAACGGCCGCTTCGAGTGCCACCTTCTGCGCCTGCGCCTGCACGAGGCTCGCATTCGCGCCTTCGATCTGCGCGTCGATACGCTGCAGAGAAAGCTGTTCGGTGACGATTTGGGCCTGGGCCAAGTCGAGGGCGTTCTGATAGTCGCCGTTATCAAGCGTGGCAAGCACGTCGCCCGCTTTGACTTCCTGGTTGGCGACAACGTTCACCTTCGCCACGTAGCCCGTGACCTTCGGCGAAATCGTTGCGATATCGCCCTCGATATAGGCGTCGTCGGTCGACACCATGAAGCGGCCGTTCGTCCACCATTCGTAACCATACCAGCCGCCGCCCGCGAGAAGGGCGAGCACGACGATCGGCAGCACCAGGCTGCGGCGCTTCTTCGCAGCCGCGGGTGCGGCGACCGAAGCCGGCGCCGACTGCGCGGGAGCAGAGGGAACTTCGCGGGCTTCCGCCGTCGGAGCTTCTACGGCCACGACCTCGGCCTTTACCTCTTCGGTTCCGGCGTTTTCGCTGACGATACGCGCGACATTGCTCTTCTGGTTGCTCGACATGGCCACTTTACCGATCTGGAGTAAATAATCGAACTGAACGGTTCGGTTCAGTTGACTTAAACCTGTTTTATCGTCATATCAAGAGCGTAGAACCAATCGGTTCGATTTCTTTTAAAGAACATCCGAAACCGTCAACACAGTTAAGAGGACATGACGCTGACACCCGACCACTCCGCCGTATTCAGTCCTCCCGCTGCCGGAGGCCGATTTGCCGCAGGCGAAGATCCGGCCAAGCGCCAGCAGATCCTCGCGGGCGCCAAGCGCGTCTTCATGAAGATGGGGTTCGACGCCGCCAGCATGAATGACGTGACCCGCGAGGCCGGGGTCTCCAAGGGAACGCTCTACGTCTATTTCACCAACAAGGAAGAGCTGTTTTCGGCGATGATCGAGACCGAGCGCGCCGCTTTCGTGGCGGCCGTGCGCACGGCGCTTGCCGAACATGACGATCCCGAAGCCGGCCTGTACGAATTCGGGATAAGCTTCGTTACCCATATGACCGATGAAAAGGTCATCAGCGCGATGCGCACCGTTCTCGGCGTTCGAGACCGCATGCCGGTGCTCTGTCAACGCTTCTTCAAGGGGCCGGTCAATCTGCGCACCATCATGCGCGACTTCCTGGAACGCCACATCGCCGAAGGCAGGTTTGAGATCGACGACATCGATCTTGCCGCCGGCCAGTTCCTCGATCTCGCCAGCGGTAGTTTCTTCAAGCTGCGCCTGTTCGGAAGCATGGAAGAGCCGCCGTCGCGTGACGAAATCGAGCGCGTCATCCGCGGCGCGATCCGGGTCTTCATGGCCGCCTACGGCGTGCGCCGGCACGAGAAGGCCTGACTGCACCCTTGATTGCTGTCCTCCATCGGCCAAAATTCCGCAACTACGATCAAACCCGGCTGCCGGCTTTTCTTTAAAGAAGAAGCCGCAACCAGGGGAGTGAAAATGAGCGCCGTCGGACGGGCGATCTGGTTCATCGAGAGCCATTTCGAAAGCGATATATCGCTGGAAGAGATATCGGAAGCAGCCGGATTGTCGCGCTACCATCTGTCGCGCGTCTTCGGGCTCGTCACCGGCCATTCGATCAGCAGCTATATAAGAGGGCGCCGCCTCAGCCGCGCCGTCCCGGCACTGGTCGGCGGTTCATCCACCATTCTCGAGGTTGCGCTTTGCGCGGGCTACGGCTCGCACGAGGCTTTCACCCGTGCCTTCCGCGACCAGTTCGGCATGACGCCGGATGCGGTGCGCAGACAGGGGCACGCCCGTAACCTTGTCTTGCTGGAGCCGATCAGAATGGACCCCGCCCACCTCAACGACCTCGAACCGCCCCGTTTCGAAACCCTCCAACCGATGCTGTTTGCCGGCTTGCAGGAGACCTACCCCTATGGCGGCAATGCCGCCATTCCCTCTCTCTGGCAGAAATTCAACGCCCATTTCGGTCATATCTCCGGCCAGAAAGGCAATGTCGCCTACGGCATCTGTACGCATATCGACGGTGAAGCGGAGAAATTCCGCTATATGGCCGCGGTCGAAATTTCCGATGCCGGCGATCTGCCGGCGGATTTTGCAACGCTCAAGCTTCCGGGCCAGCGTTACGTCGTCTTTGCCCATCGCGGCCATGTCTCCGGCATTCCAGCGACCATGAACCGGATATTTGGCGCATGGTGGCCAACCTCAGGCCTGGAGCACGGCGAGACACCCGACATGTTCGAACGCTACGACGAGCGCTTCGACCCCTATACCGGCATGGGCATCACCGAAATCTGGTTGCCGGTCAGAGCATGATGCCGGAAAGCGTCAACGGTTTTCAGACGACATCATGCTCTAACTCTTTAATTTAGAACAGGATTCAAATTTAAGGCCGACCCGACCTTAAATCATCCTGTTCTAGGGAATAAAAGTCACATCGGTTTCGTATACCCCCTTGCGGCGCTTGCCTGAGAGGCCGGCAACATTACATTGCGAGCGTCAATACTCACCTGACGCAAAAGGGATATATGCTGATGCAGGAAATCATGACGCTCATTCAGGATCCGGCCGCCTGGGTGGCGCTCATCACGCTGGTGGTGATGGAAGTCGTTCTCGGGATCGACAACCTGATCTTCATTTCCATTCTCACCAACAAACTGCCGCCCGAGCACCGGGAGAAGGCCCGCAAGATCGGTATCGGTCTTGCGCTCGTCATGCGTCTCGTCCTGCTCGGCACCATCGCCTGGATCGTGCAACTGACCGAACCGCTGTTTGAAGCCTTCGGCCACGGCTTCTCCTGGAAGGATCTGATCCTGATTGCCGGCGGTCTGTTCCTCGTCTGGAAGGCCACCAAGGAAATCCACCACAGCGTCGATCCGGAAGATCACGGCGAGGACTTCATCGCAAGTTCGGCCACGACAGGCTTTGCATCGGCCATCGGCCAGATCCTGCTGCTCGATCTCGTCTTCTCCGTCGACAGCATCATCACCGCCGTCGGCATGACGCCGCATCTGCCGATCATGGTAGTCGCAGTCGTCGCCGCCGTCACCGTCATGCTGGTCGCCGCGACGCCGCTTGCCAACTTCATCGAGCGGAATCCGACGATCGTCATGCTGGCGCTCGCCTTCCTGCTGATGATCGGTACGACACTGATCGCCGATGGCATGGGCTTCCACGTGCCGAAGGGCTACGTCTACGCCGCCATGGCCTTCTCGGCGCTGGTCGAGGTGCTGAACATGTTCGCGCGCAACGCCCGCAAGCGGAAACGAGGCGGCGCTCATTGAGGCTGGGGTTGAGAGGGCGCGTCGCAACGGCGCGTCCTCCCTCATCGCCATCAAGCCCTTGCAGGCGTGGTTTTTCTTGACGCGCCCGGTTGAATATGGCCTAAGGCCAGCCGAACGGACGATCGGCGGATAGTGCGGGCGCATGCCCTTTTCCGGCCGGTTTGCCGATGAAGCTATCTGCATCCTTCCGGCCGAACGTCGCTTTCCCATGAAAGCCGTCCGGCATTCATTGACGGGCACACACAATGACAGTTTCCGGGACAGCCACCGGCGTCCGCGTCCGCATCGCTCCCTCGCCGACCGGCGAGCCGCATGTCGGCACCGCTTACATCGCTCTCTTCAACTACCTTTTCGCCAAGAAGCACGGCGGCGAGTTCATTCTGCGCATCGAGGATACCGATGCGACGCGCTCGACCCCTGAATTCGAAACGAAGGTGTTGGACGCACTGAAATGGTGCGGGCTGGAATGGAAGGAAGGCCCTGATATCGGCGGCCCCTACGGCCCCTATCGCCAGTCCGATCGCAAGCCGATGTACCAGCCCTATGCACAGGAGCTGCTGGACAAGGGCCATGCCTTCCGCTGTTTCTGCACGCCCGCGCGCCTGGAACAGATGCGCGAAACCCAGCGTGCCGCCGGCAAGCCACCAAAATATGACGGCCTCTGCCTGAATCTTGCCGCCGAGGAAGTCACCTCGCGCATGGCCGCCGGCGAGACGACCGTCATCCGCATGAAGATCCCGGCTGAAGGCTCATGCGACTTCACCGACGGCGTCTATGGCGATGTTTCCATCCCGTGGGATTCCGTCGACATGCAGGTCCTCGTCAAGGCCGACGGCATGCCTACTTATCATATGGCTAACGTCATCGACGACCATCTGATGAAGATCACTCATGTGGCGCGCGGCGAGGAATGGTTGGCTTCGGTGCCGAAACACATCTTGCTCTATCGCTATTTCGGCTGGGAGCAGCCGGTCTTCATGCATCTGTCGCTGATGCGCAATGCCGACAAGTCGAAGCTGTCGAAGCGCAAGAACCCGACCTCGATCTCTTATTACTCCGCGCTCGGCTACATTCCCGAGGCACTGATGAACTTCCTCGGCCTGTTCTTCATGCAAATCGCCGAAGGCGAAGAGCTGCTGGATATCAACGAGCTCTCCGAGAAGTTCGATCCGGAGAACCTCTCCAAGGCCGGCGCGATCTTCGACATTCAGAAGCTCGACTGGCTGAACGGCCGCTGGATCCGCGAAAAGCTCTCCGAAGAGGAATTCCAGGCACGTGTGCTGACCTGGGCGATGGAAAACGACCGCCTGAAGGAAGGTCTGCGCTTGTCGCAGACGCGCATTTCCAAGCTCGGCGAACTGCCCGATCTCGCCGGCTTCCTGCTGAAGTCCGATCTTGGCCTGCAGCCTTCCGACTTCGCCAAGATCAAGTCGCCGCCGGAAGAGATCCTGGAGATCCTCAACACCGTTCAGCCGGATCTCGAAAAGATCCTGGAATGGAATGTCGAGACGATCGAAGCCGAATTGCGCGCGATCGCCGACCGCATGGGCAAGAAGCTGAAGGTCGTGGTCTCGCCGCTCTTCGTCGCCGTGTCCGGCTCGTCGCGCTCGCTGCCGCTCTTCGATTCCATGGCGATCCTCGGCCGGTCCGTCGTGCGTCAGCGCCTGAAGCTCGCCTCGCAGGCGGTCGCCGCCCTCGTCGGCTCGAAATGACAGTGGAAGCCCCTCCCCCTTGTGGGGAGGGGTTGGGGAGGGGCATTTTCTAAAACCCCTCCCCTCCGCTTCGCTCCGACCCTCCCCACAAAGGGGGAGGGTTAGCGCAGAGCCAGTCGCCACGCTTCGAGCCAACCAACGTTGATTTAGAATTCATGCCGCATCGATGAGGCAAAACACATGAACGAGAAGACCGAAAACACCCTTTCCTCCGACGCGACGGAAGTGCGCGCCCAGAAGCTGAAGCTGCTGCGCGAGCAGATCGGCGAGGTCTATCCGGCGCATTTCCACCGCACGATGACCAATGCCGAGCTCATCGCGAAATATGAGAACCTGGAACCTGACGTCGAGACGCAGGATATCGTCACAGTCGCCGGCCGCGTCTACTCGTCGCGCAACTCCGGCATGTTCATGGACATCCACGATGCCGGCGGCAAGATCCAGATTTTCAGTCACAAGGACACGACCCCGGAAGAAGCCCGCGCGCTGCTGCCGATGATCGACATCGGCGACATCATCGGCGTCACCGGCATCGTGCGCCGCACCAAGCGCGGCGAGCTGACGGTCAACGCGCAGACGATCACCGTGCTGACGAAGTCGCTGCTGCCGATGCCGGAGAAATGGCACGGTCTCTCCGACATCGAGCTGCGCTACCGCAAGCGTCACCTCGACATCATGACCAACGAGGATTCGAAGCTGCGCTTCCAGCAGCGCTCGAAGATCGTCTCCGGCATCCGCCGTTTCATGGAAGATGACGGCTTCATGGAAGTCGAGACGCCGATGCTGCATTCGGTCTATGGCGGCGCCACCGCCGAGCCGTTCAAGACGCATCACAACACGCTGAAGCTCGACATGTACCTGCGCATCGCGCCGGAATTGTTCCTCAAGCGCACGCTGGTCTCGGGGCTGACGGACAAGGTCTTCGAAATCAACCGCAACTTCCGCAACGAAGGCGTTTCGACCCGGCACAATCCCGAATTCACCATGATGGAGTGCTACTGGGCCTATGCCGACTACGAGGACATGATGGATCTCGTCGAGCGGCTGTTCGAGGGCTTGGCGCTTTCCATTCACGGCACGACGGAATTCGACTTCGTCGACAAGCGCATCTCCTTCAAAGGACCGTTCAGGCGCGTGCCGATGCCCGACGCCGTCAAGGAAGCGACCGGCATCGATTTCCTGGCGATCAAGACAGATGAAGAAGCGCGCGCCGCCGCCAAGGCTGCCGGTTTCGCGGTCGAGAAGGATTGGACCTGGGGCGAATGTCTCGCCTTCATCTTCGAGGAGAAGGTTGAATCCACGCTGATCCAGCCTGCCCATGTCACGCATTTTCCGAAGGATATCTCGCCCTTCGCCAAGGAGGTGCCGGGCGAGCCGCGCCTCGTCGAGCGGTTCGAGACCTATTGCAATGCCTGGGAGCTCGGCAATGCCTTCTCGGAACTCAACGATCCCGAGGAGCAGCGCCGCCGCATGGTCGAGCAGCTCGAACAGGCGCATGCCCGCGGCGAAAAGGAAAAGCAGCTGGACGAGGAATTCCTCGACGCCATCGACCAGGGCATGCCGCCGGCAGGTGGCCTCGGCATCGGCGTCGACCGTCTCATCATGCTTCTGACCAATGCGCCGTCGATCCGCGACGTCATCCTCTTCCCGGCCCGCCGCAGCAAAGCCGACTGACAGAAAGAAGCGCACAAAAACAAAGCGGGGGGCCGGCGGGCACTCCGCTTTTTTCATGCCCGCTGTTCAGTGGGTTTTGGCGGCTTCAGCCGGCGGCTCTTCGGCCGGCGCATCTGCGCCGTGGCCGCCTGCAGCCGGCGCGGCTTCGCTTTCGGCTGCCGTCGCTGCGCCATGCCCGCCGCCTGCGGCCTTCTTGCCCTTTTCCTCGCTTTTGGTCGAGGCAACGGCGACCGGGTCGACGCAATCCTCGGGGTCCTTGAAAGCGTCGCTGATCATGGCGATTTCGTCGGACGGCATCTCAATCCGCTCGCCGAAGAACAGCCCGTTTTCGCTGGCCTTTCCGTCGTAGTAGCGCGCTGTATAGGGCTTGTCATCAAGACCGGGAACGGTCTTGTCGGGATGCGGGATATAGACGACGTCGGCGCCGATCGCCCGGCCGCGAATGTCGGCGCGTAACGTCGGGCCGTTTTCGTCGAGCACCACCACCTGGACCAGATCCGGCTTCTGCGCGGCATAAACGGCCTGGGCAACACGAAGCGCGGTCTTGACCCGCGTCATCCCGTCAGTCGGTTCGGTCTTGATGTATTTGCGCACCCAGACGTGATCCTGCTTCCTGATCGTCACCAGGTTGACGTCGCTGCATTCGAGCCCGTAGCCGCCACTAGTTGCATCGATCAGCCTGTCCTTGCCGACATAGACCGCCGCACCGCCAGAAACGCCCACGAGAAGAGCGACTCCGCCAATGATGATTGCCAATTTCCGGGAAGGCCGGAATATGCGCAGTAAGGCCTTCACGCCAACTGCTCCGCCATCTGAAACTCCAACGCAGGACAAGTGCTGAGAATGCTAAAGAAATGACGTTTCCGAAAGTTTAAGTGGGCGTGTGAAGCCTGCGCCATTTTGAGAAAACACCAAAAAAGGTCCGCATTCCCGACCGCTTGCCACGGCCTGTTCCGCCATGCTCTAAACGCCCATGGCCTTCACGCTTCGCCAGGTTCAATATTTTGTCGCCGTCGCCGAACAGGGTTCGGTGACGCGAGCCGCGCAGAACCTTTCGATCTCGCAATCCTCGGTGACGGAAGCACTGAAGGAGCTCGAAACCGACCTCGGAGTCGAGCTCTTCGAGCGCCATCCGCGCGGCCTGACGATCACTCATAATGGCCACCAGTTCCTGCGTCACGCGACGAAGATCCTGGCCTCCGTCTCCGACGCACGGACCAGTTTCTCCGGCCAGCAAAGCGCCCTCTCCGGCACGCTGAACATCGGCGTCACCTCGCTTGTCGCCGGCTACGTCCTCTCCGACCTGCTGGCGCGATACCGGCGCGCCTGTCCGGGTATCGAGGTCAGCGCCATCGAGGACAATGGTGGTTACCTCGAACATCTCCTGGTCGGCGGCGAATTGGATGTCGCCGTCATGGTGATATCCAACCTGCGCGACCGCATGGCGCTGCAGGCGGAGATCTTGGAAACCTCGCCCTATCGACTATGGCTGCCGATGGGCCATCCGCTGGTGTCGGCCGACATCATCTCGATCGCCGACATCGCCCGCGAACCGCTGATCATGCTGACGGTCGACGAAATCGAGGAGAATACCGGCAAGCTGCTCTCGGCACTCGGCGCCCGCCCGCATGTCGCCTTCCGCACCCGTTCGGTAGAGGCGGTGCGCAGCCTGGTTGCAACAGGCGCCGGCGTGGCCCTGCTTCCCGATCTTGTCTACCGCCCATGGTCGTTGGAAGGCGACCGCATCGAGAGCCGCGACGTCTCCGGTTCGCTGCCGGTCGTCCAGGTCGGCATGGTCTGGCGCAAGGGCTCCAGCCTGCCGCAGGCGGCGCGCGATTTTGTCGGCATTGCCGAAAGCCTGCGCTCCGGTCGCATCCGCTGATATCGGAATTTCCGATACCGTCTTTCTGATAAATGAATTTGCGAAAGCGGCTTTTTCGCGTCACCTTTTCATCCGGGAACAAACCGCCACAGAAGTGGCAAACCGGGAGACGGATGATGACGAATCTGTTGAAAACCAGCACGGCAGCGCTCGCCTGCCTGAGCTTCGCGACGCAGGTGATCGCCGCCGAACCGCTGAAGGCGCTCGGCAAGGGCGAAGGTGCGGTCAGCATTGTCGCCTGGGCCGGCTATATCGAACGCGGCGAAACCGACAAGAACTACGATTGGGTCACCGACTTCGAAAAGGAGACCGGCTGCAAGGTTTCCGTCAAGACCGCCGCCACCTCGGATGAAATGGTGTCGCTGATGAACGAAGGCGGCTTCGATCTTGTCACGGCATCGGGCGACGCCTCGCTCCGTCTCATCGCCGGCAAGCGTGTCCAGCCGATCAACACCGATCTGATCCCGAGCTTCAAGACCGTCGACGAGCGCCTGCAGAACGGCCCGTGGTATACGGTCGGCGACGTGCATTACGGCGTGCCCTATCTCTGGGGGCCGAACGTGCTGATGTACAATACCGATGCCTTCAAGGACAAGGCGCCGACCAGCTGGAACGTCGTCTTCGAGGAGCAGACGCTGCCCGACGGCAAGTCGAACAAGGGCCGCGTCCAGGCCTATGACGGCGCGATCTACATCGCCGATGCCGCCATGTATCTGATGGCCCACAAGCCGGATCTCGGCATCAAGGATCCCTACGAACTGACCGAGGACCAATACAAGGCTGCCCTCGACCTGTTGCGCGGCCAGCGCAAGCTCGTCTCCCGCTACTGGCACGATGCGATGATCCAGATCGACGACTTCAAGAACGAAGGCGTCGTCGCCTCCGGCTCCTGGCCTTTCCAGGTGAATTTGCTGCAGGCCGACAAGCAGAAGATCGCCTCCACTTTCCCGGAGGAAGGCGTCACCGGCTGGGCCGACACCACCATGCTGCACGCCGACAGCGAACATCCGAACTGCGCCTATATGTGGATGGAGCATTCGCTGAAGGCGAAGGTCCAGGGCGACGCCGCCGCCTGGTTCGGCGCCGTGCCCTCGGTTCCCGCCGCCTGCAAGGGCAACGAACTGATGGGCGATAGCGGCTGCGCCACCAACGGCTTCGATCACTTCGACAAGATCAAGTTCTGGAAGACCCCGGTCGCCAAATGCACGACGCAGAGCGAATGCGTGCCCTATCATCGCTGGGTATCGGATTATATCGGCGTGATCGGCGGGCGATGAAACTGGCCGGTCCGCTGGGGTAAAGTCCCCTCCCCACAAGGGGGCGCTGAGTGGCACCGCCGAATCCTGCTGAAACACCAAGGTATTTGCGAAGGGGTACGGCAGGTTAAGCCCCTCCCCCTTGTGGGGAGGGGATTGGGGCGGGGTCTTTTGTTGGCCAAGACCGAGCCTCTCTGAACACACACGACCCGGAGCCCCCAATGACGTCAGCCGTCCGTTTCCAGCAGGTATCGCGCCATTTCGGCCAGGTTCGCGCCGTCGACGGCGTCGATCTCGAGATCGCGCCCGGCGAATTCTTTGCCATGCTCGGGCCATCCGGCTCCGGCAAGACGACGTGCCTGCGATTGATCGCCGGCTTCGAACAGCCGACCGCGGGCCATATCCAGATCTTCGGCGAGACGGCTGACGGCGTTCCGCCCTATCGCCGCAACGTCAACACCGTGTTCCAGGACTACGCGCTCTTTCCGCATCTCAATATCCTCGACAATGTTGCCTATGGGCTGATGGTCAAGGGCGTCGGCAAGGCGGAGCGGATGAAAGCGGCAGGCGATGCCCTCGAGCTCGTCAAGCTGCCGGGCTACGGCGCCCGCCGCCCCGGCCAGCTGTCCGGTGGCCAGCGCCAGCGTGTGGCGCTCGCCCGCGCACTGGTCAACAAGCCGAAGGTGCTGCTGCTCGACGAGCCGCTCGGCGCGCTCGACCTGAAGCTGCGCGAGCAGATGCAGGAAGAATTGAAGAGCCTGCAGCGCGCGCTCGGCATCACCTTCGTCTTCGTTACCCACGATCAGGGCGAGGCGCTGTCCATGGCCGACCGCGTCGCCGTCTTCAACGATGGCAATATCGTCCAGCAAGGCACGCCGCAGGACATCTACCGCTGCCCGAAGACCCGCTTCGTCGCCGATTTCGTCGGCTCGTCGAACGTCATCGCGCCAGAGCTGATGGCCTTGCTCGGCGGCGAGAAACGCTGGGCGAGCCTCCGCCCCGAGGCGATCCGACTGGCAAGCGACGGCGTCGAGGCGAAAGTCGAAAATGCAAGTTTCCTCGGCGCGGCCACCCGCCTCAGCGTCGATCTCAAGGGCAGCCGGCTGCATGTCATGCTGCCGGCCGGCGCGCCGGTGCCGGATCTCGGCGCCGGTATCCGCCTCGCCTGGCAGCCGGCCGATATCCACTACATGGATGATGCGGCATGACGGCGCTCACCATCACAAGCGACAAGACGTCGATCCTTGCCGGCCGAGGCGGGTTCTTCGGCCAGCTGTCGGATGCCTTCTGGCGGCACCCGAAGCTGCTGCTCTTCCTGATGCTGACGCCGCCGCTGCTCTGGCTCGGCATCATCTATATCGGCTCATTGATCGCCCTGCTTCTGCAGAGCTTCTTCTCGATCGACGATTTCTCCGGGCTGGTGAATACCGAATTCACCCTCTCGACCTATGCCCAGCTGCTGAATCCTGCGAATTTCGATATCATCATCCGTACCCTGGTGATGTCGGCGCTGGTCACCCTCGCTGCCGCCCTGATCGGCTTCCCGATCGCCTACTATGCGGCGCGCTATGCGCAAGGCAAATGGAAGGCGCTCTTCTATCTCGGCGTCATGCTGCCGCTCTGGTCGAGCTATCTCGTCAAGATCTACGCCTGGAAGCTGATCCTCGCCAAGGAAGGTATCCTCACCTGGATCTTCGAGAAGCTCCATCTCTCCTGGCTGCTTGACGCGACCCTGAACCTGCCCGTCATCGGCGGCAATTCGCTTTCGGTGAGCTACCTCGGCACCTTCATCGTCTTCGTCTATATCTGGCTTCCCTACATGATCCTGCCGACGCAGGCGGCCCTCGAGCGTGTGCCCGGCAACCTGATCGAGGCCTCGGCGGACCTCGGTGCCACGCCGCGCCAGACCTTCCGCACCGTGCTCCTGCCCTTAGCGCTCCCCGGCATCGTCGCTGGTTCGATCTTCACCTTCTCGCTGACATTGGGTGATTACATCATCCCGCAGATCATCGGCTCGTCCAGGCTCTTCATCGGCCAGGCCGTCTATGCCCAGCAGGGAACGGCCGGCAATGTGCCGCTCGCCGCCGCCTTCTCCGTCGTGCCGATCGTCATCATGGCGCTTTATCTGTCGCTCGCCAGAAAATTGGGGGCTTTCGATGCGCTCTGACCTCAAGAGATCGCCACTGCCCCTGAAGATCGCCGCTGCCGCCGGGCTGCTCTTCCTGCACCTGCCGATCCTGCTGATCTTCGTCTACGCCTTTACGACGGAGGAAAAGAGCTATCAATGGCCGCCGCCCGGGCTGACCCTGCAGTGGTTCACTGTTGCCTGGAACCGGCCGGACGTCTGGTCGGCGCTCAGCCTTTCCGTGCAGGTCGCCGTCATCGCCACGGCGATCGCGCTGGTCCTCGGCACGCTCTGTGCGGCGGCCGTCAGCCAGACGAAATTCTTCGGCCGCGAGGCGATCTCGCTGCTGGTCATCCTGCCGATCGCCCTTCCCGGCATCATCACCGGCATTGCGCTGCGCTCCGCCTTCAGCCTGTTCGACATCCCGTTTTCGGTCTGGACCATCGTGCTCGGCCACGCCACTTTCTGCGTGGTCGTCGTCTACAACAATGCGGTTGCCCGCTTCCGCCGCACCTCCGGCTCGCTGATCGAGGCCTCGATGGATCTCGGCGCTGACGGCTTCCAGACCTTCCGTCATGTCATCCTGCCGAATATCGGCACCGCCCTTCTGGCCGGCGGCATGCTTGCCTTCGCCCTGTCCTTCGACGAGGTCATCGTCACCACCTTCACCGGCGGCCAGCAATCGACCTTGCCGATCTGGATGCTCGAAGAACTCATCCGCCCGCGCCAGCGCCCTATCACCAATGTGGTCGCCATGGTCGTGGTGCTCGTTACGTTCCTGCCGATCCTGGCAGCCTATTACCTCACCCGCGATGGCGACCAGATCGCCGGCGCCGGCAAATAAAGGGAGAACATCATGGACATCCAAATGCTGATCGGTTCCCGCTTCGAAAAAGGCACCGAGACGGAAGAGCACATTCTGAACCCGAAGACGGGCGAGACGGTGATCGACCTTGCGGAAGCCTCGCTCTCCCAGATCGACGCCGCCGTCGATGCCGCCGAAAAAGCCTTCACAAGCTGGTCGCAGACGACGCCGGGCGAGCGCTCCGGCTACCTATTGAAGATCGCCGACGCGATCGAGAAGGATGCCGTCGGCTTCGCCACACTGGAGGCGCTGAACTGCGGCAAGCCGATCAATGCGGTGCTGAACGACGAAATCCCGGCGATCGTCGATTGTTACCGCTTCTTTGCCGGCGCCGTGCGCAACCTGCACGCACCGGCGGCCGGCGAATATCTGCCCGGCCACACCTCGATGATCCGCCGCGATCCGATCGGCATCGTCGGCTCGATCGCGCCGTGGAACTATCCGCTGATGATGATGGCCTGGAAGCTGGCGCCGGCCATTGCCGGCGGCAATACCGTCGTCTTCAAGCCTTCGGAGCAGACGCCGCTGACCGCGTTGAAGATGGCGAAGCTGCTCTCTGAACTTCTTCCCGAAGGCGTCGTCAACGTCATCCTCGGCCGCGGTGAAAGTGTCGGTAACGCCCTGATCAATCACGCCAAGATCGGTATGGTCTCGATCACCGGCGATGTTGCGACCGGTAAGAAGGTGCTGCAGGCCGCGGCCAAGACGGTCAAGCGCACCCACCTGGAACTCGGCGGCAAGGCGCC
Organism: Rhizobium sp. SU303; assembly: GCF_021052345.1. NCBI lineage: Bacteria > Pseudomonadati > Pseudomonadota > Alphaproteobacteria > Hyphomicrobiales > Rhizobiaceae > Rhizobium > Rhizobium sp. SU303. The sequence continues at coordinate 4,061,452 of NZ_CP088095.1, forward strand.
GGTCATTGTCTTCGATGATGCCGATATTGATGCGGTCGTCGCAGGCATCCGCACCTTCGGCTATTACAATGCCGGCCAGGACTGCACCGCTGCCTGCCGCATCTATGCCGATGCCAGGGTCTACGACAATTTCGTCGCCGATCTCTCCTCGGCCGTCTCGAGCATTCGCTTCAACCAGGCCGACGACACCGAAAACGAGATCGGCCCGCTGATCTCCAAGCGCCAGCGCGACCGCGTCGAAAGCTTCGTCACCCGCGCTTCCGAACACAAACACATGGAGATCACCGCCGGCGGCAAGGTTTCCGGCGACAAGGGCTTCTTCTTCACGCCAACTGTCATTGCGGGCGCCCTCCAGGACGACGAGATCGTCCGCCGCGAGGTTTTCGGCCCGGTTGTATCAGTCACTCGATTTTCCGATGCCGACGATGCCGTCGCCTGGGCAAACGACAGCGATTACGGCCTGGCCTCCTCCGTCTGGACCAAGGATATCGGCCGCGGCATGAAGACCGCCGCCCGCCTGCAATATGGCTGCACCTGGATCAACACGCATTTCATGCTCACCAACGAGATGCCGCATGGCGGCCTCAAACAGTCGGGCTACGGCAAGGACATGTCTGTCTACGCGCTGGAGGATTATACCGCCGTCCGCCACGTGATGATCAATCACGGCTGACCGGCGGGAAAGGCAAGGGTACGAACTTCGACGCAATGCCCATCGGTAGCACCGGGAGGGTGCTCCCTAGAGATCGCCATTCCATTCAAGCGATCTGGAACATTTTCCCGGTTGCCGCGTCTTTCCCAAGCAAACGCAAAGGATGATGTCATGCTGAAATGGGCTCTGATATTTTTCGTGATTTCAATCATCGCCGGGTTCTTCGGTTTCTCAGGCGTCTCCGCAGCGACTGCGACGATCGCACGCGTTCTCTTCGGCATCGCGCTGGTAATCTTCCTGATCTTCCTTGTGCTTGCGCTGATGGCCGGCCAAGCGATTTTGTGAGCCGTCGCGAACCGCGGCGCGCAGCCTGAAGCGTGTCGCGCAAAACTGTGGAGCGGTTTTGCGAACACGACATGTGGAAAGTGAAGACCTGAACGTCGCAAGCGATCTGAATGATCGCGACGCGTTTTACATTCTTTCCGACACACGATTCGGAAGAGAGGTTGACATGGAGGGGCGGCGCGGCCTCTCGCCCCTCTGCTCGGCGTTCCGGTAACGGGCGGCGATCCCTTGGATCCCGCCGCATATTCCCTATGCCATCGTCATTCGTTCTCTTGCCAAGTTAAACCTGACCTCGGTGCATCTTCAAGACAACACCGCCCTGAGCCAGGGATGCATCCCGGCCCGCGTTCTCAGCAGCTTGTCGATCGATATCGATCCCGCACCCGAAGCCGAGAGCACGAACATGCCGCCGGCAATCGCCAGGTCCTTCTCGAAATGCAGCAACTCGTTCTGGCTCGCAAAATTCGTGTGGAAGAGCAAGGCGGTCGCCAGGCAGAAGAGTGCCAGTGCCAGTGCGCCAAGTCGGCAGAAGAAGCCTGTCGCGATAGAAAGGCCGGCGCCGATCTGAAGGGCAATGGTGGCAAGCGCGACCGGCGCCGATAACCCCAGTTTTGCGAAAATGTCGATGGTCGCCGTGATATCTGCCGCGAGCGACCAACCTTCGTGCAGGAAGATCAGCGACAGCAGAAGCCTGCCGAGGAGAAGAATGAGATCGGCCAGTCGGGGCCGGCTTGAGGCGCTTTCCATCATATCCTCCGGTTTGAAGAGCAGGTGGTTAGCCCGCTCATGGCAAGGCGCATTATAACAGGCTCGCCCCGACATTGATCGCAAGCGCCAGGATTGTCGTGTTGAACAGGAACGACAGCACGGCGTGCAGCAGCGTCAGCTTGCGCATGCTGGTCGAACTGACCGCGACATCCGCCGTCTGGGCAGCAACGCCGATGGTGAAGGAGAAATAGAGGAAATCCCAGTAGCCGGGCTCTTCGATCCCGTCGGGAAACTTGAGACCGCCCTCCTCGTCCGCCCCGCCGTAGAAATAATGGGCATAGTGGATCGTGAAGAGCGTATGCAGGAAGATCCAGGAGATCAGGATCGTCAGAACCGCAACACCCGCCCGCGCCAGCGCGACGTCTGGTGCCGCCTCCTTGATCGAATGAAGCTCGAGGCCGATCCCGGCAATGCTGGCAAGTGCGGCACCGATCGAAAGAGCCAGCAGCACGGTGTCGGAGAAATCGAGATCCGCCGAGCGTTTCCGGATGCTTTCAACCGTCGCCCGCAGCATCTTGCGCCAACTGAGCGTAACAAAAACGCCGGCGCTGACATTCCAGCCGAACAGGATATTGCCGGCGCTGACTTCGCGAGAGGTGAGCGCCAGGAAGACCACCAGTCCGGCAACAACGGCGATGATGAAGCTCGCATGCTTGTAGGCAAATGCCGCAAGCGAATTTGCCCGTTCCTCATCGGCCATATCGGTCCCCGGCAACATATGCCCTTGATAACAGCATGAAAAAGGCGCGCCTGCCAACCGGCAGCCGCGCCTCAGATTGTATGCCGCGCCTTATCAGGCGGCGGCGAGCTGCAGTTCCTTCTGCACCATGGTGCGCAACGTTCCAAGATCCTTGGCGAAGGCGCGGATGCCTTCAGCGAGTTTTTCCGTCGCCATCGCGTCTTCGTTCATCATCCAGCGGAAGGTCTTCTCGTCGACGGAGACCTTCGGATCCGGCTTGCGGCTCTCCGGCGAGAGCTTGCGCTCCAGCTTGCCTTCATCCTTGGCGAGCTCGTCGAGCAGGTTCGGGCTGATGGTCAGGCGGTCGCAGCCGGCAAGGGCTTCGATTTCGCCGGCGCTGCGGAAGGAGGCGCCCATGACGATCGTCTTGATGTCGTTCGCCTTGTAGTAGTTGTAGATTTCACGGACGGAGATGACGCCCGGATCTTCCTCGGCCGTATAGTCCTTGCCGGTCGACTTCTTGTACCAGTCGAGGATTCGGCCGACGAAGGGCGAGATCAGGAACACTTTGGCGTCGGCGCAAGCGATCGCCTGGGCCTTGCTGAAGAGAAGCGTCAGGTTGCAGTCGATGCCTTCCTTCTGCAGCACTTCCGCGGCGCGGATGCCTTCCCACGTGGAAGCGAGCTTGATGAGGATGCGGTCCTGGCCGATGCCGCGATCCTTGTAGGCGGCGATGATTGCGCGCGCCTTGGCAAGCGAAGCCTCGGTATCGAAGGAAAGATCGGCGTCGACTTCGGTCGAGACGCGGCCCGGGACGAGCTTCACCAGGGCTGCTCCGACGGAGATGGCCAGGCGATCGGCGACGGCTGATGAAACGGCTTCGGGATTGCCGCCCTGCTTCTTGCCCCAGGCGACGGCTTCTTTGATGGCGTCGGCAAACATCGGCGTGCCGAGAGCCTTGAGCACGATGCTCGGGTTCGTCGTGCAATCCACAGGCTTCAGGCGGGCGACGGCTTCGATGTCGCCGGTATCAGCGACCACGGTGGTAATCTCGCGGAGTTGGTCAAGCTTGGATGTCATGGTCCATAATCCTTGTTGAACTTGGGCTGCGACCGGCGCGAGTTCCGCCGGGCAAAGGTGATCTACCGAGAGGTTGTTTGCATGCTGCAGGCGAAAATGCGCGCATCCGTCACGGATGATTCATAAACGTGAAGGACAGTGGCCGTGTTCCGGCCGCGAACGAACGGCTGCTCAAACGCAAGCGGTACCGCTTGCAGCTGGAAGGCCGGTCGTGACTTTCGGCATGCCCGCACTATGTCCTCCTCGGACGGACAAGAACGACGTGTGTCACCCGGACTATCGCCATTCGCCTTGCGAAAAGTCAAGGACATTTGTGCATTTCAATTGACATAAGTGTCACACCCGTCATTATCCCCGGCAACAAAAGCGTCGCTAAGGCCTTCATCCCATCAGGGATCTAGGGCAGGAAATCGTGCGGAGGAGATGTGGTCAAGCTCAAACGCGGCACGCACACGGCCTATTCGGAGGCATCCTCGCTGCGGCTCAGGGCGGCGTGGCTCTATTACAACGAGGGCCTGACCCAGAAGGACGTCGCCGAACAGCTCGGCATCAGCCGCACGACGGTGATCCGCGTGCTCGACGAGGCGATGAAGCGCAGCGAAGTCCAGATCTGGATCAACGATTCCATCGGCGACTGCGTTGAACTTTCGGTGAAGCTGGAGCGCGCCTACGGCCTCGACGAGGCGATCGTCGTCCCTGCGCCGGTCAATGGCGACGTCAATTCGCTGGCTAAAAATGTCGGCCTGGCGCTTGGCCAGTTCCTCTCCGAAGCCATCCCCGACGACTATACCATCGGCGTCGGCTGGGGCCGCACCATGACCGCCTCGCTGTCGAGCTTCCGGCCGCCGCGCCGCGCCAATTGCAAGGTCGTCTCGCTGCTCGGCGGCATCGTCGCCGTCCATCAGACGAACCCGATCGATTACACATGGCGGCTGGCAAATCAGCTCGGCGCCGAATGCTACATGTTCCTGGCGCCGCTTCTCGTCGATTCCATCGAGACCAAGCGCAATCTGATCGAGAAATGCGGGCTGGATACGATCTACCGCCTCGCCGAGAACCTTGATCTGGCGATCGTCAGCTGCGGCGATATCGGCCCGCATTCGACCTCGCTGTCGGAGGGCTGGATCTCGAAGGCCGAGCTGCAGGAACTGATCGATGCCGGCTGCGTCTGCGACACGATGTTCAACTTCCTCGACAAGGACGGCAATTCGGTCGACCACTCGATCAATCGGCGCGTCATGTCCGTCGATCTCGACACGCTGAAAGAGGCAAAGCACATCGTGCTCTCCTCCGGCGGCGCCCATCGGGCCGTGGCGATCCGTGCGACGATCAAGCGCATCGGCTGTAACACGCTGATCACCGATGAAAGTGCTGCACGGGCGTTGCTGGGACTGGCCGAGACATCACTGCCAGCTTCTTCTCCCCAGCGAGGAGAAGTGCCGGAGCGATGAGCGGCGACACGCCGCTCCGCCTGGGAACCCCCTCAGGCGTGCGCCGATTCCCAGCCGAGCATCGCCCGTTTGCGGGTGAGGCCCCAATGGTAGCCCGTCAGTGCCCCGTTCTTGCCGAGCGCCCGATGGCAAGGCACCACGAAGGAGATCGGGTTTGCCCCGACCGCCGCACCTACGGCGCGCTGCGCCGTCGGCCGGCCGATATCGTTGGCGATATCGGAATAGGTGACGGCCTTGCCGAACGGGATCTTCAGCAGGCTCTCCCAAACACGCACCTGGAAGTCCGTGCCGATCAACACGACGCGCAGCGGCTGGTCCGAGGACCACTTGCCGGGCTCGAAGATGCGGGCGGCATAGGGAACCGTCGCCTGCAGGTCTTCGACATAACAGGCGTTCGGCCAGCGGCAGGTCATATCCTCGAGGCAGGCCCTCTCGTCGCCAGAATCACTGAAGGCAAGGCCGGCAAGGCCGCGGTCGGTCACCATGATCAGCGCCACGCCGAAGGGGCAGATGTGGAAGCCGTAGCGGATGGTGAGGCCGCCGCCCTTCGCCTTCCATTCGCCGGGCGACATCGCCTCATGGGTGACGAAAAGGTCGTGCAGGCGGCTCGGCCCGGAAAGGCCGACCTCGATCGAGGTCTCGAGCAGCGGCATGTCCTCCTTGCGCAGCAGCCGCTTGGCGTGATCCAGCGTCACCGCTTGCAGAAAGCCCTTGGGCGACAGCCCGGCCCAGCGGGTGAAGGTCTTCTGCAGCTGGGTCGGCGACTGGTTGAGCCGCGCCGCGATCGCCTCCAGCGAAGGCTGGTCGCGGTAATCCTCGGTGATGAGCTCGATCACCCGACGGACAATGTCATAATCAGGGCCGTCAGGCGTGATGTCTGTCTGCAGGTTGGCAATCATGTTCATCGTCTTTCTCCTTGTAACAAGGAGATAGTCAATAGGGGATAAGCAAACCACCCGATTCTTGCGCATCCGCTGGATAGAGCAATGCCAGGAAAAGTGCGAAGCGGTTTTCCGTCCGGAATTGCGTAAAAACAAAAGCTAGAGCGGTTCTGCGCTTCCGTGAAAAGCTGAACCGCTCTAGCTCAGATCCGCTGCTTGACCGTCGCCAGCGCTCCTTTGAAGGCCTTGGCGAAGCTTTCGCGATCATCGGGATTGAGGAAGGAGCCGATATCCGTGCGCCGGCCTTCGCCGAAGATATGCATGGAAAGGATGCCGATCTCCTGGTGCCGGCGAACGAGGAAGCGCGTCCAGAACGGATTGAAATGATGCTCCACCATCCGTCCCGAGGGCGCAAACTTGCGCACCGACACATCCGTGCGCGATACTGTCACCTGTTCGCGCGCTTTCCCGGAGCGGTAATTCAGCCAGAAGGCGCCGTAGAGAAGCAGAAAATCCACTCCGAAGAACAAGCCGATCGGCCAGGCCCCCGTCGCGATGAAGAACGTGCCGTAAAGCAAGCAGACGGCACCGGATAGGGCAAGCAGCACCTTGAAGCCCCGGCGGCCGAGCGACCGGTGGGGAAAGAGCTCGGCAGCGAAAACAGGCTGCTCATTGAAGCTGTCGGCGTTGCTTTCCGTCATGGCTGCTGATTATAGAGTTTCCATGGCGAATCCGAAACTCAAATCCGTTACCAAGACGCCGCAGGGCGCGAATGTGATCGCCCGCCGCAAGCCGGCGGCCGCGGTGCGCACGGCCTATTCGCTGGCCGAGCGCGAGGAGATCTTCCGCCGCTTCTCGGTGCAGCGGCCGGAACCGAGAGGCGAGCTCGAGCACACCAACCCCTTCACGCTCGTCGTCGCCGTGGCACTTTCGGCGCAAGCGACCGATGTTGGCGTCAACAAGGCGACGCGCGCGCTCTTCAAGGTCGCCGATACGCCGGAAAAGATGCTCGCTCTCGGCGAAGAGCGGCTGCGCGATTACATCAGGACGATCGGCCTCTATCGCAACAAGGCGAAAAACGTCATCGCGCTCTCGCAGATGCTGGTCGACCAGTTCGGCGGCAAGGTGCCGGAGACCCGCGAGCAACTGGTGAGGTTGCCGGGCGTCGGTCGCAAGACCGCCAATGTCGTGCTTTCCATGGCCTTCGGCCAAGCGACGATGGCCGTCGACACGCACATCTTCCGCATCGCCAATCGCATCAGGCTTGCCCCCGGCAAGACGCCCGACGAGGTCGAGGCGCGGCTGATGAAGGTGATCCCGAGCCATTACCTCTATCACGCCCATCACTGGCTGATCCTGCACGGGCGCTACACCTGCAAGGCGCGCCGGCCCGAATGCGAGCGCTGTATCATCGCCGATCTCTGCAAATCGCCGGAGAAGAGTTGGGATGTGCCGGCGCCGCTGGTCGAGCTACCGCCGCAGATGATCGGCGAGGCCGTCGAGTAGAACAGCGATCGCCTGCTCGTAATGCCGCCTTTCGGCGCCCGCCTCGATCGCGATCACCGCGCGATCGAAGGCTGCCGATAGCAGCGACGTCAGCGGTTCGAGCATAGCGCCGGCCTCTGGAAGCATCGCTGCGAGCCCTGCCCGCAGCGATGCTTCCGCATTCTCGGCATCGATCGCCGCACTCGCCAGTGGACCGAGAACGGCAGGTGCCTCGATCAGCAGAAGCCGCGTGCGCCCTTGCGCCATCATCGCATCGAAATAGGCCGAGGCACCGGCGATCAGCATGGCACGCGGCGCGCCGTAGGACGCCGAGCGCGCCTCGATCGCAGCGGCCACCGCGCGCGCCTCGCATTCGATAACCGCCCGAAAAAGCGCCTTCTTGTCTTCAAAATGATGGTAGAGCGCGCCACGCGTCACTCCCGCCGCCGTGACGATCTCCGGCGTCGCGGTTTCGGCATAACCTTTCTCGACGAAGAGACGTCGACCGGCATCGATCAGTGCCTGTCTCGTCTGCTCCGTTCTCTCGCGATTGCTGCGGCTCATGCACCCTCTTTACATACAAACTGAATGTATGTTAATAGTGAAAAACATACAGCCTGTATGTAAAAAAAGAGGAACGAGATGAAATCGACAAGCTATTATCCTGTCATCATGACAGACGACGTTGCCGGCACCGCCAGCTTTTATTGCACGCATTTCGGCTTCAAAGCTCTGTTCGAAAGCGACTGGTATGTTCACCTGCAATCGGCAGAGGAGGAGTATATCGCGCTTGCCATCCTTGACGGCAGCCACGAGACCATCCCGGCCACAGCCCGCGGCAGGGTGTCCGGCCTGCTCCTCAATTTCGAGGTCGCCGATGTCGATGCGATCTATGCAGCCTGCCGGAGCGCCGGCCTGCCAATTCTGAGAGAAATCCGCGACGAGGATTTCGGCCAGCGGCATTTCATCACCGCCGATCCGAACGGCGTGCTGATCGACATCATCAAGCCGATCCCGCCGAGCGCCGAATTCGCGGCGATGTACGACGCGTCCGCCCTGCCCGCTTGAGCCTCAGGCTCGCAAGCCGAGATCCTTAGCGGAAACCAGCTTGTGCAGATGAACCATCATGCCGGCGGCAAAAAGCGGCGTCAGAAGATTGACGATCGGGATCGCCAGGAAAAGGGCGATCATCAGCCCGCCGAGAAAAACGGTGGAGGCATGCTTGGCGCGGAAGAGCCGCGCCTCATCCGGCGAGCGGAAGCGCATGGCGGCGAATTCGAAGAACTCGCGTCCGAGCAGATAGCCGTTCACCAGAAAGAATGCGACCAGATTGACGCCGGGTATGAACAGCAGCAGCAATGCCACGATATTGCCGAGAATCACCACGCCGAGGAACTTGATCGAGCTTACCATCGCCGGACCGAGCGGCATGGCGGTGCCCGGCGTGTCCTTGGGATAGTCGCGCTTTTCGATGACCTCGGCGACGTCGTCGAGAAACAGGCCGGCAATCAGCGCCGTGACCGGCGACAGCAGCAGCGCCAGCATGAGAGCAAGGCCGATTCCGGCAAAAATTGCGAAGATGAGAGCGAACCACCCCGCCCAATCCGGCATATCGGGAAAGAAGCTCGTGAGCCAGGGAAAGAGAAAGGCCATGAAGGCCCCGCGCAACGCGAACCAGAGGCCGACAAGCACGAGAACCGTCAGGCCGAGCACCTTCCAGAAGACAGAACGTGTTTCCGTTGCGAACAGATTGGCGAGCGAAAGTCGAGCGGCGTCAAGAATCATGTCTCAGGCGTCTCCGGTTGCGCCGAAGATGTAGGGAAGATGCGGGCCACCGACAAGAGAGAATAAAATTGCATTCAGTAATAGAAAACTTGTCGAAAACCAAATACTAATATAATATTGTGACATACATGAAATACGCACGGGCCTGAGAAGCAGCTTCCGAAATAGTTGCAAAGACAAGGGGTCGCAACAGCGCATCCACGGAACGCCTCTGAGGAAGATGGGGAGGCTGCCGTGGAAGACTTTGTGCAAAAACTCAGGCAATACGCAAAAACCGGCACACCGGCCGAGCGCCGTATCGCGAAATATTTTACCGAGCATCTGAACGACCTGCCGTTCGAGACGGCTGCGTCCGTTGCCGACAGGCTGGATCTCTCGCCGATGACCGTCGGGCGCTTCCTGCGCTCGCTCGGTTATCAGGGATTGGACAGCGTCAAGGTGGAGATTCGCGAGACCGTGACGACATCGCCGGCGCAATTACAGAGCGCCATGAGCGAGCTGCATGCCGACGCCGCGGAGGGCAAACCGCTGGCCGTGCTGGTTGCCGAACAGATCCAGGCCCTCCATCATATCTATCATCTGACGGCGCAGCCGCACTGGTCGGAAGCCGTCGGCTTGATCAGCACTGCCCGCGAAGTGTCGATCGCCACGCATGCGCGGCTCGCAAGCCTGGCCAATCATTTCTGCCAGCGGCTGACGCAAGCCCGCGACGGCGTGCGCACGCTCGACGCCGCCGACAACCGTTTTGCGGAACTCTTCGCCCGGCTGGCGGTCGACGACGCACTGCTCGTCATCATCGATTGTCGCCGCTTCGCCAAGGCACGGCTGCTTGCCAGAACGGCGCGGCGCTACGGCTATAAGGTGGTACTCATTTCGCCGCAGCAGGCGGACTGGATGGCGGACCAGTCGAACGTCATGCTGTCCTTGCCGCCCGCGCGCGCCCCCGATCTCGACAATCTTCCACCGCTGATCGCGCTGCTCGATTGCCTGTCGGAATCCGTCATCCTCCAAGTCGGAGAGGAGGCGGCACTTCGCCGCCGCCGCATGATGGAATTCGCGACCGTCCTCGGCGAGACCGCCAGTCACTAAAGCATGTCGCCCAAAACGGCCGGCGGTTTTGCGACAACGACATGCGTAAAACCAAAATCTATTGCATCGATTCCAATTCGACGCGGTGCCGGTGCATGGCGAGAAGACGGCGGTAGTCGCGGTCGTAGAGCGCCTGCTTCGCCTTGTCGGGAAGCCGTTCGTCGGCGCCCGGATACATCGCCTCGCCGGCGGCCGCCAGATCCTTGTACAAGCCGCAGGCGACGGATGCTGCGATCGCCGTGCCGAGCAGCACCGCCTCGTTCATCTTCGGCACCACGACCTTGCAGCCGGTCGCATCGCTATAAAGCTCCATCAGTACCGGGTTTTTCACGTGCCCGCCGGCGATATGCAGCGTATCGGTCATGTAGCCGTATTCCTTCATCATTTCCAGGATATGGCGGATGCCGAGCGCAATCCCCACCGCAGAGCGCCAATAAAGCGCGCAGAGCCCGTCGAAGGACGTATCGAGCGTCAGTCCGCTGACGACGCCGACCGCATGCGGATCGGCGAGCGGCGAGCGGTTGCCATGGAAATCCGGCAGCACGAAGATCCGCGCACCGAAGGCATCGCCCTCCTCGGCCCGCAATTCGGCGATCCGCGCGACGATCCTCTGATGCAGCGGCGCCGTCGGCTCACCGCCTGCCGCATGCATGCGCACGATGTGGTCGAGTAGCGCGCCGGTCGCCGATTGCCCGGCCTCCACCAGCCAGGATTGCGGGAAGACAGCCTCGTAATAGGGACCCCACATGCCATGGCTCGGCTTGCGCTCCCGCGAGAAGGTAACGAGGCAGCTCGATGTGCCGGCAATCAGCGCCAGCTGGTGCTCGCGTTTGACAGGATCGGCGGCATAACCGCCGAGCGCGCCGAGTGCGCCGGCATAGGCGTCGATCATCCCGGCAGCGACACTGCAGTCCACAGTCAGCCCCAGCGCTTCCGCCGCTTCCTCAGTCAGCCGGCCGACGCTGTCTCCGACAGCCGTGGTCTCATCCGGCAAGTGGCCGCGCGCCTGAAGGTCCTCGAGGCCGATCCGCTCCAGGAAATCCTGCTGCCAGCCCTTTTCGAGATGGGCGAGATAGTTCCATTTCGCCGTCAGCGTGCAGCGCGAACGGGCGGGCGATCCGGTCGATTTCCACGTCATGAAATCGGCGAGATCGAAGAAGAAGCCGGCCTTTTCCCATGTGGCGGGCAGCTTTTTCTTCAGCCACATCAGCTTCGGCATTTCCATCTCCGGCGACATCACGTGGCCGGAATGTTCGAGCACCCTGTGCTCCGTCGCCGTGCAGAAATCGGCTTCCTTCAGCGCCCGGTGATCGAGCCAGACGATCGTGTCGAAACGCCGGTCGCCGCCTGTGGAAACGCTGAGCTGCCGGCCCTCGAGGTCACGGACGACGAGCGAACAGGTGGCGTCGAAGCCGATCGCTCCGACCGCGGCGGCGGCGATGCCGGATTGCTCCATCGCCCTGCGCACTGCCGTACAGGCGGCCGACCAGATATCTTCGGAATCATGCTCGGCATGGTTTTCGCGCGGCCGGTTCATCACGATCGGATGCTCGGCCTTGGCAAGCAGACGGCCACGTGCATCGAAGACGCCGGCGCGCGCGCTGCCCGTGCCGATATCCACCGCAACCACATGATCCCGCATCAAGTCTTGGTCCCGTCCAGCTTATGGTTGCGGACAAGGTGTATCAAATCCGGCATGGCGTCAAACACCACATCAGGCGAAAGGCGGTCGAGTTCGGCACGATATCCGGTGAAATTGGCATGTGATCCGCCGGTGAAGGCAAAGACCGTCATGCCCGCCGCCTTGGCGGCGGCAATGCCGGCCGGGCTGTCTTCGACGACAAGGCAATGAGCCGGCTCGACCTGCATTTCACGCGCCGCATGCAGGAAGAGATCGGGCGCCGGCTTGCCGCGCTTGACCATCGTTGCGCTGAAGATGTCGGGCAGCCTGTCGAGAAGCCCGGTCACCGACAGCGACAACCGGATTCGTTCCATCTGGCTGGAGGAGGCAACGCAACAGCGAACGCCAAGCCCGTCGATCGCCGCGGCGATACCGTCGATCGGCTTCAGTTCCGTGCGAAAACGGGCATAGAGTTCGATGCGGATACGCTCGAGGAATTCCTCGTCGGCATGGACGTTGAATTCGGTTTCCAGCGTATCGATGAGAGTCGACAGGCTGCGGCCGAGAAAACGCTCATAGGCCTGGTCCTCGGTGATCGAGACGCCGAGATCGTTCATCGCCCCGACGAGCACGCTGATCGAGATCGGCTCGCTGTCGACGAGTACGCCGTCGCAATCGAAGATCACCAGCCGTGTTTCAGCATCAGCCATGCAAGACCCAACCTGAGTTCAATTCGGACGCGTTACCGTCCCGCTTCACTCGCTAGGCCGGATGAATGGCGGCAGTAGAGACCGCCACCGAATTCCTTACACTGCGAGCTTGCCGTCGAGATAGAGCTGTAGCGTCTCCCGCGTGCCTTTTTCCCACAGGGTTTTGAGAGCATGGGCGAAACGCTTGCGGAAAAGTTCGGACTTCGCCACTTCGCCGAAAATATCGTCGAAGACGAGGAAGGCCGACGGATCGTCCTTGGCTTTCAGCGCTGCCGCATGCAGGCGCTCTGCGCTCGCGTCGTTAAAGACGATATCCTTGCCGCTGTCGGTCTTGCCGGCGAAATAACGGCACCAGAGTGCTGAAACCAGCGCCAGACCGACGACGTCTCTGCCCTGACGCAGATTGTCGAGCGTCGACGGCAGGATGAATTTCGGTTGGCGGTTCGAGCCGTCCTGCGCCAGACGCGGAATGGTGTCGGCTATTTTCGGGTTGAGCAGGCGATGTTCGATCAGCGCGAAATAATCCGTCAGCGACGTGTTCGGCACCGGCGGCACGATCGGAATGATCTCGTCTTTCTCGAGCTTGGCGAGGAAGGCGCGGATCAGCGGGTCTTCCATGGAATCATGAACGAAATGAATGTCCATCAGCGCCGCCGGATAGGCGATCGCTGCATGTCCGCCGTTGAGGATGCGGATCTTCATATGCTCGTAAGGCGTGACATCGGCAACGAAAGTGACGCCGACCTTTTCCAGCGCCGGCCGGCCGGCGGTGAACTTATCCTCAAGCACCCATTGCTTGAATTCCTCGCAATAGACCGGCCAACTGTCTTCGATTTGGAAATTGTCCCTGAGGAAATCGATCTCGCGCTGGCTGGTCGCCGGCGTGATTCGGTCGACCATGGCGTTCGGGAAGGCGACATTCGCTCGGATCCAGTCGGCAAAGGCAGGGTCCGAAAGTGCCGCCGTGCCGACGACGGCATTGGCGGTGACGATGCCATTATGGGGAATGTTGTCGCAGGACATGACGGTGAAGGGTCCGATGCCCTTGTCCTTGCGCGCCTTCAGGCCGGCGACGATCAGGCCGAACACCGTCTTCGGCGCGTTGGGGTTCTCTCCGTCTGCGGCGATCGCCGGATGGGCCGGATTGAACGTGCCTGATGCATCGATGAAATAGCCGCCCTCGGTGATCGTCATCGAAACGATGCGGATTTCGGGATCGGCAAGCCTGGCGATGATCGCAGCGGCATCGCCGACCGGCAGGATGTCGATCATCGGTGCGGTGACCCGCGCCGCCGTCTTGTTGTTGTCCTGCTCGACCACCGTCGTCAGGAAATCCTGCGCCGCAAGCTTTTCGCGCATCGCGGCATCCGACGGCAGCACGCCGGCGCCGACGATCGCCCAGTCGTGATCCGTGCCGGCGTTGAAGAGTTCGTCGAGATAGATCGCCTGATGGGCACGGTGGAAATTGCCGACGCCGAAGTGCACGATGCCGGCTTTCAGCGACGCCCTGTCATATCCAGGGATGGCAGCAGTGCGCGCCACATCCGAAAGCGTTGCCAGCGATAGTTTGCACGTCATGTTTCAGTCCTCTTGAAGGTCTTGCCGATACGGCCGGGCGCCATCGTCCGGCTCGCATGCCTGCCCCCCGCCCGGCCGCCTGCTTCAGATGGCAAGGCCGCCCTCGTTGAATTTGTGAATACGCGAACGGTCCGGCGTCAGGAAGACCGTATCGCCCGCTTTGGCAGCGAAATCGCCGCTTCCGCGCGCCGTCAGCATGCCGATGCCATCGGCATCGATATGCAGGAAGGTGTCGGAACCGAGATGTTCGGCGACCACGACCCTGCCCTTCCAATCGCCGCTCTCCATCGACAGCAGCACATGTTCTGGCCGGACGCCGATGGTATGAGCGTCGAGCGCGGCGGCGTTTTGGCCGGTGATGAAGTTCATCTTCGGCGATCCGATGAAGCCAGCGACGAAGAGGTTGCGGGGGTGGCTGTAGAGTTCGAGCGGCGATCCGACCTGCTCGATATTGCCCCTGTTCAGGACGACGATTTTGTCGGCCATGGTCATCGCCTCGACCTGGTCGTGGGTGACGTAGACCATCGTCGTCTTCAGCTGCTGATGCAACTCGCTGATTTCGAGGCGCATGTTGACGCGCAGCGCCGCATCGAGGTTCGACAGCGGTTCGTCGAACAGGAAGGCCGAAGGCTGGCGCACGATAGCGCGGCCGATCGCCACGCGCTGGCGCTGGCCACCGGACAGCTGGCGCGGCTTACGCTCGAGATAATCGGTGAGATTAAGCACCCGGGCGGCATCGCTCACCTTGCGGTCGATCTCTGCCTTGTCGATGCCGGCCATCTTCAGCGGGAAGGCGATGTTGTTGCGCACGCTCATATGCGGATAAAGCGCATAGGACTGGAACACCATGGCAAGGCCGCGCTCGGACGGCGCCTTTTCGGTGGCGTCCCTGCCGTCAATGACGATCTTGCCGCCGGAGACATCCTCGAGCCCGGCAATCAGCCGGAGCAGCGTGGACTTGCCGCAGCCCGACGGGCCGACGAAGACGACGAACTCGCCGTCCTTGATGTCGAGATCGATCGAAGGGATGACCTTGGCTTCGCCGAAGACCTTGGAAACCTTCTGAAGGGTAATACTGCCCATGTTTCTCTCCCTTTTATGTTATTTCACAGCGCCGAAGGTCAGGCCGCGGACGAGTTGTTTCTGGCTGAACCAGCCAAGGATCAGGATCGGCGCAATTGCCATCGTCGATGCCGCCGAGAGCTTGGCGTAAAACAGGCCTTCGGGGCTGGAATAGGAGGCGATGAAGGCCGTCAGTGGTGCTGCCTTCGAGGCGGTGAGGTTGAGCGTCCAGAACGCCTCGTTCCAGGCAAGGATGATGTTCAAGAGCAGCGTCGAGGCGATGCCGGGCACGGCCATCGGTGTCAGCACGTAGACGATCTCCTTCATCAGCGACGCCCCATCCATGCGCGCCGCCTCGAGGATCTCGCCGGGGATTTCCTTGAAATAGGTGTAGAGCATCCAGACGATGATCGGCAGGTTGATCAGCGTCAGCACGATCACCAAGCCGGTGCGCGTGTCGAGCAGGCCGAAATTGCGGAACATCAGATAGATCGGGATCAGCGCGCCGACCGGCGGCATCATCTTGGTCGACAGCATCCACATCAGCACATCCTTGGTCCGCTTGGTCGGCGAAAACGCCATCGCCCAGGCGGCAGGAATGGCGATGATCAGGCCGATCAGCGTCGAGCCGAAGGAGATGATCACCGAGTTCATGAAGTGGCCGAGATAGTTCGACCGGCTCTGCACCTCCGCGTAGTTCTCCGTCGTCCAGTGGAAGAACAGGAACTGCGGCGGCGAGGCGATGGCGTCGGCTTCCGACTTGAAGCTGGTGAGAAACGTCCACAGAATCGGGAAGAAAATCAGGATGCCGAGCGTCCAGGCGATCGCGGTGACGATGAGCTTGCGCTTGGTTGTGACTTTTCTGGCCATCTCAAGCCTCCAGATTCTTGCCGACGAGGCGCACGAGGAAGATCGCGACGATATTGGCGAGGATAACAGCCACGATCCCGCCGGCCGATGCCCCGCCGATATCGAACTGCAGCAGCGCCTGGGCATAAACGAGATAGGTGAGGTTGGTGCTGTCGGTGCCCGGCCCGCCATTGGTGGTGACGAGGATTTCGGCAAAGACCGAAAGCAGGAAGATCGTCTGGATCAGGATCACCACGGTGATGGCACGCGCCATGTGCGGCAGGATGATGTAGATGAACTTCGAGATCGGCCCGGCGCCGTCCATCTCGGAGGCTTCCTTCTGCTCCTCGTCGAGCGACTGCAGCGCCGTCAGCATGATGAGGGTGGCAAACGGCAGCCACTGCCAGGCGACGATCAGAATGACGGAAAACAGCGGCGCATTTGCCAGCCAGTCGATCGGCTGCAGGCCGAGCGCTTTGGCAAGATGGGCAAACAACCCGTTGACCGGGTTCATGAACATGTTCTTCCAGACCAGCGCCGCCACCGTCGGCATGACGAAGAACGGCGCAATCACCAGGATGCGCACGATGCCCTGGCCGTACATCGGCTGGTCGAGCAGCAGCGCAAAGGCGATGCCGCCGATGACGGTGATCAACAACACGCCGGCGACGAGCAGCAGCGTGTTGATCAGCGCGGCGAAGAAGGCCGGATCCGTCAGGAAGTATTCGTAGTTCAGAAAACCGACGAAGCTTTCCATGCCGGGGCTGAGCAGATTGTAGTTCAGCAGCGAGAAATAGATCGTCATCGCCAGCGGGACGATCATCCACGCAAAGAGCCGCAGCACGGAGGGCGCAATCATCAGGCGCGCGGAGGAGCGGGTGTGTAAGGTTGCCATGGCAATCACCGATCTGGACTGAAGCGGGGAGCGGCCGCAAGGCAGCTTTGTCTGAAAAAAGCGGCCGCCGATGCAGTTCGGGCAATCGGCGGCCCAGAGAGGCGGATTGTCAAGGATCCGCCTCTTGCTCGGGAGGTTTTACTTAATGTAGCCGGCCTTGGTCATTTCGCGGGTGGCCAGCTGCTGTGCGCTCTTCAGGGCCTGGTCGACCGAAAGCTGGCCGGCAAGGGCTGCCGAGAACTGCTGACCGATCGCCGTGCCGATGCCCTGGAATTCCGGGATCGCCACGAACTGGACGCCGACATAGGGAACCGGCTTGACGGTCGGCTTGGTCGGGTCTGCGGAGTTGATGCTATCCAGCGTCATCTTCGCAAACGGAGCGGCCTTCTGGTATTCCGCATTCGCATAGAGCGAGGCGCGCGTGCCCGGAGGTGCGTTCAGCCAGCCGTCCTTCTCGGCAACGAGGTTGCTGTAATCCTTACTCGTGGCCCAGGCGACAAACTTCTCGGCGGCTTCGGCCTTCTGCGAACCTGCCGGGATGGCAAGGCTCCAGGCCCACAGCCAGTTGCCGCGTTTGCCGAGACCCTTGTCGGGAGCCAGCGCAAAGCCGACCTTGTCGGCGACGGTCGATTCCTTCGGGTTGCTGACGAAGGATGCGGCAACGGTCGCATCGATCCACATGCCGCACTTGCCGGTCTGGAACAGCGCCAGGTTCTCGTTGAAGCCGTTGGAGGAGGCGCCCGGAGGGCCGGCATCCTTCATCAGCTTGACGTAGAAGTCGAGCGTATCCTTCCACTCCGGCTGATCGAACTGCGGCTTCCAGCTCTCATCGAACCAACGGGCGCCGAAGGAGTTGGACATGGCCGTCAGGAAGGCCATGTTCTCGCCCCAGCCGGCCTTGCCGCGCAGGCAGATGCCGTAGACTTCCTTGTCCTTGTCCGTGATCTTGCGGGCAGCGTCGGCAATGAAGTCCCAGGTCGGGGCGTCGGGCATCTTCAGGCCGGCAGCGTCGAACAGGTCCTTGCGGTACATCACCATCGAGCTTTCGCCGTAAAACGGCGCCGCATAAAGCTTGCCGTCCATAGTCAGGCCGCTGCGGATCGCCGGCAGCAGGTCGTCGACGTCGTAATTGGCGCCGAGATTGTCGAGCGGCACCAGCCAGCCCTGCTTTGCCCAGATCGGCACTTCATAGGTGCCGATCGTCAAGACGTCGTACTGGCCGCCCTTGGTCGCGATGTCGGTCGTGACCTTCTGGCGCAGTACGTTTTCTTCGAGGGTTACCCATTCAAGGTCGATGCCGGGATTCTTCGCCTTGAAATCATCCGTCAGCTTCTGCATCCGGATCATGTCGCCGTTGTTCACGGTCGCGATTGTCAGCGTTTCGGCCGAAGCCATACCGGCAAACGCCAGTGCTGAGCAGGCGCCCAGCAGAAAAGTTCTCAATGTCATAATCTTCCTCCCAGAAGATGGGGTGTGAGCATTCGCTTCGCTCATGGGCAATTACTCAACAAACGATAACGAATGTCAATCGGCAATCGTTGCTGCGATGCCGAAGAGTGTATTCATCTAATTGATTAAACTAGGATATTTTTTGCTCAATTCCTGAGCAAAAACTCAGCAGTCTCTTCATCGGTGATCAAAGCATTGATTTGATGGCCGACAACGGCAGCTCTGATCGCCTTGAATTTGCGCTTGCCCTTGGCCAACCCAATGACCATCGATGCGTCGCGGGACGGGATCGGCGCCGATGCGACGCGCTCGTTGATCGGATTGTCGATCAACCTGCCGTCGACATCGAAGATCCAGCCGCAGATTTCTCCGACGGCCCCGCCGCGCATCAGTTCCATCATCTCGTCCTTCTCGAGAAAACCGTCGACGCAGAGCGGTCCATCGATGCCGAGCTCGCCGATGCCGACGAAGGTGACATCGGCTTGCGCGCTCATATTAAGCGTCGACCGCACCAGTTGCTGGCCATGCAGCAGCTCCCGCTCCTCCGCCGAGGTGACGAGCACCGGCAACGGCATCGGATAGTGCCGCGCCTTCACGGCGTCGGCCATGCTGAAAATGACGTTGTAATAGGCCGCCGATCCGTCCGGGGCGATATTGCCGGTCAGCGAAACGATGCGGTGATTGGGACATTCGATCGCCGGCAGCTGGTCGACGGCCGCCTTCAGCGTGCGGCCGGTCCCAATGGCGAGGACGATCGGCTCTGGCCGTTTCAGCCACCGCTCGATCTCGGCCGCAGCCGCCTCGGCGATACCGACCGTCGTCGACGACGACGCGGGATCGCTCGGCACCACCTCCACATGTTTCAGCCCGAATTTCCGCCGCAGCTGACTGCCGAGCTCCAGGCAGGCGGCGATCGGATGATCGAGCCGCACCTTGATCAGGCGCTCGGCGACCGCCAGCGACACCAGCCGCTGCGCCGATTGCCGCGAGATGCCCATCGCAGCGGCGATTTCATCCTGCGTACGCCCGGCGACGTAATAGAGCCAGCCGGCACGCGCCGCATCGTCGAGCCGTGCAGGGGTCTCGGATCTTTTTACCATCTATTGCCTACCGCGCAAAATGAGCCGACGTGCCGCCGCCGAACATGATTTGAGTCTGTATCGCGCCAGATCAAAACAAAATTCCGGCAAATGTCGAGCCTGTTGCAAAGAGGTCGGCCAAATAACGCCATCACTCAAGCAAACTCCGTTTAGGCAAACCATTGCACGACGAGATAGATCGCCGCCTTCACGAGACCGTAAATCACCCCGCCGGCAACGACGAGCGACACGGCCGTCATCACGAAGCCGATGAGCGCGAAGAGCCCGTCACGGCCCAAGATCCCGAACGCGAAGACCGAGATCGTGACCGCCGGCAGGATATTGCCGAGCGGGACCGGCAGCAGCAGCACGATCGACAGCAGCAGGCATGCCGCCCCGGCAAGATATTCCGCCGGCGGTTCGGCGAAGATCGCAAGCCGCGGCTTCAGCATGCGCTCGGCCCAGGCGAGCCAGCGGTGGATACGGCCGACAATGGTCTCGAAATCCTCCCGCCGCATCGAACGGTTGGCAATCACCTTCGGTAGCCAGGGTTTCAGCCCGAAGGTCAGTTGCGCTGCCAGGAAGACCAAGGGCGCCCCGAGCACCGCCGAGGTGCCCGGCGGAGTGGGAAAGGCGTTCGGAAGCGCGAAGATCAGCATCAACGCGCTGATCGCCCTGTCACCCATCGTGTCGAATAGATCGCCGATCGAGATCCGTTCGCGGCTGTGATCGGCGGCCATCTGCCGCAAAATGGATGAGAGGCGGCGGCCTTTGGGACGTGCTCTTCGGATGGTACTGTTTTCTCTCGTATCGATGGTCGTGGGTCCGGCAGTTGATGAAAGTGTAGGGCCGGATTCTGGCGATGCAATATGCCAATTGAATGACTTGCGGGGTTAGAAATTGCGGCTGCGATCGGAGCCGATGGGCTTAAGCTCACCAGATTTCTCCAACGTCTTGCCATGACGGAATGGAAGATGGAAACCCGTCTCGCCTATCCGATCTCCCCACCCGTGCGAGAGATGTCCGGCAGAACAGGGGGCGGCACAGGGCACGACCATAAAGCCGGCGACACCACCGCCGAATGAGCGCTTGAAATTTCACGCCAACAATGCAAGCAGACGCGGGAGACCAGAGAAACGGCAGAGTGGCAATGATCATTTCATTCGACATCGGCGGCTCCGCCATCAAAGGCGGCATCGCCCGCTCCGAGACAGACATCCTTCCCCTCGGCCGCCGCCCGACGCCCAGCAATGATTTTGCCGCTTTCGTCGAGACCCTGCGCGGCATCGTAGCCGAGACCGGTGAGCAGCCGAGCCGCATCGTCCTTTCCATCGCCGGCGTCGTCGATCCCGATACACAGCGGCTGATCTGCGCCAACATTCCCTGCATCCACGACCGCACGCTCGCAGCCGACCTCGAAGCCGAACTCGGCCTGCCGGTGCTGATCGCCAACGACGCCGACTGTTTCGCGATGGCCGAAGCCGGTCTCGGCGCCGGCCGCGGCCACCGCATCGTCTTCGGCGCCATCCTCGGCACCGGCGTCGGCGGCGGCCTGGTTGCCGACGGACGCCTCGTCAACGAAGCCGGCGGCTTTGCCGGCGAATGGGGTCACGGGCCGATCATCGCATCTGCGGCCGGCAATCCGCCCGTCGCCATTCCCGCCTATGCCTGCGGCTGCGGCCAGAAGGGCTGCGTCGACACCGTCGGCGGCGCCCGCGGCCTGGAGCGCCTGCACAAGACGCTGCACGATCTCGACCTTGCCAGCGAGGAGATCATCGCCCAGTGGCGCCATGGAGAGGAGAAGGCGACACGGACGATCGACGTCTATGTCGATCTCGTTGCCTCGCCCTTAGCGCTGACGATCAACATCACCGGCGCGACCATCGTGCCGGTCGGTGGCGGGCTTTCCAATGTCGAGCCGCTGCTTGCCGAGCTCGACCACGCGGTGCGCGCCCGAATCCTGCGCAAGTTCGACCGCCCGCTGGTGGTGCGCAGCGAATGCCGCATCGAACCCGGCCTGATCGGCGCAGCGCTTTTGGGGCTGAAGGCCGAGGCGGCCTGAAGCAGTTCCACGAAAAGTGCGAAGCGATTTTCCGTCCGGAATTGCGATTCCTTAAAGCATCGGCCACATCCGCACGACCGCTGCGAACCGATCCCAGTCCTTGCGCGCCGAAGGCGTCCAGGCAGCCTCGGCGATTGCCGGGAGCCGCGGAAAAACCAGCCGGTTGAAATAGGCGCGCGAGAGGAAGTTCTCGGTCCAGATGCAGGCCTGGATGCCGCGCATCTTCTCCTGCAGCGCCTCCGGCAGCTCGCCCTCGGCCTCGTAAGCGTAGGTATGTTCCGGCGGTGCGTAGCCCGCCCAGCTGGCGCCGGGCTCGGCCCAGGCCTCTGCCTGCGCCATGTCGAGATAATAGGCTTGCCCCGGTGTCATCACCACGTCGTAACCTTCTTGCGCGAGCTCGATGCCGACCTCGGACTTTTCCCAGGCCATCAGCAGCGTGCCGTCGCGATCGACCCCGCCGCCGTGCGAGACCTCGTTCCAGCCGACGAGTTTCTTGCCGCGCTCCGACAGCATGGCTTTGATACGTTTCAGGAAATAGGATTGCAGCTCGGCGGTGCCGGCAAGTTTCTCCCGCTCCATCAGCGCCTTGCAGAGCGGCGAGGAAAGCCAGGCGCCATGCGCCACTTCGTCGCCGCCGATATGGAGATATTCGCCGGGAAACAGCGTCACCATTTCGTCGAACACCTTGCCGAGAAATTCATAGGTGAATTCCACCGCCGGATTGAGGGCGTTGTTCGGATAACCCTGCACCGAGCGGTAACTGCCCGGCGCCTCCTGCCCGTCGACGAGCTCGGGCAATGAGAACAGCGTCGCCATGCTGTGGCCTGGAATATCGATTTCCGGCACCACCTCGATATGCAGCGAGGCTGCATGCGCAACGATCCGCCTGGCATCCTCCTGCGTGTAGTGACCGGAGCGCGTTTGCGCCCCGTCGCCGAGCTGCGGCACGAGCACTTCATCCGGCCCGCGCCGGGCGCCGATCTCCGTCAGCGCGGGATAGGCCTTGATCTCCAGCCGCCACGCTTCGTCGTCCGTCAGATGCCAATGGAAGATGTTGAGCTTGTTCCAAGCCAGAATATCGATCAGCCGCACGACGTCTGCCACCGGATAGAACTGCCTGGACACATCGAGATGGCAGCCGCGCCAGTCATAACGCGGCTGGTCGGCGACCGTGCCGAAACTGGGGAATTTGAAGCGCTCGCGATCGGCGCGGGCGCCGTGGAGCAGTTGCGCCAGACTGATCAGCCCGTAATGCCGCCCGGCGGCATCCGCACTCGAAAGCACGATTTCATGCGCGGTAAAACGCAATTCGTAGGCAAAGGCGGCGATCGACGATTCGGTGACGAAACGAATGGCCCGCCCGCCTTCGACGGCACTGATGGAAAACGGCACGTTGTCGGCCGGATAGAGCCGCTGGTAGAGCTCCAGAACCAGCGAGAGCGCCTTGACCGCATCGGGCCGCGTCCGCTCGGCCGGATAAAGGACGACCGGCAGCTCTCCCGCCTTCAGTCCGAGCGCCAGCGGCCAGGGCAGCAGCGAATAAGGTTCCTCGGCCCGACCCGGCGGCAGAAGCGGTAACGCCACGCCGCCATCCCGGCCTTCGAGCATGAAATCGCCGAAACCAACCGGAACGTGGCGCCCATCGCCAAGTGTCAGATAGGCCGATTTGACGCCTGATGTCATATGTTTCGGCTCCCTGGTCAGCCCCTCGACGGTGAACCGCCAGCGCCCGCCGGGCGGCACGCTGAGCTCTTCGGGCGGCAGGAATTCGTGGAAATGCGCGACCTGCCGCTTCAGGCTACCGCCGTCGCAGACATGTTTGTCGGCAACCCGCGTCTCTGACGTATAGGCGAGCGAGAAGCCGGACAGCGGCTCGGTCGAAAGATTGAAAAGCGTGAAGGTGAGGCGCCCGAAACTGCCCTCGATCGGGCTCCAGCTTGCTTCCAGATGGTAATCGGCCATGGTCGTGCCCTGCCTCGTCGCTGAGTGGGCCGGGATCACGGTTGGTCCCCCGGCATGCTTTCGCAGCTTAGCTTTTTCAAGGCGGCATTGAAATCGGCGCCCGGGTCCGAGGCGGAGCGGGCAGCAATGACCCGTTCAAAGGCTGCCTGCCGAGCCGGGGCTAAGCAGCAGCGCGCTTTGATGAGGTAGCTGTGACCTGCAAGGAAAACGGCGCGGCTTTCGCCGCGCCGTCCTCACTCTGCTGCCAACGCCGGCGGATGTCTGTCATCCGCCTCTTCCTGGATGGCGTCGGCATGCTGGCCTGGCTCGTCCTTTGTCTTCGGCTCCCGGCCGAAGAAAAGGGCGTAACCGGCGGGCAGAACCAGAATGGTGAGTACGGTCGCAACCAGGATGCCGCCCATCATCGCGTAGGCGAGCGGACCCCAGAAGACACCGCGCGAGATCGGGATCAGCGCCAGCACGGCGGTCAGCGCCGTCAGCATGATCGGCCGGAAACGCCGTACGGCCGCGCCGACGATGGCCTCCTGCCGGTGCATGCCGGCCTTGATATCCTGGTCGATCTGATCGACCAGGATGATCGAGTTGCGCATGATGATGCCGAGCAGCGCGATGACGCCGAGGATCGCCACGAAGCCGAAGGGCGCGCCGCTGATCAGCAATGCGGCAGCAGCACCGATGATCCCGAGCGGACCGGTGGCGAGCACCAGCATCGCCTTGCCGAAATGCTGCAGCTGTATCATCAACAGCACGATGATGACGGCGAGCATGATCGGCGCCTTGGCGGCGATCGACATCTGGCTTTCCGCCGCATCTTCGGCGCCGCCCTGGATCTCGACATTGTAGCCGGCAGGCAGGCTGTCGCGCAGGCCCTTCATGTCGGCATACATCTTCATTACCACGTCGTTCGGCTGCACATCGTCAGGCAGCGTGGCGCGCACGGTGATCGTCGGCAGGCGGTTGCGCCGCCATTCGATGCCCTGCTCCATGACGGGCACGACCTTGGCGACTTGCGAGACCGGCACGAAGCCGCCGAAATCCGTCGGCACATAGACCGAGTTGACCGCCGACAGCAGCGAACGGCTGGCATCCGGCTCGCGGGCGACGATCGAGACCGTCTCCTCGCCGTCGCGGAAATCGTCGAGCGCAGCCCCTGACATGGCGGTCTGCAGCATCTGGCGCACGCGCTGCGACGTGACGCCGAGTGCTCGGGCGCGGTCCTGGTCGATCACCAGCTTCATTCCCGGCACCTCTTCCAGCCAGTCGTCATGGATGGCGCCGAGCATCGGATTGGCCTGGAAGCGCGCCTTTACCTGATCGGCGATCTCCCTAACTTCCTGGCGGTCAGGCCCCATGACCCGCATCTGCACCGGCCAGCCGGTCGGCGGACCGAGGAAGAGGCGATCGACCTTGCCGCGAATGTCGGGGAAGTCTTCCGCAAGGATCGTCCGCAGCTTGACGATCAGCCGCTCGCGTGCCGGTTCGTCGTTGGCCATGACAAGCAGCTGGGCGAAGTTCGGATTGCGCAGCTGCTGGTCGAGCGGCAGGAAGAAGCGCGGCGCGCCTTCGCCGATATAGGTGGCGATGAACCGCTTGTCGGGATCATCCATCATCTTGGCTTCGAGTGCCTTTGCCTGCACCTCGACTTCCTTGATGCTGGTGCCCTCGGGCAGCCAGAGATCGACGAGGATTTCCGGCCGCGAGGATTGCGGGAAGAAATTCTGCGGAATGAACTGGAAGGCCCAGAGGCTGGTGACGAAGGTGCCGAGCGTCAGCAGCAGCACGATGACGCGGTGGCGCACCGCCCAGCCGACCGTGCCGCGCAACCGACGGTAAAAGCCGGTATCGAAGGCGTCGTGATGCTTGCCGGCGTGATGGCGCTGCTTGAGGATCATATAGCCGAGCCACGGCGTGAAGTAGACCGCGACGAACCACGAGGTGACAAGCGCGATGCCGACGACGTAGAACAGCGACCGCACATATTCGCCGGCCGTCGACGCCGCGAAGCCGACGGGAATGAAGCCGGCCGTGGTGATCAGCGTGCCCGTCAGCATCGGGAAGGCGGTCGAGGAATAGGCAAAGCTTGCCGCCTCGATCTTGACGAGCCCTTCCTCCAGCTTTCGCTCCATCATCTCGACGACGATCATCGCATCGTCGACGAGCAGGCCGAGCGCGATGATCAGCGCGCCGAGCGAGATGCGCTGCAGGTCGATGCCGAGTTCGTACATCAGCGCAAAGGTGGCGGCGAGCACCAGTGGAATGGCGATGGCGATGACAAGGCCCGATCGCCAGCCGATCGACACGAACGAGACGACCAGCACGATGATAAGGGCTTCGCCGAGCGCATGCATGAATTCGCTGACCGCATCCGTCACCACGTCGGGCTGGTTGGCGATCTGATCGACGGCGACGCCGTAGGGCAGCGCCTCCTCGAAGCGCTGATAGGTGGCCTCCACGCCCTTGCCGACATCGGTCACATTGAAGCCCTTGGCCATCACCACGCCGACCTGAACGCTGTCGTGGCCGTTGAAACGGTACTTGCGCTGGTAGGGATCTTCGAGACCGGAACTGACGGTGGCGATATCGCCAAGGCGCGTCACCTGGCCGCCGGCGCGAAGGCTGAGTTCGCGGATATCGGCCGCCTTCTTCACGTCGCCTTCGACCGATATGCGCACCGAGCGCAGGCCGGTATCGACCGAGCCGGCCGGATCGACATTGTTCTGGCCCTTGATGGCGTTCTGCAGATCGAGGATCGTCAGACCGCGCTCGGCGAGCGCCTTGGATGAGACGTCGATATAGATCTTCTCAGGCTGGTCGCCGATGATGACGGCTTTCTCAACGCCCGGCGTCGTCAGCAGCATGTCGCGCGCCTGGATCGCGAATTTCTTCAGTTCCGGATAGGAATAGCCTTCGCCGCTGATCGAATGCAGCGTGATGAAGGTATCGCCGAACTCGTCGTTGAAATAGGGGCCGAGCAGGCCCTGCGGCAATTCGCTAGAGATATCGCCGACCTTCTTGCGCACCTGATAGAAGGCATCGGCCACTTCTTCCGAATTCGTGTCACCCTTGACCTGCAGGGTAATGATCGCACTGCCCGCCCGCGTATAGGACTTGACCCAGTCGATATGCGGCGTTTCCTGCAGCTTGCGCTCGATCTTGTTGACAACCTGATCTTCCATTTCCTGTATGGAAGCACCCGGCCAGATCGCCTGAACGACCATGACGCGGAAGGTGAATTCGGGATCCTCGCGCTGGCCCATGCGCATCAGGCCGAGCACGCCGGTAATGATGATCAGCCCGAAGAGGAAGCGGGCGATGCTCGGATGTCCAATCGCCCAGCGCGACAGATTGAAGGGCCGCTTTTCGTTGGTGGTGGCGTCCATGGTCCTGTTCTCTCTTTATCGCGCGTTCAGCGGACGGTCTGGTCCGTGGCGGCCAGGGCCGACTGCTGGTCCGGCACCTTCACCTTCAGGTTCTCGCTCATGAACTGGGTGCCGGCCGAAACGACGAGATCGCCGGTATCGAGACCCTCGGTCACATGCACGCCGTCGCCGGTGAAGTCGGCGACCTTGATGTCGCGGCCATGCACGGTCGCCGTGTCGCGGTCGACGGTCCAGACCATCTGCTTGCCGTCTTTCTCAGCCAGGGCGCTGAGTGGGATCGAGACATAGCTGTTGCCGTTGCTGACATCGGCCTCGATCGTCGCCGTCATGCCGAGCAACACCTGCGGATCGTTCGGCAGGCTCACCCGAACCGCAAAGGTACGCGACTGCTGGTCGGCGCTGCCGGAAACCTCGCGCACCTTGCCGTCGAGCACCAGCCTGTCGTCAGCCCAGAAGCTGGCCTTGACTGTCTTGCCCGGCTTGAATTCGGCAATGTCGTTTTCCGGAACCGCAATCTGCACTTCCTTTTCGCCGTCGACGGCAACGGCGACGACGGGAGTGCCGGACGCAACGACCTGGCCGACATCGGCATTGATCGTCGTGACAATCCCGTTATGGTCGGCCTTCAGCTCCGCATAACTCACCTGGTTCTTCGCCTGATCGAGCGCCGAGACGGCGGCATCGCGGCTTGAAACGGCCTGATCGTAGCTGAGCGACGCTTGCTCGAGCTGGGATTTCGGCGAAACATTCTTGTCGAACAGCTGCTGATTGCGCTTGTTCACGAGATCGGCGGTTTCGACGCCTTTTTCAGCGGCTGCGAGATTGGCTTCCGCCGTCTTGACCGCCAGCTGGTAATCGGTGGAGTCCATCCGAGCGAGCACGTCGCCCGGCTTCACCTTATCGCCGATATCGACGAGGCGTTCGGTGATCTTGCCGGCGACGCGAAACCCGAGGTTCATCTCGGTGCGCGCCTTGACCGAGCCCGAATAGTCGAGCTTGCGGGTGTCGCCGGCCTTGGCGATCTCGACGACCTTCACCGGCCGGATGACTTGCTTGACCTCAGCCTTCTCTTCCGAGCAGGCGGAAACGCCGATGCCGATGGCGCCGAAGAGCACGAGAGTGGAGACGGACGGCATGCGATGGCTGAGGGTCTTGAGCGAAAACATCTTCCGCACTCCTGGATCGTTTGGGGTTTCGGCGGCGGCTGCCGTCCATCATTTCTTCAGCGCCCTGATCACATAACTGATCAGCTCGTCGACGCTTGCGCGGTTCGTTTTGGCAAGACATTGCGCCACCATCTGCGGGTGACAGAGATTGATCGTCGCCGCGCCGAAGCAGCGTGAAGCAACGACCGGGTCCTGCTCGGCGAATTCCCCGGCTGCAATGCCTTCGGCGATGATTTCGGCAATGAGATCATGGACGCGGTCGATATGTTTCTCGATGACATGCCAGTCGCGTTCGATCGCGACGATGATCATCTCGTGCACCTTCATCTCGTCGAGCATCAGATCCAGCGTCAACTGGTGCTGGGTCTCGACATAGCGGCGCAGCCGCTCGCTGGCGCTGATCGGCTGATGACGGATGTCGTAAGCGATTTGATAGGCAGTGGCGAGCATGCGCCCACAGAGCGCCTGGTGAATTTCGACTTTGGAGGCGAAGAAACGATAAATATTGGCTGGCGACATGCCGAGATCGCGGGCAATGTCGGCCACCGTCGTCTTGCTGTAGCCATAGTGCCGAAACAGCCGCTCGGCCGCGTCGAGAATGCGGGTCACATTCTCCTGCCGCGTGACGTCGAGCGTATTTTCCGCAATGTCGTTCATGAGTTTCGATACCTCGAGTTACGACTGACGATTTGTGAATTTCGTCAGTCGTAAAATATCAGACGTCATTTGTCAACGTCTCGCCATTTTCGCATAGCCCGGGAACGGTCTGGCGCTGGTTGAGCGATCCACGCCGGAGTGGAGCATCGCCCGCATCGGGCGGATATTTTACATCGATCCGTTCAATCGCGACGAACTCGCCGGGATAGCGGCGCTTGATCGCCTGGCTTCAAGCTGGCGCGACTATGCTGCTCGCCGGCTCCAAAGCGGGAGAATCGAGGATTGGGCGAAACGCCTCGAGGGCCATGAGGCAGCAGGAGACTGAAAGTGCCGCGACGCAGAAGCGCGCGGCACTCCGTTGAGGCAACAGGAATCAGACGACCTTGACGTCGAGTGTGATCGGAACCGACGCAAGCGCCTTGGAAACCGGGCAGCCGGCTTTCGCCTTGTTGGCAAGTTCGGTGAAGGTCGCTTCATCGGCACCGGGAATACGGCCGGAGAGCGAGAGATGGATGGCGGTGATGGCAAAGCCGCCCTCGACGCTTTCGAGCGTCACCTTGGCGGAGGTTTCCATATGCTCGGCGGTAAAGCCGGCTTCACCGAGGATCAACGACAGCGCCATCGTGAAGCAGCCGGCATGGGCGGCACCGATCAGCTCTTCCGGGTTGGTGCCGGGGATGCCTTCGAAGCGGCTTGCAAAGCCGTAGGGATAGTCCTTCAGGGCGCCGCTCTGCGTCGAGATCAGGCCTTTGCCGTCCTTGAGGCCACCGGTCCAATGGGCCGAAGCCGTGCGATTGATCTGCATGCCGTCCTCCTGTTTTCGATTGTGCTTTCAGAAAGCGGCAGGGCGCCGCTCCGTGCCTGCGGGAGATCAAAAAGCCTTCCCGATGGGCAATATAATGCTCTATGCCGAGAAGACGACAGGCATGTAAAAATTGGGGGGTCGAAGCCCGTTCAAACGGGATGCTGCAGGACGCTGAGGCCGCCGTCGATTGTCAGGCAGGTGGCATTGATGAACGGGCACTCGTCGGAAATCATGAAAACGGCCGCCATGGCGATCTCCTCCGGTGTCGCGATGCGCCCGCCGGGATGCAGTTTCATCGTCTCGGCCTTTGCCGCCTTCGGATCAGGGAAGCCGTTCCAGTAATCGATCACCTTCTGCGTCGAGACGTAGCCCGGCGCCAACGCGTTCACGCGGACATTGCGGGCGGCATATTCCAGCCCTAAGGATTTCGTCATTCCGAGCAGGGCGTGTTTGGCCAACGGATAGGGAAATGTGTGCGGGATGATGGTGAAAGCGTGCGTCGAGGCGATGTTGAGGATGACACCACCGCCCTGCTCGATGAGGCCCGGCAATACCGCCTTGCAGCAGTTCCATGCGCCCTTCAGATTGATGTCGAAGCAGCGGTTCCATTCGTCGTCCGTCGTGTCGAGCGGTTCGGCGAAGACATTGACCCCGGCATTGTTGACGAGCGCGTTCAGCTGTCCGATTTCTTCATTCGCCTGAGCGACCAATGTCGTGATCGTCCCGGCATCGGTAATATCGGCCGGCAGATAACCAAGACGACCGCCGCTGCGCTGGAGCTCTTTCGCCGCCCGCGCCAGCAGCGCCGCATCGCGATCGACGAGAAAGACCGCGGCATCCTCCCGCATGAAAGCCTTTGCGATCGCAAGGCCGATACCCTGCGCAGCACCTGTTATCAGGATGTTCTTGCCTTGCAGGCGGCCGCTCATCTATCCCTCCTCCGACCGAACCGGCAGCGCCGACATAAGGATCGTCACTGTGCCGGCAAGAGCCTCCCCCGGCGCAAGCGGCCTGAGCCCACCGAAATCAGCTAGGTGATGGCCGTTCGGCAGGTGGCTCATCGGCTCGAGGCAGAAGAAGTCGCTCCGGCTGACCGGCATATACAGCATGAAGCGATCGAGCGCACCGTCGGCTTCCAGCGCCGCCTGAATTCCAAGTTCCGGCCAGGCGATTGCCGCTCGCCCATTCCAGCCCTCGAAGGCATTGTTCATCCATCTCTGCGGCAAAAGCTTTTCGGATCTGAAATCGAAATAGTCCGGCACAGGGCCAGGCATCTCCGGCAGATGGTCCGGCCGCTCGTTCCAGTAGCGATCGGCCGCAATCGTCAGTCGCGTCTTTAGCGTGCGGGCGAAGAAGGGATGTTGACCGAGCCCGAAGGGAAGAGCGGTTTCGCCGCGGTTTTCCACGGAAAGTGTCAGCACCAGAGCATCGCCGGCGAGACGGATCTCTTGCCGGGTGAGATAGGCATAGGGTGAAACCCCGTCGGCGCTCCGGGAAAAGCAGAACTGCGCATGCTCCGCGCTAACATCTTCAAGCTGCCAGAGGCTGAGCCAGCCGTCGCCATGGAGATAGAGCGGATCGGAAGCATTCGCTTGGAAGGCATGGACTTGTCCGGCAAAGGACATGGCGTTGCCCTCTACGCGATTCCCGAACGGCACCATCGCGAAATTTGCCATCGCGCCATCCGGCCCGCCGGCCGCCACGAGAAAGGGGATGCCTCGATAGGTCGCGGCGGTGACGGCCGCACCCCGACGGCTGACCCGGACGGCGAGATCGCCGTGCCTCAGTTCGATGTCATCGCCGGCTTGTTCCTGGTTCATCCGCGCCGTCCCGCAGCCGAAGACCTCAAATTGTCGAGCAACACTGCGATCAGCAGGATCAGCCCGCGGACCACATACTGATAGAACGCCTGGATATTCAAGAGGTTCATGACGTTTTCGGCGATGCCCATGATCAGCACGCCGACAATGACGCCGCTCATCGCCGCCCGGCCGCCGGCCAGCGAAACGCCACCGAGAACGCAGGCCGAAATGACTGAAAGCTCAAGCCCTGTCGCCGCATTCGGCTGGCCGGAGGTGATACGTGAGGCAAGCAGGATGCCGGCAACGCCGCAGACAAGCCCCTGCAGCGCAAAGATCCAGACCCGCATGTTGACCACATTGACGCCGGCAAGCCGCGAGGCCTCGGGATTGCCGCCGATCGCCAGGGTGTTCTTGCCGAAGACGGTGCGGTTGAGCACGAAACCAAAGAGGATGAAAAGGATCAGCATGATCCAGATGGGCGTCGGCACAGTCAGAAATCGCGACAGGGCAAGCTGGTAGAAATCGGGATCATTGATGCCGACGGCGCGGCCATCGGACGCGATCAGCGCCAGCCCGCGCACGATCTGCATGGTCGCAAGCGTGGTGATCAGTGCATTGATGCGGAACCGCGCAATGACGATACCATTGACGAAACCGACGACGGCGCCGCACAGCAGGGCGGCGAGCAGCCCGACGGGAATGGAGCCTGTCGCATTCGAGACCATCACCGCGATCATGCCGGAGAAGGCGACGATCGATCCAACCGAAAGATCGAAATCGCGCGATGCCAGGCAGAACATCATCGTGCAGGCGACGATGCCGATCGTGACGACCGACTGCAGCAGCCCCAGCATGTTTCGCTCGGTCAGGAAGTTCGGAACGAAGAGCGAGACGATCACGAAGGCGGCAGCGAAGATCACTACCAGCCCCTGCTCGCCAAGAAGAATTTTTTTCAACGAATTCATCGTCCGTATTCCTGGTCCTCAATAGTGCCTGCGGCGTTCTTGTCGGGAAGTGCTGCCGTTAGGATGCTGCGCTCGTCGAAATCCTGGCGAGCGACATTGGCCGCCACCCTGCCCTGGCACATCACCATGATGCGATCGGAAATGCCCATGACTTCAGGCAGCTCGCTGGAGATCACCACGATCGCCATGCCGCCGGCCGCAAGCTCGTAGAGGATTTCGTAGATTTCCGATTTCGCCCCCACATCGATGCCGCGCGTCGGCTCGTCGATTACGAGGACCTTGATACCCTGCTCGGACAGCCAGCGGCCGAGAATGACCTTCTGCTGGTTGCCACCGGAGAGGTTGATGATGTCCTGCTTGCGCGACGGCGTCCGCACCCGAAGCTTGGCGATGAACCGGTCTGCCAGCGCCGCCTCTCGTCTCGGGCTCAGAACGCCGAAATGCGAAAAATGCCGGCGTGATGAGATCGCGATATTTTCTTCGATCGATCGCCCTTGGATGATGCCGTCGAACTTGCGGTCCTCGGGGCAGAGCACCATGCCGGCATTGATCGCCGCCTTCGGATTGTTCGGCGAAACGGCAACGCCGTCGATCGCCACCTGGCCCTGATGCCTGGTGTCGGCGCCGTAAAGCAGCCGCGCCATCTCGCTGCGGCCGGCGCCGATCAGGCCGAAGAAACCGAGAATCTCGCCCTGGCGGACGGAAAAGCTGATCGGATGGCGCAGCCTCGGTCCCGACAGGCCCTTGACCTCCAGACGTATGCCGCCGAGCGGACGTTCGCGCCATCCCCAGACATTGCTGATCTCACGTCCGACCATTTCCGAAATGATCTGTTCGCGCGTGGTTTCGGCGATCTGAGGATGGTGGGCGGCAAGTTTACCGTCGCGCAGCACGGTCAGGCTGTCGCAAAGTCGAAAGATCTCGTCGAGACGATGCGAGACGTAGAGAATGACCGTTCCCTGCGCCTTCAGCCTGTCGATGAGCGAAAACAGGATTTCGCTTTCGCGCGACGAGAGCGAGGAGGTCGGCTCGTCCAGCGCAATCACCCGTGCATCGAGCATGACGGCCTTGGCGATCTCGACCATCTGCCGCGCACCGATCGAAAGCGAGGCGACCTTGGCCAACGGATCGACATCGATGCCGATCTCCTCGAGCTTCGACCGCACCGTCTCGATCAGCGTCTTCGAATGGATGACGCCGCCCTTGGCCGGAAAGCGTCCGAGCCAGAGATTTTCGGCGACGGTCAACTCCGGAACGAGTTGCAGTTCCTGATGGATGACGATGACGCCGGCATGGAAGGCGTCACGGACGGACGCATATTTCTGCTCCTCGCCGTCGATGAGGATGTTGCCGGTATCGGCGGCCTGATCGCCTGACAGTACCCGGATCAGCGTCGATTTACCGGCGCCGTTTTCGCCCATCAGGCCGTGAACGGCACCCTTCTCGACGGTGAAGGACACGTTCGCCAGCGCCTGCACGCCGGGATAACCCTTGGAGATATTGCTGAATTCGAGGAAAGCCATCATCGCTCCGCCGAGAAGAGCCAGCGGCACGCTGAGCGGCCGCCGGACGATATCATCTTGGAAGGACGATCACTCGATGCCAAGATCCTTGCGGACCTTTTCATAATCGTCGCGCAGTGCCAGGGAACCCGAGGTCAGCGTCAGCTTTGCCGGCTCCTTGTCGTTGGCGATCCAGTCGTACATGTTGAGCGCCGTCTCGTAGCCGTGACGCTTCGGCGAGATGATGACGGTGCCGAAGAAGCCCGTCGCCGCCGGCTTCTTGAACTCGTTGATCGCCGATTCCGCGCCGCCAATGCCGACGCCGATGACGTTGGCGGCCGGAATGCCGACCGATTCGGAAGCACGGACGGCGCCGAGGACGGCTTCGTCGTTGAGGCCGAAGGCGACCCAGTATTTCACGTCGGCATGTTTGTTG
The DNA here is from genome assembly GCF_021052345.1 of Rhizobium sp. SU303. Taxonomy (NCBI): domain Bacteria; kingdom Pseudomonadati; phylum Pseudomonadota; class Alphaproteobacteria; order Hyphomicrobiales; family Rhizobiaceae; genus Rhizobium; species Rhizobium sp. SU303. The sequence goes on from NZ_CP088095.1 coordinate 4,095,647, forward strand.
AGAACGGTGGTCGCCGCGTTGAGCGCCGCTTCCGTATCCGTCTTCGCCTGTGGCGCATCATAGATGTTTTCGGCCGGGAAGCCGGCGGACTTCAGCACCGACATCGCGCCTTCGACGCGGTCGACGGCCGTCGGCAGCTGGTCATAGGAGACCCGCACGGCGCCGACATTCTTCATGTCCCACCCGCGCTTTTTGATTTCGTCGACGATCGCCTGGGCGACGGTCTCGCCGATCTTGGTGGCCGAAATGCCCATATGCGGCACGTCTTCCAGCGGCTTGCCGTCGGCGCTGACGAGGCGGTCGTCGACCGTCATCAGCTTCAGCTGGTTGGCTTCGGCCTTGGCGACGATGCCCGGGCCGAGCTTGACGTCAGGCGTGCAGATGATGAAGCCCTGCGCACCCTGGGCGCCGAGATTGTCGATCGCCGACTGGACCTTCTCGCCGTCTTCGGCGCCGATTTTGACGACGGTGAAGCCTTTTTCCTTGGCGGCCTGGTCGGCGAATTTCCATTCGTCCTGGAACCACGGCTCCTCGGGCTGCTTTACGATGAACCCTATCTTGACGTCCGCGGAAAATGCCGAGCCGGCTGCCAGAATGGCGAAAGTGCCAGCCAGAATGGCTGCTTTGAACAAGCGCATGTCTCTCTCCCTAACTCTCAAAAACCAAGCCGCTGCCTCCCAGGCAACGTCCACTGAATTATGATAAATCATCATACCAGTCAATTGCCAATGTATGATGATTGGAATAATAGGATTATTGACGGGGTGCCGGGAGGAAGCGTCGCAAAGCGGATCGAATTCGGATAATCAGGTTCGGTTGCCTAGCACGCGAGACAGAGCGGAGAGGTGAGTTGGAAACAATCGAGCGACAGAGCGGGGCCGAAAGCCGCCGCATCGAGCGCCGCCCGCGCGTACGCCGCAACGTCACGGCGGCGATCGCTCAGGATATCTGTGCGGACCGCTATCCCGCGGGCTCGCCGCTGCCCCGCGAGAACGATCTCTGCGAGCTCTACGGCGTCAGCCGCACCGTCATTCGCGAATCGCTGAAAGTGCTGGAATCCAAAGGCCTTGTCCGCGGCAAGCCGCGCATCGGAACCACCGTCTGCGACAAGGACGACTGGAATATCCTGGACGCCGACGTGCTTGAATGGATGGGTCCCTATATCAAGGATTTCGACCTGCTCGGCTGCATTCTCGAAGCCCGCCGCACCATCGAGCCGGCAGCCGCCGAATATGCCGCCGAGCGCGCCAGCGCCCAGGAGATCGCCGATCTCGACAATGCCTGGCGGCAGATGCGCGACAGCGCCCGCGACCCGGAAAGCTTCACCGATGCCGACGTCATGTTCCACACGGTGCTGCTCACCGCCAGCCACAATCAAGTCTTTCGCCGCCTGTCGAGCGCCATTCACGCTGCGCTGAAATATGCGCTGCATGCCTCCAATATCGGCGTCGAGAATCGCGAGGATGCAGTGCTCGTCCACGGTCAGCTGGTCGAGGCCCTGCGCATGCGCGACAAGGCTGGCGCCCGCGAATGCGCCAACCGCATGCTCGATCTTGCGGTGCGCGATCTTGCCGCCGCCGAAAAAGCGATCGGCAGAACGAAATGACCGATCACGGCAAATCTGCGGACGCGCCGACGATCGCAAACCCGGGAAGAGACTGAAAGAACAGCGATGAAGATCACCAAACTCACCACCTATATCGTCCCCCCGCGCTGGCTGTTTTTGAAGGTCGAAACTGATGAAGGCATCGTCGGCTGGGGCGAGCCGGTCGTCGAAGGCCGCGCACTCACCGTTCAGGCCGCCGTCCATGAGCTGGAAGACTACCTGATCGGCAAGGATCCCTTCCTGATCGAGGACCACTGGACCGTGATGTATCGCGGCGGCTTCTATCGCGGCGGCGCCACCCACATGAGCGCAATCTCGGGCATCGACCAGGCGCTGTGGGACATCAAGGGCAAGGCGCTCGGTCAGCCGATCCATTCCCTGCTCGGCGGCCAGCTTCGTGATCGTATCAAGGTCTACTCCTGGATCGGCGGCGACCGTCCCTCGGATGTCGCCAACAATGCCAAGGAGGTGGTTGCCCGCGGCTTCAAGGCGATCAAGCTCAATGGCTGCGAGGAAATGCAGATCGTCGACACCAATGAGAAGGTGGAAAAGGCGGTCGAGACCATCGCCATCATCCGCGAGGCGATCGGCCCGCATATCGGCATCGGCGTCGATTTCCACGGGCGCGTCCACAAACCGATGGCGAAGGTTCTCGCCAAGGAGCTCGATCCCTACAAGCTGATGTTCATCGAAGAGCCGGTGCTTTCCGAAAACAAGGAAGCGCTGCGCGATATCGTCAACCACACCTCGACGCCGATTGCGCTCGGTGAACGGCTCTTTTCGCGCTGGGACTTCAAGCAGGTCCTTTCGGACGGCTACGTCGACATCATCCAGCCGGATCTCTCCCATGCCGGCGGCATCACCGAATGCCGCAAGATCGCAGCGATGGCCGAAGCCTATGACGTGGCGCTGGCGCCGCATTGCCCGCTGGGTCCGATCGCGCTTGCCGCCTGCCTGCAGGTCGATGCCGTCAGCTACAATGCCTTCATCCAGGAACAGAGCCTCGGCATCCACTACAACAAGGGCAACGACATCCTCGACTACATCTCCAACAAGGAGGTGTTCCAGTATGCCGATGGTTTCGTCTCGATCCCGCAGGGTCCAGGGCTCGGCATCGAGGTCGACGAGGCCTATGTCATCGAACGCGCCAAGGAGGGCCATCGTTGGCGCAACCCGATCTGGCGACATGCCGACGGCAGCTTCGCCGAGTGGTAAGAGCGCATAACCCCGAAAATCGGAACCGATTTTCGGAAAGGATTGTGCGCAATTCAAAGTGATAGGGTCGCGCAAGCGGCCCTTTTTCATTCACCGTGTCGGATATCGGGGATCTCATCCGTCATACTGGAAACTCAAAGAGGAGATTTCAGGATGGCCAGAGCAATCGCAATCATCGTCGCCCGCATCATCTTCAGCTTCGTCTTCTTCATGGCCGCCGGCTTCAAGTTCGCCGATATCGGCGCAACAGCGGGCTATATCACCGCTGCCGGCTTTCCGATGGCGACATTCCTTACCTGGGTCGCCGCCTTCTTCGAGATCGCGCTGGCGCTCGCTTTCATATCAGGGGCCTTCTTCACCGAGGCCAGCCTGCTGGCAGCCATCTATGTGATCTTCCTCGCTTTCGCCTTCCACGGTCCGTCCCATTGGCAACAAAACCAGGCCGAATTCGGCTTCTTCATCGATCACTTTACCTTCCTCGCCGGTCTGCTCTTTGCCGCCGTCCACGGGCCGGAGAGATGGGCGTTGCAACACAGCCTGCTCAGGAGGCTCTAACGATCCGCTCTCCTTTCGGAACCAACAGCCCGTTCCGAACATTGGCTTAGCGGCAAAACGGCAAGGAGAGCCTGCCCATGGAGCTGAAGGGAAAGATCGCACTGGTAACAGGCGCCGGTTCCGGCATCGGCAAAGCGGCCGCGTTGCGGCTCGCTGCCGAAGGTGCAAAGGTCGCAGCATTGAGCCGCACCGCCGACGAGGTCGAAAAGACCTGCGCCGAAATTGAGGCCGGCGGCGGCGAGTCGATCGCGTTGACCGCAGATACCAGCGACGAAGCTCAAATGCGGAGCGCGGTCGCGCAACTGACCGACACCTTCGGCGGCCTCGACATCGTTGTCGCCAATGCTGGGATCAACGGTGTCTGGGCGCCGATCGACGACCTGAAACCGGAGGAATGGGACAAGACCATCGCCGTCAATCTGCGCGGCACCTATCTGACCCTGCATCTGACGGTTCCGTATCTGAAGCGCCATGGCGGTTCGATCATCGTCGTCTCTTCGATCAACGGCACCCGTACCTTCACGACGCCGGGCGCCACCGCCTACACCGCGACCAAGGCGGGGCAGGTGGCCATGGTCCAGCAGCTCGCCCTCGAACTCGGGCGCCATGGCATCCGCGTCAATGCCGTCTGCCCCGGCGAGATCGAGACCAATATCGGTGCCAATACCGATAGCCGCCATCGCGAGGAGACGGAGGTTCCGGTCATCTGGCCGGAGGGCGATATCCCGATCGCCGGGGGAAAGGCAGGCAAGAGCGAGGACGTCGCCGAAACAATCCTTTTCCTCGCCTCCGGCCGCGCCCGACACATCACCGGTACGCCGATCTGGATCGACGGCGGTCAGGGCCTGTTGCGATAGCCTTGCAGTCAGGAACTCAGCCGTTCAGCCGGGCGCTGTCGAGCGTATACAGTTCCTGCGCGCGCTGCACGCCGCGCAACGCATAGCGTCCGACGCAGGCGAGTGCGGTACGCTGCTGCTCCGGTATCGCCGCGGCGAAATCGGAGGAAATCAACAGGTTGAGATCGACGGAACGACACATCGAGGCGATCCGACTGACCTCGTTAACGGCAGGTCCGATGACGGTGAAGTCCAACCGGTCCTGGCTGCCGATATTGCCGTAGAAGACATCGCCGATATGCAGGCCGATATAGACGTCGGTCGTCGCCCGGCCGTCGGCCGCACGCGCGGCATTCAGCGTAGTGAGCTTTTCCCGCAGCAACGATTCGGCGCTCAGCGCCGCGCGACACGTCTCCGCCGGCACCTCGCCCTTAAAGATGGCGAGCACACCGTCGCCGATCAGCTTCAGCACGTTGCCGCCGGACTCGTGGATCGCCGTGATCACCGCCTCGCTATAGTCGTTGAGCAGCGGGATGATCTCCTCCGGCGGCACGCTGTCGGAGATCTTGGTGTAGTTCAGCAGATCGGAAAACCAGAGTGCCGCGGAAATCCGTTCCGATTTGCCGCGGCTGATCTTGCCTTCCATCACCTGGCGCGCGGCGTCCTCGCCGAGATAGACCTCGGCGATGGTGCGGGCGATACGCCCGAGCGCGATACATTTGATCGCCAGCCCCAGCACCGGCACCAGCTTGCGCAGGATGGCGAGGTCGTGATCTGAAAAGCCCTCAGGATGTTTCGTCGCGAAATGCGAGAAGAAGCAATCCATCTCGCCGATCGTGCCGGCCTCGGAAAAACGATGCATCATCGCCACGAAATCCGTGTGACCGGCTTCGGCGATCGTATCGAGCATGGAAAAATCGATGGGATCGCCGAAGCCGAGACGCCGGCGTATCTCCCGCTCGTTGCGAGACCAAAGATGAAAGAAGGCCGACCGCTGCCAGTTCGACGCCGCCTCCCCCGAGATCGTCGGACCATATTCGAACTCGGTCTGGATTTCCTCGATGCTGTCCCAGCGGAAGGCGCGGCCCTCATGCACCGGATGCAGCGTATCCATCAGCGCCAGACCGCGGTCGAGCGGTAGGCCGGCATCCCGGCAAGCCGAGCAGAAACCGGTCATCAATTCGGCTTCCGAAACGCCCTTCAGTCCCTGCTCCGTAATCCAGGCTGCAATCGTGCTGACGTCGCTGTAATCCATGTCGCTCACCTAAACTCGTGTCAAAGCTGTAGCCCGAATTCGGCATCGAAGGAAAGTCAATTGGCTCAATCGGCCGCGGGCATATTGTAGGGCGTGACGATTTCGACTGATGAAAGCGAGGGCGTAACCGCGCGCGGTAAGGCGGTCGCCCGGCTCATGATCGCCCGGAAGGCCGAACGCGCATCGGTTCTGAGATCATGATGCAGCACGAAGCCGATCCGACGCGCCGCAAGAAGGGCGCGATTATCCGCGTCGAGATCATGGGCGACGAAAACGCGGACGGGACGTTTGGCCATGTCGAAGACCGCAAGCACCGCCCGGTTGCCGCCGCCGATCGAATAGACGGCGTTGATGGCGGGATCGGCCGCAAGCGCTGCCGCGGCAAGCGTTCCCGTCGCAGCATCGGTGCCGTGCCCCTCGCTGATTTCGGTAATGCCGATGTCGGGATAACGGGCGCGGATGACGCGGCGAAAGCCGATTTCGCGCTCCTCCTCGCCACGGAACCGTCCGCTCGACAGCGTCACCAGCACCTTGCCGCCATCCCTCCCGAGAAATTCGCCGATCAGATAGGCGGCAGTCTCTCCGGCTGCCCGGTTGTCGGCGCCGGCATAGGCGATGCGTGCCGAATTCGGCAGGTCGGTCACCAGCGTCACGACGGGAATGCCGGCGGCATCCGCCCGCGCGACGGCGGCAGCCACCTCCGCGACGTCAGGCGCCTTGAGCACGATGCCGTGCGTGCCGCGCAGCCGGATGCGATCGAGAAGCTGCACCAGCTCAGCCGGCTTCATCACCTCGGCGAAATGGAACCGGCAGCGGAAGATGCCCGGCAGGAAGGTCGCCATCTCCGCCTCGAAGGCGGCCCGTACCGCATCGCTGAAACGCTGCGGCGTCTCCATGACGATATCAATCGCCAGCGTGCGGCCGCTGCCCATCGCGCCGGCCTGCTGCTTCTCCAGCTCTGCGATCGCCGCCTTCACCCGCATCTCGGTCTGCCGGCGCACACCCGGTCTGCCGTTCAGCACCCGGTCGACGGTCGCGGTGCTGAGCCCTGCCTGGAAGGCAATATCCTTGACGAGAAAGAGGTGTGCCATGCGACCGGCCTGATGGTTTTTTGATGGATTTCTGATCTATATCACCTGGCATCGCGGCGTATAGTGCCTCCATTGGAAAGAGGGAGGAGCCCGCCATGAAAACCGACAACCAGCAGAAACTGCGCGCCGACCGCGTCTGGCTGAGCGAAGACGCCTGCGATCTCGATGAGTTTCGCGCCCTTGCGGAAAAGACGACTGCACTTGCCGATTACCCCTCGGCATCTGCGCTCGAAAAAAACGTGCTGATCTATGACAGCCGCAAGGTGATGACGGAGGCTGCAACGCCTGAAGGCCGACGCGCCGTGTTGGCGGAAATCTGCGAGGCCTTCGGCGAGGGGCCCGGTGTCGTCGTGTTCAAGCGCGCTTACGAAGACACCGGCATCATCGACCGCGCCAGCACGATTTTCGATGCGATCATCGAGGAACAGCACCGCACCTCGACCGGCGGCGGCGACCACTTCGCCAAGCCTGGCGCCAACGACCGTATCTGGAACTCGCTGGAAAAACATTGCCTCGCCGATCCGGCAAATTTCGCCGAATATTACGCCAATGCCATCGTCGCGCTGGCCAGCGAAGCCTGGCTCGGCCCGAGCTACCAGATGACGGCGCAGGTCAACCGCGTCAATCCGGGCGGTTCGGCGCAGTCGGCGCATCGCGACTACCATCTCGGCTTTCAGTGCTCAAAGGTGATCGAGCAGTTCCCGGCACATGTGCATCGGCTCTCGCCGGTGCTGACATTGCAGGGCGCGGTTGCCCATTGCGATATGCCGCTCGAAAGCGGTCCGACGCTCTTCCTGCCGTACAGCCAGACCTATGTACCGGGCTATCTCGCACTGAAGCGGCAGGAGTTCCGGGATTATTTCGAGACCAACCATGTCCAGCTGCCACTCGAAAAGGGTGACGTCGTCTTTTTCAATCCCGCCCTCTTCCATGCCGCCGGCACCAACCGCTCGGCCGACATCAAACGTGTCGCCAACCTGCTGCAGATCTCTTCCGCCTTCGGCCGGGCAATGGAAACCGTCCATCGCGAGAGGATGAGCGCCAGGCTGTTTCCCGCCTTGAAGACCTTGCAGGGCAGGCTCTCGCCAGACGAAATCGCCAACGCCGTCGCCGCCTGCGCCGAGTGCTACTCCTTCCCGACCAATCTCGACCGCGACCCGCCGCTCGGCGGACTGGCGCCGAAGACACAGGCGCAGCTGATGCACGAGGCGTTGCGGGAAGGCTGGAGCGATGAAGCCTTTACGACAGCACTTACCGAGCAGGCGGGCAAGAAGTTGAGCTGACGGGCAACGGAGCAAGCTGCCTATCCACACCGACGAAGGCCTTTCGCACCCGCGGGAGGCCATTCGTACGTCATCACAAAGGAGGAACCTCATGAGCACAGACCACGGTCGCCTCGACGGCAAGATCGCCATCGTCACCGGCGGCACGCAAGGGCTGGGAGCAACCATCGCCCGTCTCTTCGCCGAACGCGGCGCGGAAGGCATCGTCATCTGCGGCCGCAACGAAGCCAAGGGCAAGGCGAGGGCGGCGGAGATTTCGGCTGCGACCGGCGCCAGGATCGTCTACGTCAAGGCCGACCTCGGCAAGGTCGAGGATGCACAGAATGTCGTGCGCGCCTGTGACGAGACCTTCGGCCGCGTCGACGCGCTGGTCAATGCCGCCGCCATCACCGATCGCGGCACCATCCTCGATACCAGCCCGGAACTCTTCGACGCAATGTTCGCCGTCAATGTTCGCGCGCCGTTTTTCCTGATGCAGGAGGCGGTGAAGGTCATGCGCCGCGAAAAGATCGAGGGTACGGTCGTCAATATCGGCTCGATGTCGGCCAAAGCCGGCCAGCCCTTCATCGCCGCCTATTGCGCCTCCAAGGGCGCGCTGGAAACGCTGACGAAGAACACCGCTTATGCGCTCCTGCGCAACCGCATCCGCGTCAATGGTCTGAACATCGGTTGGATGGCCTCTGAAGGCGAGGACCGCATTCAGCGCGAATATCACGGCGCACCGGCCGACTGGTTGGAGAAGGCGGCGGCAAGCCAGCCCTTCGGCCGTCTTGTCGATCCGCACGAGGTGGCGCGCGCCTGCGCCTACCTGTCGTCGTCCGAATCCGGCCTGATGACCGGCTCAGTCATCTGCTTCGACCAGTCGATCTGGGGTGCTTATGACGGCTCGCCGCATCCGGTCGCCGCCCTCTGACGAAACCGCAGCCCGGCATTTCCATCGCCGGGCTCTGGCACCTCCAGCTTTTTGCCGCTAGGAAAAGAACGGCAGCATTCAGGGAGGAAACTGGCATGGGCGACAATCCGATTTATGAGATCCGCGACGAACGCTTCGGTGCAATGGTCATCGGCAGCGCCGGCCTCGAGGAGCTTTATTCCGGCTGCCGCTGGACGGAAGGCCCGGTCTGGTTTTCCGACCTGAACTGCCTTCTCTGGAGCGATATCCCGAATGAACGCATGATGCGCTGGACACCGGATGGTACGGTCTCCGTTTTCCGCTCGCCCTCCAACTACGTCAACGGCAACACCCGCGACCGGCAGGGCCGGCTGGTCTCCTGCGAACATGGCGGCCGCCGCGTCACCCGCACCGAGACGGACGGCACCATCACCGTTCTCGCCGACAGCTACCAGGGCAAGCGGCTGAACTCGCCGAACGACGTCGTCGTGCACTCCGACGGCGGGGTCTGGTTCACCGACCCGACCTACGGCATCCTGTCGGATTACGAGGGCCACAAGGCCGAGCCCGAGCAGCCCACGCGCAACGTCTACCGGATCGACCCCGTAAGCGGAGCGATCGATGCCGTCGTCGAGGATTTCATCCAGCCGAACGGCCTTGCCTTCTCGCCCGATGAGACGAAGCTCTACATTGCCGATTCCGGCTCCGCAAAACATGAAGTGCCGCGCCATATCCGCGTTTTCGACGTCACCGACGGCAAGGCGCTTGCCAACAGTCGCTATTTCTGCAGCCTCGATGTCGGCCATCCCGACGGCTTCCGTTTCGATGTCGCCGGCAATCTCTGGACGAGTGCCTCCGATGGCGTGCATTGCTTTTCGCCCGACGGAACGCTGCTCGGCAAGATCAGGGTGCCGCAGACGGTGTCCAACCTCACCTTCGGCGGCCCCAAGAAAAACCGGCTTTTCATCACCGCGACGCGTTCGGTCTATTCGATTTATATCAAGACAACCGGCGCGCAATATCCATAGATTAGGCCTTCGCCTTATCGGGACGGCCGTGCAGCGGCTCGGCGCGGTGCCAGTTCTCCAGGATGCGGCCATCGGTGTGTTTCTGCCGCGCCCAGCGGATGCCGTTCGAGATCACCTTATGCACGGTCTTGTCGTGATAGATCGGATAGGTCTCGTGGCCGGGGCTGAAAAAGAAGATGCGCCCGCGGCCGCGCTGGAAGGTGCAGCCGCTGCGGAATACTTCCCCACCGGAATACCAGGAAATGAAAACAAGCTCGTCCGGCTGCGGGATGTCGAAGGGCTCGCCATACATTTCCGAGGCATTGACCTCAAAATAAGGCGGCAGCCCCTCGGCGATGGGATGCGAAGTATTGACCACCCAGACCCGCTCCAGGTCGCCTTCCGGCGTCTCACGCCAGGAAAGGTTGGCATTGGTGCCCATCAGCCGGCGGAAGAGCTTGGAATGATGGCCGGAATGCAGAACCAGCAAGCCCATGCCCTTCAGCACGCGCTGCTGCACGCGGTCGATCAGCCCGTCGCTGACCTCCTCATGCGCCATATGCCCCCACCAGAGCAGCACGTCGGTATCATCGAGCACGCTGTCCGGCAGGCCTTCATCAGGATCATCGAGCGTGCCGCGACGAATTTCGAAATCGGGATGGGCAATGCCTGATGCGATCGCTCCATCGATACGATCAGGATAGATATCCTGAACTTCCTTGTGGACCTGCTCGTGGCGTCCTTCGTTCCAGATCGTGACCTTGATTGTCATGTCATTCCTCGATGTGTTTCAAGCGGTTGCCGAACGGATTACCCGGCCGGCGGAATCAAACAGATGGCAACCGGCGCGCTCGGCAGTGAGCGACACGCGATCGCCGGGGCGAATGGTCATGTCGCCTTCCGTGCGTACGACGATCGGCTGCTGCTGCGAACCGACTGTCAGATAGGTCTCCACGCCCAAACGCTCGACGATGACGACCTCGGCCGAAAAATCACCCTGCCCTTGGGGTGCGAGCTTCAGATGCTCCGGCCGAATGCCGAGTTTCGCCTCGCCCTGCTGCACGGCGCCATTGGCGTCTGAAAGGTCGATGGAAAGGCCGAGCGGGCTTTCCAGATGCACCTTGCCGGCATCCCGGCGCGTCGCCGTCATCGGCAGCACGTTCATCTTTGGCGAGCCGATGAAGGTTGCGACAAACTCGTTATCGGGCTGATGGTAGAGATCCATCGGCGCGCCCTGTTGAGCGACGACGCCCTTGTTCAGCACGACGATGCGGTCGGCCATCGTCATCGCTTCGACCTGGTCGTGCGTGACATACACGACTGTCGCCTTCAACTCGCGGTGCAGGCGCTGCAGCTCGGCGCGCATCTGCACGCGCAGCGCCGAATCGAGGTTCGACAGCGGCTCGTCGAACAGGATCAGCGCCGGTTTCTTGATGATGGCGCGGCCGATCGCCACGCGCTGGCGCTGGCCGCCGGAAAGGGCGGCCGGGCGGCGGTCGAGGTAATCGGTGAGCTGCAGGATTTCGGCGACAGCTTCCACCTGCCGGCGGATATCCGCCTCCGGCACTTTCTTCAGGCTGAGCGAAAAGCCGATGTTTTCGGCAACGCTCATATGCGGATAGAGTGCATAGGACTGGAACACCATGGCGATGCCGCGCTTGTCCGGCGGCACGTCGTTGATGCGCTTGCCGTTAAGGATGAGGTCGCCCTCATCGATGCCTTCAAGGCCGGCGATCATCCGCAGCAGCGTGGACTTGCCGCAGCCGGACGGACCGACGAAAACCGCGAATTCTCCGTCTTCCACGATGATGTCGACGCCCTTGATGACCTCGAGCGCGCCGTAGAATTTGCGAACGTTTCTGAGATTGATCATCTGTTTCTCTTTCTTGATCTCAGCCCTTCACGCCGCCCGAAAACGTCTGGACGAGGAAGCGCCGCGCAAAACCGAAGGCGACGACGGCAGGCAGCAGATAGATGAATGCCAGCGCGGTCAGCAGGCCGTAATCGATCTCGTTGATGCGCAGGAAGGCGCGGAAAAGACCGAGCGGCAGCGTCTGCAGCTCCGGCGACGACAGGAAGATCAGCGGCAAGAGGAAATCGCCCCAGGCCGACATGAAGGCGAACAGCCCAGCAGCGGCAAGTCCGGGCAGAGCCAGCGGGATCAACACCCGGCGGATGCGCTGTATCAGTGTCGCCCCATCCATCAGCGCCGCCTCCTCATAGTCCCTCGGCAGCCCGTCGAAGAAGGTCTTCATGATCCAGAGCGCTAGCGGCAATTGCATCGTCGCAAGCACCAGGATCAGCCCGAGATAACCGTCGATGAAACCGGTCCAGCGCATGATGTCGCGCGCATAGCTGCCGAAGATCGGCCTGAGCATCGCCGCTTCCGCATTGTTCAGCGTCAGCAGGAATTTGTAGAGCGGCACGACCAGCGCCGTCGGCGGCAGCACCCGGATGAGCAGGATCGCGTAGAGGAAGGGTAGCTTCCACCATGCCCGGGTGCGCGACAGCGCATAACCACCGAGCCCCGAAAGCACCATGACGAGCAGGGTCGCGCTAGCGACCACGAAGAGCGAATTGAACAGCCACTTCGCCCCGTCCTCCTTAGTGAAGACCCTGATATAGTTGGCGAAGGTCCACTGCTCCGGCCAATGCAGGAAGAGCTGGGCATTGCCGTCGAGCGAGGCGAGCAGCACCCAGAAGAAGGGCACCGCGCAGAAGATCGAGATCAGCGACAGCGTCGCATAGGCGATGAGGTCGGAGCGACCCTTGTTTGCAGTTTCGCTCGGGGAAACGACGGCCATGTCAGACCTCCACCTTCATGGCCCGGACATAGGCGATACCCAATATCAGCGAGATGACGAGCGCGACGACGGCGACCGCAGCACCATAACCCAGCTGGAACGACGTAAAGGACTGGTTGTAGATATAGATGCTGACCACCTCGGTTGCTCCGCCCGGTCCGCCGCGCGTCAGCGCATAGACGAGGCCGAAAACGGCGATGGTGGAGACGGCCGAGATCAGCATATAGAGTAGGATCGTCGGCATCATCAGCGGCAGGGTGATGCGTCGGAACATCTGCGACGGTGTCGCGCCGTCCATGCGGGCCGCCTCGTAGATCTCCGCCGGAATGGTGCTGAGCCCGGCCGTTAACAGGATCATCGCCGTGGCGATGCCGCGCCAGGTGTTGACGACGATGATCATCGACAGCGGGAAGACCTGCAGCCAGTCGGCCGGCGTGATGCCGAAAAAACTGACGATGCGGCTGAGTGTGGCATTGTCGCCGCCCGCCAGCATCGATATCCACATGAAACCGGCGACGACTTCAGGGGCTGCATTCGGCAACAGGATGATCGACGAAAACACCCGCCGAAAGCGGATCGGCCGGCGCAACGCAATTGCCGAGATCAGGCCGAGCACGAACTGGCCGATCACCGCCGAACCGATGACGAAGACGAAGGTGACGAACAGCGAATTCCAGAACTTCGCGTCGTTGAAGAGCCGCGTGTAATTCCTGAAACCAACGAAACGGGGCCGAAGGGCCGCGGCCCCGGTCAGCGCCTCATTGGTGAAGCTCAGATAGATCGAATAGAGGGCCGGATAGATGACGAAGGCCAGAAGCAGCACCAGCGAGGGCAGCAGGATCAGCAGCCATTGCCGCTCGGCGCGCTTTTCATGAGAGTTTCGGGCCATGGAAGCTCACAAACCTTATCGATGGAACCGGCTTATCGAATGAAAGCGGGAAGACGCGGGCGTTGGCGCCGCGTCCCCGTGGTGGCGGAAGAGAGCGTGCCGGAGCTTACTTGACCATGTCGTCGCCGAGCGTTTCCTTGACGTAGTCGACAAGGATCTTCTGGGCGCCGGCGGCATCGGTTTCCTTGCGCAGCAGCGCTTCGGTGGCGCGCGCGACACCTTCCGAGACCGTACCGAAACCGGAGGCCTGCTTCAGGAACACGCCATTCCCGGCCGCGGCATGGATCGGAACCAGTTCCGTCAGCTTCTGGAACTCGGCATTGTCAGCCGCACCCTTGCTGGCCGGGATATTGCCGATACGGGCGGCGTAGGAAACCTGCGTCTCGATCGAGCCGATCTCCATCAGCGCCTTGATTGCCAGTTCCGTATTGGCCGACTTGGAATTGACGGCCCACGGCGCAGCGAGATTGGCAAGTACGTATTGGCCGCTGCTCTGGCCGGGAACCGTCCAGGTGCCGACCACCTTCGTCACGTCAGGGATCGGGTTCTTGCTTTCGCGACCCCAATCGAAAATATAGCACCAGGAGCCGCAGGTGGTGGCGGCAAGCTTGCCTTCCGGGAACATCTGGTACTTCGGCACGACCCAGGGCTCTGGTCCGAGCAACGGCTGCGTCGGCATCAGATCCTTGTCAATCAGTTCCTTGTAGACGTTGAAGACATCCTTGATGCCTTCGCCATTCAGATCGAGCTTGCCGTCGGCATCGACCAACTGCGGCGTCTTGGAACCGACGAGCAGGTGCTGGAAGCCTTCGTCGAAGGCGCCGCTTCCCCAGGAGACGCCGGCCGGAAAGAGCAGGCCGTAGGCGCCGGTCTTCTGCTTGATCTCCGCCGCGCGGTCGAGAAGTTCCTGCCAGGTCTTCGGCTGTTCGGTGGAGATGCCGGCTTTTTCGAGAACGTCTTTGCGGTAATAGATTTCCTGAATGCCGAGCATGAACGGCATCACATAGGTTTCACCATCCGGGCTGACGGCAAGCTCCTTGGCGACGTCATAGAGGTTGGCGTAGCCGTCCCAGGCCTTGAACTCCTTGGTAACAGGCGCGAGGTAACCGGCTTCCACCATGTCGGCGACGGCAGCCGTCGTCGGGATGGAGAACAGGTCGGGCGCGTTGCCGGCGCCAAGCTCGGTCAGGAGCTTGGTCAGATAATCCTTGTCGGGTGCCGGATATTCGATGACCTCGACGGTGACGCCATATTTCTTTTCGATCCGCTCGACCGTCGACTTCATCGCATCGATGCCGGCCTGACCATGATTTGCGATGCGGATTGTTTCTGCCTGTGCCAGCGTCGAAACCGCGCTCAACAGAATGGCGCATAGGCCGCCAAGAACCATTTTCTTCAACGGAAGTCCTCCCTTTTGTAGAGACACGGCGCCCTCCAGCACCGGTCGTGAAAATGTACACGCATTCCAAATGCTGACAAGACGGTTTTTGAAAAGATTCGAACAAGAGCTTTAATTTACTGATATTACTTGCTTATTTAGATATTGCCATTGTCATGCTGTTTGTGTAATCGTGTGCACAACATATTCGGGGAGGAATTTTCATGACTAGGAAATTGCGCCTCGGCGTCATCGGCGCCGGCTTGAAGGCGGCGGAATATGCCGAGAGCTGGGTCAAGATGCCGGAGATCGAATTTGCCGCACTTGCCGACACCACGGCGGCGTCGCGCCAGCGCCTGATCGACGTCTGCCTGGCCGCCGGCACACCCGAACCGAAGGGCTTCGAGGATTATCGCCAGATGCTTGCCGAATGCCGGGGCGAACTCGATATCGTCTACGTCTCCACCCCGCATGCCTTCCACGCCGAGCAGGCAACCGCCGTCGCCGAGGGCGGCCTCGACCTCTTCCTGGAAAAGCCGATGGTGACGACAGTCGCTGAAGCCGAGAGGCTGATCGCCGCGCAGAAAAAGAGTGGCGTCACCATCGTCACCGCCTTCCAGGGCGGCCTGTCGCCGCTGGTGCTCGACACGCGCCGGCGGGCTCTCACCGGCGAGTTCGGCGAGTTGATCGCCATATCGGGCATGATCTGGGAAAGCTGGTCGTCCAACTACGACGGCCACTGGAAGCAGCAGCCTGATATCTCCGGTGGCGGCTTCATGTTCGATACCGGCGCCCATATGATGAACACGGTCTGCCTGCTCGCCAATTCCGATTTCGACAGCGTGTCGGCCTATATGAACAACCACGGCAGACAGGTCGATATCACCACGGCCGTCTCCGCCCGCCTGAAAAACGGCGCGCTGGCGACATTGACGGCCGCCGGCGAAGGACCTCCGGGCTGCGCCTCCTACATCACCTTCTTCTATTCGAAGGCGATCGTCCGCATCGACGCCTGGGGCGGCTGGCGCGAGATCAATGTCGGCCGCACAGCCGAGCCGCGCGAGGAAGCTGAGATTCTCGGTAATCCGATGAAGAATTTCCTCGCCATTCGCGAGGGAAAGATGGAAAACTCCGGCTCCGTTGAAATGGGCCTCAGATTCGCTAGGCTATGGGATGCAATTAAGGAATCGGCAGCGGCCGACGGCGCTTCCGTCAGGATCGTCGCCCAATAGGCGCCGAAGATGAGCGGTATGAGCAGACGGCGGATCACCTCGAAGGAACTGGCGAAACTCGCCGGCGTCTCGTCCGCCACCATTTCCCGCGCCTTCTCGCCGGATTCACGCATCGGCAGCGCCACGCGCGACCGCATCCTCGCCGTCGCCCGTGAACATGGCTACCAGCCGAACGCGATCGCCCGCTCGCTGAACAATCAGCGCTCGCGCCTCGTCGCCCTGGTCGTCAATGCGATCGGCAACCCTTGCGAGGCCGAGGAGCAGCAGCTTCTCGTCCACCGTCTGCAGGCGAGACAATTGCTGCCGATCATCCTCTGCTGTGCCGATCATTCCGACCGGCTGCAGTTGATGCGCCTTGCCTCCACCTATCAGGTCGATCACGTCGTGGTCTTCTCCGACATGGTGTCGATGCAGGATGCCGTCGATATCTTCCACACGACGAAGCCGATCATCGTCTCCTTCGAGCCGCTCGACAACGAAAACGTCTCCAGCATCCGCATTGACGGCGTTGAGGCCGCCAACGAGATCATCGACAAGATCGTCCGCGACGGCAAAAAGCGTTTCGCCTACCTCTCCGGCACCAATTCAAGCTGGATCGACAAGCTCAGGCGCAAATGGTTCGCCGATGCGTTGGCCAAGCGCGGCTTTGCGTTCGAGGCACAGGCCTTCGGTGACTACTCCTATGAGTCCGGCTTCAAGGAAGCCGTGCTCCTGCTGCACCGGGATAAGGTCGATGCCATCATCTGCGGCAACGACGTCATGGCAATCGGCGCACGCGATGCGGCCCGCCGGGTACTCGGCAAGAACACGCCTGATGATATCGCCATCGTCGGCCAGGACGGTATTGCCATGGCTGCCTGGGATTGCAACGACCTCACCACGCTAAGCCTCGACCACGTCGCCTTCATCGATGCCGTCGTCGAATTGATCGAACGCCATGACGCCGAGATCGAAGGTCCGCACAGCATCACGCTCACCTGCACCGCCCGCTGGGGCTCAACCGCCTGACAGCTCGCACCCATTGCATCAAGGAGGAATACCATGACTCAATTTTCACGCGCCGAATGGCGCCGCACCATCCCTGATGCCGTAACCGGGAGAGCCTGAAATGCGTTCCGTCGTTTCCTTCAACGAAGGCTGGAGTTTTCACGAGGGCTTCGGCCAGCGTTTGCTCGAAGCTTTCGATGCGGCCAAGTCGGTCAGCCTGCCGCATACCGCCGTCGAACTGCCCTTCAGCTATTTCGACGAGACCAGCTATCAGCGCGCCTTCACCTATCAGAAGGTGCTGCGCTGGCTGCCGGAATTCGAGGGCCGCGAGGTCTCGCTCGTCTTCGACGCCGCCATGGCTGACAGCGTCGTCTACCTGAACGGCGAAGAAATCATTGCCCATAAGGACGGCTACACTCCCTTCGAGGCCCGCCTCACCGGCAAGCTCGTCAAGGGCGAGAACCTCGTCACCGTCAAGATCGACGGCAGCGAGAACCCCGACATTCCGCCTTTCGGCGGCCGCATCGATTATCTGACCTATGCCGGCATCTACCGCGACGTCTGGCTGAAGGTCACCGACCCGGTCTCGATCCGCAATCTCAAGATCGAAACCACTGACGTTCTTCGCCCGGAGAAATCGGCGACCATACGCGTCGACATCGCCAACCCCGAGGGCCGCAACTTCTCGGCGACCGTCACCGCCACGCTGAAACAGGCCGACGGCACGGTGGTCGCCACTGCCGCGACCGAAACGATCGGCAGCCGCACCACGCTCTCCTTTGGCGGCCTCACCGGCATCGCCCTCTGGGACATCGCCGATCCCACGCTCTATGACGTCACCGTCGAGCTCAGGACCGAACACGGCTCCGACCGTGTCTCGACTAGGTTCGGCTTCCGCACCGCCGAATTCACGCCGGAAGGGTTTCTCCTCAACGCCAAACCGCTGAAGCTGCGCGGCCTCAACCGTCATCAGGCCTTCCCCTATGTCGGTTATGCCGCCGGCCGCTCCGCCCAGGAGCGCGACGCCGACATCATGAAGACGGTGCTGAAGTGCAATATCGTCCGCACCTCGCATTATCCGCAGTCGAAATGGTTCCTCGACCGATGCGACGCAATCGGTCTGCTGGTTTTCGAGGAGATCCCCGGCTGGCAGCATATCGGCGATGCCGAATGGCAGCAGGAATCGATCGAGAACGTCCGCCGCATGATCGAGCGCGACTGGAACCATCCCTCGATCATCATCTGGGGCGTGCGCATCAACGAGTCGCAGGATAATCACGATTTCTACGCCGAGACCAATCGCCTCGCCCGTGAACTCGACAGCACCCGCCAGACCGGCGGCGTGCGTTATCTCACCGAGAGCGAGCTGCTCGAAGACGTCTACACGATGAACGACTTCATCCTCGGCAATGAAGAGCTGCCGGGCGCCAACCGCCCGCGCACCGCGCTGCGCGCCCAGCAGGAAAATACCGGACTGTCGCACAAGGTGCCGTACCTCATCACCGAGTTCAACGGCCACATGCACCCGACGAAGATTTATGACCAGGAGCAGCGTCAGGCCGAGCATGTGCGCCGGCACCTGGAAGTGCTGAATGCCGCCTATGGCGATCCCGATATCTCCGGCGCCATCGGCTGGTGCATGTTCGATTACAACACCCACAAGGATTTCGGCTCCGGCGACCGCATCTGCTATCACGGCGTCATGGACATGTTCCGCGAGCCGAAATTCGCGGCCTATGCCTATATCAGCCAGTGCGACCCTTCCGAGGAGATCGTCATGAAGCCGGTGACCTTCTGGGCGCGCGGCGAACGCAATATCGGCGGCGTGCTGCCGCTGATCATTCTGACCAACTGCGACGAGGTGGAGCTGCAATATGGCGTGCTCAGCAAGCGCATCGGTCCGGACCGCGAGAACTACCCGCATCTGCCACATCCGCCCGTCGTGCTCGACCATCGTCATTTCACTGCCGACGAGCTTGGCACCTGGGGTCTCGAATGGATCGACGGCACCTTCACCGGTTATATCGGCGGCGAGCCGGTGGCCAGCCTGACGCTGGCGGCCGATCCATTGCCGACGACCCTGGAAGTGGTTGCCGATAGCCCCACGTTGAAAGCCCGCGAACGCGACAGCACGCGCGTCATCATCCGCGCCCTCGACCAGTGCGGCCAGCGCCTGCCCTTCATGAACGACAGCATTTCGCTGAAGGTGCACGGCCCGGCAAGGGTCGTCGGCCCGACCAACGTGCCGCTGCAGGGCGGCACCGCCGGTTTCTGGCTGGAGGCGACGGGGTTCACCGGCGAGATCACCGTCGAAGCGGTTTCCACGCGTTTCGCGCCGGTGACGCTCGGCGTGACGGCTGCCTAGCGCATAACCCCGAAAATCGAAATCGATTTTCGGAAAGGAATTATGCGCAAACTCAAAGTGTTAGAGCGTCCTTAGCGCGTCTTTAGAGACGCGCGGCGCTCTAACGGTCGTCAAGCGATCCGTGCCTGGCTATCGGGATCGAAGAAGACGGCCTTGTCGAGATTGAATGCGAGGCGGGTGTTTTGTCCTGGAGCGATGCCGGTATCGGCGCGCAGGCGGGCGACGACGGATTTGCCGCCGAGCTTGGTGACGGCGAAGGTGTCGGAGCCGGCAGGTTCCACCACCTCGATCAGGCAGTCGCCCTCAGTCAGCGAGCGCGCCTTGCGGTCGGCGCCATCGGGATCGGTCAGCGCCTCCGGCCGGATGCCGAAGATCACCTGCTTGCCGGTATAGGCAGTCAGGCCGTTATTGCCTGAGACGACCGGGAGCCTCAGCGGGGCGGCATTCGGCCGCTCCAGCGAGACTTCCAGCCCGCCGGCGCCGTTTTCGACGGTGGCGTTCAAGAGGTTCATCGCCGGCGATCCCATGAAGTCGGCAACGAAGATGTTGGAAGGGCTGTTATAGATCTCGGCCGGCGTGCCGAACTGCTGCAGCACGCCGTCCTTGAGCACGGCGATCTTGGTCGCCAGCGTCATCGCCTCGATCTGGTCGTGGGTGACATAGACGAAGGTGGTGCCCATGCGCTGATGCAGCCGCTTGATCTCGGTGCGCATGTCGACCCGCAGCTTGGCATCGAGATTGGAGAGCGGCTCGTCGAACAGGAAGACCTGCGGATTGCGCACCAGCGCCCTCCCCATGGCGACACGCTGGCGCTGGCCGCCGGAAAGCTGGCTCGGCTTGCGGTCGAGCAGATGGCCGATCTGCAGCATGTCGGAGACCTGGGCGATCGCCCTGGCACGCTCCTCCTTCGGCACGCCGCGGATCTCCATGCCGAAGGCGATGTTGCCCGCCACCGTCATGTTCGGGTAGAGCGCATAGGACTGGAACACCATGGCGATGTCGCGCTTCGAAGGATGCAGGCCGCTGATGTCGCGCCCGTCGATCCTGATATCGCCAGAGGTGATCGTCTCCAGCCCGGCAATGGTGTTGAGCAGGGTGGACTTGCCGCAGCCGGACGGGCCGACCAGCACGAGAAAGCCGCCCTTTTCGAGTTCGAGGTCGATCCCCTTGAGAATGTCGACGGCGCCGAAGCGCTTTTTGAGACCGGAGATTTCGAGGAAGGCCATGGATTACCCTTTGACAGCGCCCGCCATCAGACCGCGCACGAAGTAGCGGCCGGCGAGGATATAGACGATGAGCGTCGGCACGGCGGCGATCATCGCAGCCGCCATATTGACATTGTATTCGACGACGCCCGTCGAGGTGTTGACGACATTGTTCAGCGCCACCGTCATCGGCATGGATTCCCCGGTGCCGGCGTAAGCCGAGGCAAACAGGAAGTCGTTCCAGATATTGGTGAACTGGTAGATCACCGTGACGACGATGATCGGCAGCGAGTTCGGCAGCATGATGCGGCGGAAGATCTGGAAGAAGCTGGCGCCATCGACCTGGGCGGCCCTGACCAGCTCGGTCGGAAAGGCCTCGTAGAAATTGCGGAAGAACAGCGTGGTGAAGCCCAAGCCATAGACGACATGCACGAAGACCAGATTGACCGTCGGATTGCCGAAGCCGAAGTTGAAGCCCGTGGCGTTCTGCAGCGTCATGCCGAAGCGGCCGAGACTGCCGAGGATCGTTGCCATCGGCAACAGCACCGACTGGAACGGAATGAAGCAGGCAAACAGCATCAGCCCGAACACCAGTGTGTGGCCGGGAAAGCGCCATTTGGTCAGCACATAACCGTTCAGCGCCCCCATGATGGTGGAGATTGCCACAGCCGGCACCACCATCTTAATCGAGTTCCAGAAGTAGCCCTTGATACCGGCGCAGGTCAGCCCGACGCAGGTCTCGCCCCAGGCCTTGATCCAGGGATCGAAGGTCGGCGATTGCGGCAGCGCCAGCATGTTGCCGTTCTGGATCTCGTCCATGGTCTTGAACGAGGTCGTCAGCATGACGAAGAGCGGCATCAGATAGAGGACGGCGAAGATCAGCAGCAGGCCGTAGATGACGGTGCGGCCGATCCAGCGGGTATTGTTGTTGTTCTGCGCCCTGTCGGCTGTCGGTGAGATGATCGCACTCATCGCGCCTTCTCCTTCAGTTCGGAATAGAGATAGGGAACGATGATCGCCGAGATCGTCATCAGCATGATGATGGCGCTGGCCGAGCCGACGGCCATTTCGTTGCGCTTGAAGGTGTATTCATACATGAAGTTGGACGGCAGCCAGGCCGAACCGCCCGGGCCGCCCGAGGTCAGCGCCACCACCAGGTCATAGGACTTGATCGCCATATGGGCGAGCACGATGAAGGCGGACAGAAAGATCGGCCGCAGCAGCGGAATGACGATGCGCCGATAGAGCTGGAATGGTGAGGCGCCATCGATCTGGGCGGCCTTCATGATCTCGCCGTCGATGCCGCGCAGGCCCGCCAGGAACATCGCCATGACGAAGCCGGACGCCTGCCAGACACCGGCGATGACGACGGTGTAGATGACGAAGTCCTTGTTCTTGATCCAGTCGAAGTGGAAGCTCGTCCAGCCGAAGTGGTGCAGCGTCTGTTCCAGGCCGAGGCCGGGATCGAGGAACCATTTCCAGGCAACGCCTGTCACAATGAAGGACAGCGCCATCGGATAGAGGAAGATCGGCCGCAACACGCTCTCGCCGCGGATCTTCTGGTCGAGCAGGATGGCGAGGAACAGACCGAGCGCCAGGCAGATGCCGACATAGAGGAAGCCGAAGATCGCCATGTTGGTGATCGAGGTATACCAGGAGGACGGCGGATCGCTCTCGAAGGTCCAGCGCCACAGCCGCTGATAGGCGCGCGCGCCGGTCAGCGCATAGGAGGGAAAGGTCTTGGAATTGGTGAAGGAGAGATAGGCCGTCCAGACGATGAAGCCGTAGACGAAGATGATGGTGATGACGAAGCTCGGCGCCAGCACGATCTTCGGCAGCGCATCCTGCAGCCGGCCCCTCAACGAGATCCCCGTCGATTGCCTCGGCGTCAGAACCGGATCGGTGGTCGCAACGGTGCTCATGGAATGTCATCTCCTTCCCGCAATCGGCCCCGCATGATATCGGGCATGATCGGCTCTCATTGTCCGGGCATGATCATCCCTGCATGATCGGCGCGGAGCCTGAAGCTCCCCCGCGGAGCACGCGGGGAAGCATTTTTAGTCGACAGTGGTCTCAGCGGGCGTCGTCGATCGCCTGGACGAGCTGCTTGACGGCTTCGTCGGAGGTCTTGATCTGGCCGTGGACGAACTTCGAGACGACATCCTTATAGGCATTGGCGATCGCCGGCGGTGCACCGTAGCCTTGGGCCAGCGAGCCGAACAGCGTGCCGCCTTCGTTCGCTGCCTTCAGGTCGGCGATGCCCTTCTTGCCGCAGGCGTCGAAATCGGTATCGGGAACGTCGGTGCGGGCCGGCACCGAACCCTTGACGACGTTGAAGGCCGACTGGAAGCTCTTCGACAGCGTTGCCGTCGCCAACGCCACCTGGGCCGCCTTGCGGTCGTCTGGAACGTTGAACATGCCGAACATGTCGGAGTTGTAGACCACGCTGCCGTCGGTGCCGGGGAAGCGGTAGCACAGGAAGTCGGTGTCCGGCGTCTTCTTGGCGGCGACGAATTCGCCCTTGGCCCAGTCGCCCATCACCTGCACCAGCGCGTCCCCCTTGATGACCATGGCGGTCGCCAGGTTCCAGTCGCGGCCTGAGAAGTTCGGGTCGACATATTTGATGATCGTCGCCAGATTGTCGAAGGACTTCTTCATCGTCTCCGACTTCAGCGATTCCTCGTCGAGATCGTTGAAGGCCTTCTTGTAGAACTCCGGCCCGCCGGTCGACAGCACGATGGAATCAAACATCGTCGCTTCCTGCCAATTCTGGCCGCCAAGCGCCAGCGGGATGACGCCGGCAGCCTTGGCCTTGTCGAGCAGGGCGATCAGATCCTCGAAGGTCTTCGGCTCAGTGCCGCCGATCTTGTCCATCACAGCCTTGTTGATCCACAGCCAGTTGACCGAGTGGACGTTGACCGGGGCAGCAACCCACTTGCCGTCATAGACCGAGAACTTCTGCAGTGCCGCCGGAACCGACTTGTCCCAGCCTTCCTTCTTGGCCGTCTCCGTCAGGTCGCCCATGACGCCGGCCTCGGCATAATCGAGCACGGTATAGCCCAGCATCTGCGAGGCTGTCGGATAGGTGCCGGCCGCCACCATCGCCTTCAGCGCCGTCATCGCCGCATCGCCGCCACCGCCGGCAACCGGCACGTCCTTCCAGGCAAAACCTTCCTTCGAAAGATCCTCCTTCAAGACGTTCAGCGCCGCAGCCTCACCACCAGACGTCCACCAGTGCAGCATCTGCACTTCCTTGACGTCAGCAGCTTGGGCCGCACTGAGGCCAGCCATCATCACGACAGCAACAGCTGCCGAGCTCAAAAACTTGCGCATGAATTTCCTCCCATTGAAAATCGGCGGCAGGACCCTCCCCGCCGCCCGATGTTTACCACCTTGCAGTAGTCAACATGCGGCCGCGCTCCTCCGCGCGGTTAACAATTTAAAGCGTTATAAGCCTTCTGTCGTCAAGTCCTTTCTCGACTCCCGAGAAAAATATGACTACTAGGACATCTGCTTGAATTTCATATGAATTTTTGGATTGCTAACGGAACCACGGCAGCAATCCGGAGGCCGAGGATCTGCAGCTCCTGCTGTCACCGCAGATCAACTTTCCGGTCGGGTAGCCGCCCGGCTGTGATGGCCGACGTTTTAAAACTGTTTGCATGGCGTGTGTTTTGTCCTAGAAGCATCGCGTAATCCGGTCGCAGCCCACCCGGTCAAAACAAGGGATCCAAAATATGAAAACCATCGTCGTCTGCTCCGGCGGACTGGACTCCGTTACGCTTGCCCACAAGGTAGCAGCGGAAAAACAGCTTGTCGGTCTCGTCTCCTTCGACTACGGCCAACGGCATCGCAAGGAACTCGACTTCGCCGCCAGCTGTGCCGCTCGGCTCTCCGTTCCCCATCATATCATCGACATCGCCGGCATCGGCGGTCATCTCAGTGGATCGGCCCTGACCGACAATGTCGAGGTTCCGGATGGCCACTACGCCCAGGAGACCATGAAGGCCACCGTGGTGCCCAACCGCAACGCCATCATGCTGGCAATCGCGTTCGGTCTGGCTGCTGCGCAAAAAGCAGATGCCGTTGCCGTCGCCGTGCATGGCGGCGACCACTTCATCTACCCGGACTGCCGGCCGGGCTTCATCGATGCCTTCCAGTGCATGCAGAACGAAGCGCTGGATGGTTATGCCAGCGTGAAACTGCTTGCACCCTATGTCGATGTTTCCAAAGCGGCGATCGTGGTTGACGGCGAAAAACACGGCACGCCATTCTCGGAAACCTGGTCCTGCTACAAAGGCGGCAAGCTCCACTGTGGGCGCTGCGGTACCTGCGTCGAACGTCGCGAAGCGTTCGATCTTGCCGGCGTTCCCGATCCCACGGAGTACGAAGACCGGGATTTCTGGAAGGCGGCCGTGTCGCGATACTCGGCCACGGAGGTGCGTTGATGTACCGCATCACCAAGGAGTTTCATCTCTCCGCCTCCCATCAATTGGATCACCTGCCGGCGGAACATCAATGTGCCCGGCTCCACGGTCACAACTACATCGTCGTCGTCGAACTGGCTGCGGAAAGCCTGAATGACGACGGCTTCGTTCGTGACTATCACGACCTCTCGCCGCTCAAGCGCTATATCGACGAAACTTTCGATCATCGTCACCTGAACGACGTCTTCGGTCATTCGAAAGTCACCTCCGAATTCCTGGCAAGGCACTTCTACGACTGGTGCAAGCAGCGCTTCCCGGAGACATCGTCCGTTCGCGTCAGCGAGACGCCGAAAACCTGGGCGGAGTACAGGCCGTGAGTGGTGGAACCATTCGCGTCAGCGAGATCTTTGGCCCGACCATACAGGGTGAAGGCGCCTTGATCGGGCTGCCGACGGTGTTCGTGAGGACAGGCGGCTGTGACTACAGGTGTTCCTGGTGCGACAGCCTTCACGCGGTCGACAGCGCGTTCCGGGATCAATGGATTCCCATGTCCCCTGAGGCAATCTGGCACGAGGTCATGAAGCTCTCCAGGGGAAAGCCGCTGACGGTTTCCCTTTCCGGAGGCAATCCGGCGATACAGCCCTTAGGACCGCTGATCGAACTCGGCCATTCCCAAGGATACCGCTTTGCCCTGGAAACACAGGGAAGCATAGCCCAGGGCTGGTTTCGCGATCTCGACATCCTGGTCGTCAGCCCCAAACCGCCATCGAGCGGAATGCTGACGGATTGGGACCAGATCGATACCTGTCTTCAACTGGCGGCCGGCGGACCGGAGGTCGCATTGAAGATCGTCGTCTTCGACGAACCCGACTACGCATTCGCCCAGCAGGCGGGTCAGCGCTATCCGCAAATTCCCTTGTTCCTACAGCCGGGCAATCATACGCCGCCGCCGCCCGAAGACGGCGATGCGCGCATTGATATCGACGGCGTGATGGATCGGATGCACTGGCTTGTCGAAAGGGTGACGGCCGACAAATGGTTTGCAGTCCGCGTACTGCCGCAATTGCACGTGCTGCTCTGGGGAAACAAACGAGGCGTATGAGTCCGCCTGCACTGAAAATTATGCAGCAATACGCTCCGGAAAGGCGAAAACATCGACGGGCTCTCCAAGCCCGCGCAGCGGGAAGGTGCCGAGGCTGTCCATGTCTTGCGCGCAGCCCGCCATTTCGACGAAGGCTCGTGATAGGAGCACCGGACGCTTGACCTCCTTGGTCAGGCTTTCCAGCCGCGAGGCGACATTGACCGCCGGGCCGATGACAGTGAAATCCAGCCGCCGGCGCGAGCCGATATTGCCGTACATGACGTCGCCGACATGCACGCCGACGCCATAACGCAGCGGTTCGCGCCCCATGCGCACGTGCTGCTCGTTGAGCTCAGCCATCGATGTCTGCCCTTCGCGGATCGCCTGCAGCAGATCGAGGCAGGCGGTTTCCTTGGCTAACGGAAAGATCGCCAGCAATCCGTCGCCCATGAACTTCAGGATCTCTCCGCCGTGCCGTTCGATCGGGTCGGACATGGCATCGAAATAGTCGTTGAGCAGATGGATGACATCGTCGCGCGGCCAGAGATCGGAGATTGCGGTAAAGTCGCGCAGGTCGCAGATCATGATCGCCGCGCCAACGGTCGCGCCGCTGCCGCGGGTCGTGACGCCCGACAGGATCTGTTCGCTCGCATGCGGTCCCACATAGGTCTGCAGCAGCGTGCGCGCCATGATGTTCTTCAGCCGGATTTCGCTGACGAGAGTTAATGCCGGCAGCAGGTCGCGCAGGAAATCGACATGCTCGCTGGTAAAACCGCCCGGGCGGCTGGTGGAAAATGTCACGACGTGCCGCTTGCCGAATGTATGCTCGAGGGGCCAGGCGATATACTCCATAAGGCCGTCATCGCGCAGTTCCTGATAGAATGAATCCTCGTCGCCATCGGTTGTGCCTTCCAGCTGTTTGCGCACCTCCTCCGAACCCTGATGGATGGCGTTGACGGGACTGTTCAGAAACTCCGGCGTGTTTTCGATACCATAGGCAAATGTGTCGATCTTCGCCTCCGCCAGGCCTTCTTTCCAGAGGATGCGGGCACCGACCCATTGCGGATGGTTCGTCCTGAAATGCAATGTCGCCCGCGCCACCGGCACCCCTGCCGCCAGCAGCTTCTCGCACATGTCCACCAGGATATTGTCGATGAACCGCTCACCGCGCGTCTCGTTAACCAGCCAGTCGAGAATCCGTCTTCTGCGGATCGGCCACACGCCTTCGTCCGCAATATCGGCCTTGTTCGAAAAGGATTGCATCAAAAACTCCCGCTACGCCACATCATCGGCGAGGACCAAATTTAGTTTCCGCTGAATGTGGGCGATGAGAGAGCAAATGATAAGAGGCAGACAGCGATCAAGCCTCAGAAATCCCAGTCCTCGTCCTCGGTCGCGACAGCCTTGCCGATCACATAGGAGGAACCGGAGCCGGAGAAGAAGTCGTGGTTCTCATCGGCATTCGGCGAAAGCGCTGACAGGATCGCCGGATTGACCTTGCAAGCCTCTGCCGGGAACAGCGCCTCATAGCCGAGGTTCATCAGCGCCTTGTTGGCATTGTAATGCAGGAATTTCTTGACGTCCTCGGTCAGCCCGACACCGTCATAGAGCGCTTCGGTATATTTCGCCTCGTTGTCATAGAGCTCGAGCAGCAGATCGAAGGCGAAATCCTTGATCTCCTGCTTCCGCTCGTCGCCGAGGCGTTCCAGCCCGCGCTGGAATTTGTAGCCGATATAATAGCCGTGCACAGCCTCATCGCGGATGATCAACCGGATCATGTCGGCCGTGTTGGTCAGCTTGGCCCGGCTCGACCAGTACATCGGCAGGTAGAAGCCGGAATAGAACAGGAAGCTTTCGAGGAAGACGCTCGCAACCTTCTTCTTCAACGGATCGCCGGAGCGATATTGCTCCATGATCAGCGCTGATTTCCGCTGCAGGAATTCGTTCTCCTCCGACCAGCGATAGGCATCATCGACATCGGGCGTCGAGCACAGCGTCGAGAAGATCGAGGAATAGGAGCGCGCATGCACCGCCTCCATGAAGGAGATGTTGGAAAGCACCGCCTCCTCATGCTGCGTCACCGCATCCTCCATCAGCCGGATGGAACCGACGCCATTCTGGATCGTATCGAGCAGCGTCAATCCGGTAAAGACGCGGATGGTCAGCTGCTGCTCGACCGGCGTCAGCGTCGCCCAGGAGGGAATGTCGTTGGAGAGCGGCACCTTTTCCGGCAGCCAGAAATTGCCGGTGAGCCGGTTCCAGACTTCGAGATCCTTGTCGTCCTCGATGCGGTTCCAGTTGATGGCGCGCACGCGGCAAGCGGGTTTGATTTGCATGTTCATTAGGTGGTCCCTCTTGAGGAATATGTCTGGGCGCCCCCTCATCCGCCTGCCGGCACCTTCTCCCCGCTGGGGAGAAGAGACTGGTGGCAGCGTCATCCCCAACCAAGTCCCCTCTCCCCAGCGGGGAGAGGGTTAGGGTGAGGGGGCTTCTGGCTCGAGGCCCGATATCAAATCACAGCGTACAAGACACGCAGCCCTGCACCTCGGTGCCGGACAGCGCCATCTGGCGCAGGCGGATGTAGTAGATCGTCTTGATGCCCTTCTTCCAGGCATGGATCTGCGCCTTGTTGATGTCACGCGTCGTTGCCGTATCACGGAAGAACAAGGTCAGAGACAGGCCTTGGTCGACATGCTGGGTCGCCGCCGCATAGGTGTCGATGATCTTCTCCGGCCCGATCTCGTAGGCATCCTGATAATAGTCGAGATTGTCGTTGGTCATGAACGGCGCCGGATAATAGACACGGCCGATCTTGCCTTCCTTGCGGATCTCGATCTTCGAGACGATCGGATGGATCGAGGAGGTCGAGTGGTTGATATAAGAGATCGAGCCTGTCGGCGGCACCGCCTGCAGGTTCTGGTTATAGAGGCCGGAGGCCATCACCGCCTTCTTCAACGCCACCCAATCTTCCTGCGTCGGAATGTGAATGCCTGACGTCTCGAACAGCGCCCTCACCGTCTCCGTCGCCGGCTCCCAGCGCTGCTCCGTATATTTGTCGAAATATTCGCCGGAGGCATATTTCGAGTTCTCGAAGCCCTTGAAGCTTGTGCCGCGTTCGACCGCCAAAAGATTCGAGGCGCGGATCGCGTGGTAGGTCACCGTATAGAAATAGATGTTGGTGAAATCGACGCCTTCCTCGGAGCCGTAGAAGATGCGTTCGCGGGCGAGATAGCCGTGCAGGTTCATCTGGCCGAGTCCGATTGCATGGCTCTCGTCATTGCCCTTCTCGATCGAGGGAACCGAGGAAATGTGACTCATGTCGGAAACGGCCGTCAGGGCCTGGATCGAGGTCTCGATCGTCTTGCCGAAATCGGCCGAATCCATTGCCGCCGCGATATTCAGCGAGCCGAGATTGCAGGAAATATCCTTGCCGAGATGTTTGTAGGAAAGGTCGTCATTATATTCGCTCGCCTCGCTCACCTGCAGGATTTCCGAGCATAGATTGCTCATCGAAATACGCCCGGCGATCGGGTTCGCCCGGTTCACCGTGTCCTCGAACATGATGTAGGGGTAGCCGCTCTCGAATTGGATTTCAGCAAGCACCTGGAAGAATTCGCGCGCCTTGATCTTCTTCTTGGAGATGCGGGCATCATCAGCCATTTCGCGATACTTTTCCGTCACCGAAATCTCGGTGAAGGGCACGCCATAGACGCGCTCCACGTCATAGGGCGAGAACAGGTACATGTCCTCATTGTTCTTGGCGAGTTCGAAGGTGATGTCGGGCACGACGACACCGAGCGACAGCGTTTTGATGCGGATCTTCTCGTCGGCATTTTCGCGCTTGGTGTCGAGAAAGCGCATGATGTCAGGGTGATGGGCATTGAGATAGACGGCCCCCGCCCCCTGCCGCGCGCCGAGCTGGTTGGCATAGGAGAAACTGTCTTCGAGTAGCTTCATGACAGGGATGATCCCCGAGGACTGGTTCTCGATATGCTTGATCGGCGCGCCCGCCTCGCGGATATTCGTCAGCGAAAGCGCCACGCCGCCGCCGCGCTTCGACAATTGCAGCGCCGAATTGATCGACCGGCCGATCGATTCCATATTGTCCTCGACACGCAACAGGAAGCAGGAAACCAGTTCGCCGCGCTGCCTCTTGCCGGCATTGAGGAAAGTCGGCGTCGCCGGCTGGAAACGGCCGGAAATGATCTCGTCGACCATGTCCCGGGCAAGGCCCTCGTCGCCGCGTGCCAGCGCCAGCGCCACCATGCAGATACGGTCCTCGTAGCGTTCGAGATAGCGCTTTCCGTCGAAGGTCTTCAGCGTATAGCTGGTGTAATATTTGAAGGCGCCGAGGAAGGTCGGGAAGCGGAATTTCTTGGCATAGGCTTGGTCGAACAGATCCCGCACGAAATTGAAGGAATACTGGTCGAGAACCTCCTGCTCGTAATAGCCCTCGGTCACGAGGTAATCGAGCTTTTCCCGGAGATTGTGAAAGAACACCGTGTTCTGGTTCACATGCTGCAGGAAATACTGCTTGGCAGCCATTCGATCCTTGTCGAGCTGGATCCGCCCCTCATCGTCATAGAGGTTCAGCATCGCATTCAGCGCGTGGTAGTCGAGCGCTTCCGCCGCTTTCAAAGGGCGTTCGCCGGCGGGATGAGCAAAAGTGTTATGCGGTTTTGCGCCCGCATCCCGCGTCAGAGTTGTTCCCGTGTCCAAAACCGTTCCATTCCGTGTTTGACGTTGGCGACGTCGTCTTCCGTGCCCAGCAGCTCGAACCTGTAGAGATAAGGCACTTGGCATTTCCGCGAGATGACGTCGCCCGCGAGCCCGTATGTCTCGCCGAAATTGCTGTTGCCCGCCGCGATCACGCCGCGGATGTGTCCTCGGTTTTCCGCATCGTTGAGGAAACGGATCACCTGCTTGGGAACGGCACCCTTGCCGCCGTCGCCGCTATAGGTCGGCACAACAAGCACGAAGGGTTCGCGAATTTGGAACGCGTCTGCGCCAATTGGCGGAATGCGCGCCGCGCGCAGTCCGAGCTTGGCGACGAACCGATGGGTATTCTCGGATCGGCTGGAATAATAGACGATCAGCCCCATCGTCTGTCCTCAGCTCAGGAGAGCGCGCTGATCATGTCGGGACGGAAGCCCGCCCAATGCTGCTCGCCGGCGATGACGACAGGCGCCTGCATGTAGCCGAGGCTGCGGACGCGATCGAGCGCTTCGGCATCCTGCGAGATATCGATGATGTCATAATCGACACCCAGGCGGTCCAGAGCGCGGTACGTGGCAGTGCACTGGACGCAGGCAGGCTTGCTGTAAACGGTAATGGACATGATATTCCTCGTGACGACGTGTTTGGGCGCAGGACATCGATCGGAAATCTGTCGATAGCCGTCGAAAAATTCTCTGATGATTTGAGCGATGCGGCTGTTTAGCCGCTGGGCATACTCCGCCCTCTACCTAGCACGGGTGGCGGCCTGAACTGAGATACTGACATGACTTCACCCCGAAGTGGCTCAATACGAAGGTTTCGGCGGCGGAGGTTCGGGCCTGCGAAACGCGATGCGGAGATTCCCCGCAGCCATGCAACGCAATCTTCCGGACACCCCGCCCGTGGACGTTTCGCTCGAGGCAGGTCTCCTGGCTCACGGGTCAAAGCGCCTGCCCAGCCTTCCCGGAGCATCATGCTCCAGTGACCTGAAATCGGACAGTTGCTCGCCGCTTACAGTTGCGGGGGCAGCTCCGGCATTGCCGCGCCATGATGGCGAAACGCACCGAATTCCCGTCTTAGCCATCGATCCCTACGAATCGATGGAACCTCGAACACTAGATATAGTACGCCAATCCAAATTCGCGTCAACGGATGGTTTGTGCATTGCGTTACGACAGGTTTGAAATCGCTACGTTCCTGTGAAAAACATGGATAACGAAAGCTTAAGGAAAGCAGGCTGTGGAGAAAGCCTCGACGAAGAGAGCCGACCCTATGGCCGGTCCCGCGATTTTCGATTCAAGATCAGGCCCGAATCGTCGATAGGACATCCCCCGGTGACGAACGCCGGAGGGAGGAAGTCAGGAATGTTATATCTTTATCCGAAGCAGCCGCAGCGCGTTGATCGTCACCAGCACGGTGGCGCCGGTATCGGCGAGGATCGCCGGCCAAAGCCCGGTGATCCCGATGATCGTCGTCACCAGAAACACCGCCTTCAGCCCGAGTGCGATGGTGATGTTCTGCAGGATGTTGCGCATCGTGCGTTTGGAAAGTTCGATCATTCGCGCCACGTCGCCGACACGTCCGTGCAACACGGCCGCATCCGCCGTCTCCAGCGCCACATCGGTGCCGCCGCCCATGGCGATGCCGATATCGGCCGCTGCCAGTGCCGGGGCATCGTTGATGCCGTCGCCGACCTTGGCGACGATGAAGCCTTCGCGCTTCAATTCGCCGACGACCCGCTGCTTGTCCTCCGGCATCATCTCGCCGCGCCAGTCGATGCCGAGCATGCCGGCAACGGCTGCTGCCGTCCGCTTGTTGTCGCCCGTCAACATCATAGCCTTGACGCCTGCTGATTTGAGGGCGGCGAGCCCGGCCTCGGCATCCTCGCGCGGCTCGTCGCGCATGGCGATCAGGCCGGCCGCAACACCATTGACGAGCAGCACCGACACGCTCTTGCCCTCGTCGTTCAGCGCCGCGATGCGTGCATCCTGTTCAGCACTGAGTGCCCCGCGCTCACGGGCGGCAGGCGGCGACAGCAGGTCCAGCGCCTCGCCGCCGACTTTGCCGCTGACGCCCTTGCCCGGCAGCGCTTCCAGTTCGAAGGCCGGCGGCACAGGAACGCCGTCTGACTTGGCGCGGTTGAGGATCGCCAGCGCCAGCGGATGGCTGGAGCCCTGCTCCAGTACCGCCGCGCGCGACAGCACCTGCGCCCCGCTCAATCCGAAGGAGATGATATCGGTAACCTGAGGCCTGCCTTCCGTCAGCGTGCCTGTCTTGTCGAAGGCGACCATCGTCACCTTGCCGAGCGTTTCCAGCACCGCGCCGCCCTTCATCAACAGCCCGCGCCGCGCACCTGCCGAAAGCGAAGCGGCGATTGCCGCCGGAGTCGAGATGACAAGCGCACAGGGGCAGCCGATCAAAAGGATGGCAAGGCCCTTATAGACCCATTCGCCCCAGGGGCCGGCGAACAGCAGCGGCGGAACGACCGCGACGAGTGCTGCGACCACGAGCACGCCGGGCGTGTAATAGCGCGAGAACCGATCGATGAAGCGTTCGGTCGGCGCCTTCGATTCCTGTGCCTCCTCCACCAGCTTGACGACGCGGGCGATGGTATTGTCGGCAGCGGCGGCGGTGACGCGAACCCTCAACACCGCATCGCCATTCACCGTGCCGGCGAAAACGACGGCATCGACGCCCTTGCGCACCGGCGTGCTCTCGCCCGTCACCGGCGCCTCGTCGATCGCACTCTCGCCTGAGATGATGATGCCGTCTGCAGAGATACGGTCGCCAGGGCGAACCATGATAATGGCGCCGACAGCAAGGCTTTCCGCCGGCACTTCCCGCGTCTGGCCATTGTCTTCGAGCAGCGCATTCTTCGGCACCAAGGCCGTCAGCGACTGGATACTTTCGCGCGCCTTGCCCGCCGCCACCCCCTCCAGCAACTCGCCGACGAGGAACAGGAACACGACGGTTGCCGCCTCTTCGCCGGCATTGATGATGACGGCGCCGATGGCGGCGATCGTCATCAGCATCTCGATCGAAAACGGTGTTCCGGAGAAGGCGGCCATGATGGCGCGCCGCGCGATCGGCACCAGCCCGATCAGCACGGCGACGATGAAGGCATAGGACGCGATCGTCGGCACGAGATGGCCGACGGTATAGGCGGCAACGAGTGCTGCACCCGAAAGGATGGTCAGCCGGCCCTTCCTGCTCTGCCACCAGGGACCGGCCATCGGCGCATGGTCGTGTCCGTGCAGCCCCTCGATTTC
Source organism: Rhizobium sp. SU303 (assembly GCF_021052345.1). Lineage (NCBI taxonomy): Bacteria > Pseudomonadati > Pseudomonadota > Alphaproteobacteria > Hyphomicrobiales > Rhizobiaceae > Rhizobium > Rhizobium sp. SU303. The sequence goes on from NZ_CP088095.1 coordinate 4,129,740, forward strand.
CTTCTCGCCATGATCGTGAGGATGATCGTGGTCATGGCCCGCGTGATCGCGGTGATCATGTCCATGGTCGTGACGATGCTGCGCGCCCTGGGTATGCGCAGGCGCAGCGGTTCCGGCAAACGGCGCGACGGAATAGCCGAGCCCGGTCACCTTCTTCTCGATCGCCTTGAGATCGCTGCTGCCATCGTGGCGGACGGTCATCGTGCCCGCCATCACCGAAACGGAAACATCGGCGACACCCGTCAAGCGTCTGACCGCCGTATCGATCTTGGTTGCGCAGGAGGCGCAATCCATGCCGCCAACCCGGTATCGTGTCTCGCTCTCAGCCATGATCCGCTTCCTTGTCAAATAGAAGCATCCCTCCTACATCCTCTAGCGACTAGAGGTGCAAGAGGAAAATCATGAAAAAGATCACCATTGGTGAAGCTGCCCGCCAGAGCGGCGTCAAGGTGCCGACGGTGCGTTATTATGAAAGCATCGGCCTGCTCGCGGCCCCGAGCCGTAGCGAGGGCAACCAGCGCTCCTTCGAGCCTGCCGATATCAGCCGTCTCGCCTTCATCCGCCACGCCCGCGAACTCGGTTTCGAGATCGACGCGATCCGCACGCTGCTCACCCTGCAGGACGATCCGCACCAGTCCTGCGCCTCGGCCGACGCCATCGCCAAGGCCCGCCTCATCGAGGTCGAGCAGCGCATCCGCAGCCTGATGGCGCTGAAGGCCGAGCTGGAAACCATGGTGGAAGGCTGCGGCCACGGCCGCGTCGACCAATGCCGCGTCATCGAGGTGCTCGCCGACCACGGCCAGTGCACGCATCCGCACCACTGATCTCTGCCCTTGCAGGCGGTCCGCGCCCGCGCCAAAACTGCATACAGAGAGAATCGGGCGAAGACATCAATGAACCAGAAGCGGATTGCGATCATCGGCGGCGGCCCGGCGGGTCTCGCGGCTGCCGAACTGCTGTCCCGTTGCGGACATGCGGTGACGGTCTACGACGCCATGCCGACCTTTGCCCGCAAGTTCTTGCTTGCGGGCAAGTCCGGTCTCAACATCACCCATTCCGAGGATTATGCCCGTTTCACCACGCGCTTCGGAGCGGCCTCCCCCCGTCTGCGCCCCGCTCTTGATGCCTTTACCCCCGATGATATCAGGGATTGGGCAGCAGGGCTCGGTACTGAAACCTTCGTCGGCTCGTCCGGGCGGGTTTTCCCGAAGGTGATGAAGGCCTCGCCTTTGCTGCGCGCCTGGCTCAAGCGGCTGGAGGCACAGGGCGCCACACTGCGCACCCGCCACCGCTGGACCGGTTTTGCAGAAGACGGCTATGTTTTCGAAACTCCCGAAGGGCGCAGCATCGTCCATTGCGACGCAGCCCTGCTGGCGCTCGGCGGAGCCAGCTGGCCACGCCTCGGCTCCGATGCTGCCTGGGTGCCTTGGCTGGCCGGCAGGGGTGTGGATATTGACACTTTTCAACCCGCCAATTGCGGCTTCGTCGTCGGATGGAGCGGGAACTTCAGCGGGCGTTTTGCCGGCGAGCCGGTAAAATCAGTCACCGCAACATCCGAGGCCGGTACTTTTCCCGGGGAATTCGTCATCACCGGCAGCGGCATCGAAGGTAGCCTCGTCTATACCCATACGGCCGCGTTGCGCGATCGGCTGCTGAACCATGGCAGCGCCGTCCTGACGCTCGACCTCGCACCCGGCCGCACCATCGCCAGGCTGAGCCGCGACCTTGCCCGGCAGGACGCCAAATCGAGCTTTTCAAACCGCCTGCGCAAGGGCGCCGGCCTCGACGGCGTCAAGGCGGCGCTGCTGCGCGAACTTACTCTCGAGCGCGACCGCACCGATCCCGAACGTCTCGCCGGCATGATCAAGGCGCTGCCGGTGCCGGTGATCGAAACCCGGCCGATCGCCGAGGCGATCTCCTCGGCCGGCGGCATCCGCTGGAGCAGCATCGACGACAACTACATGTTGAAGGCACTGCCGGGCACCTTCGTCGCCGGCGAAATGCTCGACTGGGAAGCGCCGACCGGCGGTTATCTCCTCACCGCCTGCCTGGCGACCGGCCGTGCGGCAGCGCGTGGTATCGAAGCCTGGCTGTCACGGTCGATGCCGATGATCTCGAACCGGATCTAGATCAATGAAATGGCGGATGATGTCGTGCAAAGATCGCTGACACTTTTCAGCATTGTGCCCTGATCGCTTGAGGCGAAGGGGAGGATGGCCGGCGACACGTGCAATTGCAAACCGGCCGCTTTTCCATCAGACTATGCTGAACTTCGGTGGGAGGAGCCGATGCACGAACACTCAGCGCATGCCGAGCACGTCTACACGTCTGCCCAGCGCGATTCTGCGGCAGCCAGTTCTCCTGTTGTCGCCTCATGGCGGCGGTGCATGACCATGCACCAGCTCGCCCCCGAGGACCAGCGGGCTCCACTGCGCCTCACCGACCAGGAATTCCACCGTGCGCGCGAGCAGTCCGAACAGCTGATTGCCAGCGCGACGGAAGAGCTCGATCGTCTCTTTACCACCGTTGGCAGGGCCGGCTGCTGCCTGCTCCTGACCGACAAGAACGGCATCGCGCTGGAGCGCCGGGGGGCTGCCGGCGACGACAAGGAATTCCGAGAACTCGGCCTCTGGACCGGCTCGATCTGGACCGAGGCCAGCATCGGCACCAACGGCATCGGCACCGCACTTGCCGACGAGCGTGCCGTCGCCATTTTCCGCGACCAGCATTTCTTCTGCTCGAATACCAGCCTCAGCTGCACGACGGCGCCGATCCGCGATCATCGTGGGCGGGTGGCAGCAGCCCTCGACATCTCCACATGCCGTGAAGACGTCAACGAGATGACGCTGGCGATCCTGACGCAGACCGTGCGCGATGCGGCGATGCGCATCGAGCTCAACCTTTTCCGCTCGACCTTTACAGGCGCCCGTTTCCTGATGGTCCCGGCCGGCGCCAATTCCGCCGCCGCCCTGCTGGCCGTCGACAGGCACGATCTGGTGCTCGGTGCGACGCGCGCCGCCCGGATCGCGCTGCAGCTCGACGACAAACGTATCGCCGCCGGCATTCCGGCGGCCGATGCCCTGCACGAGGCTGGCGTCTCCCAGCAGGACGAGATCGTCGAGGCAGAGAAGGCGGCACTCTTGCGGGCGCTGTCGCGCGCCAGTGGCAATGTCTCGCAGGCGGCGATCGCGCTCGGCATCAGCCGCGCCACGCTGCACAGGAAGATGAATAAGCTCGATCTCCACTGATCACGGTAAAGGTTCCGCTCCTGAGCAATCGCCACCCGATGCTGTCGCAGGTCTGCGACACTGTGCGCTGCGGTATGGAAGACCCACCCTGTTCCCTCCGCCAAAACATGCACATTTTCCTCCCACTGGTTCGTTTGGAAACCTGGATCATCAAGGGAGGATGACATGCTTCATCAGAAAATCGTCGAGTCGCCATTCAAGCTGAAATACGGCAACTATATCGGCGGCGAATGGCGCGAGCCGGTCGAAGGCAAATACTTTGAAAACCTCACGCCCGTCACCGGCGGCAAACTCTGCGACATTCCCCGCTCCAATGAAAAGGACATCAATCTCGCGCTCGACGCCGCCCATGCGGCGAAGGAAAAATGGGGCCGCACCTCCGCCGCCGAGCGCTCCAATATCCTCATGAAGATTGCCCAGCGCATGGAGGACAAGCTGGAATTGCTTGCCCAGGCCGAGACCTGGGACAACGGCAAGCCGATCCGCGAAACCATGGCGGCCGACATTCCGTTGGCGATCGATCACTTCCGCTATTTCGCCTCCTGCATTCGCGCCCAGGAAGGTTCGATCGGCGAGATCGACCACGATACCGTCGCCTATCACTTCCATGAGCCGCTCGGCGTCGTCGGCCAGATCATTCCTTGGAACTTCCCGATCCTGATGGCGACCTGGAAGCTCGCGCCCGCACTTGCCGCCGGCAACTGCGTCGTGCTGAAGCCCGCCGAGCAGACACCGGCCTCGATCCTGCTCTGGGCCGAGATCGTCGGCGATCTCCTGCCGCCGGGCGTGCTCAACATTGTCAACGGTTTCGGCCTCGAAGCCGGCAAGCCGCTGGCGACCAGCCAGCGCGTCGCCAAGATCGCCTTCACCGGCGAGACGACGACAGGCCGGTTGATCATGCAATATGCCAGCCAGAACCTCATTCCGGTGACGCTGGAGCTCGGCGGCAAATCGCCGAACATCTTCTTCGCCGATGTGATGGCGGAAGATGACGATTTCCTCGACAAGGCGCTCGAAGGCTTTGCGATGTTTGCTCTCAACCAGGGCGAAGTCTGCACCTGCCCGAGCCGCGCCCTCGTCCAGGAATCGATCTATGACCGCTTCATGGAAAAGGCGGTCAAACGCGTCGAGGCGATCAAGCAGGGCAACCCGCTCGACAGTACGACGATGATCGGCGCCCAGGCCTCGACGGAGCAGCTGGAGAAGATCCTCGCCTATCTCGACATCGGCAAGCAGGAAGGCGCGGAAGTGCTGACCGGCGGCTCGCGCAACGATCTCGGCGGCGAGCTGGCGAATGGCTATTATGTCAAGCCGACTATCTTCAAGGGCCACAACAAGATGCGTGTGTTCCAGGAGGAGATCTTCGGACCGGTGGTTTCGGTCACGACCTTCAAGAACGAGAAGGAAGCGCTCGAAATCGCCAACGACACGCTCTACGGTCTCGGCGCCGGTGTCTGGAGCCGCGATGCCAATCGCTGCTACCGCTTCGGCCGCGAGATCCAGGCCGGCCGCGTCTGGACCAACTGTTACCACGCCTACCCGGCCCATGCCGCCTTCGGCGGCTACAAGCAGTCGGGCATCGGTCGTGAAACCCACAAGATGATGCTCGACCACTACCAGCAGACCAAGAACATGCTGGTGAGCTACAGCCCGAAGGCACTCGGCTTCTTCTGAGAGCCGTCCATAAGTGATATGCTGAAAAGCCTTCTCCCGGCGACGGGAGAAGGCCTAGGCTGCTGATGAGTCGGCAACCCCTCTTTCGTCATGCTCCGGCTTGTCCCGAGCATCTGCAGCCGGTTGATATCAAGCAGATCCTCGGCACAAGGCCGAGGATGACGCCGAGTAAAGAGCGAGGTTTGTCAACAGACTGAGCTTTCTCCCCAACACGGGGAGAAGTCCTTGTGTCTTCGGAGGAGGCATCCATGGAAACCACCACCGTCAACGGCGAACTGCGTGTTCTCGCAACCGACGCAGCTCTCGATTTGATTGCAGAAATCAAGCGGGATCATCCCGATATCCTCTTCCACCAGTCCGGCGGCTGCTGCGACGGCTCCTCGCCGATGTGTTATCCGGCTAACGAATTCATGATCGGCGACAGCGACGTCAGGCTCGGCGAGATCGGCGGCGTATCAGTCTATACTAGCGCCAGCCAGTTCGAGGCGTGGAAGCATACGCAGCTGATCATCGACGTCGTACCCGGCCGCGGCGGCATGTTCTCGCTCGACAATGGCCGCGAGAAGCGCTTCCTCACCCGCTCCCGCCTCTTCGGCGGCGGCGAGGCTTGCGCGGTGCCTGATGTGAAGGTCAGGGCGGTCTAATGCTGTTGCCTTATCGGGTGCGAATTTCGCCTGTAGTATTCCCATAGTACCTGCTCGCGGCAGCTCTTTGCTAATCTCCGCCAGTTGGTTTCAAAGGGAGGAAACGATGCCAGCCTCAAAGATCCTGATGATCACGGGTGACTTCACCGAAGATTACGAAACGATGGTGCCGTTCCAGACGCTGCTCGCCTGCGGCTACACGGTCGATGCCGTCTGCCCCGGCAAGAAGGCCGGCGACACCGTCGCCACCGCCATCCACGATTTCGAAGGCGACCAGACCTACTCCGAAAAACGCGGCCATAATTTCGCGCTGAACGCCACCTTCGACAGCGTGCGCGCCGAAGATTACGATGCACTCGTCATCCCCGGCGGCCGTGCACCCGAATATCTGCGCCTCAATGCCGACGTCCTCAAATTCGTCCGGCACTTCTTCGACGCCGGAAAACCCGTTGCCGCCATCTGCCACGGCGCGCAATTGCTTGCCGCCGCCGGCGTTTTGAAGGGCCGCACCTGCTCGGCCTATCCCGCCTGCCGGCCGGAAGTCGAGCTTGCCGGCGGCATTTATGCCGACATATCAATCAGCGATGCAGTCTCGGACGGCAATCTGGTCACGGCGCCCGCCTGGCCGGCGCATCCGTCGTGGCTACGCCAGTTCATGGCCGTGCTCGATGCCGCAGCACTGCTCGAAACCAACGCCGCCTGAGGAGGGCGGCACCGGGGAGGACGATATGTGTGAACTCTTCATCAAGGCAGATGCTCGGCTCTGGGAAAGCGCCACCCGGTCGCTGCGCATCGATGGCATGGTCACCAGCGTCAGGCTGGAGAACTTCTTCTGGGCGAAGCTGGAGGAAATCGCCCGGCGCGACGGTATGAATGTCGTCCAGCTGATCACCCGGCTGCATCATGAATCGATCGATGCCGGCCACGATCTCGGCAACTTCACGTCCTTCCTGCGGGTCTGCTGCGCTCGCTATCTCGACCTGCAGCTCACCGGCGACATCCCGGCCGATGTCACCCGTCCGATCGCTGGCCTCGACGCGCCTGTCATCCTCGACCGCGAACGGGCGAAATATCACTGAAATCACGTCCGGCAGACGATCAAAGACGAACGGCCCGCGGATCGCTCCGCGGGCCGTTTCGTAAACATCTGACCTTGTCTTGGCCGGCGGGCTTGTGCTGCCGCTCAGCCTGGATCAACAATGCGCGGCACCGTCGAACGCGGGCACCGTCAGGAGATCGATTGCCATGAACGACCAGAAAGCCGTGATCGTCACGGGAGCCGGCGGCAACCTCGGCAGCGCCGTTGTCCGCGAGCTTGCCAGCGCCGGCGCGAAACTCGTCTGCATGAACCGTTCGAGCAGTGAGCTGGAAGCCTTGGCCGGCGATCTTCCTGCCTCCACGGAGTTTCTGTCGATCGCGGGAACGGATCTCACTGATTATGCTTCCTGCGCCGCCGCCGTCGCCCGGGCCGTCAAGCGCTTTGGCGGCGTCAGCGCATTGGTCAACACCGTCGGCGGTTTCCAGATGGGACCGGTCGGGCCGGAGGCGCCCGCGCAGTGGGAGACGATGATGACCGCAAACGCCCGCACTGCGCTGACAATCAGCGCCGCGGTTCTCCCGACCATGAAGGCGGCAGGCTACGGCCGCATCGTTCATATCGCCGCCGCGCCCGGCCTGAAGGCCGGCGCCAAGCAGGCCGCTTACGCCGCCTCGAAAGCCGCCGTCATCCGGCTGACCGAGGCGATCGCCGCCGAATGCCGCGACGATCGCATCACCGCCAACTGCATCCTGCCCGGGACGATCGACACGCCTGAGAACCGCGCAGCCATGCCCGATGCGAAGACGGACGGTTGGGTATCGCCGCAATCGATAGCCCGCCTCATCGCCTTCCTGATTTCGCCGGCCGCAGCCGTCGTCACCGGCGCGGCAATCCCGGCGACCGGCCGCGAATAACCCAAGGCGCGGCGTGATCGACCGTCGGCGACTGCTCCCTTGTCGAGATCCGTGGGTGATGAACGACAGAGCCCTACAAGTTTTAATCAGTGATTTACGATCTGACTTGAGCTTCGGTTCGCCTTGAGGCAGCGTCGTCTGTGCCTGCTCATGGGACAGGCAAAAGAACAGCGGACGGACACCATGGTGTTGATGATCGCATTGCGGCGGCATTTGCTAGAAGGCGGGTGGTTTCGATGACGGACGGTCCGGCATTGCGCGCTGTCGGCCCAAGCAGCCTGATACGCGAGGAATGGTTCCTGGGCGTCAGCGTCGTGACGAGCTTAGCGTTTCTTGCCTTCCAGGAGCAGCTCTTCGGCCGGCTTGCCGATCCGCTATGGTTCAGTGTCGTTTTCGTCTGGCTGTTTGCCGTCGTCCTCGGCTCCGCACTGTCGGTCGTGCGGCACGCGGATCATTTGGCTGAGCGGCTGAAGGAGCCCTACGGCACGCTTATTCTGACGCTTGCCATCACCTCGATCGAGGTGATGGCAATATCAGCCGTCATGCTTCACGGCGAGAACAATCCCACGCTCGCGCGCGACACGCTGTTCGCAGTCGTCATGATCATCCTGAACGGCATGGTCGGCCTGTCCTTGCTGCTGGGCGCATGGCGGCGACCGGAACAGCAGCATAACCTGCAGGGCGCCAACGCTTATCTCGGGGTCATCGTGCCGCTGGCGACCCTGAGCCTGGTGATGCCGACATTTCTTGCAGGCCCGGACGGACAGCATCCATCCGCACCGAGACAACTGATACTGGGTATAATATCGGTCGGTCTTTACGCTACGTTTCTGTTTCTTCAGGCCGGCCGCCATCGGGACTATTTCGCCGACGACAGCAATCGCCACGAGCATCATGGTGAACATGCTCCTCCCCGCGGGCCGGTTTGGCCTCATGCCATTCTGCTTTTAGCCTATATGGGCCCCGTCGTCTTTCTGGTCGAACAGCTTGCGCGGCCGATCGATTACATTATCGAAACCCTGCATGCCCCGACCGCGTTTGGCGGTGTTGTCATGGCCATCCTTGTCGCGACGCCCGAGGCAATCAGCGCCGTGCGTGCATCCATCGCCAATAATCTTCAGCGTTCCGTCAACATCTTCCTTGGTTCGGTGCTGTCAACGATCGGGCTGACCGTGCCGGCAATGCTTGTCATCAGCCGTCTTTACGGGCACCCGGTGAAGCTGGGCCTCGAACATGGAGATCTGGTGATGCTCCTGCTCACTCTGGCCGTCAGCATCATCACCTTTGCCAGCGGCCGCACGCATCTCATGCAAGGTGCGGTCCATCTGGTGCTTTTCCTGGCTTACGTGCTGCTCATTTTCCAGCAATGAAATCCGCCCAATTACGGCCGCACAAGATCTGGAAGTTAAGAGTTCCGCGCTTGGTCCGTCTTCCGCTATGATGACGGGAGCTATTGCACAGCTTGCAGGGTGGCTGCAGGACCTACGTGGCGATACGGAGGCCGGACTTGGGCTCACTGTTGGTTGGCGGGCTTGTCTTTGTTTTTCTGTCGATGGCAACATCGATAGGATTGGTGGTGCGCGGCCGTTTGCCGGATCACCATCTCAATGCAGAATCCAAGGACGTCATCAGGCTGGCGACCGCGGTGGTGGGAACGCTGTCGGCTCTGACGCTCGGCCTTCTGATTGCATCCGCCAAGTCGTCCTATGACAATGCCGAAGTGGAGATGAGAACGGCCGCGGCACGGGTACTCCTGCTTGACCGCGTGATGGCGCAATACGGGCCGGAAACCGACAAAGCGCGTCAATTGCTGCGTGAACTCATAGAGAGACGGCTGAGCCGCGGCTGGACTGCCGAGACCACCGACGAAACATTCGGCAATGCGCCGGGGGAATATCAGGATATCGAGGCGGTTCAGGCCGTCCTTCGATCCCTGTTGCCGAGGGGTGCCGTGCAGCACTCTCTCCAAGCGCGTGCTGTTGAGGTGAGCGGCATGATGGCCGAGGCCCACTGGCTGCTGGTCGAATCCGGAGAAGAGGGTCTGCCATGGGCCTTTGTCACCGTTCTCGTCTGTTGGCTCTCGCTGCTCTTTGCGACCTTCGGGCTGCAGGCGCCGGCCAATCTGACGGTGCTGTCAATTCTGCTCGTCTGCGCCCTATCCGTCGCCGGCGCCATCTTCCTGGTTTCGGACATGGCGAACCCGTATCTCGGGCTGATCCGCGTTTCGGACGCACCATTACAATCTGCCATCGAACGGCTCGGGAAACCGTAGCCGCGTCATGGCATCCATCGAGGACGAACTCGCAGTTGAATTGCGCACCAACAGCTATTGCAATTTTTAGCAATGCCGCGACATAATATCGCATGCCCGGAACTTTTCGGAGAGGGCTCGTCTCCACCGAGGCATGCATGAAGACTACAGCGCCGCGCGTCTTTTTCAGACGCGCAAATGACGCTGTATGCCTTTGAAAGAGCTCGTAAACATCGGGGCGGCGGCAATGCGTGTGAGATTGTATCAGGGTCTGCACCTGTCTGTGGTGCTCGCCGGCATGGCAATTCTCGCTGGCTGTGAGAAAAGCGGCAATACTTACGTCGCCCCTCCTCCACCTCCGGTTCGGGTCGCCCAGCCGATCCAGCAACCGGTGACGCTCTATTTTGAACTCACCGGCAATACGGTGCCGCTCAACTCAGTTGATATCGAGGCGCGCGTCCAAGGCTACGTCCAATCGATCGACTACCAGGACGGCATGACGGTGATGAAGGGCACCAAGCTCTTCGGAATTGAGCGCAACACCTATCAGGCGCAACTGGATCAGGCGAAGGCATCCCTTGCCTCGCAACATGCGTCTCAGGTCGGCGCACAGCAGGAATACGACCGGCAGCTCAATCTATCGAAGCAACAGGTCACAACGCAGACCGCGGTCGACAGCGCCAAGGCGACGCTCGACGAGGCGAATGCGTCCATCCTCAATGCCCAGGCCAATCTCGATCTCGCGACGATCAACCTCGGATATACGGAGGTGTTTGCCCCCTTCGACGGCACAGTCACCGATCACCTCGTCGATATCGGCGCTCTTGTCGGCGTATCCGGTCCCACCAAACTCGCCAGCATCGTTCAGACAGATCCGCTTTATGCCTATTTCAACGTTAGCGAAACCCAGGTGCTGATGATCAAGGAAACCCTGGCAAGGCAGGGGCGCACCTTCAAGCAGACGGACCTTCCAAGCATTCCGGCGGAGCTCGGCCTGCAGACCGAGGAAGGCTACCCGCATAAGGGACATCTCGATTACGTCTCGCCGCAGCTCGATGCCTCCACAGGCACGCTTCAGGTGCGCGCCCTGTTCGACAACAAGGACCATGCCATGCTGCCCGGTCTCTTCGTGCGGGTTCGGGTGCCGGTCGGCCATAACGACAAGGCTTTGCTGGTGCGCGATGACGCTATCGGGACAAACCAGCTGGGCAGCTACCTGCTTGTTCTCGGCAAGGACGACGTCGTCGAACAGAAGCAGGTCAAGACCGGCCAACGCGAAGGTGCGCTCCGTGTCATCGACTCCGGCCTCGATCCCGCCGACTGGGTCGTAACCCAAGGTATCCAGCAGGCCATCCCCGGCAGCAAGGTCACGCCCGAGAAGATCGAAATGAATCCACCGGCAGCTGCCACCGGCGATGCCAAGGCCAAGACCACCACGCAATGAATCCGCCGCCATGCTTCATCTGAACGTCTAAGGACAACAGCATGATCTCGCGTTTCTTCATCGAGCGACCGATACTCGCCAATGTTCTGGCATTGGTTTTCGTGCTCATCGGCGCGGTCGCCCTGTTCCAGCTGCCTGTGGCGCAATATCCGAACGTCGTTCCGCCGACGGTGCAGGTGACGACGCGCTTCCCGGGCGCCAGCGCCCAGACCCTCGTCGACACCGTCGCGCTGCCGATCGAGCAGCAGGTCAACGGCGTGCAGGACATGCTCTACATGCAGTCGACAAGCGCCAGCGACGGCACCTATTCCCTGACCGTGACCTTTGCCATTGGAACCGATCCGGACCAGGCCCAGGTTCTGGTGCAAAATCGCGTTGCCATTGCGATGTCATCGCTTCCCGAAGCGGTGCAGCTTCAGGGCGTGACGACGCAAAAGAAATCGACGGCGATCCTCGGCTTCGTCAGCCTGACCTCGCCCGATAGCCGCTATGACAGCCTTTTCCTGTCGAACTACGCCGTCATCAATCTGCAGAATGAACTCGCTCGCCTGCCGGGTGTCGGCAACGTCACCGTTTTCGGTGCCGGCCAATATGCCATGCGCATCTGGATGGATCCGAACCTACTGCAGGCACGCGGCCTGACGCCGCAGGATGTGGTCAGCGTCGTGCAGCAGCAGAGCCAGGAGGTTGCCGCCGGCCAGATCGGCATTCCGCCGGTGCCGAAGGGGCAGGTCTTCCAATACACGCTGAACGTCAATGGCCGATTGAACGAGGCGGCCGACTACGAAAACATCGTCGTCAAGGTCGAGAGCGGACAGGGCGGCCGCGTCACCCGCATCCGCGATATCGGCCGCGTCGAACTCGGCGCCCAGACCTACAGCCAATCCTTCATGCAGAACGGCCGGCCGGCAGCCGGTATCGGCATTTTTCAGCTGCCGGAGGCGAATGCCATTGCGGTGGCGCAGGCGGTGAATACAAAAATGCAGGAGCTCTCGAAGAGCTTCCCGCCGAGTCTCGAATATCACGTGCCGTTCGACACGACGAAATTCGTCGACGCTTCCATCGACGAAGTTTACGTCACCTTGATCGAGGCGGGCGTTCTCGTTCTCATCGTCATTCTCGTTTTCCTGCAGGATTGGCGGGCGATGCTCGTGCCGGCGACCACAGTTCCCGTCACCATCATCGGCGCCTTCGCGGCCATGGCGGCACTGGGCTTTACCGTCAACCTGTCGACGCTGTTTGCCATCGTTCTCGCCATCGGCATCGTCGTCGATGATGCCATTGTCATCGTTGAAGGTGTCGCCCGACACATCGAGGCCGGCATGTCTGGCCGAAAGGCGGCCGAAAAGGCGATGGAGGAACTGCTCGGCCCGGTCATCGGTATCACGCTTGTGCTGATGGCGGTTTTCATTCCGGCCGCCTTCCTGCCTGGCCTGACCGGACAGCTCTATCGGCAATTCGCCCTCGTCATCGCCGCCACGGCACTGATCAGCGCCATCAATGCCGTCACGCTGAAACCGACGCAATGCGCCCTTTGGCTGCGCCCGCCGGTCCCGCCCGAGAAACGCAACATCTTCTATCGCGGCTTCAACAGGGTCTATGACAGGGGTGAACGCAGCTATGCAGGGCTGATCGGATCGATGACCCGCCACAGCGGCATCATGGTCATAGCAGCACTTGCGCTGATCGGTGTCGCAGTCTGGGGGCTCGCCCGTCTTCCGACTGCGTTTCTGCCCATCGAGGATCAAGGCTATGTGCTGATCAGTGCGCAGCTGCCAGATGGCGCATCGAAGGAGCGCACAGACGCGGTGATGGAAGAGGTCGGCAAGATCGCCGAAGCCACACCTGGCGTCGACCAAGTACTGACCATCAGCGGCGTCTCCGTTCTCGACAACAATGCCAGCCTGCAGAATGCCGGCGTCGCCTATGTCGTGCTGAAGGATTGGGACGAGCGCGGCAAGGAAAAGGGGCAGGATCTGCTGTCGATCTACCAGCATTTGAACGGCGCGCTGCAAAGCGTGCTCGCCGCCAAGACGCTGGTGGTGGTACCGCCTCCGATCCAGGGCGTCGGCAATGCCAGCGGCTTTACCATGCAGGTCGAGATCAGGAACGGCATTTCCGACTACCCGCTGCTGCAATCGCTTGCCGACACAATCGTCAAGAACGGCAGTGCCCAATCGTCGCTGCAAAGGCTGAGCACGCCTTTTCGCTCGAACGTGCCGCAACTTGCCGTTTCCGTCGATCGGATCAAGGCGGAGACACTGGGAATTACGGTGGGCCAGGTCTTCTCCGCTCTCTCCGGCTATGTCGGATCGAGCTATGTCACCCAGTTCAACAAATTTGGCCGTACCTTCCAGGTCTATGCGCAAGCCGCTTCCGACTTCCGGGTCAGCGCTGAAGACATCCGCAACCTGAAGGTCAAAGCCGGCGATGGGACGATGGTGCCGCTCGGCACGGTCGTCGATGTCACCACGACACAAGGCCCCTCCCTGATCAGCCTCTACAATCTCTACCCGTCCGCAACGATCGTTGGCGGGCCTGCCGCCGGCTTCAGTTCCGGCCAATCGCTCGACGTCATGGAGCAGATTGCCGATCAGACACTGCCGCCGGGTACAGGCTTCGAATGGACGGCGCTGTCCTATCAGGAGAAGGCCGTGGGCGGGCAGATCTATTTCATCTTCGCACTTGCCATGCTCCTCGTCTATTTCGTGCTCGCGGGCCAGTATGAAAGCTGGATCTTGCCGCTGGCAGTCCTTCTCGCCGTGCCGCTCGCTCTCCTCGGCACGGTGGCAGCGCTTATGGCAGCCGGTGTCGCCAACAACCTCTATACGCAGATCGGCCTTATCCTGCTGATCGCGCTTGCATCGAAGAATGCCATCCTCATCGTCGAATATGCTAGGGAAAGGCGGGCGGAAGGCATGGAAATACTGGATGCGGCCGTCGAGGCCGCCCGCTTGCGTTTCCGGCCAATTCTGATGACGTCCTTCGCCTTTATCCTCGGCGTCCTGCCGCTCGTGCTGGCGACCGGCGCCGGCGCATCCGCCCGCAAATCGATCGGCATATCGGTCTTCAGCGGGATGATCGCCTCGACCTGCCTCGCCGTGCTCTTCGTACCCTCTTTCTACGTCGTGCTACAGCGCTTCGAAGAATATTGGAAAGGACGTACGAAGACCGCAGCCGTCGCTGAGGTGGAGGTGTCGAAGGTACAGTAAGGGTGTTGTAACAACCTTTTTGCGCGATCGTCTGCGGTTTGCGGGACTGGGTTGTTGGCGGGCACTTCACAGCGGGATGTTCGAAAAGACGCTATAGTCCCGAGGTCAGTACCCTATGACAGGCAGGCGACACGCGTTGCAGATTATCTCGGAGGCAAGCCATACCCCGTCCTCCGCCCAAAGGCACCATGCGACACAACGCCTGAAAATCCGATCCGCACGTTTCACGCAGGATCATCAGTTCCTCGCGCGGCGAGAAGGCCGGCATCATGGCTCGAGGAGCGGGCGTGGTCGCGACCGTCGCCGCGGCGCCGCTGGCTGGGGTTGATCCGGCTGATCCTCCCCCCGCTGATCCTCCCAAGGCCGCAACGGCTTGCTGACACGGCGCCGATAGAGCGGCATTGTGCTGCTGCAGGCAACTGAGTGCCTCAGTGCCGCCCGGTGTGACGCCGGAGCATTGCGCCATGAAATCGCGTTGGCAGGCCGATTTGACAGCGCTGCGTTGCGCCTGGGTCGGCTGATGCGCCGGTACACCCGTCGCCGGTGCCGGGCTGGTCGCCCCAGTGGTTGCTGGCGCAGCCGGAGCCGGCTCCGCGGATGTCGACTTAGGTTTGCTTATCGCCGACACCGCCTTCCGACAGCCAGCCGAAAGCGTGGCGCTATGCTGTTGCAGGCAAGTGAGCGCCTCGATACCGCCCGGCGTCACCCCTGAGCATTGCGCTATGAAATCGGAGCGGCATTCCGCCCTGATCGCATTGCGCTGCTCCTCAGTCGGCGCTTGCGCGCAAGCGACACTGGCATAGAGCACCACTGCGCAGAGAGCTGGCAATCCCGAGATAGCAAACGGAAGACGACCCCTTCCATGCGAAGTCGTCAGTAAAGAAGATGCCCATTTTCGCATTTATTCATTCCCCCATAAATCTCTGATCTACTCCATGAAATCGCATAGCCTTGCTGAGTAGAATAACCAGCGCCCGCCAATTGGAGGGACGTTGCGTGCTGTTATGGAAATATTAAAATGCCGGCTCCACGTATATTAGAATATTATACTTTTATCAACTATTTACTCGTGCCTGAAAGTTGATCATACGCCCATTGGGATTTTTTTTGCTGCAGTGTCTCTGACCAGAAAGACGCCATGGACCGACCGGGCATGCGTTTACGACAGTTGGGGAACGAGGCTGAGTTTGCCGCAGCGGTTCCCAACGTCAAATCTTGCGTCGCCATGCCATTTCGCAAAAACAGCAAAGCCCCGGCCGTTTTTGCGGTCCGGGGCTTTGTTGTTTGTCTATTTGGGAAGTATCTGGTTGCGGGGGCAGGATTTGAACCTGCGGCCTTCAGGTTATGAGCCTGACGAGCTACCGGGCTGCTCCACCCCGCGCCATGTGCAAATCTTTGAGATTTGCTTCGGTATTATAACACGAAAGGCCGCTTTGTGAGCGGCCCTTTGTTTCGGCTTTGGGCCGTTGGCTGTGAATGAGAAGATTGTTTTACATAGTTGCGTTTTGCAGACCTGGCAGCGACCTACTCTCCCGCGTCTTAAGACGAAGTACCATGGGCGCAGGGGCGTTTCACGGCCGTGTTCGGAAAGGGAACGGGTGCAGCCACCCCGCCATAACCACCAGGTCGGCAAAGCGCAACTTTGTTGTTTTGAGAAGCTGGTGAAGTCCTATGACTTCGTTTTTGAACACGTTTTAGAGCTCCAACCGGACGAACACTTCGTGTTCGCCGGGACCGGGCAAAGGCTGACGCCTTCGCCTTGTCAGGACGACCGCTTTGCGGTCGCCTTGAGATGAGCATAGTCAATGAGAACGATCAAGCCGATCGAGCTATTAGTACCGGTAAGCTTCATGCGTTGCCGCACTTCCACACCCGGCCTATCAACGTGGTCGTCTTCCACGGCTCTGATAGGGAATACTCGTTTTCAGGTGGGTTTCCCGCTTAGATGCCTTCAGCGGTTATCCCGTCCATATGTAGCTACCCTGCTATGCCCTTGGCAGGACAACAGGTCCACCAGAGATATGTCCATCCCGGTCCTCTCGTACTAGGGACAGATCCTGTCAATATTCCTACACCCACGGCAGATAGGGACCGAACTGTCTCACGACGTTCTGAACCCAGCTCACGTACCGCTTTAATTGGCGAACAGCCAAACCCTTGGGACCTGCTCCAGCCCCAGGATGCGATGAGCCGACATCGAGGTGCCAAACAACCCCGTCGATATGGACTCTTGGGGGTCATCAGCCTGTTATCCCCGGCGTACCTTTTATCCGTTGAGCGATGGCCCTTCCACGCGGGACCACCGGATCACTATGACCGACTTTCGTCTCTGCTCGACTTGTCAGTCTCGCAGTCAGGCGGGCTTATGCCATTGCACTCGACGACCGATTTCCGACCGGTCTGAGCCCACCATCGCGCGCCTCCGTTACTCTTTCGGAGGCGACCGCCCCAGTCAAACTACCCACCATACACTGTCCCGGACCCGGATGACGGGCCGCGGTTAGACATCCATGACGATAAGGGTGGTATTTCAAGGATGGCTCCACGGAAACTGGCGTCCCCGCTTCAAAGCCTACCACCTATCCTACACATGCCGACAC
This sequence comes from Rhizobium sp. SU303, assembly GCF_021052345.1. Classification (NCBI taxonomy): domain Bacteria; kingdom Pseudomonadati; phylum Pseudomonadota; class Alphaproteobacteria; order Hyphomicrobiales; family Rhizobiaceae; genus Rhizobium; species Rhizobium sp. SU303. The sequence continues at coordinate 4,146,766 of NZ_CP088095.1, forward strand.
GAATGCCAGTGTAAAGCTATAGTAAAGGTGCACGGGGTCTTTCCGTCTGACCGCAGGAACCCCGCATCTTCACGGGGAATTCAATTTCACTGAGTCTATGTTGGAGACAGCGGGGAAGTCGTTACGCCATTCGTGCAGGTCGGAACTTACCCGACAAGGAATTTCGCTACCTTAGGACCGTTATAGTTACGGCCGCCGTTTACTGGGGCTTCGATTCAAAGCTTGCACCTCTCCTCTTAACCTTCCAGCACCGGGCAGGCGTCAGACCCTATACGTCGTCTTGCGACTTCGCAGAGCCCTGTGTTTTTGATAAACAGTCGCTACCCCCTGGTCTGTGCCACCCCATAATAGTTGCCTAGCATGGGGTCACGCTTCTTCCGAAGTTACGCGTGCAATTTGCCGAGTTCCTTCAACATAGTTCTCTCAAGCGCCTTGGTATACTCTACCTGACCACCTGTGTCGGTTTCGGGTACGGTCTATACGGTGGAGCTATTTCCTGGAACCGCTCCGCTGCCCATCCAATCCAATTAGAATGAACAACTTGTGCAATCCGTCACTACCACCAGGCCCACGAATATTAACGTGGTTCCCATCGACTACGCATTTCTGCCTCGCCTTAGGGGCCGGCTAACCCTGCTCAGATTAACTTTAAGCAGGAACCCTTGGTCTTTCGGCGAGAGGGTCTCTCACCCTCTTTATCGTTACTCATGTCAACATTCGCACTTCCGATACCTC
>NZ_CP088095.1:4152500-4680000 GCF_021052345.1 Rhizobium sp. SU303
GTTGCGGCAGACGCCCATGAGGATACGACAGTGGTCCGCGGTGGCCGGCTGATCGCGCCCGCCATCGCCGCAAAACCGTCCGACCGTGCCATCATGGAAGTCTCGACCGTCGTCCACGACGGCGAAAAGGAAGTCGTGCGCCGCCAGCCCTTCGCGCATGTGAAGATGACGCTGGCCGCCAACCATGTGGCGACGGAAGATTATCCGGACTTCGATCCCCTGGCGATCTTTTCCGCCGACGAGCCGCAGCCCGCGCCGCAAAGCCGCACAGGTGCGCTTTACGGATCCGACGTCGAATCCGAAGTCAGCCTGAAGACCATTCCCTTCCCGACCGGCAAGACCAGCATGCAGATGGCATCCGGCCTGTCGCTCGAGGAGGTCGAAGAGAACGTGCGTTCCAACGGCTCGGTGCTGACGGACGGCAACACGCAGCTCGCAGCCCTTTATTATGTCGATCCGCGTCGTTTCTCCAACGAGGACGCCGATGTCGATCTGACCGCCGGTCTGTCCGCCCGCGTGCTCGAACAGAACATGACGGTCTCCGCATCGGAATCGATCACGCCGCAGACCGAAGAATTCGCCGACGACATCCTGCCGGTGCGCGTCGACACGCCGATCGCCAAAGCGCTAACGGATTCAGGCTATCCGCAGCAATATGCCGATGGCATCGCCGGCTATATCGCGCAGCAACTGGGTTCTCCTGATCTCGACAAGGGCGATGTACTGCGCATCGGCATCATTCAGAAGGGCGAACAGGCAAAGATCATCCGAGCCAGCGTCTATCGCGGCACGCGCCATCTCGTCACCGTGGCCGTCGACGACAAGGGCAGGTACGTGCCCGGCAGCGAGCCGCCGATGCTGGATGCCATCGCCACCGCCTTCGATGACAATTCCTTCGCACCACCGCCCGGCCAGAACCTGCCGCGCGTCTATGACGGCATCTATCGTGCTGCCCTTTCCTACGGCATGACCAAGGATATGACGGCGCTGATCATCAAGCTGCTCGCCAGCAATGTCGATTTCCAGGCGCAGCTGAGGCCGACCGACAGTCTCGAAGCCTTCTTCTCCGTCGCCGACAGCGCCGGTCAGGCGACCGAGGATTCCGAACTGCTCTATGTCAACGCCCGTTTCGGCGATACGCAGACGCGCTTCTACCGTTTCCAGGACCCCGACGACGGCACGGTCGATTATTTCGACGAGAACGGCAAGAGCATCCGCCAGTTCCTGCTGCGCAACCCGGTTCCGAACGGCATCTTCAAATCTGGCTTCGGCATGCGCCGCCACCCGATCCTCGGTTTCGCCCGCATGCACACCGGCGTCGATTGGGCAGCACCGCGCGGCACGGCGATCATCGCCGCCGGCAACGGCACGGTCGAAAAGGCCGGCTGGGATTCCGGCGGTTACGGCAACCAGACGATCGTGCGCCATGCCAACGGCTATGAATCCTCCTACAATCACCAGAGCGCCATCGCCAAGGGCGTCGTCCCCGGCGCCAAGATCCGCCAGGGCCAGGTGATCGGCTGGGTCGGCACGACGGGCGAATCCACCGGCCCGCACCTGCATTACGAGCTGATCGTCAATGGCACCAAGGTCGATCCGCTGCGCATCCGGCTGCCGGGCGGCAAATCGCTGCAGGGCGAGGCGCTGGCGAAATTCGAAGACGAGCGCAAGCGCATCGATACGCTGCTGAACAACCAGACACCAGACCAGGTGGCGAGCAAGTAGCGTCTATCTACGCTGCTTCGCCTCCGACAGACGCCCCGGCCACCCAACGAAAAATGGCGGCCGAAGCCGCCATTTCCCATTCATCCGGCAAACTGGATTTACGCTGCTTCGCTCACCGTCTGCCTTGTCCTGAACTGCAACCGGTCCGAACCGCTCGTCACCGTCACCGTCGATCCATCCGGCACCTGGCCGGACAGGATCTGCTCGGCCAGCGGATCCTGCACGAACTTCTGGATCACCCGCTTCAGCGGCCTTGCGCCGTAGACCGGATCGTAACCCTTGTTCGCCAGCCAATGGCGGGCTTCCTCGTCGAGATCGATGACGATCTTGCGCTCGGATAGCAGAGCCACCAGCCGCTTCAGCTGGATATCGACGATCGCGCCCATCTCCTCGCGCTTCAGGCGATGGAAGAGGATGATCTCGTCGATGCGGTTCAGGAATTCCGGCCGGAAATGTCCGCGCACGACCTCCATCACCTGCTCGCGAACCGTGTCGCTGTCGTCGCCGTCCCTCAGTTGCGTCAGATATTCGGCGCCGAGGTTCGAAGTCATGATGATCATCGTGTTACGGAAGTCGACCGTCCGGCCCTGACCGTCCGTCAGGCGTCCGTCGTCCAGCACCTGCAGCAGGATGTTGAAGACGTCGGGATGCGCCTTTTCGATCTCGTCGAACAGCACGACCTGATAGGGCCTGCGGCGCACCGCTTCCGTCAGCGCTCCGCCTTCGTCATAACCGACATAGCCGGGAGGCGCACCGATCAGCCGGGCAACGGAGTGCTTCTCCATATATTCCGACATATCCATGCGCACCATCGCCGTTTCGTCGTCGAAGAGGAAGCGGGCGAGCGCCTTGGTGAGCTCCGTCTTGCCGACGCCGGTCGGGCCGAGGAAGATGAACGAACCGATCGGCCGGTTCGGATCCTGCAGGCCGGCGCGCGCGCGGCGGACGGCGCGCGACACGGCCTGAACCGCATCGCCCTGACCGATCACCGATTTCGCCAGTTCGTCTTCCATCCGAAGCAGCTTGTCGCGTTCGCCCTCCAGCATCCTGTCGACCGGAATGCCGGTCCAGCGGGACACGACATGGGCGATGTTGTCGGGGATGACCACCTCCTGCACCATCGCGCCGCGGTCGCCATCCTGCTTCTCGGCATCGACGAGCTGCTTTTCAAGATCGGGAATGACGCCGTAGGTCAGCTCGCCGGCACGCTGGAATTCGCCTTTGCGCTGGGCGATCGCCAGTTCGTTGCGGGCATCGTCGAGCTGCTTTTTGAGATCGGCGGCAAGGCCGAGTTTCTGCTTTTCCGCCTGCCAGCGGGCCGTCAGCGCATCGGCCTGTTCCTCGAGATCGGTCACCTCGGTTTCCAGCCGCTTCAGACGGTCGGCGGACGCGACGTCCGTTTCCTTTTTCAGCGCTTCGCGCTCGATCTTCAGCTGCATGATGCGGCGGTCAAGTTCGTCGAGCTCTTCCGGCTTGGAATCCACCTGCATGCGCAGCCGCGCTGCCGCCTCGTCCATCAGGTCGATCGCCTTGTCGGGCAGGAAACGGTCGGTGATATAGCGGTTGGAAAGCGTCGCAGCCGCCACCAACGCCGCATCGGCGATGCGCACCTTGTGGTGCTGCTCGTATTTTTCCTTCAGGCCACGCAGGATCGAGATCGTATCTTCGACCGTCGGTTCGTCGACAACGACGGGCTGGAAGCGGCGGGCAAGAGCCGGATCCTTCTCGACATGTTTGCGATATTCATCGAGCGTCGTCGCGCCGACGCAATGCAGCTCGCCGCGGGCAAGGGCGGGCTTCAGGAGGTTGGAAGCATCCATCGCTCCATCCGCCTTGCCGGCGCCCACCAGCGTGTGCATCTCGTCGATGAACAGGATGATCTCGCCGTTTTCCGCCTGGACTTCATTGAGCACCGCCTTCAGCCGCTCCTCGAATTCGCCGCGGTATTTCGCACCGGCAATCAACGCGCCCATGTCGAGCGCCATCAGTTTCTTGTCCTTGAGCGATTCCGGCACGTCACCGTTGACGATGCGCAGCGCCAGGCCCTCGACGATCGCCGTCTTGCCGACGCCAGGTTCGCCGATCAGCACAGGATTGTTCTTGGTGCGGCGCGAAAGCACCTGGATGGTGCGGCGGATTTCGTCGTCGCGGCCGATCACCGGGTCGAGCTTGCCCTCGCGGGCTTCGGCGGTGAGGTCGCGTGCGAACTTTTTCAGTGAGTCGAAACCCTGCTCGGCATTGGAGGAATCCGCCGTCCGACCCTTGCGGATGTCATTGATGACCTGGTTGAGGCCCTGGGCCGTCACGCCTGAGTTCTTCAGCGTCGAAAAGGTCGAGGCCGAGGATTCGATCGCCAGCGCCTGCAGCAGGCGCTCGACAGTGACGAAGCTGTCGCCGGCCTTCTTCGCCGCTTCTTCGGCGGTCGAAAGGACCTTGGCGAGCGGTTGTGCCAGATAGATGTTGCCGTTGCCGCCGGAGATCTTCGGCAACTTGGCGAGAGCCGCGTCATTGGCCAGGCGGGCGGCCTTGGCATCGCCGCCGGCACGCTCGATCAGCGACGACGCCATGCCCTGATCGTCGTCGAGCAGGACTTTCAGCACATGTTCCGGTGTAAATTGCTGGTGACCCTGCGCCAACGCATAGGTCTGGGCGGACTGGATGAAACCGCGCACCCGCTCCGAATATTTCTCGATATTCATATTCTACCTCCATAGATCGCCCTGCCCTGAAGAGGCGCAGACCGATGATTGAGATCGACCCCCTGAAAAGGCAGGTCGCGCTTTGCCCGGCTGGGATTCGGGCGAAGCAGTTCGAAGAGAATATGGTAGCCGGTTCTGCGAGTTTAAAGAGCCCATAAAATGAAAATCCCCGGCACAAGGCCGGGGATTTTCAAGCTAATTCGAGTAGATGGCATGACCGTCACGCTCTCCCCTGAAGGGAAAGCGAAATCCTCATTCCGAGGCGACGTCAGCCAGCACCGGCGCCTCGGCAGAGGCGCCCTCGCCTTCAGCGGCGGCTTCTTCGCCCTCAGCACCGCGACGCGGGCGACGGGGACGGCTGCCGGTGCTGCGGCGGCGGGGCTGGCGTTCGCGCGGCTGGCCGCCGGCACCTTCCTCGTCCATCGCGACTTCGGCCGGAATGCCTTCGATCTCCGGCTGGGGGCCGGTTCCATCGATGACCTCGGACTGAGGTGCCGGCGCAGGCGCCTGAGAGGCTACCGGCTTCGGCTGTGCCTGCGGCTGGTGCTGTCTGCTCTGCTGCGGCTGGTGCGGCCTGCTCTGCGGCGGCTGGACGATAACGACATCGTCGCCGTCATTGTCATTGTCATTCTCATTGTTGTCCATATCGTCGCCGTCGCGGTCCGCACCTTCGCGATCATTGTACTCGCCACGGTCGTCACGCTGGAAGCGTTCCTGCATCTGCGCTTGGGCGCTGGCGATGATACGATTGTAATGTTCGGCGTGCTGGAGATAGTTCTCGGCCATCACGCGATCGCCGGAGCTTTGGGCGTCGCGGGCGAGCTGCGCGTATTTTTCGGCGATATGCTGCGCCGTACCGCGAATCTTCACATCGGGGCCGGAGCTGTCATAGGACCGGGTCAGCGGATTGCCGCCCTTGCGGTTGAAATTGTTGTTATTGTTATTTCCACCGCCGCCGCCACCGCCGCCGTTGTTATTGTTACCACGCCCTCGACCGCGCTTGTTCTGCTGTCCTGGCCTCATAGATCGTTCACCTGAATTCTCTGTTTGTGATGGATACATGGCACCAACCGCCATGACCGGAAACCGGGTCAGGACCTTTGTGCCGCGAGCATACTGCGCCTTTGCGCCGACCTGCCGCTTGGTTCTCAAGTCAGTTTGACTGATTCACGCATTGGGTCGTGTTCAACCGTTGAAACTCTCGTTTAAAAGAGCGGACCCCCGAGGCAAACCAAGTACCGAACGAATCTCGTTCATTCCTATCTGCCCAACACGTGACCGCAACCTATATTGCTTCACCGGGAAATCCAAGCCTTTTCTTCGCAATAACAATAATGTCTCGCCCAATGCCGCATTATCGTCTTTCACGCGAGCGCGAACACAAGCACCCTGTCGTTCTGACCATAATCTTTCACGGATTTAAGGCACCTGAAGCCTTTCGCTTCAAAGATCGCCGTCACGTCGTTTCGCTGATCGTAGCCGATCTCCAGTCCGACGACCCCATTGGGCCTGATGAACCTTGCCGCATCCTTGGCTATGGCTTTGTAGCCGTCAAGCCCATCCGGGCCGCCATCCAGAGCCGCTGCCGGATCAAATTTAGTCACTTCGGGAGCGAGATCGTGAATGACATTGGAAGCAATATAGGGCGGATTTGAGACAATCGCGTGAAAGGATCCCTGGATGTGCTCGAACCAACTCGACTGTACGGCCTCAAAACGATCCTGCAAGCCGTTTCTTTCTGCATTCGATCTTGCCGTCAAAAGTGCGTCCGCCGATATGTCGCTGCCGACGCCTGACGCATCGGGACATTCGCTCAAAAGCGCAAGGCATATCGCCCCGGTCCCGGTTCCGATGTCAAGGATATGGAGACGGCTTTGCGCCTTTGCAAGGTCTTTGAGATAGATGAGAACCGTATCGACCAGGATTTCCGTATCGGGCCGAGGTTCCAGCGTTTCCGCCGAAAGCCGAAGTGGCAGGCCGTAGAATTCCCGCTCGCCGAGAATGCGATGCACCGGCTCATGACCGAGCCGCCGCTCCAGCGCCTTGAAAATCACTTCGGCCTGCTCGGCAGAAAGCCTCTCGGCCGATCGCGTCAACAACTCGGTCGGCGACAGTTTCAGAAGGCCCGCGACAAGCAGCCGCGCATCGGCCGCCGGGTCGACGATACCGGCTTCGGTGAAGCGGCGGCGCGCTTCGGCAAGCATATCGGCGACCATCGAGCTCATTGTTGCTCGCCGAGCTGCGCCAACTGGCTGGCCTGGTAATCGGCCATCAGCGCGTCGACGACCTCCTCGATCTCGCCTTCCATCATCCGGTCCAGCTTATAGAGCGTCAGATTGATGCGATGGTCCGTCACTCGCCCCTGCGGGAAATTATAGGTGCGGATACGTTCCGATCGGTCGCCGGAGCCGACCTGGCTCTTGCGATCGGCAGAGCGCTCGCTGTCGGCTCTCTGCCGCTCGGCATCGTAAAGCCTGGAGCGTAGCACCTGCATCGCCTTGGCGCGATTTTGGTGTTGCGATTTTTCCGAGCTGGTGACGACAATGCCGCTCGGCAGGTGGGTGATGCGCACAGCCGAGTCCGTCGTATTGACGTGCTGGCCGCCCGCACCCGAAGATCGCATCGTGTCGATGCGGATATCTTCAGCCCGGATCTCGATGTCGATCTCCTCGGCCTCCGGCAGCACCGCAACCGTTGCGGCCGACGTATGGATACGCCCGCCCGCCTCGGTTTCCGGCACGCGTTGCACGCGATGCACGCCGGATTCGAATTTCAGCTTGGCAAAGACCCCCCTGCCGGTGATCGTCGCGATGATTTCCTTGTAGCCGCCGGCTTCGCCCTCACTTGCCGAGAGCACCTCCACCTTCCAGCCCTTTTCGGCCGCAAAGCGCTCATACATGCGAAAGAGATCGCCGGCGAAAAGGGCCGCTTCCGAGCCGCCCGTGCCGGCGCGGATTTCGAGGATGGCGCTCTTTTCGTCGGCTGCGTCCTTCGGCAGGAGCAGGATCTGCATCTCCTGCTCAAGCGCCTCGATCTGTTCCTTCACCTCGGGCAGCTCGAGCTCGGCGAGGTCGCGCATCTCGCGGTCGACCGACCTGTCCTCGAGCAGCGTTTCAAGATCGGCAAGCTCGGCGACCGCCTTCTCATAGACGCGGATCTTCGTCACGACAGGCTGCAGCTCGGAATATTCGGATGCGAGCTTCACATAAACATCGGCCGCCGGGCCAGCCGACATGCGCGCCTCGATCTCGCCGAAACGGCGTTCCAGTTCGCGCATCTTTTCAACGGGAAGCTTCGCCACCCTTCACTCCGATTCTTCTTTTCTCTGTCTAAAGGGGAATATTGTGGCTCTCGGCGAAGCGGGCAAGCACCTCGCGCATCGGCATCATGGCGTGGTGATCATCCAGCACCTCGTCCATCGCCTTCGCCAGTGCCCCGACATCGAGCCCGAGCAGCATCGCCTTCACCGGTCCGATCGAGGCCGGCGACATTGAGATCGAGCGGAAGCCAATGCCGAGCAGCGCCATCGCCGAGATCGGTTTGCTGGCGAGTTCGCCGCAGAGCGTCACCGGCGTCTTGTTCCGGTCCGCCCCGCGTACGATATCGCGCAGGATGCGCAAGAACGGCTTGCCAAGCGGGTCGAAGCGGTCAGAGACCCGCGCATTGCCGCGATCGACCGCCATCGCGAACTGGAAGAGATCGTTCGAGCCGACCGATACGAAATCCACCGCCTCCATCAGCTCGTCGAGCTGCCAAAGCAGTGCCGGCACCTCCAGCATCGCCCCGAATTGCAGCTTGCGCGGCAGCCCGTGACCGAAACGCGAGAGATGCTGCACTTCTTTCTGCAACAGCTCGCGCACCATCCTCAGCTCGGAAACCTCGGTCACCATCGGCACCATCAGCTTCAGCTCGGTGTCGGCCGATGCCTTTAGCAGAGCGCGCAGCTGGGTGCGCAACAGTCCCGGCCGGTCGAGCGACAGCCGGATGGCGCGCCAGCCGAGGGCCGGATTTTCTTCTTCATGGCCGCGGAAATACGGCACGACCTTGTCGCCGCCGATATCGAGCGTACGGAAGGTGACGGTGCGGCCCGCCGCCTGCTTAATCACATTGCGATAGAACTGCTCCTGCTCCTCCGCCTTCGGCATGGTGGAGGCGATCATGAACTGCAGCTCGGTGCGGAAGAGTCCGATGCCCTCGGCACCCGATTCCGAAAGCTGCGGCAGGTCGACCAGCAGGCCGGCATTCATCATCAGCGCGATCCGCTGCCCATCCTTGGTGACCGGCTCGACGGCGCGCAGCGCCCGGAACTGCTCCTGCCGCCTGGCGCGGAAGCGAACCTTTTCCTCGTAGGAACGCCGGTGATCGGCCATCGGCCGCAGATGCACATGTCCCTCGTCGGCGTCGATGATCACCGCATCGCCGTTCTCGGCGAGCGCCACCACGCCCGCCGCCTGGCCGATGACGGGAATGCCCATGGCCCGCGCAACGATCACCACGTGGCTTGTCACCGCCCCTTCTTCCAGCACCAGCCCACGGACATTAGAACGCGGATAATCGAGCAGTTCGGCCGCCCCCATCGCGCGCGCCAGGATAATTGCGTCGCTGGGGAAACCTTCGGCGGTCGTCCGGCCGGTATAACCGGTCAACTGTCTGAGCAGCCGATTCGCCAGATCCTCGAAGTCATGCATGCGTTCGCGCAGATAAGGGTCGGTCAACCGCATCATCCGCGCCTTGGTGTCGCTCTGCACCTTCTCGACCGCCGCTTCCGCCGTCAGGCCGTTGCGGATCGCTTCCTCAAGCTTGCGCACCCAGCCCTGGTCATGCGCGAACATGCGGTAGGTTTCGAGCACGTCGCGATGCTCGCCCTCCATCGACACGTCGCGACGCGACAGCATGTCGTCGATCGAAATCCTGAGCGAGCCCATGGCTTCGGCCAGCCGTCGGATTTCCTTCTCGGTATCTTCGTTCAGCAGATTGGTGACGACGATGCGCGGCTCGTGCAGCACGACGTAACCGAGGCCGATGCCGTCATTATAAGTATCACCGTCAACCGTCACCGAACGCGTCAGGTCGAGTTCGAGGCCCGGCTTGGTGATCTTCTTGAGCTCGCCGGTGGCGATCATCTCTGCAAGCACCATCGCCGTCGTCTCGAGCGCTTCCAGCTCTTCCTCACGATAGTTTCGGCTCGCCTTGTTCTGCACGACGAGAACGCCGAGCGAGCGCCCGGTCCTAAGGATCGGCACGCCGAGGAAGGAATGGTAGATTTCTTCGCCCGTTTCCGGCAGGTAGCGGAAGGCAGGGTGCGACTGCGCGTCGGAAAGGTTCAGCGGCTGGGCCGAGGCCGCGATGGTCCCGACCAGGCCCTGCCCCATCTTCAATTGCGCCAGGTGCACGGCCTCGCGGTTGAGGCCTTCGGTCGCATAGAGTTCGAGGACGCCGTCGGCGCGCAGCACATAGACGGAGCAAACCTCCGCCACCATGTTGCCGGCGATCTGGCGGACGATCCGGTCAAGACGCTCCTGCGGCTCCAGCGGCTCCGCCATCAACTCGCGCAGCCGCCTGAGCAGCACGCGCGGACCGCCGGAAAGGTCTCTCATGGCGTCTCAAGCTCCCGAAACAACGCACTTAGTCCCCGGCGGGCCGGCCTCATCTCCTCAACCTGAAGGGGCAGGCCGCCCGCTGGGAATCAATTCTTATCCAGACCGTAGCAGGAATGCAAAGTCCTGACAGCGAGTTCTGCATAGGGACCGTCGATCAGGATGGAAATCTTGATCTCGGAGGTGGTGATCGCCTTGATGTTGATGCCTTTTTCGGCAAGTGCACGAAATGCGGTAGCGGCAACGCCCGCATGACTGCGCATGCCGATGCCGATGACCGATACTTTCACCAGCCCCGATTCGTTTTGCACGACATCGTAGCCGATCTTCTCCTTATGGTCGCCGAGTACCTTGATCGCCTTCTCGACGTCGCCTGATGGCACGGTGAAGGTCATGTCGGTCTTCGACCCGTCCTCGGAAATATTTTGGACGATCATGTCGACATTGATATGGGATTCGGCGAGCGGCCCGAAGATCGCTGCAGAAACGCCCGGCCGGTCGGCAAGACGGCGAAGCGAGATCTGAGCCTCATCCTTGGCATAGGCGATGCCGGTGACTACTTCCTGTTCCACGATTTCATCCTCGTCACAAATCAGCGTTCCGGGCGGGTTCAGCAGATCGCCCATGCCCGGAGCATCGGGATCTTCGAATGATGAGCGCACGAAGGTGCGCACCTTGTGTACCATGGCAAGCTCGACCGAGCGCACCTGCAGTACCTTGGCGCCGAGCGATGCCATTTCCAGCATTTCTTCGAAGGCGATCTTCTTCAGCCTGCGCGCCTTCGGCACGATGCGCGGGTCGGTCGTGTAGACGCCGTCGACATCGGTATAGATATCGCAGCGATCCGCCTTGACAGCTGCCGCGATTGCAACGGCCGAAGTGTCCGATCCGCCGCGCCCGAGCGTCGCGATACGGTTGTCGGGTCCCAGCCCCTGAAAGCCGGAGATCACGGCGACCTGCCCCTCGCCCATCCGTTTGACGATGTCGGAGCCGTCGATCTCCATGATCCGTGCCGCGCCATGCGCGTTGTCGGTGCGGATCGGGATCTGCCATCCTTGCCAGGAACGCGCATTGATATCCATCGCCTGCAATGCGATCGCCAGCAGCCCCGAGGTCACCTGCTCGCCAGATGCGACCACCGCGTCATATTCCCGCGCATCGTAAAACGGAGAATTGGCGCCGATCACTTTCGGCGTGCCCTGGACCCAGCCGACCAGTTCATTGGTCTTGCCGGACATGGCCGACACCACCACCGCCACCTCGTGCCCGGCATCGACTTCGCGTTTTACGTGGCGGGCAACGTTCTTGATGCGGTCCAGGTCAGCGACGGACGTGCCGCCGAATTTCATTACGATGCGTGCCATATGCCTCTACCACGACTGGCGCCGGGAAATCGGAAAACCGGACCCGGCATCACGAAAGCTCTGGGGCAGACCGTTTGGGCCAAAGAGCCGGATTTCCAACTTCTGGAACCGCTCTAAAAGCCCAGGCCCTAAAGGCCCCAAGTTGCGGCGTCTCTTAGCGAGTTTGACGGGGGGAGGCAAGCGCACGCGATAAAAGCTATTGGTGAGCGGTTCCGGGCTCGCCAGTCCCCTGATCCGCGCCCCTTGACTTATGCCCCCGATAATCCGACTTCACATGTCACGAATGAAGGAGTGGACGATGACGGAAGGCGCCAAAAGCACGATCGACCAGGGCGAAGTGGACCGCTTCTCGGCGATGGCGGCGGAATGGTGGAGCCCGACCGGCAAGTTCAAACCACTGCACAAGTTCAATCCCGTCCGGCTCGCCTATATCCGCGACAAGGCCTGCGAGAATTTCAGCCGTGATCCAAAAAGCGCCCGCCCGCTCGAGGGGCTGCGCGTGCTCGATATCGGCTGCGGCGGCGGTCTGTTGTCCGAACCTGTCGCCCGCATGGGCGCTTCCGTCGTCGGCGCCGATCCGTCCGAGAAGAATATCGGCATCGCCTCCACCCATGCGAAGGCCTCCGGCGTTTCGGTCGACTATCGCGCCGTCACCGCCGAGGAACTCGCGGACGCCGGCGAGACCTTTGATATCGTCTTGAACATGGAAGTGGTGGAGCACGTCGCCGATGTCGAATTCTTCATGACCACCTGCGCAAAAATGGTCCGCCCCGGCGGCCTGATCTTCGTTGCCACCATCAACCGCACGATGAAGGCGGCAGCGCTTGCCATTTTCGCCGCCGAGAACATTCTACGCTGGCTGCCGCGCGGCACCCATCAGTATGAAAAGCTGGTGCGGCCGGAAGAACTGGAAAAGCCGCTGGTGACAAGCGGCCTTGAGATCACCGACCGCACCGGCGTCTTCTTCAATCCGCTGTCGAACCAGTGGAACCTGTCCAAGGATATGGATGTGAATTATATGCTGCTGGCGAAGCGGCCGGCATAGTTTCCTCCGCCAGTAAGCCGGCTACACTTTCAGCAGCTCGACCTGCAGGCTGAAATTGCAGACGGCCAGACGCGCGGACTGCATGTCAGTTCACGTCTTCCGGCAAAACCGGAATGGCTGCGATCTCGATGCCCTCTTCCAAGAGCGCCTGCGCCTCGTCGACTGTCGCCTGGCCGATGATGCCGCGGGCATCCGCCTCACCATAGTGGATCTTGCGGGCTTCTTCGGGAAACTTCGTGCCGACATCCTCGGAATTGGCCTTGACCGCCGCAACGGCCTCCTTGAGCTTTTGCAGGGCCTCGCGGCGCATGGCATCCATCGCCAGCGTCTGCATCTTGTCTTTCCCACGCGCGGTCGATACCGACGGCGCCATCAACAGCTTGGAAATGGCAGCGGAATGACAGACCGGGCAGGTCAGGAAACCGGTTTCGAGCTGACGGTCGAAATCGGCGCTTTCCGAAAACCAGCCTTCGAATTCATGGGCATTGTCACAGGTGAGGGAATAGCGGATCAAGCGGCGACGCCTCCGGCGATTGCGCCCGCAATCTTCTCGACCGAGAATTCCCGGCCATTCCTCAGGTTCGGGATCTTGTCATGTGCGGCCTTGACCGCACTCGGATCGATCTCGGCGACGATGACCGCCTCGCCGGTGGCACCGGCCGACGCCAGCACCGTGCCCCAGGGATCGATGATCATCGAATGGCCGAAAGTCTCGCGCCCATCCTCATGCCGGCCGGCCTGCGCGGCGGCGATGACGAAGACCCCGTTCTCGATCGCGCGTGCCCTGAGCAGGATCTCCCAATGCGCCTCGCCGGTCTGCTTGGTGAAGGCGGCAGGAACTGTCATCACCTCGGCGCCGGCAACCGCCTGGGCGCGGAAGAGTGCGGGAAACCGCACATCGTAGCAGATTGCAAAGCCCATTTCGGCAAAGGGCAGCGACAGGACGCGGGCCTCCGAGCCGGCCGTATAGGCGGCACTTTCACGCCAGCTCTCGCCATTGTCGAGGTTGACGTCGAACATGTGGATCTTGTCGTAACGATTGAGGATCTTACCGTCGGGGCCGAACAGGAAACCGCGATTGGCGATCTTGCCGTCGGCAAGGGCGATCGCCGTCGAACCGACATGCATGTGGATGCCGAGTTCCCTGGCGAGATCTGAGCCGGTCTTGACGATGATGTCATGCGCCTCGTCGGCAAGCACGGCGCGTGCCGCTGTACGGTCGCGCTGCAGCATGCCAGTCATTTCGGGCGTCTGCACATAGGTCGCGCCCTGGCCAGCGGCCTCGCGTACCAGCCGCGCCATGGCGGCGGCATTCCTCGCCGGATCGACCCCGGAGCACATCTGGACGGCGGCGGCCTTGAAGCTCATCGGTTCTTCCTCAGGCTGCCAGCATCGGGTCGAGCTTGCCGGCCCGATCGAGCGCAAAGAGATCGTCGCAACCGCCGACATGATCGGCGCCGATGAAGATCTGCGGAAAAGTGGTACGGCCGTTCGACTTGCCGATCATCTCCTGGCGAAGATCCGGCGAAAAGGTCGCGTCGTGCTCGACATATTCGACACCCTTTTCCTCGAGAAGGGACTTGGCGCGGGTGCAATAGCCGCAGAACTGCCGTGTATAGATTGTGACGGGTACCATAATCTCTCCAGACCGATGCCGGGTATTTCTGTCATATAGGCTCGGAGAGAGCCCTTGCAAAGGTCAAAACCGTTATGTCGGCCGCACCCGCCTTGCGTAGCGTCCGGCTTGCCGCAGCGACCGTCGCCCCTGTTGTATAGACGTCGCCGATAAGCACGATGCGCTTGCCGAAAATGTCGTTTTCGCAGCCCTTGGCGATCGCAAAAGCGCCCCTGACATTGTCTTCTCGCGCCTTGGCGCCAAGGCCGACCTGCTGGCTGGTGCGCTTGACGCGCATAAGCGTGGCAGCCAGCAGCGGCTTGCCCGAGAGCCTTGCCATATGGCGGGCAAGCTCGGCTGCCTGGTTGAACTTGCGCGCCAGCATACGGCTACGGTGCAGCGGCACCGGGATCAGCGCATCGCAGCTTTCGACCGTCCCGTCGGAAGCGCGCAGCATCCAGGCTGCCATCATCGGCGCCAGATCGGTGCGATCGCGATATTTGAGCCCATGGACGAGATCGCGGACCGCGTGGTCGTGGGTCGCCGCCGACCGCAGCCGGTCGAAGGGCGGCGGGTTGGCGATCGCCTCGGCGCTGAGGATCCCGGCGCCGAGATCGTGCGAGAAGGGAATGCCGAGCACTTCGCAATAGGGCCGTTCGATGAAGCGGATACCGGACCAGCATTTCGCACAGAGCCCGCGATGGCCGCCGGTCGAAATGCCGCAGACGGAACAGGCCGGCGGATAGAAGAAATCGGCAAGCGCCGAAAACGGCCGCAAGAGATGCGTGCGCAAGAATTCTGCCGGTCTTTTCAATTCGATTGGCCCCATGCCGCAGAGACTAGCGCGTTCTCCACGAAAGGAAAATCGTCTTGCCGCACAGACGGCGCGGGACTAAGGACATCGCCATGGATACGATCTTCGACAGAGCCCTGATCGCCGCACATCGCCATCGCGCGCTTGCCAACAACGATCCGAAAGCCGCCTTCCTGCTCGACATCGTCGCTGAGGAAATGGGCGAAAGGCTTTCCGTGGTCGAGCGGACTTTCGGGACCGCCGTCGAACTGCATGGCGCGACCGGTGCTGCCGCCCGGGCCGCGCTGGCAACGGGCAAGATCGGTACGATGATCCGCGTTGAAAGCGAGAAGGCCTATGCCGGGCCGGACGAAATCTTGATCGAGGCGCCGCTCGAGGACGTGCCGCTCGAACCGCAATCGGCCAATCTCATCCTTGCGCCGCTTAGCCTGCATCTGACCAACGATACGCCGGGTGTCTTCATCCAGATCCGCCGCGCCCTGAAGCCGGACGGCCTTTTCCTGGCCGCGATCCCCGGCGCCGGCACCCTGCAGGAACTGCGCGACGTGCTGCTGACCGCCGAGGTCGAGATGACAGGTGGCGCAAGCCCGCGTGTCATTCCCTTCGCCGATGTGCGCGATGTCGGCAGCCTCATGCAGCGCGCCGGCTTCACGTTGCCGGTGATCGATGCGGAGAATTATACGGTGCGCTATGATTCGCTCTTTCCGCTGATGCGGGATCTGAGAGCGATGGGCATGAGCAATCCGCTTGCAGCCCGCGCCCGGATGCCACTGACGCGCGCCTTCTTCCTGCGCGCAGCGGAGATCTACGCCGAACGTTATGCCGATCCCGACGGACGTATCCGCGCCACCTTCTCGATCATCTATGTCTCGGGATGGGCTGCCCACGAGAGCCAGCAAAAGCCGCTCAAGCCGGGTTCGGCCAAGGCGCGCCTTGCCGATGCACTGAAGGTGGACGAACACAAGCTCAAGCAGTAACGCCCGGCTGCTTCTTCAATTCACCGTCATATTGTTGTTGATCACGTTGAAGACGTCCTGCAAGGCGCCGGTGAAGAACCCCAGACCGGAGATGAGTGCGCCACAAATGAGGGCGGCGATCAAGCCATACTCAATTGCCGTCGCACCTCTGCTATCTGCAAGAAATGCTCTCAAAATACGCATTATTACGAGACCCTCTGAGCGAGACCGACGGCAAACGACCAATTCCACGACCATCGGGCGACGGCCGCCATTTTTCAGCAGCCGGCGCCGACGCCATAGCCCTGGACGACGCAGACCGAACCGGGCGTATCCTGGAGGACACTGCGGCGGATCGTATAACGCTTGCCACTTTCGCTCTTGGGGATCGATCCCGTCGTGATCGTATCGAAATCCGCCGGAGCACTGGCAAAGACGCTTTTCTTCGAGGAATCCGCAAGCATTGGCGTCAGAATAAGCGTCAGCGCGACTACCGCCGTGCCGAACAGGAGGGCGATATTCAGCGCACCCGTCCTGCGCGAGGCAGACGAGGCCCGTTCCTTTTCCCGGACAGCTTTCCAGAAATCATCGTCCATGACGTCAAGCCTTTTAATACACGCACGCCAGATGCTTGATTGAGGCCGATCTTTGGCAGAAGGTGTTAAACGATCCATTAATATCCACAGCCGAAAATGGTGTGGCACAATAATAATCAGATAATGCTAAAGTAAATCCTGCAACATCGGGATGAGCGGCTCGTCGGCCGGAGGCATCGGATATTCGCGCAGCGCCTGCGGGCGCACCCATTTCAGCGCCTGGCCCTCCCGGCCCTGGGGAATGCCCTCATAGCGCCGGCAGATATAAAGCGGCATCAAAAGGTGGAAGGTCTCGTAGGAGTGGCTGGCAAAGGTAAGCGGCGCAAGGCAGGCGATCTTGGTGTTGATGCCGAGCTCTTCCTCGAGCTCGCGCACCAGCGTTTCCTCCGGCGTCTCACCCGGCTCGACCTTGCCGCCGGGAAACTCCCAGAGCCCGGCGAGCGACTTTCCCTCGGGGCGCTGTGCCAACAGGATACGCCCATCGGCATCGATCAGCGCACAGGCGGCGACCAGCAATATCTTCCGGCCTGCCTCGCTCATCGCGGCTCCTGCTGCCAATAGCAATAATGATAGGCGTCGCGAAAACCGAGGCGCTCATAAAGTGCGATGGCCGGTCGGTTGGACAGCTTCACCTGCAGCCAGGCCGAACGGGCACTGCGCATGCGCGCCCAGCGCAGCGCCGAGGTCAGGATTTCGGTGCCGAGCCCTTCGCGCCGCCGCGCCTCGGACACCGAAAGCGACATGATGCCGGCGAGGTCGTTGTCCTGGACGCAGAGCACGGTCGCAAGCGGGCCGTCCGCCGCGTTCTCGATCATGAACAGGCCGGATGGCGGCTTGATCGCCGAAATGATTTCGGCAAGCGCCGGCTTCAGCCTCAGTGGCGCCTGGTCGACGGCGAGGTTGGCGTCGACGAAACGACCGACATCATGGGTCGGCAGGTGATCGAGCGTATCCGGCAGCTCCGCCTCGGCAAGGTCGCATGTCATCACCACCGTATCGTCGAAGCGCGTCCAGTTCTGCGCGCGCAGAAGTTCGATCAGCACCGGCGAGGCAAGCGGCGTCTGGCGGACCACGGCGGCGCGGCCATAGGCCTCGAACTTCCGGCTCGCCTTTTCCAGGCGGATTTCGACGTCGCGATGATCCGAGGGATCGAGCGGTACGATCGAGTTCAGCCGGTTGGACGGGTGACCGGCCGTCAGCCGCACCTGCCAGCTGCCGTCATATTGCACGGAAGCCGCCGGCCAGGCGCGGAAGCCAACGGCCTCCAGCCTACGCACCAGTGGCAGATTGTGTGAAGAAATGGATGCCTGCGCCAATGAACGATCAGCTCCGATAGTCGCCATTGATCGCAACATATTCCTTGGTGAGGTCGCAGGTCCAGACGGTTGCCGAACCAGTGCCGAGCCCGATATCGACTTTGACGGGGATATCCTGCGCCTTCATGACGTCCGAGGCAGCCGCCTCGGAATAATCGGGATCACGCTCGCCATTGACGGCGACCCTGATATCGCCGAACCAGATGGCGAGCCGGTCGCGGTCGGCCATCTCGCCGGATTTGCCGACGGCCATGACGATACGGCCCCAATTGGCGTCTTCGCCGGCGGCCGCGGTCTTGACCAGCGGCGAATTGGCGATCGACAGCGCGATGCGCTTGGCGGCGGCATCGCTCTCGGCCCCCGTCACGGTGATTTCGAGCATCTTGGTGGCACCCTCGCCGTCGCGCACCACCTGCAGCGACAGATCCTTCAGCACTTCGTTGAGCGCGGCCCGGAAGGCGGCAAGCCGCGGGTCGTCGGCGCGTTCGATGCGGGCCTGGCCGTCCTCGGCCGCCGCACCCGTCGCAAACAGCATCAGTGTGTCCGAGGTGGAGGTGTCGCTGTCGACGGTCATGGAATTGAAGGTCGGGCCGACGCCGTCGGACAGCAGCGCCTGCAGCGCGGCAGGCGCAATGTCGGCATCGGTGACGACGAATGAGAGCATCGTTGCCATATCAGGCGCGATCATGCCGGCACCCTTGGCGATACCGTTGATCGTCACGGCCACGCCGCCGATCTCGGCGCTGCGGGTCGAAACCTTCGGATAGGTGTCGGTCGTCATGATCGCCTTGGCGGCCTCGAACCAGAAATCGCCGGTCGCTTCGACCTGCATCCGATCTAGAACGCCTGCGAATTTGGTGGCATCGAGCGGCTCGCCGATGACCCCGGTCGAGGCCAGGTAGACCTCGTTTTCGGCGCAGCCGACGGCAGCGGCAGCCGACTTCGCCGTCAGCGCGGTCGCCTGGCGGCCCTTCAGGCCGGTGAAAGCATTGGCATTGCCTGAATTGACGACGACGGCACGCGCGCTGCCATGGGGGAGATTGGCCCGGCAGAAATCGACCGGCGCCGACGGGCATTTCGAGCGGGTAAAGACGCCCGCGACAGCCGCCGGCTTATCGAAGACCATCATCAGCACGTCGGTGCGGTTCTTGTACTTGATGCCGGCGGAAGCCGTCGCCAGGCGCACGCCGCGCAGCGGCGGCATCGAGACGAAGGATTTCGGAGCGAGCGGAGAGACGGAACCGGACATGATGAGACCTGCCAATGAGCATTTCCAGGCGAAATGGAAACCGGTTCGCCGTCCGGAAATGCGACAACCACGATAGTGAAGGGCCCGGAAGAACCGGGCCCTGATGCGACTATTACTGCTGCGGCACCGGCGCGACGGGCTCGCTGCCCGGCTCCGGCTGTTTGTTTGCCTGGTCGTAACCCTTGCGCAGCGTCTCGTCCGTGATCTCGATCTTGGCGGACGCCTTCGCCTGGTTCAGAAGCGCAAGATACTTGTCGCGCATGACGAGTTGACGAACCTGATCCTGCACCTGCTCGAAGGGCGGCGGCGGGGCATCGCGCTTATCTTCGACCTTGATGACATGGAAGCCGAAATCGGTCTTGACGGGCGTCTTGGAATAGGTGCCCTTCTCAAGCGCGAAGGCTGCGTCTTCGAATTCCTTGACCATGCGGCCGCGCGAGAAATAGCCGAGATCGCCGCCTTCCGACTTGTTCGGATCGGTGGACTTTTCCTTGGCGAGTTCGGCGAAATCCTTGCCGGCGTCGAGCTGCTTGATGATGTCCTTGGCTTCGTCCTCGGTCTTGACGAGGATGTGGCGGGCGTGGACTTCCTCCTGCTTCGGCAGGGCGGCGACTTCCTTGTCGTAACGGGCTTTGACTTCGTCAGGCGTCACGATATCGACGACATGTTTCTTGAAATAGGCATTGTGCAACTCGCGGTCGGAGAGATACTGCATGCGCTTCTTGAATTCGTCGGTCTGATCAAGCTTCTCGGTGGCAGCGTCGGCGGCGAGCAGCTTCACGTCGATGGCTGCGGAAAGGGCTGCGACCTTCTTCTGGTCATCGGGAAGCTGCGCCAGCTGGGGATCGAGATTGGCGACGGCGAGGTCGAGTTCCGACTGGTGGATCTCCAGGGTGCCAACCTTGGCGATGACGGCGTCATCGGCATAGGCCGGGGCCTGGAGCGCAACAAAGGTTGCAAACGCCAGAACGGCAAGTTTGTTGGTGCTCAACATGAAATACCCTTCACAGTTACATTGCCGGTTTCAGCATCCCCTGAATCCAGCCCAAAATAGCCATCAACACTGGATTGTGGCCTTTCTGTATCCGCCAAATCCGTTGACATCATTCGACCCCCCTCTTATCTGTCACGCAACCTCGCGTCCAGAACAGTTTCCGGGCGTTTTAAGGCGCGCGCCTGATTTTCGGCTGGGCCGCGAACAAGCAACGCCGGGGATGAATATTGAGAAAGGGCCAGTCATATGGTCAGCTTTGGCGGTATAGCCCGCAAGTTATTTGGGTCTTCGAATGACCGCCGCGTGCGGTCCTACCAGCCGAACGTCACTGCCATCAACTCTATCGAAGAGAAGACGAAGGCCCTGACGGACGAGCAGCTCGCGGCAAAGACCGCGGAGTTTCGCGCCCTGCTCGCCGAGGGCAAGACGCTCGACGACATTCTGATCCCGGCCTTTGCCGTCGTGCGCGAAGCCTCGCGCCGCGTTCTTGGCCTGCGACCTTTTGACGTACAGCTGGTCGGCGGCATGATTCTGCATTCGAATGCGATCGCCGAGATGAAGACCGGCGAAGGCAAGACCCTCGTCGCCACCCTGCCGGTCTATCTGAACGCGCTTTCCGGCAAGGGTGTGCACGTCGTCACCGTCAACGATTACCTCGCCCAGCGCGATGCCGCCACCATGGGCCGCGTCTACGGCTTCCTCGGCATGACCACCGGGGTCATCGTCCACGGTCTCTCCGACGAGGAGCGCCACGCGGCCTATGCCTGCGACATCACCTACGCCACCAACAACGAACTCGGCTTCGATTATCTGCGCGATAACATGAAGTACGAGAAGAACCAGATGGTCCAGCGCGGCCACAACTTCGCAATCGTCGACGAAGTGGACTCGATCCTCGTCGACGAGGCGCGCACGCCGCTGATCATCTCCGGTCCGCTCGACGACCGCTCCGAACTCTATAATACGATCGACGCCTACATTCCGCTGTTGGAGCCCAGCGACTACGAGATAGACGAGAAGCAGCGCTCCGCCAACTTCTCCGAAGAGGGCACCGAGAAGCTGGAAAACCTGCTCCGCCAGGCCGGCCTCCTGAAGGGCAACGCGCTCTACGACATCGAGAACGTTGCGATCGTCCACCACGTCAACAACGCGCTGAAGGCCCACAAGCTCTTCCAGCGCGACAAGGACTATATCGTCCGCAACGACGAAGTCGTCATCATCGACGAGTTCACCGGCCGCATGATGCCGGGTCGCCGCTATTCGGAAGGCCAGCACCAAGCGCTCGAGGCCAAGGAAAAGGTGCAGATCCAGCCGGAAAACCAGACGCTGGCTTCGATCACCTTCCAGAACTACTTCCGCATGTACGACAAGCTCGCCGGCATGACCGGTACGGCGCAGACGGAAGCGGAAGAATTCGCCAACATCTACAATCTCGATGTCATCGAGGTACCGACCAACCTGCCGATCAAGCGCCTCGACGAGGACGACGAGGTCTACCGGACCTTCGACGAGAAGTTCAAGGCGATCATCGAGGAGATCCTCGACGCCCACAAGCGCGGCCAGCCGGTGCTGGTCGGCACGACCTCGATCGAGAAATCGGAACTGCTCGCCGAGCGCCTGCGCAAGCAGGGCTTCGACGACTTCAAGGTGCTGAACGCCCGCTACCACGAGCAGGAAGCCTACATCGTCGCCCAGGCCGGCGTGCCGGGTGCCATCACCATCGCCACCAACATGGCCGGCCGCGGCACAGACATTCAGCTCGGCGGCAATCTCGACATGCGCATCGAACGCGAACTCGGCGAAGTCGAAGCCGGACCGGAGCGTGATGCCCGGATCCAGGCGATCATCGAGGAGATCAAGCAGCTTAAGCAGAAGGCGCTCGAAGCCGGCGGTCTCTACGTCATCGCCACCGAACGCCATGAAAGCCGCCGCATCGACAACCAGCTGCGTGGCCGCTCCGGCCGCCAGGGCGACCCCGGCCGCTCGAAGTTCTACCTCTCGCTTCAGGACGACCTGATGCGCATCTTCGGCTCCGACCGCATGGACAGCATGCTGACCAAGCTCGGCCTCAAGGAAGGCGAAGCGATCGTCCATCCCTGGATCAATAAGGCCCTGGAGCGCGCTCAGAAGAAGGTCGAAGCCCGCAACTTCGATATCCGCAAGAACCTCCTGAAGTATGACGACGTTCTCAACGATCAGCGCAAGGTGGTCTTCGAGCAGCGCCTCGAACTGATGGAATCGACCAATATTTCCGAGACCGTTTCCGACATGCGCCGTGAGGTGATCGAGGACATGGTCGAAAAGCATATCCCCGAGCGCGCCTATGCCGAACAATGGGACGCCGCCGGCCTGAAGACCGCTGCTTTGAACATCCTCAATCTTGACCTGCCGGTCGAGGACTGGGTGAAGGAAGAAGGCATCGGCGAGGACGACATCCGCGAGCGCCTGACGGAAGCCGCCAATGCGGCCTTCACTGAAAAGGCCGAGCGTTTCGGCGACGACATCATGCATTATGTCGAACGCTCGATCGTCATGCAGACGCTCGATCATCTCTGGCGCGAGCACATCGTCAACCTCGACCATCTGCGCTCCGTCATCGGCTTCCGCGGCTATGCCCAGCGCGATCCGCTGCAGGAATACAAGTCGGAAGCCTTCGAGCTCTTCACGGCTCTGCTCAACAATCTGCGCGAGGCCGTCACCGCTCAACTGATGCGCGTCGAACTGGTGCAGCAGGCCCCTGCCGAGCCTGAACCGCCGCTGATGCAGGCCCATCACCTGGATCCGACGACCGGCGAGGACGATTTCGCCCCGGCGATCTACCAGGCGTCGGAAGTCATCGTTTCTCCTGAAAACCGCAACCCGGATGACCCAGCCACCTGGGGCAAGGTCGGCCGCAACGAGACCTGCCCCTGTGGTTCCGGCAAGAAATACAAGCACTGCCACGGCGCCTTCGAGCAGGTCTGAGGCAAGCCCGCAAAGATCCGCGAAAATGCCGCCTTCGGGCGGCATTTTCTTTTCTGCGGCAATGCCGGAAAGCCGGAATTTCAGCGTCGGGCGGCAGACCCGATCCGGAACCGTTTCTTAACCCTGTTCTGTCAAGACTTCAGGGGCGATTTGCCTGACCTCAGAGTTTTGCGTGTTCATCATGGCGGTCATAGAAACAGCGGAGAAGATGCTGCCCGCGGGCCTGCGCCCGATCGGCGGCCGCACGCTGCGTTTGCTTGCTGCCGTGCTCACCGAACGCGGTGAGAGGGCGGCCGCCCAGCGCATGGCGCTGACGGCCTTTTCGATCCGGATCCTCAGCGCCGCACTCGCCTTCGTCTCGCAGATCGTGCTCGCCCGGCTGATGGGAGAATATGAATACGGCATCTTCGTTTTCGTCTGGGTGCTGGTCGTCGTCTTCGGCGATCTCTCATGCCTCGGTTTCCACACCGCGATCGTCCGCTTCCTGCCGCAATACAGGGCAGCGGGCGCTTTCGAGGAAATCCGCGGCCTGACCGGCACGGCGCGCATCTTTGCGCTGCTGTCCGGCACGGCAGTGCTCGCAGCCGGCATGCTCGGGCTGCATTTCTTCGGCGGTATGATCCAGGTCTATTATCTCGTTCCGATCTTCATCGGCCTGCTCGCCATGCCGATGATCGCACTCGGCGACATTCTGGAAGGCACGTCACGGGCAAACCATTGGCCGGTGATGGCGCTGGGCCCGGTCTATATCGTCCGCCCGATTCTCATCATCCTCTTCATGCTGATCGCGATTGCCATCGGCGCCGAACACACGGCCGTCACCGCGATGCAGGCAGCGCTCGCCGCCACCTACGTCACTGCTCTCGGCCAATATGCCGCAACGCTCTACCGCTTTCGCCGGCATTATGACGACGGCCCGCGCAAGGTCGACTTCCTCGCCTGGTTCAACGTCGCCTTTCCGATTTTCCTGATCGAGGGCGTGAGCTTCCTGCTGACCAATTCCGACGTCGTCGTCGTCGGCATCTTCCTCGAGCCGCACGATGTCGCCATCTACTTCGCCGCCGCCAAGACGATGGCGCTGGTGCATTTCATTAATTTCTCGGTCAAGGCAGCCTCCGGCCCGCGCTTTTCCTCGATCATCGCCGAAGGCGACCAAGACCAGTTGGCAGCAGCTGCCATCGACGCCGCGCGCTGGACCTTCTGGCCGGCGCTCGGGGTCGGCCTTGTCGCGCTTGCGGCCGGCCATCTGCTGCTGTCGCTCTTCGGCGGCGCTTTTACATCAGGTTATCTGGTCATGGCGATCCTGCTCGCCGGCATCCTCGCCAAATCGCTGGTCGGCCCGGCCGAAACGCTGCTGATGATGGCGGGCAAGCAGAACCTCTGCGTCGCGCTCTATGCCGGCGCACTGACGGCCAATGTCGGCCTCAACCTCGCTTTGATCCCGCATTACGGCATCGAAGGCACGGCGATCGCCACGGCCTCCGCCATGGCCGTTGAGGCAATCCTGCTGCATGTCGCCGTGCGCCGCACCCTCGGCATCGTTCTTTTCGCCTTCGCCAGCCCCTCCGCCGCAACGCCAGAAATGAGAGTTCGATAGATGGTGCGTGTTCCCCCCGTTACCGAAAGTACCGACAGCGCAGCAAACCGCATGGTGCATGATCTCGCAGCGCTGCATTTCGAAGCGCCGCAGGCCGAGGCCCGCGCCGAGATCGGCCGGCCGGGGCGCGAGCTCTGCCTCTATCCGGGCAAGCTCGGCTATGAGCTTCAGGATGAGCTCGATTTCCTCTCCAACCGGGCGATGGAACCGAACGTCTTTTTCTCCGGCCGTTTCCTCGCCCCCGCCATGCCGCGGCTCGAAGACCGGCAGGTGAACTTCGCCCTGATCCGCGATCACAATGCCGGCCGCAGCCGCATGCGCTTCCTCTTGCCATTTTCGGTCGACAAGCCGGGCTTTGCCGTCGGCCCGTCAATCATCCGCGGCTGGTCGAACAGCTTTGGTCCGCTCGGCACGCCGCTCGTCGATGGCGAGGATGCCGCCGAAACCCTCGACAACCTCTTCGAGGGGCTGACCGCGCGTGATCTCAATCTGCCCGGCATAATGGTCCTGCCGGATCTCAGGCTGAACGGTATTTTCGTGCGCATGGTCAAGGCCGTGGCGCTCAGCCGCAATCTTCCCGTCACCGTAACCAATCCCTACCTGCGCCCGATGCTGCAGAGCGAGGAGGAGGCGCCGGTCTATCTCGGCAAAACCATCTCCTCCTCGCATATGCGCGAGATGCGCCGCCAGTGGCGCCTGCTGGAGGAACAGGGGACAGCGGTCTATACCGTCGCCCGCCAGCCGCGCGAAGTCCATATCCGCTTCGAGGAATTCCTGGCAATGGAAGCAGGTGGCTGGAAGGGCAAGCGGCGAAGCGCTCTCGTCACCGACCGTTATCATACGGCCTTCGCCCGCGAGGCGGTGTCGAACCTTGCCGCCGGCGATGCCGTGCGCATACACACGATCGACCTCAACGGCAAGGCGATCGCCGCCATCGTCGTGCTGATGATGGGCGGCGAGGCC
Organism: Rhizobium sp. SU303; assembly: GCF_021052345.1. Classification (NCBI taxonomy): domain Bacteria; kingdom Pseudomonadati; phylum Pseudomonadota; class Alphaproteobacteria; order Hyphomicrobiales; family Rhizobiaceae; genus Rhizobium; species Rhizobium sp. SU303. Next base: position 4,177,995 of record NZ_CP088095.1, read on the forward strand.
TATACCTGGAAGACCGCCTACGACGAAAACTATGCCCGCTATTCGCCGGGCAAGCTGCTGATGAGCGAACTCACCGAATGGCATCTCGACGATGCCAATATCGTCCGCTCCGATTCCTGCGCCGTCTCGGATCATCCGATCATGAGCCGCTTCTGGCAGGAGCGCGAGGAGATGGGAACGCTGGTGATCGGCCTGACGCAGAACAGCGACCGCGACATGCGCCAGGTCACCGCCCAGCTTCACATGTACCGCAGCACCCGCAATATGGCGAAGATGCTGCGCGAAAAGATCATGTCGCTTGCCGGCCGGGGCTAAGCATTCCAGCAAAATGCGTAGCGGTTCTATCCTTCGCTGGCAGCCCTTTCGCGCAGCAGCCGGCGGATCACCTTGCCGGTGGTGGTCAGCGGCAATGCATCGATGAATTCCACTTCGCGCGGATATTCGTGCATCGAAAGCCGCGTCTTCACCCATTCCCTGATGTCGGCGGCCAGCGCCTCGCTTGGATGATGGCCTGGTGAAAGCACGATATAGGCCTTGACGATTTCGGTGCGCACGGCATCGGGTTTGCCGACGGCGGCGGCAAGCTGTACGGCGGGATGGCCGATCAGGCAGTCCTCGATCTCGGCGGGGCCGATGCGATATCCCGACGAGGTGATCACGTCGTCGTCGCGTCCGTCGAAGGTAATATAGCCCTCAGCGTCCTGCCGGCCGATATCGCCGGTGAGCAGCCAGCCTTTGACGAATTTTCGTTCCGTCGCTGCCATGTCGTCCCAGTAGCCGAGAAACATGACAGGATCGGGACTGGCGATGGCGATCTGGCCCGGTTCGCCGACGGGCAACTCGTCGCCCGTCTCGCTGACGATCGCAACGCGGTGCCCGGGCACCGCCCGTCCTATGGCGCCCGCCTTGGTGACGCCATAGGCAGCGCTCGACGCAAGCACGAAATTGCACTCCGTCTGGCCGTAGAATTCGTTGACGGTGATGCCGAGCGTATGGCGCGCCCATTCATAGGTCTCGCGGCCGAGCGCCTCCCCGGCCGAACCGATGGTGCGCAGCACCAGATCATATTTCGAGCGCGGATCGGACACGGACCGCATCAATCTCAGCGCCGTCGGCGGAATGAAGGCATTGCGCACCTCCATTTCGGCCATGATGCGATAAGCCATGCCGGCATCGAATTTCTGCGCCGGCGACGAAACCACGGGAACACCGAGCAGAAGGCTTGGCAGCAGCGCGTTGAGCAGCCCCCCGGCCCAGGCCCAGTCGGACGGCGTCCAGACCTTATCGCCCGGCCGCGGAAACCCCTCATGGGCGAACTGCATGCCCGGAATATGGCCGGGCAGGACGCGGTGGCCATGCAACGCGCCTTTGGGCGGTCCCGTCGTTCCCGACGTGAAGATCATCAGCGCCGGGTCGTCCGGACCGGTTTTGGCGATGTCGAAGACAGGGGGATGGCCATCCACCAGTTCGGCAAAAGCAGTCGCATCGGCACTCGTCCCGTCGATGCTGACGATATGCTTCAACGCCGGCAGGCGTCCGCGGATCTGCCGGATGCGTTCGAGACCGAAGCCGTTGGTGACGACGGCCGCGGCACCTGCCGCCTTCAGCCGGTATTCCAGCGCCTCGACGCCGAAGAGCAGCGCCAGTGGCAGCGCAATCGCGCCGGTCTTGTAAATCGCCACATGTGCGATCACCGTTTCGAAGGATTGCGGCAATAGCAGCGCGACGCGATCGCCGCGTTTGATATCTAGTGAGACGAGCGCATTTGCGAAGGCCGAGGAACGATCGGCGAGCGCGCGATAGGTCATCGCACGGTGATCGCCGTCGGGGCTGAAGTGCTCAAGGCAGACGCGCTCCGGATCTCTCGCGGCCCAGTCGTCGCTGACGGCGCGGCCGATATTGAAATCCTCCGGAATCCGCCAGGAGAAATCGCGATAGAGATCGTCATAGCGATCGTGGGACGGCAGTTGCATGGTCGGATTCCGGTAAAATGCTGCATCAGCTAACATCTTGCGGCGCTGATGTGCAAGCTGCAGCCGGAATCGACAGCGATGAGCCTCAGAAGGCGATCACGGATCATTGTGCGCATGCACCATAGATTCTTCATCTGCCGCCCTGCGACTTTGGCCATCTCGCGCTAAATCATGGAAAGCCGCCTAGGGTTATCAAATTCATCACGGAGCCGTTTCATGGAATACGCAAAATTTGGCAAGACCGGTCTCGAAGTGTCGAAAATCTGCTTGGGCTGCATGACCTTTGGCGATCCCGGCCGGGGCAATCATGCCTGGAGCCTCAGGGAAGAAGAAAGCCGGACGATGATCAAGCAGGCGATCGACCTCGGCATCAATTTTCTCGACACCGCCAACACCTACTCCAATGGTTCCTCGGAGGAGATCGTCGGCCGGGCCATAAAAGACTTCGCCAAACGCGAGGACATCGTGCTGGCGACCAAGGTGTTCAACCGCATGCGGCCGGGCCCGAACGGCGCCGGCCTGTCGCGCAAGGCGATCTTCGACGAGATCGACAACAGCCTGCGTCGCCTCGGCACCGACTACGTCGATCTCTACCAGATCCACCGCTTCGACTACACGACGCCGATCGAGGAAACGCTGGAAGCGCTGCACGACATCGTCAAATCGGGCAAGGCCCGTTATATCGGCGCCTCCTCCATGTATGCCTGGCAATTCGCCAAGGCGCTTTACGTCTCCAGACTGAACGGCTGGACCGAATTCGTCAGCATGCAGGATCACCTGAACCTGCTCTACCGTGAGGAGGAGCGCGAAATGCTGCCGCTCTGCGAGGATCAGAAGATCGCAGTCATCCCCTGGAGCCCGCTTGCCCGCGGCCGCCTGACCCGCGACTGGGACGAGACGACGGCCCGCAGCGAAACCGACGAATTCGGCAAAACGCTCTACACCCAGTCCATCGATGCCGACCGCAAGATCGTCGGGGCCGTGGCCGAAATCGCCAAGGCCCGCAACATCTCCCGCGCCCAGGTCGCAACCGCGTGGATCCTGCAGAAGAGTGCGGTGACCGCCCCGATCATCGGCGCGTCCAAACCGAACCACCTCACGGACGCCGTTGCCTCGCTCTCGGTCAAGCTTACCGCCGAGGAAATCGCTACACTGGAGGCACCCTACATCCCGCATGCCATCGCCGGCTTCAAGTAGCCGCTGGCTTCTCGGTCCTCAGGCACATGCAAGATAGTTCCCCCTCTCCACGTGGAGAGGGAGATCGAAACCAGCGCCATTCGCGACTGAGATTATGTCTGGCTTTCAGGATCGAGCTGCCGGCGCATCGTCACCAGAAACTGCTCGGCAAGCGCTCTGTCTTCGACAGCACGAGCAAGAATGACGGCACCCATCATCGATGAGAGTGTCGTCGTCGCATTGGCGCGGCGCTCCTCTTCCGTTTCCCCGGGAACGATATCGGCAAGCGTGTCGACCAGCACAGACAACCCATCGCTGAAGACCGCGCGGACCGCGCCGCGGCTGCGGCTGACTTCCTGGATCAGCGTTGCAAAGACACAGCTGCCGCCCGGATCGTCAACCGTGCGCCAGTGGATATAATGGTCGAGAAGCGCTGCCAGCGGTCGGTCCGGCGATTCGGCGATATGTTCCTTCCAGCGCGTTTCGACCCTGTCGATCAGCTTGCGGCTGACCTCAAGCGCCAAATCGTCCTTCGAACCGAAATGACCGTAAAAGCCGCCATGCGTCAGCCCTGCCGCCTTCATGATGTCGGCAACGCCGACCCCGTCGAAACCGTTTTCGCGGAAAAGCACGCCGGCAACGCTCAGGATCTTTTCGCGGTTTTCGGCAAATTTTTCGCGGCTGACCCGCATTGTCATCTCCAGAAATAGTCGCTTGACAAAATATATGACGTCCATCATCAATACGCAAGAAATATGATGACCATCATGTAAATCGGTCCAGTATCTTCCAGAACCTGAATTCAAACGGAATCTTGCCCATGGTTTCCACCGTCCTCGCCTCCACCCTTGCCCGGCGCAACATCCACTACGGCTGGGTCGTCGTTGCCGCGACCTTCCTCACCATGCTGGTCACGGCCGGTGCCATGGGCGCACCTGGCGTGCTGATCAAACCGCTGCAGGACGAATTCGGCTGGGAGACCTCGCAGATTTCCTCGGCCCTTGCGATCCGCCTGATCCTGTTCGGCTTCATGGGTCCGTTCGCCGCCGCCTTCATGAATTATTTCGGCGTGCGCAAGGTCATCGTCTTTGCGCTGGCGCTGATTGGCGCCGGCTTCATCGGTTCGCTGTTCATGACGACGCTGTGGCAGTTGCTGCTGCTCTGGGGCATCGTCGTCGGCTTCGGCACGGGCCTGACGGCGATGGTGCTCGCAGCGACTGTCTCTTCCCGCTGGTTTAGCAAGCATCGTGGTCTTGTCGTCGGCATGCTCTCGGCAAGCTCGGCCACAGGCCAGCTCGTCTTCCTGCCGCTGATGGCGGAGCTGACGGAACGCTACGGCTGGCGCTCGACGGTGTTTTTCGTCTGCGCCATGATCATGGTCGCAGCCCTTGCTGTGCTGGCTTTCATGCGCGACCGGCCGGCCGACCTCAACCTGCCCGCCCTCGGTGAGACGCAGGTGACGCCGCCGCCGGCAAGCACCTCGCTTGGCGTCGCGCTGATGACGCCGATCACAGTCCTTGGGGAAATTTCGAAGACCTCGACCTTCTGGATTCTCTTTGCCACCTTTTTCATCTGCGGTCTCAGCACCAACGGCCTGATCCAGACCCATTTCGTCACCCTTTGCGGCGATTTCGGCATCGTGCCGGTGGCCGCGGCAAGCGTGCTGGCTGTCATGGGCATCTTCGATTTCTTCGGCACCATCGGTTCCGGCTGGCTGTCCGATCGCTTCGATAATCGCTGGCTGCTATTCTGGTATTACGGCCTGCGCGGCCTGTCGCTGCTCTACCTGCCCTTCAGCGATTTCAGCTTTTACGGCCTCTCCATCTTTGCCGTCTTCTACGGCCTCGACTGGATCGCCACCGTGCCGCCGACCGTCAAGATCGCCGCCGACCGCTTCGGTCCTGAAAAGGTCGGCCTCGTCTTCGGCTGGGTCTTTGCCGGCCATCAGCTGGGAGCCGCCACCGCCGCCTATGGCGCCGGCCTCTCGCGCACGGAGCTTTCGAGCTACCTACCCGCCTTCTTCGTCGCCGGTGCCTTCTGCCTGTTGGCCTCGATCCTGGCGATCACGCTGAAGAAGTCCGGCCTGAGCAACTCGGCACCGGCCGCCGCCCATTGATATCCGACAGGACCCGGCCTCGAGCGAGACCGGATCTCTCTACCGGGTCAGTCCGATAACTTCAATTGCCCGTCTTGCGCGCGCGGGTGCTCGCATGTTAGACAGCCGCCCGTTCATATCCGTTGCCCCATTGGCGGAATTGGTAGACGCGCTCGACTCAAAATCGAGTTTCGAAAGAAGTGCTGGTTCGACTCCGGCATGGGGCACCAGCCTACGCTCTGTGAGCTTCGGCTGGGCAAGCCGAAGAGAGCAGCTAAGCGGAGGCTGTCGCGCCGTAGTTCCGTCAGGAACGAAGGCGGACCGGTTCTATAATGCTCCGGTTAGCTGCACCATCATCTCAAATGCCTAGCCTGGCCCAAAGAGCCGATGGCCCGACGGAACGAATTTCGCATCTAAACAAAGCTTACTTGTTCTTCAGCAGCCACATCTTGCCGGCCATCGTGATGCCGTAGACGTCTTTTGATGCGTCGTCATCCAGGTGCCGCCTTTCGAGAAAACCCGGCTCCTTCAACTCGCCCAGCGTCTTGGCAGTGACCGACTTTATTTTCTGAGGCCGCTCTTTCCACCGGTCAGTTTTTGCATAAGTCACTGTCGCATTCTCGTGCGTCCATTTATTGGCCGGCTGAGGATAAAGGTCTCCATCCCTGGCGAGTTTAAGTGCGGCGATCTGGGACGGCGTAAGCTCAATCATACTAAAAGATCCTGTGCGGGCGGTGTTTGCGCTGGGAACGCGCTGTTACCAAAGGCGTGCTCATAACACCGACAGACGACTTTCACCACCGCATTGAGATATTCGTGCCACAAAAGACGAAAACCCGGCTCGTCGGAACCGGGCTTCGTTCTTATCGCATATTTTTTCGTTAATTGCAGCGTCGGACCGTCCTGGTGACCTCGCCTTCGTCGGTCTGTCGGGTGACGCTCCTGGTTTCGCAGCCATTATCGCGATAGCGGCGGTGCTCACGTTCGCGCACGGCACCGAAAGTGACGCCACGCTCGCTGATGGTGATGCCGGGCCGGACCCGCTCGTGGCGATAGCCATCGTCATAGGAACGCTCCCTGACATAGACGCTGTCGGCAAGAACAGGCGCTGCGAACGAGCAGGCGGCAAGGGCCGCCACAGTACAGTTCAGGATGATCTTCCGCATGTCGTTTCTCCTTTCTTGATGAAAGGGCAACGAGACAAGACGCAGGTGGTTCCAACATCGGTGACGGCCGGATGGTGCCTTGAACGACGTCTGCGCCTCACTAGCCAGGATTGAGAACAAAGGCCTCAAACTGTAGCCCATCCCCCAAATCAACTGTTTAATTTTGCTCGCGCTTCGTCCAAAGTGGCCGCCGCGATCACAAGAGAGGGCGGACGTGCATCAGGAAGTAGGACTTATCGCGACGGTCGCCGTCAGTTTCGTTTTCGCAGCGATCCTGGGCTATGGCGCCGACCGGCTTCGGCTGCCGCCGCTCGTCGGCTACCTGATGGCGGGCATCCTGATGGGGCCGTTCACGCCGGGCTTCGTCGCCGATACCGCCCTTGCCGGCCAGCTCGCCGAGATGGGCGTCATTCTTTTGATGTTCGGCGTCGGCCTGCATTTTTCCGCCTCCGACCTGCTCGCCGTGCGCGGCATCGCCGTGCCTGGCGCAATCGGACGGATTATCCTCGCGACCCTCTTAGGCATCGGCCTTTGCAAACTCTGGGGCTGGAGCCTCGGCGCCGGCATCGTCCTGGGTCTCAGCCTGTCGGTGGCGAGCACCGTCGTGCTCTTGAAGGCGCTGGAGGAGCGCAATCTCGTCAACGCGGCAAGCGGACGCGTCGCCGTCGGCTGGCTGATCGTCGAGGATTTGGTGATGGTGCTGGCGCTGGTGCTGCTGCCGGCCCTCGCAGAGCTTCTGGGCGGCAACGCCAGCACTACGACCAACCACGGCCTCGGCGACCTGCCGCTGGCGCTGACGATCGGCCTGACGCTGCTGAAGGTTGCGGCCTTCGCCGCCATGGCGATCTTCCTCGGCCCTCGCATCGTGCCCTGGCTGCTGACGATGATCGCCCGCACCGGCTCGCGCGAACTCTTTACGCTGACGGTGTTGGCGATCGCACTCGGCATCGCCTTCGGCTCGGCGGCAATCTTCGGCGTCTCCTTTGCACTCGGCGCTTTTTTCGCCGGCGTCGTCATGAGCGAATCCCAGCTCAGCCACAGGGCCGCCGCCGACTCGCTGCCGTTGCAGAATGCCTTCTCCGTGCTGTTCTTCGTCTCCGTCGGCATGCTCTTCGATCCCTCGATCCTGGTGCGCGAGCCGCTGGCCGTGATCGGCGCGCTGGCGCTCGTCATCCTCGGCAAGGGCATCATCACCTTCCTCATCGTCATGCTGCTCAGATATCCGATCAGCATGGGACTGACATTAGCCGGCGGCCTTGCCCAGATCGGGGAGTTTTCCTTCATCCTCGCCGGCCTCGGCGTATCACTCGGGCTTTTGCCGCATGAGGGTCAGGATTTGATCCTGGCTGCCGCGATCCTGTCGATCACACTCAACCCGATCGTGATCTTCGCAACCGACGGCCTGAAGAAAGTTATCCATTCGAGGTGGCCCTCCCTCTGGGAGAGCTACGGCAGAAGCAGGCAGAAGGCGCTCGGCAAAGAACTGGAAAAGATCAGGGCGCTCGGCGAAGAGCGCGAGCGCCAGCATCAACTGAAGATGCAGCAGCTGATCGAGACTTTCCCGCTGTTCTCCCAAGTCAACGAGGACGCGCAAGAGGAGCTGCTGCTGCTCTTCAAGGCGAAATCGGCGCCGCCCGGCGAACGCGTCATCCGCCGCGGCGACCGCGGCGACAGCATGTATTTCATCTCTTCGGGTGCGGTGGAAGTGCGGCTCGCCAGCGGCGCGATCCGCCTGGAGCCGGGAGCTTTCTTCGGAGAAATGGCACTGCTGACCGGCGCACGGCGCACCGCCGACGTCATTGCCGTCGATTTCTGCCAGTTCGAGGTTCTCGAACGGCGCGACTTCAACATGTTCATGTCGCACCACCCACATCTGCGCGCCGCCGTTAGCGAAATGGCCCAGAAGCGGACGGAAATGAACGTCCTGCGTCAGCAATGGGAAAAGTCGATGGACCTGTCCTGAAAAGGAAGCCGCAGCTCCCGACGGAGCTGCAGCGTTTCGGCAAATAGTGGACTACTTGTCAGGGCAGGCTTCACTGGTCGTCGTGCCGCTGTTGCCGCCTTGCGTCTGAAGCGACTCACCGCTCGGTTGGCCCGGGCAATTCGCCTTGTTCATCGAACTGGCGGAGCCATTGTTCGTCGTGCTGTTCGTTGCATTCGGATCCAGTGGTACCGTCGTGCCGCTGTTGCCGGTGCTGTCATATTCCGAGCTGCTCGGCGTATTGGCGCCGCTGTTGGTCGGAGCCTGCGGCGGGTTGGCCTGTGCGAAAGCCGACGTCGCCATGCCAAGGGCGAGCAGCGAGGCGGCAGCAAGTTTCATCCGCATGGGAATATCCTCCTCGGGATTTGTTGATCATGAGAAGGAAACCATGCAGTCAAGCCGTTGTTCCGACAGGCGTCGGGATTAAATACCCGGACGCGCGGCGCCGTAAGCGTGATTGCCTCAGCCCGCCGGCCAATAGCCATCGGCGCGGAAATCGTCCGGGATTGGGTCGAGCCGCGACAACGCCTCGGCTGCGAAGTCGATCTGTAGCGACAAGTGTTTGAGAGAGGCCAGCATCGGCACGCCGGTCGCGAATTCCCGGATGCGGGACAGATGATAACCGCTGTCGTCGATCCGTCGCGCGGCCTCCCGGCGCACGTCGTCTCTGCTCGGTCCCCGCCCCTTCTCGGACCGGTCATCCATTTGCACGGCCCGCCCACGGCCACCTTCGATCACTTTGAACATTCTCATGCCGCCCTGCACGTCGACCCTCAATCAGCTTGCCGCAGAATGGCCGATTCGCAATCCCGTGAAATCTTGGGAGAGGTGCTGACACCCGTCATCACGAAATTTTTTTGACGGCGGTGGCACGAAGGACACGGACGAGCATTTACAGCGCCGCGCACGGCCCCTAAAGCTCTTTTGCACTGCAACAGGAAGGAAACGGAATGCTCCGCAGACTTTACGACTGGACCATGTCTCTGGCCGCACGCAAATCGGCCGAAATCTGGCTCGCCGTCATCGCCTTCGTCGAAAGCTCCGTCTTTCTCGTTCCCGCCGACGTGCTGTTCCTGCCGATGGCGCTTGCCAGGCCGGAACGCTCCTATCGCTACGCGCTGGTCGCGACCGTCGCTTCCGTACTCGGCGGCATCGCCGGCTGGGCGCTCGGCTTTTACGCCTATGAGACGGTGGCGCGGCCGGTGCTCGAATTTTACGGCAAGCTCGATGCCTTCGAGCAGATGAAGGCCTATGTCACCTACGAGTGGATCCTGCTGCTGCTTGTCACATCAGGTCTTGCGCATTTGCCGCCGATCAAGATCGTGACGATCCTGTCCGGCGTCATTCACGTCAATCTGGGCCTTTTCATTGTTTCGGCGATTATTGCACGCGGCGCGCGTTTCCTCTTCCTCGCATGGCTGCTGCGCCACTACGGCGAGCCGATCCGTGACTTCATCGAGAAGCGCCTCGGCCAGATCGTTGGCATCGGTGCCGCTACGGTGATCGTGCTATATGTCGGCTACCGCTCTTTCGCTCACTAGGCGAGGATGATTTTCGGCCGAACAGGCCTAAAATCAATCCGCATCTCATGCTCTACTAAATTCGCGGAGCTCCGCCATGACTATTTCCTCGCCGCTCGCCCGCCCCGGCTTTGTCTATTCCATGTTGCTCGCCACCGGCATGGCGGCGGCCGTCGGCACGGCGCTCGGCTTCCAGTATATCGGCGGCTATATTCCCTGTGCGCTCTGCCTGTTGCAGCGGCAGCCCTATTATTACGCTATCCCGATCGCGATCCTGGCCGCAATCTCCGAGCTCGTCGGCCTGCCGAACTGGATCACCCGGGCGCTCATTCTCGCCGCCGGCATCCTGATGCTGGTGACGGCAGGCATGGGTGTTTATCACGCCGGTGTCGAATGGCACTTCTGGCCGGGCCCGGCCACCTGCTCGACGACGGCAAGCAGCATGACGACCAATGCCGGCGATCTGCTTGGTGAGCTCAACACCATCAAGGGCCCGTCCTGCACCGATGCGGCGCTGCGCGTGCTCGGCCTGTCTTTTGCGGGCTGGAACGTGATTGCCGGAATCCTGCTCGCAGCCTTCGCCTTTGTCGGCGTTCGCAAGGCCGCCTCGTAAAATTATGCAGCATTCGAATGGGCTGCAGCGTCCTTTGCGCCTCTGAAAGGACGCGCGGCGCTGCAGGCCGTTCGATCAGGGCTGCAGTTCGGTATCCCAATAGAGATAGTCGAGCCAGCTTTCATGCAGATAGTTCGGCGGGAACAGCCGGCCGTTATTGTGCAGATCCTGCACCGTCGGCTGGTACGGCTTCTGCGCCGGAAACATGGCTGCCTGCTTCGGAAGTTTGCTGCCCTTGCGCAGATTGCAGGGCGAACAGGCTGCCACGACATTCTCCCAGGTCGTCTCGCCGCCATGGGCGCGCGGGATGACGTGGTCGAAGGTCAGGTCGTCATGGGCGCCGCAATACTGGCATTCGAACCGGTCGCGCAGGAAGACGTTGAACCGGGTGAAAGCGGGATTGCGGGAGGGCTGAACGTAAGTCTTCAGGCACACGACGCTCGGAAGCCGCATCGAAAAGCTCGGCGAGGAAACCGAATGTTCATATTCTGCAATGATGTTCACACGGTCGAGAAATACCGCCTTGATCGCGTCCTGCCAGGACCACAACGACAAGGGGTAATAACTCAGTGGCCGGTAGTCAGCGTTCAGGACGAGCGCCGGCAGGGCCTGTGGGGAGACTGCAATCGTCAAGGGACTCTCCTGATCGATTCGGCATCTGCACCTGTATATTAGGCCGGTTGTTACAGGATTGTGAAGTCCAATAAATTCAGAGGATAAAGGCATTTTGAAGAGTGTTGCCGATCAGCCGATCGGCACCACGTCACGGCGCATCTTCGTGGCGTAGTAGGCCCAGAAAAGCCGTGCCGCCACCGAGCGCCACGGCGACCAGACTGCCGAAAGCTCAGCAAGCATCTTCGCCTGCGGCCGTGCGGCAAGACTGAATGCGGTCCCGACGGCATTCTGCAGCGCGACATCGCCGGCCGGGAAAACATCGGCATGACCGCCGCAAAACATCAGATAGACCTCTGCCGTCCACGGCCCGACACCCTTCAGCGCGGTCAGTTCGCCAAGCGCCTCGGCCGGCGGCTTCAGGCAGAGCCCGGAGAGATCGAGACGGCCGGAAGCGACCGCTTCGGCAATCCGCGACAGCGTCTCGGCCTTGGCGCGCGACAGACCGAATTCGCGCCACGCCTCGGCGTGAAGCAGTGCGTAGCCTTCGGCCGTCAGCGAACCGTCCGCCGGCAGCATGCGCCGCCAGATCGCCTCGGCGCTGGCGCGCGATACCATCTGCGAGACGATGATATGGGCAAGACCGGCAAAGCCTGGCTCGCGCAATCGCAGCGGAATGGGTCCAGCGTCGGCGACGATCGGCACAAGACGCGGATCGAGGCGAAGCAGCGCTTCGAGCCCCTGCCTGACGTCATCGTCGTTGCGGATGATCTGCACATTGCCTCGCAGTGGTTCAAAAGCCGAATCCATGGCAGAAGAAAGCATGACCACGAGTGAGCGTCAAAAACCTGTCTTTCGTTTTGCGCCGAGTCCCAACGGACCGTTGCATCTCGGCCATGCCCTCTCGGCCCTTCTGAACCGCGACATGGCAGAGGCCGAACAAGGCCGCCTGCTGCTGCGCATCGAGGATATCGACCAGACCCGCTGCACGCCCGAGTTCGAGGCCGGCATCCTGAGGGATCTCGAATGGCTTGATATCAGCTGGGAAAGCCCGGTGCGGCGCCAGTCGGAACATTTTCCCGAATATCAGGCGGCGTTGCACGCTCTGATCGAGCGCGGGCTGGTCTATCCAGCTTTTCTGACGCGCGGCGAGGTGAAGGCGCGCGTCGTCGCCTACGAGGCGGCGGGTGAATCCTGGCCGCGCGATCCCGACGGCGCCCCGCACTATCCCGCAAGTGATCGTGAGCGTCCGGCAGACGAATGGCGGGACATGCTGACCTCGGGGAAGAAACATGCCTGGCGGCTCGACATGCGCAAAGCGCTCGACCTGATCGGCGAACTGCTGTTCTGGACGGAAACCGGCGACGGCAGGACAGGCGAGATCGCCGCCGAGCCCGACGTCTGGGGCGACGTCATCCTGTCGCGCTCGGATGCGCCATCGAGCTATCATCTTTCCGTGGTCGTCGACGATGCGCTGCAGGGCGTCACCCATGTCGTGCGTGGGCTCGACCTCTTCCACGCCACATCGGTGCACCGGCTGTTGCAGGTGCTGCTCGGCCTGCCGCAGCCGGTCTATCACCATCATCGTCTCATTCTCGGCGCGGATGGCCGCAAGCTTTCGAAAAGCCAAGGTGACACCGGGCTTGGCGAATTGCGCGCCCAGGGCATGTCAGGGGCGGATATTCGCCGTCTTGTCGGGCTCTGATTGCCTTTCGACACGCTCTCTGCCGACGATCGAAAGCGTGTGCGAAAACATCCGGAAGACGCGGAACTTGATCAGCGCTGCATTGATCTCCGCCCCGATGATGAAGATGACGCCGACCATGTAGAGGAAGATCAGCACGATCATGACCGAGGCGAGACCGGCATAGGTTGCCGTGTAATTGGCGAAGGTCGCGAGATAATAGGCAAAGATCAGCGCTCCGGCGAGCCAGAGAAGCAGCGTTAGCAGCACGCCCGGAATGACGTCGAAGACCCGCCGCTTGCCGGCCGGCAACCACAGATGCATGACCAGCAGTCCGACGGTCAGAACCACCAGCGTGCCGTAGATGCGCCAGCTGAAAACGATGTCGAGCGTATCGGCGAACAGCGGGAACCATCTCCTCGAATAATCGAGCGCCAGCGGCAGGGCGACCAGCAGGATGCTGATCGCCGTGAAGATGATGACCGCGATCAGCACGTAGCCGAGGCTGGCGAGACGCGTGAAATACCAGGCCCGTGTTTCCTGTACCCGGTAGGCGCGGTTGAGCGAGATGCGCAGCGCCTCGACACCGTTCGAGGCGAAATAAGCGGCGGCCAGCACCGAGATCGTCAGCAGCCCGCCGCGCGGAATGGTCAGCACCTGCAGCACCTGGTCGGCGAGCGGTTTGGCGATCGCCTCGGGCCAGGTGTCGAAGATCAGATGGATGGCCGTCGAGGAAAATTGATCGGCGCCAAGGAAGCTTGCGAGCGCCGTGCCGAAGATCAGGAAGGGGAAAACCGCAAGCAGGCTCGACAGCGCCACATGGCTTGCCATCGCAAAGCCGTCGTCCTCGACCATATGACAGATCGCGTCATAGACCACGTCATAGATCGTGCGCAGCACCTTCGGCATTCCGTCTCCGGCTTTCCAGATTGTATCCTCTGGCCGAATATGGGAAACGAGTCCCATTTTGTACAGGAATCATTCCATGGCGGGAGAGCGCACCATCGTCGTGACCGGATGTTCGTCCGGTATCGGCGCTCATTGCGCGCGGTCGCTGAAAGCCGATGGCTGGCGTGTCTTCGCGACGGTGCGCAAGCCGGAAGATTTGCCGGGGCTGGAAACCGAGGGCATCGAGGCCTTCCTGATGGACTATGCCAGGACCGAGACGATTTCCGACATGGTCGGCGCGGTTCTGGAACGCAGCGGCGGTCGCATCGACGCACTCTTCAATAACGGCGCCTATGGCCAGCCGGGCGCCGTCGAGGATCTGTCGACAGCAACGCTGCGCGCGCAGTTCGAGGCGAATTTCTTCGGCTGGCATGAGCTGACGCGGCAGGTCATTCCGCCGATGCGCCAACGTGGCCAAGGGCGGATCGTGCAATGCTCCTCAATCCTTGGCGTCGTTCCCTATCGCTATCGCGGCGCCTACACCGCGTCCAAATTCGCGCTCGAAGGCCTTAGCATCACCCTGCGAATGGAGCTGCAGGGCAGCGGCATCCATGTGAGCCTGATCGAGCCGGGTCCGATCGCCACACGTTTTACCGCCAATGCGCTGGCAAAGATCAAGGAACATATCGACCTCGAGAATTCGCCCCACGCGGTCGATTACATCAGGCAATTGGCGAGACTCGACGGATCGGGGCCGGTCAACCGCCATAAACTCGGCCCGGAAGCGGTCTATTCCGTATTGAAACACGCATTGAACTCGACAAATCCGAGGCCACATTATCCCGTAACGACTCCGGCTAAGCAGGGCATGTTCCTGAAGCGGCTGCTTCCGGCAGACCTCTTCTACCGCCTGATGCGCTGGACGGACTGACTGAGAAAGCTGAACGCCATGTCCACGGTCACCTATATCCTCGCGATTATTGTCATGGGCGTCGTCGCCCTCGTCCTGATCCGCGGCCTCTTCAACATGATGAAGGGCGGCGATCCCAACCGTTCCAACAAGCTGATGCAGCTTCGTGTGCTGTTGCAGGCGATCGCCGTCATCCTGATCATGGTGACGCTCTGGATCACCGGCGGGGGCCGCCCGACCTGACGGGGATTCAAGGGGGGAACAGTGGTCAAGCTCAACAAGATCTACACGAAAACAGGCGATGACGGCACGACCGGGCTGGTGTCCGGCCCGCGCCGGCTAAAAGACGATCTGCGCGTCGAGGCCTATGGTACGATCGACGAGGCCAATTCCGCAATCGGCCTGGCGCGGCTGCACACGGCCGGCTTGCCTGAACTCAACGCCATGTTGATGTCGATTCAGAACGACCTCTTCGATCTCGGCGCCGATCTCGCCACCCCTGACACTGGTGAGCCGCCGGCCTATGAGCCGCTGCGGATCGTCGAGACGCAGGTCGACCGCGTCGAGCGTGATATCGACCAGTTGAACGCCGGCCTGGAGCCGCTGAAATCCTTCATCCTGCCAGGCGGCAGCCCGGCTGCCGCACATCTGCATCTTGCCCGCACGATTGCGCGGCGCGCCGAGCGTTTGATGGTGGCGCTTGCCCGCACCGACGGTGAAATTGTCGGCGAGCCGGCGATGAAATATGTCAACCGGCTCTCCGATTTCCTCTTCGTCGCGGCACGTCATGCAAATGACCGGGGCCATGCGGATGTGCTTTGGGTTCCGGGAAAAAACAGATAGGCTTGTCGCGATCACGATCGCCGAGGGGCCTTTATGTTCATACCACTTCACGATGCCAATACGCTGAAACATATCAAGGTTCAGTGGGTAACGCTCGCACTGATCGCGCTGAACTTCGCGGTCTGGCTTTTGACCAGCCTGGAGAGCGAGCAGGCCGCCCAGGCGACGACCGTCGGGCTCGGCTACATCCCGGCAATCGCCTTCGGCCACGCGGTGCTGGCGCAGGGGCTCGAAATCGTGCCGGAACCGCTGACCTACCTCACCTATGCCTTCGTCCATACCGGCTTCTGGCATCTGGCCGGCAACATGATCTTCCTCTGGGTCTTCGGCGATAATGTCGAGGATGCGATGGGACATCTGCGCTTCCTGATTTTCTATCTCGTTTGCGCCGCCGCCGGCGCGCTCTGCCACGGCCTGCTGACCATGACCTCGGAAGCACCGCTGGTCGGCGCATCGGGGGCGGTCTCCGGCGTCGTTGCCGCCTATGTCATGCTGCATCCGCGCGTCCGGGTCTGGGTGCTGGTTTTTTTCCGTGTGCCGTTGCCCCTGCCGGCCTTCGTGCCGCTGCTTTTATGGATCGGACAGCAGTTCTTCATGCTGGCGATCGCACCTGACGGCGACGTTTCCTGGGGTGCGCATGTCGGCGGCATCCTTGCTGGGGCTTTGCTGATCCTGGCGTTGCGCCGGCCTGGTGTGCCGCTCTTCGACCGGCAGATCGTCACGCCCCGCGCCGTCAGAAACGACCCGGGCGCTGGCCAGGCCATCGCGGCCGGCACGGACGGGCGAACCGCACAGCGCTTTCCCTGGGGCCGACGCTAAGCAACGATATTGACGTGAACGTAAACGTCCATATATTGCCGAGGCAAATCGCCGGCCGGCGTCATGGAAGCGTTGAATTTGGAGGAAAAGCGCGTATCCATGTCGCCATTCGACAATCGGAGCGGCGCTTGAGCGCGCATTTTCTAAAAAAGTCTCTGAAGCCAGTTTCTCCTGAAGGAAGGACCCCATGAAAATTCTCGTGCCAGTCAAACGGGTTGTCGATTACAACGTGAAGATCCGGGTGAAGCCGGATGGCACGGGTGTCGAGCTTGCCAATGTGAAGATGTCGATGAACCCGTTCGACGAGATCTCGGTGGAAGAGGCGCTGCGGCTGAAGGAAGCCGGCAAGTGCGAAGAAGTGGTGGTCGTCTCGATCGGTCCGGCCAAAGCCGAGGAGACGCTGAGGACCGCCCTTGCCATGGGTGCCGACCGGGCGATCCTGGTCGAGACTGACGATGCTGTAGAACCGCTGACCGTCGCCAAGATCTTGAAGGCTGTGGCCGACGCCGAACAGCCGGGGCTGATCATCGTTGGCAAGCAGGCGATTGATGACGACAGCAACCAGACCGGCCAGATGCTGGCGGCGTTGATGGGAGTTGCCCAGGCGACCTTCGCCTCGAAGATCGAGATCGGCGATGGCAAAGCAACCGTCACCCGCGAAGTCGATGGCGGCCTGCAGACGATCGAGATCAAGCTGCCGGCGGTCGTGACCACCGATCTGCGCTTGAACGAACCGCGTTATGCCTCGCTGCCGAATATCATGAAGGCGAAGAAGAAGCTGCTCGACAAGAAGAGCCCTGATGATTTCGGCGTCTCGACCGCGCCGCGCCTCAAGGTGTTGAAGACCGAGGAGCCGTCGGGCCGCAAGGCCGGCGTCAAGGTCAAGTCGGTCGCCGAACTGATCGACAAGCTCAAAAACGAAGCCGGCGTGCTGTAATCAGTTGGAACAGGAGCCATCATCATGACCATTCTTCTTCTGGCTGACCACGACAATTCAAGCCTGTCCGATCAGACCGCCAAGGCGCTGACGGCAGCCGCAAAGATCGCCAAGGACCAAGCAAGTGATATTCATATCCTCGTCGCCGGCAAGGCTGCCAAGCCCGCTGCCGAACAAGCGGCAAAACTTGCCGGCGTCTCCAAGGTACTACTGGCCGAAAGCGACGAGCTTGCCAACAATCTGGCAGAGCCGCTGGCCGACCTGATCGTGTCGCTCTCCGCCAGCTACGACACGATCATCTCTGCCGCCACCTCGGTCGGCAAGAATGTGGTGCCGCGGGTCGCTGCCCTTCTCGATGTCGCCCAGGTCTCCGAGATCATCGAGGTGATCTCGTCCGACACCTTCAAGCGGCCGATCTATGCCGGCAACGCCATTCAGACGGTGCAGGCGACCGATGCCAAGAAAGTCATCACCGTGCGCACCGCATCCTTCGCCTCTGCACCGGACGGTGGCTCGGCAACGATCGAGGCGATCCCGGCGGTTTCCGATCCGGGGCTTTCGACCTTTGTCGGCGATGCGCTGTCGGCCTCAGACCGTCCGGAACTGACCTCGGCGAAGATCATCATCTCCGGCGGCCGGGCGCTCGGCTCGGCGGAAAAGTTCAGGGAGGTCATCCTGCCTCTTGCCGACAAGCTGGGGGCCGCCGTCGGTGCATCCCGTGCTGCCGTCGATGCCGGTTATGCGCCGAACGACTGGCAGGTCGGCCAGACCGGCAAGGTGGTGGCGCCGCAGCTCTACATTGCCTGCGGCATTTCAGGCGCCATCCAGCATCTGGCCGGCATGAAGGATTCGAAGGTGATCGTCGCCATCAACAAGGACGAGGAGGCGCCGATCTTCCAGGTCGCCGACTACGGATTGGTCGCCGATCTCTTCGATGTCTTGCCGGAATTGGAAAAGGCGCTCTGACAGCGTCAAATGCTTTTCTTTCGCACGTGCGAATGACTGGAAAATTATCTTTTATCGGGCTACTACTGCTGCCGGGCGATCCTTCGTCCGGCAGCATTGCTAGAAAAATGCGGCGGCGCGGGGGCGAATGCCGTGCGGGGTTTGGAGATGAATGCGGTGTTGAAGAATATTGGTATTATCGGTGCCGGCCAGATGGGCTGCGGCATCGCGCATGTTTCGGCCGCCGCAGGTTACAGGGTTCACATCTACGATCTCTCGCAGGACCGCATCGAATCCGGCCTTGCCACCATCAACGGCAACCTGGCCCGACTGGTGACGAACGGCAAGATGACCGAAGAGGAACGCAAGTCGACCTTGTCGCTCATATCAGGCTCGTCCGATGTCAATGACCTCGCCCCTTCCGATCTCGTGATCGAGGCCGCGACCGAGGATGAAACGGTCAAGCGCAAGATCTATACCCAGGTCTGTCCGGTCCTGAAGCCGGAAGCGCTGCTTGCCACCAACACGTCTTCCCTTTCCATCACCCGGCTTGCTGCCGCCACCGACCGCCCCGAACGCTTCATGGGCATACATTTCATGAACCCGGTGCCGGTGATGAAGCTGGTCGAACTGGTGCGCGGCATCGCGACCGACGAGAAGACCTTTTCGGCCGCCAAGGAATTCGTCGGCACGCTGGAAAAGACCATCACCGTCGCCGAGGATTTCCCGGCCTTCATCGTCAACCGCATCCTGCTGCCGATGATCAACGAAGCGATCTACACGCTCTATGAAGGCGTCGGCACGGTCGACGCCATCGATACGGCGATGAAGCTCGGCGCCAATCATCCGATGGGACCGCTGCAGCTTGCCGATTTCATCGGCCTCGACACCTGCCTCTCGATCATGCAAGTGCTGCATGACGGCCTGGCGGACTCGAAATACCGCCCCTGCCCGCTGCTGGTAAAATATGTTGAGGCCGGCTGGCTCGGACGCAAGTCCGGCCGCGGCTTCTATGACTATCGCGGGGAAGTGCCGGTGCCGACGCGGTAAACGTTTGCTGCTCGAGCCCCGTCTTCAACACGCTCGCGGCACTACGACCCGATCGCACCCTTGATCAGCGCCTTGGCATCCTCGCTATCCCAGGCAGCCGGCCCGTTCATCGCTGAAATCAGGCATCCCTTTTCATCGATCAGCAGCGTCACCGGCAGCCCGAAAGCGAGTCCTTCCTTCTTCAGGCTGTTGAACACCGAAATCGTATTGTCGCGATAGAGCTGCAGCGCATCGACACCGGTGTCCGCGAGGAAGGTCTTCGGCTTCTCATCGTCGCCGGTATCAATATTGACCGGCACGACCTGGAACCGGTCGCTGCCCATCTCCTTCTCTAGCGCGTTCAGCGCCGGCATCTCCTCGCGGCAGGGGACGCACCATGTCGCCCAGAGATTGAGAAGCACGGTCTTGCCGGCGAAATGATCGAGCGTCAGCGGCTTGCCGTCGGGTCCGTTGAAAGAAATGGCGGTCAGCTTGCGCGGCTCATTGGCGGCGACCATGGCGGCCACCTGTCCCCTCATCAGCGGCGTAATGCCGGCGATGCGGTCTTTGGCGAGCTTGCATTCGGCCGACGCCGTTTCATCGCCGCCATTGCCAATCCCCGTCTCCTTCACGTATACCGCTGCCGCACCGGCAACGACACCCGCAACGGCGGCCATCGCGATCCATTTCAGGGATGGCAGCCCGAGGGGTTTTCTTGTCGTCATTTCATTCTCCAGGACATGCATTTTAAGGCGGGCACCTTCATGGCCGACGACACCACGGACACCAAATCCTCCAACCAGATGTGGGGCGGCCGCTTCGCCTCCGGCCCGGACGCGATCATGGAGGAGATAAATGCCTCAATCGGTTTCGACAAGAAGCTATTCGCGCAGGATATTCGCGGTTCCATCGCCCATGCGACAATGCTTGCCCACCAGGGGATTATTTCCGCCGAAGATAAGGACAAGATCGTTCACGGGCTAAACACGATCCTGTCAGAAATCGAAAGTGGCAATTTCGAATTCTCGCGTCAGCTCGAAGACATCCATATGAATGTCGAAGCACGCCTGGCGACGCTGATCGGACCGGCGGCCGGCCGCCTGCACACCGCCCGCTCGCGCAATGATCAGGTGGCGCTCGACTTCCGTCTCTGGGTGAAGGAAGAGCTGCAGAAAACCGAGCAGATGCTGACCGGCCTGATCGCGGCTTTCCTCGACCGCGCCGAAGAACATGCCGAAAGCGTCATGCCGGGCTTCACCCATCTGCAGACCGCCCAGCCCGTTACCTTCGGCCATCACTGCATGGCCTATGTCGAAATGTTCGGCCGCGATCGCGCGCGGGTGCGCCACGCCATCGAGCATCTGGATGAAAGCCCGATCGGTGCCGCCGCACTTGCCGGCACCGGCTATCCGATCGACCGCCACATGACGGCCAAGGCGCTCGGTTTCCGCGAGCCGACCCGCAACTCCATCGATACGGTCTCCGACCGCGATTTCGCCATCGAATTCCTGTCGATCGCAGCGATTGCGGGCATGCACCTGTCGCGTCTGGCAGAAGAGATCGTCATCTGGTCGACCCCGCAATTCGGTTTCGTGCGCCTCTCCGACGCCTTCTCGACCGGCTCGTCGATCATGCCGCAGAAGAAGAACCCGGATGCCGCCGAACTGGTGCGCGCCAAGACCGGCCGCATCAATGGTTCGCTGGTGGCGCTGCTGACGATCATGAAGGGCTTGCCGCTCGCCTATTCCAAGGACATGCAGGAAGACAAGGAACAGGTCTTCGACGCCGCCGAGAGCCTGGAACTGGCAATTGCCGCCATGACCGGTATGGTGCGCGACATGACCGTCAACACGGCGCGCATGAAGGCGGCGGCCGGCTCCGGCTATTCGACGGCGACCGATCTTGCCGACTGGCTGGTGCGCGAAGCGGGCCTCCCCTTCCGCGACGCCCATCACGTCACCGGCCGCGCCGTAGCACTCGCCGAAAGCAAGGGCTGCGACCTTGCCGAACTGCCGCTCTCCGATCTGCAGGCGATCCATGCCGACATCACCGACAAGGTCTACGACGTGCTGACCGTCGAGGCCTCGGTCGCCAGCCGCAAGAGCTTCGGCGGCACCGCGCCGTCCGAAGTGCGGAGGCAAATCGCCTTCTGGCGCGCCCGCAACTAAGAGATACAAGGCGTGGCGAAAGGCCGCCGCGCCCTTCCCGCGGCACGCAAGACCGCCAACAATCAGGGTGCACAAGGCGGATAAACTTCGCTATGAGGATATCCATCATTCGATATGAATGATGCCATTACATGCCGCAGAAGAGGATTTCCATGCAGAAGAGCTTGCCGCACCTCGTCCGCCTGACGGCGGTTCTCGCAGTCATCGGCCTTGCAGTTGCCGGATGCGGGCGCAAGGGCGACCTCGATCCGCCGAGCGCTGCGGCAACCAAGGAAGGCGACGTGTCCAAGCCGACGAAACAGCCGGGAACCGTCGACAAGCCCTTCCTTCTCGATCCCCTTCTTTAAGGCATAAACCCGTGAACCATTTCGAGTACCGCGACGGCGTCCTTCATGCGGAGAACGTCCCCGTTCCCGAGATCGCCAAGGCGGTCGGCACCCCTTTTTACGTCTATTCCACCGCGACGCTGGAGCGCCATTACCGCGTCTTTTCGGAAGCCTTCGCCGACATGGACTCCATGGTCTGCTATGCGATGAAGGCGAATTCGAACCAGGCGGTGCTGAAGACGCTGGGCCGCCTCGGCGCCGGTATTGACGTCGTTTCGGAAGGCGAGCTGCGCCGCGCGCTTGCCGCCGGCATTCCGCCAGACCGCATCATGTTCTCAGGTGTCGGCAAGACGCCGTCCGAGATGGATTTCGCCCTTGACGCCGGCATTTACTGCTTCAACGTCGAATCCGAGCCTGAACTCGAGATCCTCAACCAGCGCGCCGTCAGCGCGGGCAAGAAAGCGCCGGTTTCCTTCCGCATCAACCCTGATGTCGATGCGAAGACGCATTCCAAGATCTCGACCGGCAAGAAGGAAAACAAGTTCGGCATCTCCTGGGAGCGCGCCCGCGCCATCTACACCCATGCCGCCAAGCTGCCCGGCATCGAGGTCACCGGCATCGACATGCATATCGGCAGCCAGATCACCGAGCTGCAGCCCTTCGACGACGCCTTCAAACTGCTGCACGACCTTGTCGCGACGCTGCGCGCCGATGGCCACACCATCCATCACGTCGATATCGGCGGCGGCCTCGGCATCCCCTATAAGGACGACAACAATCCGCCGCCGTTGCCGGATGCCTATGCGGCAATCGTCAAGAACCAGCTGCGCGGCCTGGACTGCAAGATCATCACCGAGCCCGGCCGCCTGATCGTCGGCAATGCCGGCATCCTCGTGACCGAGGTCCTTTATGTGAAGGATGGCGGCGAAAAGACCTTCGTCATCGTCGACGGCGCGATGAACGATCTCATCCGCCCGACGCTTTACGAGGCCTATCACGAGATCCGTCCGGTAACGATTTCGGCGGCCAACGCGCCGCGCATCCGCGCCGATGTCGTCGGCCCCGTCTGCGAGACAGGCGATTATCTGGCACTTGACCGCGAGATGGCGATGCCGAAGCCCGGCGACCTCATGGCAGTCAGCACTGCAGGCGCCTACGGCGCGGTCCAGGCCGGCACTTATAACAGCCGCCTGCTGGTGCCCGAAGTTATGGTCAGAGGCAGCGATTTTCATACGATTCGCCCACGCAGAACCTATGCCGAACTGATCAGCCTTGACTCCGTTCCGGCCTGGCTCGACTGAACAAGCCATCACTTTTTGGCGAATTAACGTGAAAAGCCGGTAATACCGGTCGCTCGCCCTCGCCTTCGCCACAAAGAGTGTTATCCTTTCGTTCATGAGCGTATTGCCCTGCAATCGCCGGAAGCGCCCTCTGTTCCAGAACGCCAGATCGCGGAGACCGGACCGATGACAAGCCCCTCTCGGCAGAAGAAAGGTGCATTTGCGTTCCGTCCCTCGCTTGCCCGGCTGGTGACGACGAAACGCCTGCTGGCGCGCATCGTGCTCTTTTTCGAGCAGCTGCTGCCGCCTTTGATGCCGGTACTGTCCGTCATCGCCTTTTATCTCTGCGCTTCCTGGTTCGGCCTCTTCCGCAGCGTGCCGGACTGGCTGCGCATCCTGCTGCTGATTGCCTTTGCCGCCGCTTTTCTGGTTTCGCTCCTCCCCTTCCGCACCCTGCGCTGGCCGAGGGTCGCAGAAGCCGACCGCATGCTGGAAGAGCGCAACGGCCTGCCGCACCAGCCGGTCACCGTCCAGGAAGACGAGCCGGCCTTCGATACCCCCTTCGGCCGGGCGCTCTGGCGCGAGCACCAGACGCGCATGGCCGAAAAGATCGCAGCGCTCGATGCCGGACTGCCGCGGCCTGATATCGCCGCGCATGACCGTTTCGCGCTGCGCGCCGTCCCGGCGCTGCTGCTTGTCACTGCCTTCGGTTATTCGCTGTCGATCAACGGCGGCTCGATCCGCGACGCGTTGCAGGCAGCACCCGAGCAGGTGGTCAGCGATCCGGCGGTACGCATCGACGCCTGGGTGACGCCGCCTTCCTATACCGGCCGCGCCCCGATTTACCTGACGGCTGACGGCAGCGAGCAGGCGCCGATCGGCATTCCACAGTTTTCAGGCCTCACTGTGCGCGTCAGCGGCGGAAAGACGGCGGAAAAAGTCGTGTTCCGCAAGGCGAACGGCGAGGCGCAGGATATCGCCGTGCAGGCGGATACCAAGCCGCAGCAGGCGACGGCATCAGGCAGCGGGCAGCCGACGGCGGCACCCGCCAGCCAGACTCTCGTCGCGCAGACGCATATGATGAAGCTCCAGGAGAACGGTGCACTCGAGGTCAATGGCCGCCGCTGGAGCTTCGACGTGCTGCCCGACAAGGCGCCGGAGATTGCCTTTAACGGCCTGCCGAAACCCAGCGTCAACGGGGCGCTTGAAATCGGTTTCACCGTCAAGGACGATTACGGCGTCCAGGAGGCGCATGCGGAGATCGTTCCCGTCGAAACAGACCCGACGGCAACGCCGCTCTATCCGCTGCCGGAGTACCGGCTGGATGTCCCCCGCCGCAACGCCCGCGACGCCAAGGGCGTGACCAGCCGGAACCTGACCGAACATCCGCTTGCCGGCAAGCGCGTGCGCATCACCCTCGTCGCCAAGGATGCCGCCGGCCAGACCGGCCGCAGCCCGCCGCATGAAATGGTGTTGCCGTCGCGGCCCTTCAACGAGCCGCTTGCCGCGGCCGTCGCCGAGGAGCGGCAGGTTTTTGCGCTCGATACCCGCAAGATGCCGCAGGCGATCGCCCTGAACGAGGCACTGACCATCCGACCCGAAGAGACGATCCCCAAGCTCACCAACTATCTGCTGCTCGAATCCGCCTTGACGCGCATGAAGCTCGCAAAGGGCGAGGATGCGCTGAAGGATACGGCCCAATATCTCTGGGAGATTGCACTCGGCATGGAGGACGGCGATCTATCGCTCGCCGAGCGGAAGCTGCGCGAAGCCCAGCAGAAGCTTGCCGACGCGCTGGACCGCAACGCTCCCGACGCGGAGATCAAGAAGCTGATGGACGAGCTGCGCAAGGCGATGCAGGACTATATGACCGAGCTTGCAGAGCGCATGCAGAACGCGCCGATGCAGCCGAACCAGAACGCGCAGAATGTCCTGCGCCAGCAGGATCTGGAACGGATGATGGATCAGATCGAGAATCTCGCCCGCTCTGGCAATCGTGACGCGGCCCAGCAGATGCTGTCGGAATTGCAGCGGATGATGAACAACCTGCAGGCGGGCCGGCCGCAGCGCGGTCAGCAGGGCCAGGAAAACAGCGAAGCCCGTAAACAGATCGACAAGCTCGGCGAGATCCTGCGCGACCAGCAGAAGCTGATGGAACAGACCTTCCGGTTAGACCAGCAGCTCAGGGACCGCATGCAGCGCGGCGAGAATGACATGGGCGAAAACGATCCGCTGCTCGACGATATGAATCCCGGAGAGAACGGCGAGCCACAGGACCAGCAGCAGGGCCAGCAAGGCAAGGAAGGCCAGCAGCCCTCCGACCAGATGACGGCCGAGCAGCTGCGCGAGGCGCTGAAACAGCTGCGCGCCCAGCAGGATGCGCTCGGCAAGCAGCTCGGCGAATTGCAGAAGAGCCTCGGCGAGATGGGCATGAAGCCCGGCCCGGGCTTCGGCCAGGCGCAACGCGAAATGGAAGGTGCCGGCCGTGAACTCGGCCAAGGACGTGGCCAACCGGCTGTCGAGGGCCAGGGCCGCGCGCTCGAAGCGCTTCGCCAAGGCGCCCGCGACATGATGAACCAGATGATGCAGGCGCAGCAGGGCCAGCAAGGTCAAGGTCCGAACGGCCAGGTTGGCCAGGGCGACCAGAACGGCCGCGACCCGCTCGGTCGGCCGCGCCGGACCCAAGGACCTGAGTTCGGCGATAACGTGAAGGTGCCTGACGAAATCGACGTTCAGCGGGCGCGAGAAATCCTTGACGCGATCCGCGAAAAACTCGGCAACAATCCACCGCAGGAAATGGAACGGCGCTATCTCGAGCGGCTGCTGGACATCCAGTAGGTCCTACGCCACCGCACAATGGATCGCAGTCACTCTAACAGAATGATTTTAGGCCGGAGCGGCCTAAAATCTAAATCCGGATCTCAATCGAGGAAGGTGGGCACCATCTCGTCCGACGACCACTCACACCTTTCGGCATCATGCTTTAGGCGACGAGCGCCCGGGCGACCGCCTTGCGGATATCGGGAAGCGCGAAGGGTTTGGCAACGACATCTATGATCTTTTCGGCAAGATCGTCGGCCCGTTCGCGCTGTTCGGCATAGCCGGTCATCAGCAGGATCTTCAGACCCGGAAAAGCGTCCTTTGCCTGATGGGCGAGCTCAATGCCGTCCATCACGGGCATGCGGATATCTGAAAGCAGCAGATCGTAGACCCCGTCCTTGAGCTTCTCCAGCCCCTCGGCCCCATCGGCCGCCTCGTCGGTCTCGTGGCCATCAAGCCGCAGGGCCCGGGCTACGAAGGACCGCAGGGAGTCCTCGTCTTCCGTAATCAGAATTCTTGCCATATGTGCATCGCTCCGTATCAGCCCCGCGACGGAAATCACCAGACTTTCCTTTTCGATCGGTAAAGATGAGGAAGCGATGGACGAGATGGTTAACAACCCGTCTCGAAGGCATTACAGCGCCGCGCGTCTTTAAGACGCGCAAAGGACGCTGTAACACTTTTAATTGCTGCATAATTTTATCCTTAAATCGATTCCGATTTAAGGAATTATGCAGTAGCTCAGGCGTCCCCGGTCACCACGCCGACGAAGGGCAGTTCGCGAAAGGCATAGGCGACATCCATGCCGTAGCCGACGACAAAATAGTCGGGGCATTCGAAGCCGACATAATCAGCCTCCAGCTTTTCCTTGCGCTTGACGCGCTTGTCGAGCAGCACAGCGATCGTGACGTTGCGCGCGCCACGTTCGAAGAGCAATTCCTTGGCAAAGAGCAGCGTCCGGCCGGATTCGAGGATATCATCGATCAGCAGGACGTCGCGGCCATGCACGTCGCTGTCGATATCCTTGACGATGCGTACGCCCTGCGAAACCGTGCCGATGCCGTAACTCGACAGCGTGATGAACTCGACCTCCGGGGCAAGCCCGCTATCATGCAGGGCGCGAATCAGGTCGGCGGCGAAGATGAAGGAACCCTTCAGCACGGCGATGACGAGCAGGTCCTTGGTCGGACCATTGGCGATCTCCCGCGCCATCGAATGATTGCGCTCGGCGATCTGCTCGGCAGTGAAGAGCGGCTCGATGTTTTTTCCGCGCACGACAGGCATAAGGGCTTGCTCCATGAAAAGAAGGGTAAGCCGTTAGCACATATGCGAGCCTGAAACAGCCTCGCCGGCTATGAAATTAACGCGATTGGCGCAACCTGCGACGCGAAAATCGGCAATCCATGTCCTGTTACGTCTGTGGCAGGAAGGAAAGCCGAACTTCCGGCATTTTTCCGCCGGCATGCTGGACGCGAGCCGAGAAGCCACGGCTCTGGCCGCCATAGATCACATCGGCGGGCGGGTTGATGACGATGCTTGCGGTCAGCCGCTCGTCGGTCACGAGATCGGCACGGATCGGATGCACCGTCTGCGTCGTGCCGCTCTCGTTTTCGATGATGCCGTTGATGACGAGCACGCGCATGCCGTTCGCATCACGCGGCGTCACCATTACATGGGTGAAATGCAGCGACGCTCCGGAACTGGCTCGCTCGCCGGAAAGGCCGGAGAAACCACCCGCAAGTCCGAAGACGAGCACGACCAGCGCCAGCACCAGCGCTGCGAAGCTCCGCATCGACGCACGCTGCAGCCAGGATTCCACCCTCCGCAGAACGGAAGCAGCCATCGCAGGCATGAGCGGCGGCTGCGTAGCGGCCATGCGCTTGCGGTTGTCGTTATAGGTCCTTGCATTGAATTCCCTGGGCCGAACTTTGCCGAGGGTGACGAATTCGGCGTCGGAGATATCGGCAGGACGCGCCGAGCGGTACCGACGGTTGGCGGGTTCCGGCGGCAGGAAATCATAGGCCTGGCCCGGTGTCCGGCTGAAGGAGGATGCTTCCATGGTGGCTGCCTCGCAGATGTCCACATGGTTTCGCTGCCAGAGGAAATCTTGGCATTGAAACGAATCCTGCTCAGTCGTAAATTTTATTGGTTAATGCTTCGCAAAGATCGCCATCAAACGGGCGTCTTTCCAGCAAAATTTACCGGCTGTTAACGGTGTTGGTTAACAAGTCGTGCGGTGAAACCCACAACAGACTGAGCTGCCCGTTGATCCACTTCGAGAATGTCGGTTTGCGCTATGGCATGGGCCCGGAAATCCTCCGGGACCTGACCTTCGACATTCCGAAGAAATCCTTTCAGTTCCTGACGGGTCCATCCGGCGCCGGCAAGACGTCGCTGCTGCGGATGCTTTTCATGTCGTTGCAGCCGACGCGCGGCCTGATCCGCATGTTCGGGCGCGACATTTCCGAAATCCCCCGCCCCGAACTGCCGCTGCTGCGCCGCCGCGTCGGCATCGTCTTCCAGGATTTCCGCCTCCTCGACCATCTCACGACCTATGAGAATGTCGCTTTGCCCTTACGGGTGCGTGGCAAGGATGAGAGCTCCTACAAGACCGACGTCCTGGAACTTTTGAAATGGGTCGGTCTCGGCGAACGCATCAACGTGCTGCCGCCGGTACTCTCCGGCGGCGAGAAGCAGCGCGCCGCAATCGCCCGGGCGTTGATGGATCGGCCGGAAGTGCTGCTGGCCGACGAACCCACAGGCAATGTCGACCCGCCGATGGCCAAGCGCCTGCTCAACCTTTTCCTCGAGCTGAACCGCCTCGGCACGGCAGTCGTGATCGCCACGCATGACCTGGCGCTGATGGAGCAGGTGGAAGCCCGCCGCATGATCCTCTCAGAGGGGCATCTCGATATTTATGACTGAGCCCCCGTCCAGAAACCCCGAGAAGGCGTCTGCCAAGACCCAGCAGAAGCGGCCGGAATTGCGCGTGCGTCCGACCGCGCCGATCCTGCCGCCTTCCAACATCCAGGGCAGCGCCTTGATGGTGGTGATATCGATCATGGCCTTTCTCGCCTGCCTGACGCTCGGCGGCGTCAGCATGGTGCGCTCGACGGCGGCCAGCTGGGAGAGCCAGATCTCGCGCGAGATCACCATTCAGATCAAGCCGGACGACAATCTCGACATGGAAAAGGCGCTGGCCCAGGCGCGCGACTTGGCGCTGACTTTCGTCGGCACCAAGAGCGGCCAGATCGTCGACGAGGCGGCAACCGCTCGCCTGCTCGAACCGTGGCTCGGCCCGGGTCTCGATCTCAAGGATCTGCCCGTTCCCCGTCTCGTCATCATCACCATCGACGAGAGCAATCCACCGGATTTCGGTTCGATGCGGGCGCTGCTGAAGGACAGTATCCCGCAGGCCACCCTCGACGATCACCGCACCTGGGTCGACCGGTTGGTGTCCATGGCGCACACGACTGTGATGATCGGCACCGGCATCCTGCTTTTGGTTTTCACAGCGATGGTGCTCACCGTCGTCTTCGCCACGCGCGGCGCGTTGTCGGGTAACCGTCACGTTGTCGAAGTGCTGCATTTCGTCGGCGCCGAAAGCTCCTTCGTCGCCACCGAATTCCAGAAGCATTTCCTGAAGATCAGCCTCAAGGGCTCGGCGATCGGCAGCGCGCTTGCCGCCCTCTTCTTCGCCACCGCCGGTTTCTGGCAAAGCCGCACCCTCGCCACCCCCGAAACGGACCAGGCGACCGCGCTCTTTGGCACCTTCTCCGTCGGCGTGCTCGGTTATGCCGGCATCTTCGCAACGATGATCGTCATCGCGCTGCTCACCACCTTCACCGCCCGGCTCACCGTCATGCGGACGATCTACGAAATCGATACTCTACGCTCGGACCCGACACGCACCGACGGCATCGGAAGTTGATCGTGACCGTGCCGTTTTGCCATGAAAGCGTCTGTTCCGCGCCGCAATCAGCGTATAATCACGATTCATGACGATGGGACACACGACACCCAACCCGATTCATCAGGACCCGGAGCTTGATCGCCCGGCAGCTTTGCTGCCGCGGCGCGGGCCGATCCGCCGCCTGCTGCGCTGGGGCGGCTTTGCCTTCTTGCTGGCAATCGCCTTGGTATTCGGGGGTTTTTTGCGTTTCGCCGATTCCGTGACGACGCTGAAGCCCCCGGCCGAACCGAAGGCGGATGCCATCGTGGTGCTGACGGGTGGTTACCAGCGCATCGACCAGGCCGTGGAGCTGCTGCAGAAGGGTGCCGGCAAGCGCTTGCTCATTTCCGGCGCCCACCCGACGACGACGCCGGCACAGATCCGCAAGATGACGCAGGGTTCGGCCGATCTCTTCTCCTGCTGTGTCGATATCGGTTACGATGCGATCGACACGATCGGCAATGCCGAGGAAGCTTCGAACTGGATCCACGCCAAGGGATACCGCAGCGTTCTGATCGTCACCAACAACTACCACATGCCGCGAAGCCTCGCCGAGCTCTCCTATGTCGATCCCGACATCGAGTTCATCGCTTATCCCGTGGTCAACTCGGATTTGAAGAGCCGCAACTGGTTCACCGACCCGAATGCGATGCGCGTCATGCTGGCCGAATATGTGAAAGTGCTGCTGACCGGCGCCCGCAACATCACCGGCTTCGGCCGCCACACCGGGCTGCGCTCGGCAGGCGTATCCGCCTCAGACTGAGCTTTTACATCAGGGCAGCATCAAACGCTTTTTATGACGGGCAATATCGTGTAGGCCGGTCGCGTGAGCATGCCTCGGGAAAGTTTCATGATCGCCCTGCGTTCCGTTCTCTTCAACACGATCTTCTACGCCAACCTCATCATCCGGATGATCGTGCTCTCGCCCTACTATTTCGTGGTGCCGCGCAAGATCGCCTATGGGATCCCTAAGAACTGGGCGCGCTCCAACCACTGGCTGATGCGGGTGATCGTCGGCACCACCTTCGAGATCGAGGGCCTGGAAAACCTGCCTGATGGCAGTTACATCCTGGCGCCGAAGCATCAGTCCTTCTGGGATACCTACGCACTGCTGCCCTGGCTGAAGGATCCGGTCTACATCCTGAAGCGCGAGCTGATGTGGATTCCGCTCTTCGGCTGGTATGCGAAGAAACAGCGAATGATCCCGGTCAATCGTGGCGCCCGCGGCAAGGTGATGGTGGAAGTGCTGAAACGCACGAAGGAAGAGCTGTCGACCGGCCGCCAGCTCATCATCTATCCCGAGGGCACTCGCCGCCCGCCGGGCGCTGAGCCGCTCTATAAATACGGCATCGCCCGCATGTACCGCGATCTTAACATTCCCGTCGTGCCGGTCGCCATGCATCCCGGCCTCTTCTGGCCGCGGCGGAGCATTCGTCGTTATCCCGGCCATTTCAAGGTGAGGATCCTGCCGCCGATCGCGCCCGGAATGGATCCGGACGCCTTTTTTGCCCATCTGATCGAGGTATCAGAGCGGGCAAGCGACGAGCTTCTGCTCGAAACCGTCGCGCAAAATCCGCATCTGCCGCTCCCGCCGACGGCGGTCGACAGACTGGTCGAGCTGCGCAAGCTGAACGCGGCAACTGGCTGAGATCAGGCGGCGCGGAGCCGCTCCACTTCGTTGACGACCTGCTCCAGCCAATGGTCGCGAATGCCCATCTGCTTCAGATGCGTCAGCGTGTTGAAGACATAGGCGTCATTCGGACCAGACTGGCCTTTTGCTTCGTTCACCACGCGTGCCGCCGCAAGCGCATCGAGTGCGCCGGCATATTGCTCATGCTCGCGGTCGATGATGTAGGCGACTGCTTCCACCCGGCGCCGGCCGGCTAGCTGCAGCCGCACCCGGCGCTCCAGGTAGACATTGGTCACCAGCTCGCGGGCGCGGAGATAATCGATCACCTCATCCCATTTTTCCGGCGAAATGCGGAAAGCCATGCCACGGCAGGCACCACCCCTGTCGAGGCCGAGAACCAGGCCCGGATTGTCGCGTGTGCCACGATGGACAAAGGAGCGGACGCAGAGCGAACGCCTGTAGCCATAGACCAGGGCCTCTGCCCGCTCCATGAACTCGAAGCCCGGATTCCACATCAGCGAACCGTAGCCAAATACCCAAAATTCGTCCATATCGCACGCCAGACCGGAATCACATTTGCGATTCACCATTGGAGAACATCATGGCAGCGTCAAGCCGATCCGGCAGCAGCCAATCCGGCAGCGGCAAGAAATTCTGGTTGCTGGGTGGAGGTGTCCTCCTGGCGATCGCACTTTATACCGGCGGCTGGTTCTATGCGGCGTCGGCGTTGAAGACCACGGTGCTGAAGGCGATCGCGCCGCGCGACCAGGCAGGCGTCAGCGGTGAATGCTCCGATATCGAATTCCGCGGCTATCCCTTCCGCATCGGCCTGTTCTGCTCCAAGATCGACGTCGACGACAATGTCAACGGCGTCTCCGCCACCTTCGGCGCGCTGCGCTCGGCAGCACAGGTCTATGCACCCGGCGATATCGTCTGGGAACTCGATTCACCGGCCGAAATCCGCACCAGCAACGGCCTTTCGATCTCGGCCCAATGGACGAACCTGCAGGCGAGCCTTGCGACCAGGCTGCAGGGCGTCGACCGCAGCTCAACCGTCATCGAGGGTCTGAAGGCGATGGCCGTCTCCTCCTACAGCGGCCAGACCATGAGCTTCGATGCCGCTCGCACTGAAATCCATCTGCGCCAGAACGGCGCCGATCTCGACGGAGCGATCTCCGTGCAGGACGCCAATACGGCGATCAAGGACTGGCCGCAGATCTTCCCGAAATTGTCTGCCAGCATCGACCTGACCGTCGCCGGCAAGGCCGGCCTGATCGACGGCAGTGACCGGAACGGCCTCAATGGTGCCACCGGCGACCTGCGCCGCATCGTCGCCGACATCGGCGACGGCAAGGTGATGACGCTCACCGGCCCCTTCTCCTTCGACGAGCAGGGCTTCCTCTCGGGAAAATTCAAGCTGGAGATCGAACAGCTCGGCCCCTGGGGGGACAGTCTGAAACAGGCCTTTCCGGATATCGCCTCGACCGTCAACACGGCAACGAAGCTCTTGAAAGCGCTTGCCGGCGGCGGCGACAAAGTCTCTGTCGATCTCGTCGTCGATCGTGGCAATGCCACCGTCAGCGGTTTCATCCCGCTCGGCCGGATTCCGCCGATCTGATGCATCTCCCCCCAAAACTGTCTAGCGGCTTTGGGATACGGGATGCAAAAAGGCTGAAGCGCGTCGCGTGATTCCGGCTCGACGCGAGCCGCTTCAGGCGATTCGCTTGATGAAGAAGACTTCCGGCACCGATTGCAGACCAGGCAACTCGATCGCACCCGTTTCGGAAAATCCGTTGCGGCGATGCCAGTCCTGAGGCCGGCTTTCGTCGCATTCGCTCGACGTCATCAGCATGCGGGCGCCGTCGTCGCGCATGGCTTTCTCCCAGGCGAGAAACAGCGCCGTGCCGACGCCCGACCGGCGGTGGCCGGGCAGGACGCGGATCATTTCCATATAGGGAACCCTGCCCCAGAAGCGGGAGAAGCGCAGGAAGCCGACGATCTCATCGGCCTCCCTTGCAACCAGATATTCGCCGAGCGCGACGCAGCGCGATACCCACGCCGCACCGGCGCTGGCATCCTCGCGTACCAGCCAGTCGATATCGGCCTGGCCAGCGCTTGCCACCTCCACCATCGCGGGCTGCTACTTCTTATCCAGCGCGTGGCGGCCGAAATCCGGCGCGTCGACATCCTGGCCGGCCTGGACGATCGAACGGCGGATGGCGCGTGTGCGGGTGAAGAGTTCGAAAATCTTGTCGCCCTCGCCCCAGCGGATGGCGCGCTGCAGATAGGCGAGATCTTCCGAGAAGCGCGCCAGCATTTCGAGGATCGCATCGCGATTGTGCAGGCAGACGTCGCGCCACATCGTCGGGTCGGACGCAGCAAGGCGAGTGAAATCGCGAAAGCCCGAGGCGGAATATTTGATGACTTCCGACTCCGTCACCGTCTCCAGATCGTCGGCCGTACCGACGATATTGTAGGCGATGATATGCGGCAGGTGCGAGACGATGGCGAGCACCTTGTCGTGGTGCTCGGCATCCATCTCGTCGACCTTCGAGCCCAGCGCCTCCCAGAAGCTGCGCAGCCGCTTTAACGCCACCTCATCGGTGCCGGCGATCGGCGTGAAAATGCACCAGCGGCCTTCGAAGAGGCCGGGAAAGCCGGCATCCGGCCCGGATTTCTCCGTACCTGCCAGCGGATGGCCGGGGATGAAGTGCACATTATCAGGCATATGCGGCAGCATCTGCGCGATGACCGAGGCCTTTGTCGAACCGACATCGGTGACGATCGCCCCGGACTTCAGGCTTGCCGAGATCTCCTTCGCCACACTTTCCGAAGCGCCGACCGGCACCGAGACGATCACCAGATCGGCATCCTTGACGGCATCCTGCGACGACGTCG
Organism: Rhizobium sp. SU303; assembly: GCF_021052345.1. NCBI lineage: Bacteria > Pseudomonadati > Pseudomonadota > Alphaproteobacteria > Hyphomicrobiales > Rhizobiaceae > Rhizobium > Rhizobium sp. SU303. The sequence continues at coordinate 4,212,260 of NZ_CP088095.1, forward strand.
TATAGCGATCGCCGAGGCCGAGCTCTTCCGCGCGTTTCAGCGTATCGGGGCTGCGTGTGGCGACGACGATCTCCCTCGCAAGGCCAAGTCGCCTGATGTCATAGGCGAGCGACGAGCCGATCAGGCCGATGCCGATCAGCGCGATACGATCGAACTGCACGCTCATGGCTGATGACCCATGAATTCGGTGAGCGCGGCAATCACGCCGCGATTGGCCTCCTCAGGCCCGATGCTCATGCGCAGCGCATTGGCGAAGCCATAACCGCGCACGGCGCGCAGGATGTAGCCTCGGCTCGTCAGCAAATCGTCGGCATCCGCAGCGCGCTTGCCGTCGATCTCGGGGAAATGGATGAGGACGAAATTGGCGACGGACGGCGTCACCTTCAGGCCGATCGCTTCGAGCGCCTGGGTGATCGTCTCCACCCACATCTGGTTGAAGGAGACGGCCTGCTGGATGAAGGCCTGGTCGCGGATGGCAGCGGCTGCGGCGGCGATTGCCGGTGCGTTCAAGTTGAACGGCGCGCGCACGCGGTTCAGCGCGTCGACGATCTCGGCGGGCGCATACATCCAGCCGACGCGCAGCGCCGCGAGACCATAGGCCTTCGAGAAGGTGCGGGTCATCACCACATTGGCATTGGAGGACACGACCTCGATGCCGGCTTCATAATCGTTGCGGCGCACATATTCTGCATAGGCGGCATCGAGCACCAGGACGACATGTTTCGGCAGTCCGGCCTGCAGGCGGCGGATTTCGCTGACGGAAACATAGGTGCCTGTGGGATTGCCGGGATTGGCGATGAAGACGATCTTCGTCTTCTCCGTCACCGCGGCAAGGATCGCATCGACATCGACGGTATAGTCTTTCTCCTTGACGACGACAGGCGTGGCGCCCGCGCCCAGGATCTGGATCTTGTAGACGAGAAAGCCGTGCTCGGTGATGATGCCCTCGTCGCCGGCGCCGAGATAGACATGGCAGAGCAGGCCGAGCAACTCGTCGGAGCCGTTGCCGCAGAGAATGTTTGCCGGATTGAGGCCGTGCACGGCGGCGATCGCCTCGCGCAGTTCGATCGCCTGCCCGTCGGGATAACGCCCCAGATTGTCGGCAACCGTCTTGAAGGCCTCGATCGCCTTCGGGCTGGCGCCGAGCGGCGTTTCGTTGGACGAAAGCTTGTAGACGCGGGCGACACCCGGAGCATGTTCCTTGCCCGGCACATAGGCTGCGATATCGAGAATACCGGGACGCGGAACGGGCTTGCTCATCTCAACGCTCATGGGTTCGACCTTGGAATTGCCGGTAAATCCGGGCTGAAAAACACCAAGTGGCATTAAAGCGGAATGCGATTGTTGTCGAGAGCTATGGGCGTGACACAAGCAGTGGAGACCACCGCGAGCGACATCATCTACTACGTGTGGTCGGCACGCCGTGCGGTGCGAGAACCGGCACGAAGACGCGGCGGGAGGCCCGCGCCGCAACCGGCAGCCCCTGATAGAGCCGCTTCTGCGCTTCGACGATGATGACGCCCGAGAAGGCCGGCCAAAGCGTTCGGCCGATCCGCTCGAAGGCGCGCCGCAGGCGCAGGATGGTTCTGAGCTTCGAGGGCGGGAAGAACAGCGCTTCAGCCGTCGCGCCCGGCGTGAAGTTCGTCTCGCGCAGCAGATTTGTCAACTGACCGCGGGAATAGGGCCGGCCCGAACCGAAGGGCGTATGCTCCATGCGTGCCCAGACGCCGCGCCGGTTCGGCACGACGATGACCAGCCGTCCGCCCGGCGCCAGCACCCGCCAGAGCTCCTTCAGCGTCTCGCGCGGGCTTTCGGCGAATTCCAGCGAATGCACCATCAGCACCCGGTCGATCGAGGAGTCCGGCAGCGGCAGTTCCTCGTCGAAAATCAGCGCCGTCGTCGACAGCGAGCCCATCGGCCAGTTCACCGCGCCCTGCCCGGCCGGCATGAAAGCGAAGGTGCGCTCGGTATCGGCCTGGAAGCGATCGAGGAAGGGCACGGCATAACCGAGACCGACCAGACGCTCTTGCGGCAGCCGCACCCAGAGCGAGGACAGCGCCATGGCGATCGACTGCTCGGCAAGACGTCCGAGCTCGGAATGATAAAACTGGCGTAAGTCGACGATATCGGCGTGCATTGCGACAAATGTTATCAGCGGGCGGTTGGACTTCAAGGCCGGAACCTCTACATTTCCGCGAGACTCCTGGGATAAGGGATTATTGAACGATGAAACCTTTGGAATTAGACGTTTTTCTCTGCCGCACCGACAATTTCGGCGTTCTCGTGCACGATCCGGAGACAGGCTTTACCGCGGCGATCGATGCGCCGGAGGAAGCGCCGATCGTGGAAGCGGCGACACGTCGCGGCTGGAAAATCACCCATATCTTCACCACGCATCATCACACCGACCATGTCACCGCCAACCTGGCGCTGAAGGAGCAGTTCGGCTGCGAGATCATCGGCCCAATCAACGAGGCCATCGCCATTCCTGGCCTCGATCGGGCGATGGCTGATGGCGACAGCTTCCTTTTCGGCGATCACACGGTCAACGTCATCGAAACGCCCGGCCACACCGCCGGCCACATCTGCTATCACTTTGTCGACGATAAGCTGCTGTTTGCCGCCGACACGCTGTTTGCGCTCGGCTGCGGCCGGCTGTTCGAACGCCCGGCCGCCGATATGTGGCATTCCCTCCAGAAACTCGCCGTGCTGCCCGATGAGACCGCCATCTATTTCGGCCATGAATACACATTGTCCAATGCCCGCTTCGCGCTGACCGTTGATCCCGACAATGAGCGCCTCAAGAGCCGTGCCGCCGAGATCGAGACCTTGCGCGCCGACGGCAAATTCACCATCCCGACGACATTGGGGCTGGAAAAGGAAACCAACCCGTTCCTGCGCGCCGCCGATCCGGCGATCCGCCGCAATCTGGTGATGGAAGGCAAGACCAACGAGGAAGTCTTTGCCGAGATCCGCAAGCGCAAGGACAATTTCTGATGTCTCCCGATGACATCATCCGCGAACTCGGCCTGCAGCCGCATCCCGAAGGTGGCTGGTACGTGCAGACATTCCGCGATACGGCGGGCGGAGAACGCGGCCATTCGACGGCGATCTATTATCTGCTGACCAGGGGACAGCGTTCGCACTGGCATCGTGTCCATGACGCCGCCGAGGTCTGGCATTATTACGCCGGCGCGCCGCTCTCGCTGCACCGGTCGGAAGACGGAACGGCAAGCGAGACCCTGACGCTCGGAACGAATCTCCCTGCCGGCGAGCGGCCGCAGGCAATCATTCCCGCCAATTGGTGGCAATCGGCCGAAACCCTTGGCGATTTCAGCTTGGTCGGCTGCACCGTCTCGCCCGGCTTCGAATTTTCGAGCTTCGAGATGGCGCCACCCGATTGGAAGCCCGGCGGCTAGCGGCTAGAGCATGATGCCGAAAAGTGTGGGCGGTTTTCGGGCGACATCATGCTCCAACTATCTAATTTAGAACAGGATTCAGATTTTAGGCCGGCCGGGCCTAAAATCTGAATCCTGTTCTAAGGCCTACTCTGCTGCCGCAGACTGCGCCGGAGTTTTGCGGCGGAACATGTCCTGGGCGGCGAGCACCGCCCCGCCGGTGACGAGCAGGCAGGCAAGGGCAATGCGCCAGCTCGGCTCGGCAAATCCGAACAACACCAGAATAAGCGTCGAAAGCAGAGGTGCTGCATAACTTGCCGCGCCGAGAATCTGGATATCGCCGTTCTTGACGCCGTAATCCCAGGCGTAGAAGGCGGCACCGACCGGAAAGAGCCCGAGCCCGGCGACGGCGACCCATTCGAAAACCGTTTCCGGCCAGACGGTCGTCTCAAGGCCGAGATGGCAGAAGAGCGACAGGATGGAGGTCGCAAGGCAGAAGCCGGTGACGACATCTGTGGAGACGGCGTCAAAACGCCGCGTCAGCAGCGAATAGCCGGACCATGCGAAGGCGCAGAGAAAGGCAGCACCGTAACCGACGGCATAGGCGCCGTCGAAATCAATGCCGTTGCGGCCGACGATCAGGAAGGTGCCGCAAAGTCCGGCAAGCGCACCTGCCACATGATACCAGCGCAGCCGTTCGCCCGGCAGCAGTGCCGAACCGACGACGATCAACAGCGGCCAGAGATAGGCGACCAGTCCCGCCTCCACCGCCGGCGCGTTCCGGAGCGCGGTAAAATAGAGGAAATGATAGCCGAACAGCCCCGCAATGCCGGTTATCCAGACCTTGGCCGGCTGCTTCAGCAGCGCCAGCCGCGAGGGATTGAGGGTAAGAACCACAAGGCCGGGAATGCTGCCGATCGCAAAACAGACGGCCGAAAGCTGGAACGGCGGCATCTTGCCGGAGGCGGCGGTGAACAACGCCAGGAACGACCACATCAGAATGGCCGTAAAGCCGATCAACGTCGCGCGAAGCTTCACCTGTCCCCCTTCACGGAGGCAGAAGCTCCGTCAGCTGTTGCTGCCGTATTTGACGGCGGTGATCGTCACCATTCCATATTCGGTTGGAATGCGCACATAGACTGGAGCGTATACATTTGCCGCGTCCGACTTGGCAAACCAGATTTCCATCCGGTTGCTCTTGCTGAGATAGTCGATGTCCTTGCGGCCCTTCTTGTAGCCCGAGCGCGGTACGAAGCGCACGCCGCAGACGGTCGCCTTGCCCTTGAACCCATTGGTGGAAAAATCCTCGTCGCCCTTCGGCGACAGCACCAGATCCATGCGCGTCTCGCCGTCGAAGATCGGCAGCGTCTGCGAGCAGACCTTGGTATCGCCGGTGAAGACTAGGCCGGAGATCGGATCGAGCACCGAGCGCATGTCGCGCGGCGTGACGTCGATCCAGTTCTTCGGACGCTTCGGCATCGGTGTCGTCGTCGCCGAGATGATGTTGCCGTTGCGGTAGCTGACCTCGTAGACGCGGGCCTTCCTCTTGCCGCTCTTGTAGTAGAGCGAATATTTCAACGCCTGCAGCCTGTTCTTGCGCACGACGCCGGTGACGCTGGTCTTGGCCGAAATCGTCGTGACGAGATCGGCAAGACCGGCAGAATTGATGTCGCCGGCGATCTTGTAGCTGTGATCGTCCTCGATCTGCGTCAGGAACGCGGCGCGCGCGATCGGCAGGCCGGCGAGCGCCACCCGGTATTCCGTCCGATGCTGAATTTCGGCCGCCGATGCCGGTATGGCAAGAAGTGCGGCGATGGCCGAAATGAAAATCCGTCTGCCCGAATGAGCCATGGAAAAAGCCTTGTCTTGCTGCGCGCTGGCAGGCCCTTGCTGAGCGCTCTATACTCCTGCCGCGAAGGGAAGAAAACAGCAGCTTTTTGACAGAATTGCGGGAAAGGCCAAGGTTTGGCTTGACGCGAGCAGCCTGTCTGACTATAGAACCGCAACTTTCCAATCATGCCCGTTGGATTGCGCGCCTGGCTTTGCCGGGAATGGCAATTCGATGGCCCGAGAAAAACAAGAATAGGTGTTCCATGTCCCGCGTGTGCGAATTGACCGGCAAGGCCGTCCTGACTGGTAACAATGTCAGCCATGCCAACAACAAGACCAAGCGCCGGTTCCTGCCGAACCTGTGCCAGGTAACGCTGATTTCCGACGCTCTCAACCAGCGTTATCGTCTTCGCGTTTCGGCTGCCGCTCTTCGCTCCGTCGAGCATCGTGGCGGCCTCGATGCCTTTCTGCTGAAGGCCAGCGAAAACGAACTGTCGATGCGCGCTCGCCTGCTGCGCCGTCAGATCGCCAAGAAGACCGCTGAAGCTGCTGCTGCCGCGTAAGCTTCTGCCCTTCTTTCATACGGCTTCAAAAGGCTTGAACGGATAATACCGGACAAGCCTTTTGCTTTGCCGGTTTGCTCCTCCAACTGGTGGCATCACCCAGGATAAAAAAATGCTGAAGACCCGCTATACCATCGCCTATGTCGCGCTGATGACGCTCGTCGTCGTCGCCTCCAACTTCCTCGTCCAGTTTCCGCTGAACGCCGAAGTCGCCGGCATCAACCTCGCGGACATCCTGACCTGGGGCGCCTTTTCCTATCCGATCGCTTTCCTCATCACCGATCTGACCAACCGCCAGTTCGGCCCGCAGGCAGCCCGCAAGGTCGTCTTTGCCGGCTTCATTGTCGGCGTGACGCTATCCTTCTTCACCTCGGTGCCGCGCATCGCCATCGCTTCCGGCTCGGCCTATCTCGCCGGCCAGCTGCTCGATATCGCCGTCTTCAACCGCCTCCGCCGCCAGGCCTGGTGGCGCGCGCCGCTGGTCGGCTCGCTGATCGGCTCGGCGCTCGATACGGTGATGTTCTTCTCGCTGTCCTTCGCCGCCTTTTTCGTCTTCCTCGGCCCGAACGATCCCTTTGCGCTGGAAGCAGCCCCCGTCCTCGGCGTCTTCGCCGCCGAGGCTCCACGCTGGATTTCCTGGGCGATCGGCGATTTCGCCGTGAAGATGATCGTCGGCCTCGTCATGCTGCTGCCTTATGGCGCACTGATGAACGTGCTGCGACCGATGCAGGCCGCTCGCGCCAGCTAATCAGGGACGCCGCCGGACCGCACCGGCGGCGATCGCGGGATGCAGCAGAGCCTCTGCAACCAGATCGTCGATATCTCGTGACGAATCGAGCCGCAACACCGGCGCCGTCTGCGTTTCCAGCCATTGTTCATGCGCCGCAAGGCTGCGGCGTTCCGGACCGGCTGTGTCATAGCTGGCCGCCCACTGCAGGAATTCTCCGCTTTTAACTTCCATGTCGCCACCAGGCCCGATCCTGTTTCCATATCGGGCAATCTCCCGCGCGCGGATGCGCGCCATCCGCAGCTCCGCCTCGATCCTGAGGAATATGATCAGATCGTAAAGCGGCTCCAGTGGCCCACCCCATTTCAGCGTGGATCCGGAAAGGACCCAGCCGTCATGCCGTGCCGCTTCATCGAGGAGCAGCCGGATGCGCTCGTCGGCGTCACGCGGCGTCGTGAACGGCGGATCGGTCGGCATCCAGAAGAAATCGTCAGTGTCGAGATGGGCGATATCAAGCCTTTCGGCAAGCGCACGGCCGAGCGATGTCGTACCGGAACCGGACGCGCCCATGACATGAATATGCACCACGAACTTCCCTCCGAGGCTGCTTTCCCGATGTCGCAAGCCGGCCGATTGCGGCGGGATAGCCGAGGCATATGACATCAGTCTGACGTCCAGAGCGCCGTGCGTCCTTTCGGACGCACAAAGGACGCTCTAACATTTCATTTTGAATCTACGTATCGTGCTTTCCGAAGGCTAGGATCAATTCCGCTTCCGGGAATTCGGCGCTGACCACGCGGCCTCTTCAGAAAGCCGAAATTCCAGCATCAGATTGCGCTGCAGGATCGAATGATTGTCGTCCGACACTAGAATGATATGGGTCGTGCCGTCGGCGGCCTGGAAAGCATCGAGCCCTTCCATATTGTCGATCTGCGAGTTGAAATTGCCTTCCAGCAGCAAGTCGCCGTCGACGACGGCGTCGGGCCTGATGTCGGCGCCCTTGATGCGCCGAAGACGCATGCCGATGCCTTCGGCCATGTTGAAGCGGCGCTCCAGCAGCAGCAGGTCGCCGTTCGGCAGGAAGGCACCGTCGGTGATGTCGAAGCTGCCGTCCCGCTTGACCGAGAAGCGGCCTTTCAGCGGCCCGCTGAGAATGGCCGCCAGCCGGTTGCCATCGCTGTCGAGACCCCGTTCGGAAACGACGACCACGCCGCCCTTGAGCGGGCTGGATGCCGGCGCCGCGGTGATGGTTTCGATGCCGCGGTTGTCGCTCAGCATTCTCCGCGGGATCAGGATCGGCAAAGTGGTGATCGCTCCCGAGCCGGCAAAGCCGGGATCGGGATAGACATCGACGCGATGAGCCTGCTCGAAGGAGACCAGGATCCGGTCGCCGTCGAGCGCCAGGCCCTCGGCATCCATATGTCCCTTGCCTTCGAAGCTGCGCCCAGCGCTGTTCTTCATCGGCGTGATCTCGACATCCGAAAGGCCGGAAAGCCTGCCCTTGACGTCGCGCTCGATGCCGCCGGTCAACCACTGGCCGGTATCGAGCACGACGACGAAATGTTTTTGGTCCGGCCGGAAACGGATGGAGGAGAGCGAGCCGAATAGCGCTCTGCTGGAGACCATCTCCAGCCCGCCGAGAAATTCCAGCGATCCGAATTGCGTCTCCGAAGAGCCGATCCTGAAATCGGAGATTTGCCGGCTAATGACAGGCACGTCGTCGCCGGCCCATGACGAGGAAGCGCCGGCTGCGATACAGAGCGCGATCGACGCCGCACGGCAGAGGCGCTTGACCGTCATTCTCCCCGCGATGTCAGCCGGCACGGCGTATCCGGCCGCCGCGCGGCTGGACGGATTGGTCCTCGAACAGTGAAGCAAGCTGCTCGGTCATCGCACCGGCAAGCTCGTCCGCATCGACGATGGTCACGGCGCGGCGATAATAGCGCGTCACGTCGTGGCCGATGCCGATCGCTAGCAGTTCGACAGGCGAGCGCGTCTCGATCTGTTCGATGACGGCGCGCAGGTGCCGCTCGAGATAATTGCCCGGATTGACCGACAGCGTCGAATCGTCCACCGGCGCGCCGTCCGAGATCATCATCAGGATGCGGCGCTGCTCGCGGCGCGCGAGCAGGCGATTATGCGCCCAGATCAGCGCCTCACCGTCGATATTTTCCTTGAGCAGGCCCTCGCGCATCATCAGCCCGAGATTGGCGCGCGCGCGCCGCCACGGCGCGTCGGCCGACTTGTAGATGATATGGCGCAGGTCGTTGAGGCGGCCTGGCGTCTGCGGCTTGCCGCCGGCAAGCCAGTTTTCACGCGCCTGCCCGCCCTTCCAGGCCTTCGTCGTAAAGCCCAGGATCTCGACCTTGACGCCGCAGCGCTCCAGTGTGCGGGCAAGAATGTCGGCGCAGGTGGCGGCAACCGTGATCGGCCGGCCGCGCATCGAGCCGGAATTGTCGATGAGCAGCGTGACGACGGTATCGCGGAACTGGGTGTCGCGCTCCATCTTGAAGGAGAGCGCCTGCATCGGATCGATGATGATACGCTGCAGCCGCGCCGGATCGAGATAACCCTCTTCCAGGTCGAAATCCCAGGAGCGGTTCTGCTGCGCCATCAGGCGGCGCTGCAGCCGGTTGGCGAGACGTCCGACCGCGCCTTGCAGATGCGCCAGCTGCTTGTCGAGGAAGGCGCGCAGGCGCTCCAGCTCGGCGGCGTCGCAAAGTTCTTCGGCGGTGATGATCTCGTCGAACTCTTCGGTAAAGACGTGATAATCGACCTTCTCGTTGAAATCGGCGAAAGGCGTATTCGGCCGGCGGGTCTCGCCCGGCGTTTCCGAATCGTCCTCACCTTCTTCCATCATGTCGTCGTCGGAGATTTCGGCGCCTTCGGTCTCGCCGTCCTCCATCTGCTCGTCGGCAACTTCACTGTCCTCGACGGGGGCGGCATCGGTGCCGGCATCCTCGTCGACCTCGTCCTGGTCCTGTTCGTCGCCGCTCGACTGGTCTTCCTGCTCCGACTGGTCGTCATTGTCGGCGTCGCTGTCATCGTCGCCGTATTCCTCGGCCATTTCCATGGCCGACAGCATGTTGCGGATGAGCTTGGCGAAGGCCTGCTGGTCGTTGATCGCGCTCGACAGATTGTCGAGTTCGGACCCTGCCTTGTCCTCGATAAAATCGCGCCAGAGGTCGAGCACCTTGCCGGCGGAGGCCGGCGGCCGCTGGCCGGTCAGCTTCTCGCGCACCATCATCGCAACCGCTTCGCCGACCGGTGCGTCTTCCTGGCGCTCGATACCGGTAAAATTCGCCTTCGAATATTTCTCATCCGTCATGGAGCGCAGGTTCGACGCCATGCCCTCCATGCGCAGCGCGCCGATCGATTCGACACGCGCCTGCTCGACCACATCGAAGATCGCCCGGGCATCCGAGCCTTGCGGCGCCATCGTCGCATGCACCTTCTCGTCATGGCAGGCAAGCCGCAGCGCCATCGAATCGCCGAGACCACGAGTGACCGCCAGCTCATGCGCCGTCGGCCGCTTGGAAAGTTCCGGCAGCCGAATGCGCTCGCCGGTCATCCCCGGCCTTTCATTGGCGAAGGTCACCTCGACATCGCCGTCGCCGGCGATCGAGCGCACGCAGCCGGTTATCGCCCGGCGCAATGGCTCGACGTCGACAGGCGCGCCGGGCTTTGCTTTCGAATTGTCACCGCGAGCTGCCATGATCGGTCGGTCTCAAGCTCCGAGAACGATATTGGCGGCACTTTCCTTCAGCTCGACGCCGAAGGCCCGCTGATAGTGCTCGGCGACCAGCGGACGCTCCAGCTCGTCGCACTTGTTGAGGAATGTGACGCGGAAGGCGAAGGCGAGATCGCCGAAGATCTCGGCGTTTTCGGCCCAGGTGATGACCGTGCGCGGGCTCATGACTGTGGACAGATCACCGTTCATGAAGGCAGCGCGCGTCAGGTCGGCGACGCGCACCATCTTCGACACGGTCTCGCGGCCGCCCTTGTCCTTGCCGAAGCTCTTCACCTTGGCGGAGACGATATTCACTTCATGATCATGCGGCAGGTAGTTCAGCGTGGTGACGATCGACCAGCGGTCCATCTGCGCCTGGTTGATCTGCTGCGTGCCGTGATAGAGGCCGGTCGTGTCACCGAGGCCGATCGTGTTCGCAGTCGCAAACAGACGGAAGGCCGGGTGCGGCCGAATGACGCGGCTCTGGTCGAGCAGCGTCAGGCGGCCGGAGGATTCAAGCACGCGCTGGATGACGAACATCACATCGGGACGGCCGGCGTCATATTCGTCGAAAACGAGCGCAACATTGTGCTGATAGGCCCAGGGCAGGATGCCGTCCTTGAATTCGGTGACCTGCAGCCCGTCCTTGACGACGATCGCATCCTTGCCGACGAGATCGATACGGCTGACATGGCTGTCGAGGTTGATGCGCACGCAGGGCCAGTTGAGGCGCGCCGCCACCTGCTCGATATGCGAGGATTTGCCCGTGCCGTGATAGCCGGAAATCATCACGCGGCGGTTATGGGCGAAGCCTGCGAGAATGGCGAGCGTCGTGTCGCGGTCGAACAGGTAGTCGGTATCGAGATCCGGCACATAGGCGTCGCCCTTGCTGTAGGCGGGAACGCGGATGTCGGAATCGATGCCGAAGGCCTCGCGAACCGAAACGGTGGTATCGGGCAGTTCTGATATATCCAGGTCGATCTTGCTCATCATGTCTCCAAGGCGGGTGATACCACCCGGCCATACTGTCTCAGGCCATGTCGCAACCCAGACGCCGCGTTTTTTATTCCGCGCCCGTCCAGGTCGGAACGTCGGCGATACTTCTCCGGGACTGAAACGAAACCTCGGCGGGATAATGACCGCGTGCGAGCATTCTTGAAAGAGTCCCGGACAAGAAACGCCGCGTCCGGAAGGTCGGCGGAGGCGATGTCGGGAAAACGCACAAATATGAGCCGCGTTTGCCTGCGGCCTCAGCCGATTGGGACCATACCCGATTGAAGCCCAAGAGCAAGGACGGGAATTAACAAAAACCGTTCTGCTTCAACAATTGATAGGCCTGGATGACAGCACGGAAACGCTCCTCCGAGCCGCGGTCGCCGCCATTGGCATCCGGATGGTGTTTCTTCACCAGTTCCTTGTAGCGGCTCTTGATCTCCGCCGATGTCGCATTGGCGTCGAGGCCCATCGTTTCGAAGGCCTTGGTTTCCAGCGATTTCAGCTTGCGCGCCTGGGGAAAACGCGGTCCGCTGCCTTTGCCGCCTTCCTTGACGAAGCCGAAGGGATCGCGAACGCGGGTATAGGCGCCGGAGCGGATCTCCGAATGCAGCGGACTGTCCTTCGCCGCCTTGTTGACGCCGACCGTCCATGTCGGCCGATGACCGGTGATCGCCTCTTTCTGATAACGCGCGATCTCGCCGTCCGAAAGACCGGAGAAATAATTGTAGCCCTTGTTGTATTCCTTGACGTGCTCGAAGCAGAACAAGAAGAACTGGCCTTCCGCATTGCGGCCGACGGGAGCGCGATGCGCCCCCTTCTTGTCGCACCCGTCCCATTGACAGGTAGGCGGCGCCTGCTCTGTCTCCGGCTCGCGTTTGCGGCGTGTTCGGATGCGATCGAAATATTTGGAATCAAGTCTCATGACGGCGCTAATTATGGGGCTGTCGCGAAGCGACAACAAGAATTGACAAACGGGAATGTTGCAGGCTTGGTAGGAACCCTTTTCGCGAACCAGCAAGACCGGATGATGACCCTGCGAACCCGCATCGAAGAAAAACTTGTCAAAGCCTTCGCGCCCGAACGCCTGAGCGTCATCGACGAAAGCCATCTGCATGCCGGCCACCAGCCTGATATCACCGGCACCGGCGAAACCCATATGCGGGTGAGGATCGTTTCCGGAAAATTCGCCGGCATGTCGCGGCTGGCGCGCCACCGGGCGATCACCGACCTGTTGAAACCGGAGCTTGATGCCGGCCTGCATGCGCTGGCTGTCGAACCGGCTGCACCAGATGAACCGACCCGCTGGTAGCGGCACCGAAGCCTATATGGATATTCGCCGCCTAAAACCCAAGCCGAATCAGGCTGGCTTTGCGCCGTCTTCCCCGGCCGGGCGGATGCGCAGCTTGGTGATGCGGTTCTTCTCCCGCTTCATGACGACGAAACGCTTGCCGTAGAAGGTGAAGGCCTGGCGCTCTTCCGGGATGGTCATCGATTCGTGGATGACGAGCCCGGCGATCGTCGTCGCCTCCTCGTCCGGCAGGTTCCAGTCGAGCGCGCGGTTCAGGTCGCGGATCGGCACGCCGCCATCAACGACGACGGAACCGTCGGCCTCCTGGCGCACGCCCTGTATTTCGATATCGTGCTCGTCGGAGATGTCGCCGACGATTTCCTCGAGAATATCCTCCAGCGTGACGATGCCTTGCACTTCGCCATATTCGTCGACGACGACGGCGAAATGCTGCTTGCGCCGCAGGAAGGCGTTGAGCTGGTCCTCGAGGTTGGTGCTGTCGGGCACGAACCACGGCTTCTGCGCGATCTTCACGATATCGAGGTTCTGCGGCTCCATGTTCGGCTCGGCGAGCGCCCGCAGCAGATCCTTGGCATGGACGACGCCGATGATGTTGTCGATCGTGCCGCGCCACAACGGCATACGCGTATAGGGGCTTTCGAGGATGACGCGCACCACCGCTTCCGGCGCATCGTCGGCGTTGATCGCCCGCATCGCGGTGCGGTGGACCATGATGTCGGAGAGTTCGAGCTCGCTAAGATCGAGTATGCCGCCGAGGCGGTCACGGTCGGCCTTCACCACCGATCCCTCGCGGTGCAGCAGATCGACGGCGCCGCGCAGCTCTTCATGCGCCGTCAGCATCGATGTCTCGCGTGAGAGATTGATGCCGAACAGCGAAAGAATCTGCCGCACGATTGCATTGACGAAGGAGGAAACCGGGCCGACGACGGCGACGAAGAGCTTGGCCGGCAGCGCGATGGCGAGTGCGAAGCGCTCAGGCGCCGAAATCGCCCAGCTCTTCGGCAGCACTTCGGCGAAGATGACCAGAATGACGGTCATCGCAAGCGTCGCCAGCGCCACGCCGGAACTGCCGAACAGCCCGAGGAAGAGGCTGGTGGCGATCGAGGAGGACAGGATATTGGCGAGATTGTTGCCAATGAGCAGCGCGCCGATCAGCCGGTCGCGCCGCTCGATCAACTGCCGGACGAAGCCGGCACGTTCGTCGCCGTTGACCTCGAGCGTATGAATACGGCTGCGCGAAACGGCGGTCAGCGCGGTCTCGGAGCCGGAAAAGAAGGCGGACATGAGCACCAGCGCCGTGATCGAAAGGATCTCCGGCCAATATGTCGAAAGAAATGCCAGAGCGCCCTCGACCGACATCAGGCGCGTTTTTCCTGAAGAAAGCTGATCACTTCGGACGCCGGAACGTCGTCGGCGACGAAGGACTGGCCGATGCCGCGCGTCAGGATGAAGGTGAGCTTGCCGCTCTTGACCTTCTTGTCCTGGGCGATCGCGTCCATCAGCGTTTCGGCCGGCGGCAGCTCGCCCGGAATGTCGGACATGCGGGTCGGCAGGCCGACCTCCTTCAGATGCCGCTCGACGCGCCGCGCATCGTCGGGGCTTGCAAGGTTCATCCGTGCGGAGAATTCATGCGCCAGCACCATGCCGATCGAAACGCCCTCGCCATGCACGAGGCGGGAGCTGTCATAGGCGGTCGCCGCTTCCAGTGCGTGGCCGAAGGTATGGCCGAGATTGAGCAGCGCCCGCGGACCATTCTCACGCTCGTCGGCAACGACGACATCGGCCTTTGCCTGGCAGCTTGCGGCAATCGCCTCGATGCGCGCGGAGCCGCCTGCAAAAACCGCCTTCCAGTTCGCTTCCAGCCAGGCAAAGAAATCCGGCTTGTCGATCAGCCCGTATTTCGCGACCTCGGCGTAACCTGCGCGAAATTCGCGCGCGCTCAACGAATTCAGCACATCCGTATCGGCCAGAACCAAGTCCGGCTGATGGAAGACGCCGATTAGATTCTTGCCGTGGCGGGAGTTGATCCCGGTCTTGCCGCCGACGGAGGAATCGACCTGCGACAGCAGCGAGGTCGGTACCTGCACGAAGCGCACGCCGCGGCGGACGATGCCGGCCGCAAATCCCGAAAGATCGCCGATGACCCCGCCACCGAGCGCGATGACGTAATCGTTACGCTCGACGCGCGCCTCCAGCACCTTGTCGCAGGCCGTCATCAGATGTTCGAAACTCTTGGTCTTCTCGCCGGCCGGCAGGACGACCTCAGCCGAGGCGATACCCGCTTCATCCAGACTTGCGACGAGAGCTTTGAGATAGAGCGGCGCGACATTTTCGTCGGTGATAACTGCCGCCTTGCGGCCCTTGAGGCGAGAGGCGATCTCGGCGCCGGCCCGCACAATCAGCCCCGGCCCGATCAGGATGTCGTAGGCGCGCTCGCCGAGCGGCACATGCACCGTCCGGATGGCGGAGGCGGAGGTTATCGCATTCATGACGCTGCACTTTCCTTCTGAGCTTCGATCAAGGCCTTTAAGACTTCGTCGGCCATGATTTCCTTGCGGACGTCGCGCGAAAGCACCGTGAGATCGGCCTGCGCATAGATCGGATAACGCGCATTCATCAGGCCCTCGAGCGTCTGCTTCGGATTTTCGGTCTTGAGCAGCGGCCGCGTGTCGCGCTTGGCGACCCGGTCCCAGAGCACGTCGAGATCGGCCTTCAGCCAGACGGAAAGGCCGCCCTTCTTGATATGTTTGCGCGTCCGGTCGTTGACGAAGGCGCCGCCTCCGGTGGACACGACACGCGGCCCGCTCTTCAGCAGCCGCTTGATCACCCGCGCTTCCAGCGCCCGGAACTCCTGCTCGCCATAGGCGGCGAAAAGCTCGGCGATCGTCATGCGCGACACCCGCTCGATCTCGAGATCGCTGTCGATGAAGGGAATGGCGAGCTGGCTGGCGACGATGCGCCCGACAGAGGATTTGCCGGCGCCCATCAGGCCGACAAGGATGAGATTGCGTGAACCGAGCGCGGCGCGAGCTCTGTCTTTCAAGCTGTCAGCAACGGTCAGCAGTGGTTCACTCATCGGTCCATTCACACTTTGTTTGCAAACCGTATCGACAAATGCAGGTGTAGCGTCAAGTCGCAGGCAAGGGAATCATGGCTTGAATACCGCTTCTTGCACTTGCAGATAGGCTTCTTATAACAGAAGCGAGCATGAAGGAGTTACCTGATGCCGACCCTGTTCCGTTTCCTGTTCGTCTGCGCGATCCTCGCCGGGACGGTCTACGGAGCGATGCTGGCGCTTGTGACCTTCGTGGAGCCGCAGCAGCGCGACGTGACGATCCGCATTCCGTCCGAGAGGGTCAATCCGCCCGCCACGGGCGCAATCGACCCGACCAGGAAGTGACCGGCATGGTGGATCTCGGCCGCGTCCATGTGGAATCCTTCCTGGAGATGATGAGCGCCGAGCGGGGTGCTGCCGCCAATACGCTGCAATCCTATGAACGCGATCTCGACGACGTCCGCACCTTCCTGAAGGAGCGCAGCATACGGCTCACCGAAGCCGCCTCCGCCGATCTCGCCGCCTATCTCTCCTCGCTCGCCCGAAAGGGCTTCAAACCCTCGTCCCAGGCGCGCCGGCTTGCCGCCATGCGGCAATTCTACAAGTTCCTCTACGCCGAGGGACTGAGGACCGACGACCCCACCGGCATACTCGACGCGCCGAAGAAGGGCCGTCCGCTGCCGAAGACGATGGGCGTCGAAGAGGTCGGCAGGCTGCTTTCGCAGGCAGAGGCCGAGGCGGAGGATGCAAGCCCGGGCCAGCTGCAGCGCCTGCGCATGCTGGCACTGCTGGAACTGCTCTATGCCACCGGAATGCGGGTCAGCGAACTCGTCTCGCTTCCAGCCCGCGTGCTCGATCAGGAAGGCCGTTTCCTGATGATCCGCGGCAAGGGCAACAAGGAACGGCTAGTGCCGCTGTCGCAATCGGCGATATCAGCCCTGAAATCCTACGGGCGCCTGCTGGCGGCCGAAAATGCAGCGGCGAAGGAGCCGCAGGAAAGCCCCTGGCTGTTTCCCTCCGTCTCGAAAGAAGGATACCTGCCGCGCCAGGTTTTTGCCCGCGACCTCAAGAACCTGGCGATCCGCGCCGGCCTGACGCCGTCGCTGATCTCGCCGCATGTCATGCGCCACGCCTTCGCCAGCCACCTGCTGGCCAACGGCGCCGATCTGCGCGTCGTACAGGAACTCCTCGGCCATTCGGACATTTCGACCACACAGATCTACACGCATGTCCTCGAAGAGAGGCTGCAGCAGCTTGTCCAGACGCATCACCCCCTTGCCAAACAGGCGAAAAAGCACGAATAGGACCGGCGACAAGGGGCGGAGCCAGGAAAACGCCCCGGGCACAAGGAACGGAAACGCACCTCATGCACAATTATCTCGACTTCGAAAAGCCGATCTCCGACCTCGAAGGCAAGATCATCGAGCTGAAGAAGCTCGCAACGGAAGACGAGAGCATCGACACCACCGATGAGATCGGCAGGCTGGAGGTTCGCGTCCGCGACGCGATCGTCGAAATCTATTCCAAGCTCAATCCCTGGCAGAAGACGCAGGTCGCCCGCCATCCGCAGCGCCCGCATTTCGTCGATTACGCCAAGACGCTGTTCCAGGAATTCACGCCGCTTGCCGGCGACCGCAAATTTTCCGAGGATGCCGCGATCCAGGCGGGCCTTGCCCGTTTCCGTGGCCAGCCCGTCGCCGTCATCGGCCAGGAAAAGGGCAACGACACCAAGAGCCGCCTCAAGCACAATTTCGGCAGCCCCCGCCCGGAAGGCTATCGCAAGGCGATCCGCATTCTTGAAATGGCCGATCGTTTCGGCCTGCCGGTGATTTCGCTGGTGGATACGGCAGGCGCCTATCCCGGCGTCGGCGCCGAAGAGCGCGGCCAGGCCGAGGCGATCGCCCGCTCGACGGAAATGTGCCTCGGCGTCAAGGTTCCCCTCGTTTCCGTCGTCATCGGCGAAGGCGGCTCGGGCGGCGCCATCGCCATCGCCACCGGCAACAAGGTCTACATGCTCGAGCATTCGATCTACAGCGTCATCTCGCCGGAAGGGGCCGCCTCCATCCTCTGGCGCGATTCCACCCGCGCCCGGGAAGCGGCGACCAACATGAAAATCACCGCCGAGGACCTGAAATCGCTCGGCGTCATCGACGGCATCATTTCCGAGCCGCTCGGCGGCGCGCATCGCGATCCCGACAGCGTGATAGCAGCAACCGGTGACGTGATCGCCAGTGCTCTGGCCGAAATGGCACCCCGCTCGGGCGAGCAGCTACGCAACGACCGCCGCCAGAAATTCCTCGCCATGGGCCGCAATCTCTAACGGACATTCGGCTCTTCGCCGATTGGGGCCAAATCTTGGCCACATTGATGTTATCTGTAGCATTCGCGCTTGCGGGGATGTTCCAGGCACGTCATAGGCTGGTAAGGACTTGTAAAGTATAAACCGTCTATGATTCCGTTTGATGCCCGGACTCGATGGGCGGACCGGGTCGCATTATCTTTATGGGCTAGTTGGGATGCGCATACGTCATTTTGCCTATATTTCCCTCATGGCGCTGGCTCTGTCCGGCTGCAATGATGCGTTGGAAACCGCGCAGGTCGATCTTTCCAAGGTCAAGAACAAGGTCGAGCAGCCGCTTCCCAGCCATATCCTCGCGCAGATGTCCGCCAAGGGCATGGACCGCAATTCGCCGATCATGATCCGCATCTTCAAGGAAGAAGGTGCCATGGAGATCTGGAAGGCGAAGACCGACAACCGTTTCGACAAGATCGCCGATTACAAGATCTGCGCCTGGTCCGGCCGTCTCGGCCCGAAGGTAAAGACCGGCGACCGGCAGGCGCCGGAAGGTTTCTACGACCTGACACGCGCCAACCTGAACCCCAATTCCAAATATTATCTGGCGATCAACACCGGCTTCCCGAACCGCTACGACGCGGCGAACGGCCGTACCGGCTCCGATCTGATGATCCACGGCGCCTGCTCGTCTTCCGGCTGCTATTCGATGACCGACCAGCAGGTGCTGGAGATCTACGCTTTTGCCCGCGACGCTTTCAAGGGCGGCCAGGCGACGGTGCAGTTGCAGGCTTTCCCCTTCCGCATGACGGCGGAAAACATGGTCAAGCATCGCCTCGACAGCAATTACGACTTCTGGAAGATGCTGAAGGTCGGCTACGACAATTTCGAAGTGACGAAGCGCCCGCCTGAGGTGAATGTCTGCGAGAAGAAATACGTCTTCAATCAGCAGGCAACCGACGGCGGCGCCTTCAATGCCGCCGGCAAATGCCCTGTTATGTCGACGCCGCCGGCACTGACGGCCGCCCTCGCCTCCTACGGCAAGACCTATGATGCCGATTATGCCAAGGCGATGAGCAAATTTGACGGCATGGCCTGGTACGATCCCACGGAAGCCGAGCGCAAGGCCGTGGTCGCCAAGCTGCGCAAGGGCCGCGAACTTGCTTACGCCCCGACCGGCACGTCGCTGGAAGCCGGCCGCATGGTCAAGGTCGCCGAACTCGAAGACCTGATGGCCAAGCGCACCGCGCAGGGCCTAGCCGCCAAGACCGCGCCGGGCGCCACGCCTGCAGCACCTGCCCAGCCGCAGGCAACGGCCGTCGCTGCCGCGACGCCCGCAGTCGTGCCGGTGCCGATGCAGAATCCGCTGGCTTTTACCGCGCCCGAACCGCAGGAAACGGCGGACGCCACGGCAAAGAAGCCGTTTTGGAAATTCTGGGCGAGGAACTGAACGGATTGAACCCCGTTCTCTACGATCTTCGCGGCCTGAAATGCCCACTCCCCGTGATCAAGACACGCAAGAAGCTCGCCGCCATGGCGAGCGGCATGCTTATTCGCGTCGACACCACCGATCCGCTGGCTGTGATCGATATGCCGCACTTCTGCAATGAGGACGGCCACGAGCTGGTCGAAACGGAAAAGACCGAAAGCGGCCACCGTTTCCTGATCCGCAAGCGCTGAAGCGCGTCTCCCAAACCAGTAAGCAGATCTAAAAGCCCCACGCGGTTAGGTATCTGACCCATGCTCTTTGCGGCGCATATCTTGCCGAAGCATGGGACCAGCAAACCGTCGGGCAAAACCAGCGTAATTGAACGAGCCTGACGGTTCGTACGATAGGCTTCACCTTCCGCTGCCGTCCGCTCCCCCGATCTTGCCTGCTCGCGCTTTCGCAGCTCCCCATAGGAGAACAAGCAGCGGCGAAAATTCATCATACAACTACACAGCTTTTGTATGTTGACATTATACTTTACAGGTTCTAGCCATAGTGAGCCGATCGGAGGAACGGCAAGAATAGAGGAGGCTACCGATCCAAGTCTTCTGTTTCCACGAAAAGAGCGACAGTGTTCGCGTGCAGAAGTGTGCAACTGCTCCATCGGACCCGATGGCACGTTGAGCCGTGTTGGTATGTCTCGATGAGCAGCTTCCAACTCGCGCAACCTTTCGGGCCGGACCATCAGTGCCCGATTGTGGAAATATCGCTGGAAGGCGAGGCGCGCAGAGGACCTTCCTCTTAGTCGCAAAGCCGGGATACCGACTCTGAGAATTAATCGTCATGCAAAACGGGAGGAGAGCATGAAAAACTTTATTAAACTGGCGGCCGGTCTTATGGTTGCCGCTTCATTCATGAGCGGCGCGGCCAGCGCTCAAACGGTGCTGAAATCGTCGGATACTCATCCGGACGGCTATCCGACAGTCGAGGGCGTCAAATATTTCGGTGAGCTGTTGAAGGAACGCACGCAGGGCCGCTATTCCCTCGAAGTGTATCATTCCGCCCAACTCGGCGAGGAGAAAGACACGATCGAACAGGTGCGCTCCGGCGTCATCGAGCTGAATCGTGTGTCAATGGCGCCCTTCAACGGCACTGTGAAGGAATCGGTCGTTCCGGCTCTGCCCTATATTTTCCGTTCGGAAGATCACATGCACAAGGTCATGGACGGCGCCATCGGCGACCAGATCAAGAAGGCGTTCGAACCGGCCGGTCTTGTGGTGCTTGCCTTCTACGATGCCGGCGCGCGCTCGTTTTACAACAAGACGAAGCCGATCAATTCGGTTGCCGACATGAAAGGTCTGAAGTTCCGCGTTATCCAGTCCGATATCTTCGTCGACATGGTGGCGGCACTCGGCGCCAATGCCACGCCGATGCCCTATGGAGAGGTCTATTCGGCGATCGAAACGGGCGTCATCGACGGCGCGGAGAACAACTTCCCAAGCTACGATACCGCCAAGCACGCCGAAGTGGCGAAGAACTACTCGCTCGACGAGCATACGATCCTGCCGGAAGTGTTCGTCATGAACAAGGCGGCGTTCGACAAACTGACGCCCGAGGATCAGGCGGTCTTCAAACAGGCAGCCAAGGACAGCGTCGCCAAGCAGCGCGAGCTGTGGTCAGCCAAAGTCGCTGAATCGCGCGCCAATGTCGAAAAGCTCGGCGCTCAGATCACCATGCCGGACAAGCAGGGGTTCATCGACGCCGTGGCTCCGGTTTATGAAAAGCACGTGAAAGACGACGTGCTGAAGAAGATGGTCGAGGATGTAAAGGCTGTGCAGTAGCCCTAACCTGCCTTCTTTGTCGCGGAAAGCGGCGTCGGTTATCGGGGTGGAAAGTTATCTCCACCCCGGTTCACCGTTTCATGTACATCTTTCTCGTCTCCTCCCGACAAGGGAGAGTGAGCGCCCAATTTCGACGAGGTCCCTATGTCGAACAACCTGACACCCGTCGTCAATTTTCTGACACGCCTGAGCAACGCCGCCCTTTGGCTCGCGGGCTCCGGCTTGGTGCTGATGACGGTCTTTGTCGCCTGGCAGGTATTTTGCCGCTATGTGCTGAATGACTCGCCGAGCTGGACGGAGCCGGGCTCGGTCATGCTGATGAGCTGGTTCATCTTCCTCGGCGCCGCCGTCGGCATCCGGGAGAACAATCATCTTGGTTTCGACGTGCTGCTTTATGTGCTGCCGAAATCCGGCAAGCGCGTCCTGCGCATGATCTCCGACGTCGTCATTCTCGCCTTTGGCGCCGGCATGGTCTGGTACGGCGGCGCGCTCATAAGCCTGACCTGGAACACAACCTTGCCGTCGCTGGGTATCTCCGGCGCGTTCGACTATCTGCCGCTCGTAGGCGGCGGCGTGCTTGCCGTCATCTTCTCGCTGGAGCGCATCGTGCTCCGCCTCGCCGGCGAACCGATCGACGATGCGCTGGATGAGATTCTGCCGGCGGAAATCGCCGTCGAGATCGAAAACATCAATGCCGATCCGAACGTCAAATTGAAAGTGTAGCGCGATGGAACTCTGGATCCTGTTCGGTGTTTTCACCACCCTGATGCTGATAGGCACGCCAATCGCCTTCTGCCTCGGCGTCGCCAGCTTCGCCACGGTGCTCTACATGGGCCTGCCGCCATTGGTCATCTTCCAGCGGCTGAATTCCGGCATGAGCGTATTTTCGCTCCTCGCCATCCCCTTCTTCATCTATGCCGGCGACCTGATGGTGCGTGGCGGCATCGCCAGCCGAATCGTCGCCTTCGCCGCATCCCTGGTCGGCCACGTACGCGGCGGCCTCGGCCAGGTCAACATCGTCACCGCCACACTGTTCGGCGGCATCTCCGGTTCGGCAGTGGCAGAAGCCGCAGCCGTCGGCGGCCTGATGATCCCGCAGATGAAGCAGCGCGGCTATGGCGCCGATTATGCAGTGAACGTCACTTCAATGGCAGCGCTGATCGCGCTGCTACTGCCGCCCTCCCACAACATGATCATCTATTCGATCTCTGCCGGCGGCAAGATCTCGATCGCCGACCTGTTCACCGCCGGCGTGTTGCCCGGACTTTTGCTCGCGGTTGCGCTCATGGTGACCGCCTACATCGTCGCACGCTCGCGCGGCTATCCGACGGAGCCCTTTCCGGGCTTCGTCATGGTGGCAAATTTGTTCGCTGTCGCACTCCCCGGGCTGCTGCTGATCGCCATCATCTTCGGCGGGGTGAGGTCCGGCGTCTTCACGGCGACGGAAAGCTCTTGCATCGCAGTGCTCTACGCGCTGCTGGTAACCCTCCTGGTCTACCGGCAGATGAGCTGGAGAGACTTCGTTCACGCCACGCAGGGCGCCGTGCGCACGACGGCAATGGTGCTTTTGATTATCGGCACAGCCGCCGCCTTCTCGTGGTTGATGGCCTTCCTCAAGGTGCCTGCCTCGCTGGTGATCTGGATGAAGAGCGTCGCCGACGATCCGCTGACGGTGCTGCTCCTGCTCAATGTCCTCATGCTTGTGCTCGGCACTTTTATGGACATGGGGCCGACCATCATTATCTGCACGCCGATCTTCCTGCCGGTTGCACAGGCTTACGGCGTCGACCCGGTGCATTTCGGCGTGATCATGATCCTGAATTTCGGCATCGGGCTGAACACGCCTCCAGTCGGCGCGGTGCAATTCGTGGCTTGTGCAGTCGGCAAGATCTCGGTCTGGGAGGCCATGCGCTCGATCTGGCCGTTCTACGGTGCGGGCATCGTGGTGCTCGGGCTGGTCACTTACATCCCGGCGATCTCGCTGTGGCTGCCGAGCGTGTTCAAATAGGAGTGCGACATGGCGACCGACGCAGCCGTAGATTTCAGGGTCGAGCGAAGGCCGAAACTCTCCGAAGGCGTCGTTTCGGCCATCCGCGCCCAGGTCATGTCCGGAGTGTACGCGCCCGGCCAAAAGCTGCCGACGGAGACCCGGATGGGTGAACTCTTCGGCGTCAGCCGCACCGTTGTCCGTGAGGCGATCGCAACCCTTGCCGCCGACGGCCTCGTCGAGGCGCGGCAAGGCGCCGGCGTCTTCGTCAAGAACCATCCGACGATAGCCTTCGGTTCGATCAGCGCCGATGTCGGCAACAAGGTTTCCCATGCCCTCAACATCATCGAGGTGCGCATGGGACTGGAAATCGAGAGCGCAGGGCTTGCTGCGCTACGGCGCAATGCGGCTCAGGAAGCGCAGATTCAGGAAGCATTCTTCGAATTCGACCGGCTGCTCAAGCGCGGCGAAGCAACCGGCAAGAGCGACTTCGCTTTCCACCGAGAAATCGCGGCTGCCACCAATAATTCATATTATGTCGAAGTTCTTGATGCGCTTGGCATGCGGGCGATCCCCTGCGACGTTGCCTCGCCTTGGGGTACAGACAGCACGCTGTCGCGTGAGTATCAGGAAGGCCTGCAGCGCGAGCATTTGGCGATTTTGAAGGCGATTTCTGCCGGTGACGCGGAAGCCGCCCGCGCCGCCATGCGCGCCCATCTGGCGGCAAGCCAGGAGCGCTATCGCACCCTTCTCAGCGGCCAGCAGGCCAAGTGGATGTCAAGCATTCTGAAACGCAAGACCTGAAGAAGATCGCGTAAACAACAAATCAACGGTTTAAATCCGCATGCCGGGAATGGCGAGCGGATTGTCCGACAGCGCCGCACGATCCGGCATGTCGATGCGCGGCTTGCCGAGGAACGCGTCGAAGAGATCCTTCACGAAGGCTTCCGGCAGATCCCGGGTGATCAGCACCATGCGCGTGCGCCGGTCTGTCGGATCCGGCCAGGCCGGAAGCCGCACCGGCGGATGAAAGATGCTCTGGACCCCGTGCAGCACCAGCGGCCGATCCGGCCGGTCGGAGAGAGAAACGATCGCCTTCATCCTCAACAGCTTCTCGCCATGAGCCGAGCGCAGCAGATCGATGAACATCTCGAGCGCCATCGGATCGATCGGCTTCTCTTCGATGATCGAGAAAGAGCGAATCGAGGCATCGTGACGATTGACGTCGTGCGGATCCTGATCCGCATGATCATGATGGTGGTGACCGTGGTGATCATCATCATCATGATCGTGATGTCCATCACGACCGTGGTCGTGATTGTGATGCGCTTCGTGCGAATCCTCGTCCTGCAGCCAGCGGCCGACATCGGCGATCTTCGTCGCCGGATCGTAGAGCCCGTTGACCAGCACCGCGGCACTGCCCGCCTCGGCGCTATCGGCATCCATCATCACGGCACGCGGATTGAGCGCCCGCAGCCGCTTTTCCAGCCCGTCCGTTGCCTCGGCCATCGACTTTTTCGAGACGATCAGCCGGTCGGCGACCGCCGCCTGTTTGCGCGCTTCCTCGTGATTGTCGAGCGTCTGCAGCCCATTCACCGCGTCGACGACGGTAACGACGCCGTCAAGTTCGAAATTCGTGGCGATGACGGGATTGCCCATGATCGCCTGCATGACCGGCGACGGATCGGCAAGGCCGGTCGTCTCGATGACGACACGCTTGACCGGTTTGACGCGGCCCGTCTGCACGGCGTCCATCAGGTTCGCCAACGTATCGACAAGCTCGCCGCGCACAGTGCAGCAGAGGCATCCGTCGGACAGCTCGATAATCGAATCGCCGGAACTTTCGACCAGGAGATGGTCGATGCCGACATCGCCGAATTCATTGATGATGACGGCCGCATCCTTCATGACAGGGTCTTTGAGGATGCGGTTGAGCAGCGTCGATTTGCCGGCGCCGAGAAAGCCGGTCAGGATGGTGACCGGAATCCTGTCGTTGAGCGCGCTCATGTTATTTTACCTTAAAGCTTAAAAGGATGTCGGGCGCGGCATCGGCACCGGCACGTTGGCGATCGCGCCTGCCGTATCGCCGCGCGCCATCTTTTCCGGCTGCGCGGCCGGCTGGGGATCCTGGCCCGGAATGAGGCCGGCAAAGACGAATTGCGGATCGTGGTGCATCGGCTGGATATAGGGTGACTGCACCTTCATGCGGCCGACTTCGTCGCGCGTTTCGCTGCGTACCTTGGCGCCCTTGGCGCTGCAGATATCGGCGCTGATGTCGGTCACCTGGTCCTGCCCCGACCCATAGGGTCTCAGCGAACCCAGCGTGTCGTTGCTGGCAGGCTGGGTGGTGAATCCCTTCTGCAAAAGGTTCGCCGTCGCATCGGCGCGGGCTGCAAGGCTGTCGGTGCCGAGCACGACGGAGACCAGCGTGCGGCCGTTGCGCGTCGCCGACCCGATCTGATTGAAGCCCGAAGCGCAGATGAAGCCGGTCTTCATGCCGTCTGCACCGGCGAAACGGCCGATCAGCATGTTGAGGCTCGGCACGTTCTGCTGGCCGGTGGTAAAACCCTCCAGTGCGAAATAACCGGCATACTGCGGAAAATCGCGGCGCAGCGCCACCGTCAGCACCGCAAGGTCGCGCGCCGTCGTATACTGGCCCTTGCCGGGCAAGCCGTTCGGATTGACGAAGTGCGAATCCGTCATGCCGAGCTTCAACGCCTCGCCGTTCATCCGCGTCACGAAGCCTTCCTGCGTGCCGCCGATGGCTTCGGCGACCGCGACCGCCACATCGTTGGCGGACTTCACCAGCAGAATCTTCAATGCGCTGTCGAGCGTCAGTTTCTGGCCCGGCTTGAAATACATCTTGGCGGCCGGCTGCGCGGCGGCGCGTTTGCTGATGACGATGGGCGTATCGAGGCTGATCTGACCGGAGCGGATCGCGTCGAACACGGTATAGACGGTCATCAGCTTGGTCAGCGAGGCCGGATACCATTTGCGGAAGGCTTCTTCATGCTCGAGCACACGGCCGGTCTGCACATCGACGAGAATGTGCGGATTGGCATGGGCCATCGGAACCGAGGCCAGAAAAACGGCAGTCGCCGCTGACACGAAAGAAAGCGGCCACAAGGCAGCAAACAAACGGAAGTGGCTCGTCGACACGGTTCGTCCTTCGGATATCAGGAAAATCTCGAAATCTTCCCCTATTTAGCCTATATGGCTATGACATGGCAAAGGTCATTGACTAAGTAATTTCCACAGCCTCACACCCTTGTGATGCGATGAAAGATTGTCGAGATTTTATAACAGGAAAGCCGATATGCCGATTTTGAACAGAGCCGCGGAGTTGCAGGACGAGGTCGCCGAATGGCGTCGCCACATCCACGCCCGGCCGGAACTCCTCTTCGCTGTGGAAAATACGGCTGCCTTCGTCGCCGAAAAGCTCAAGGAATTCGGCGTCGACGAGATCGTCACCGGCATCGGCCGCACCGGTGTCGTCGGCCTGATCAAGGGCAAGGGCGAAGGCCGTCGCACGGTCGGTCTGCGCGCCGACATGGACGCCCTGCCGCTCACCGAAATCACCGGCAAGCCCTGGGCTTCGAAGACGCCGGGCAAGATGCATGCCTGTGGCCATGACGGCCACACCGCCATGCTGCTTGGCGCCGCGAAATACCTGGCCGAGACCCGCAACTTCAACGGCAATGTCGCGGTCATCTTCCAGCCGGCCGAAGAAGGCGGCGGCGGCGGCAATCTGATGGTCAAGGACGGCATGATGGAGCGCTTCGATATCGAAGAGGTCTACGGCATGCACAATCTGCCGGGCCTGCCTGTCGGCCAGTTCGCCACCCGCAAGGGCGCGATCATGGCGGCGACCGACGAATTCACCGTCACCATCAAGGGCCGCGGCGGCCACGCCGCCCAGCCGCATAAGACCATCGACCCGATCGCCATCGGCGCCCAGATCATCGCCAATCTGCAGATGATCGCCTCGCGCACCGCCGATCCGCTGCGCTCGGTCGTCGTCTCGGTGACCAAGTTCAATGCCGGTTTCGCCCATAACGTCATTCCGAACGATGCGACCTTCGCCGGTACGGTCCGCACCCTCGACCCCGAGGTGCGCACGCTCGCCGAGACGCGGTTCCGGCAGATCATCGAGGGCCTGGTCGCAGCCCACGGCGCCGAGGCCGAAATCAGCTTCCATCGCAATTATCCCGTCACCGTCAACCACCCCGATGAGACCGAGCATGCGGTCGCCACCGCCAGCGCCATCGCCGGCGAAGGCAACGTCAACGCCGAAATCGATCCGATGATGGGCGGCGAGGATTTCTCCTACATGCTGAACGCCCGCCCCGGCGCCTTCATCTTCATCGGCAACGGCGACAGCGCCGGCCTTCACAACCCGGCCTACGACTTCAACGACGAAGCCATCGCCCACGGCATCTCCTACTGGGTCCGCCTTGCCGAACAACGCCTCGGTCTCTAGTAACAATTAAGGCTTGGCTTCCCGCCAAGCCTTTTGTATGCATGGCGTGCAAGTGGTCCCGTAGCTCAGCAGGATAGAGCACCAGATTCCTAATCTGGGGGTCGCGCGTTCGAATCGCGCCGGGATCACCAGTCAATCAGATGGTTATCTCCCTCGACACAACGCACATTCCTGCAGACATGCAAGAACGCAATAATGATGTCATGAGAAACCGGCCTTTGACTGGCAGTAGCGAGGCCGAGTGTCGCGTTGAGGCCGCACGACCAAGCTCTTCGAGTCGAAGAAATTGGTGATCGATTAGACCCGTTCAACTGGCTAGTTTTTCAACATCGGCGTCGAGCCACGGTCAGTTCACTCGAAATTGGCGATCGCGCCTCGGCACAGATTGCCCCACCGAAAAAGCACTCGGGCCAGAACCACTGGATCACGACAATCAACGAATATTTTCGCAATCAGTGTTGAACCGAGCGCAAATATGCGCGCATCGGAGCACGTTATCGTAAGGTGGATACAACCACCCTAGCGAACTAACCACCCTAAATTGAAAGCAGTCTCTGCGAAAGCCGCGTCGCGTAAGCGGTCATGGTCCAGCCATGCTGAGCCTTTGGCACGGCTGCCTCGGTATCTTAGCCGACAAGAATGGCAC
Organism: Rhizobium sp. SU303; assembly: GCF_021052345.1. Classification (NCBI taxonomy): domain Bacteria; kingdom Pseudomonadati; phylum Pseudomonadota; class Alphaproteobacteria; order Hyphomicrobiales; family Rhizobiaceae; genus Rhizobium; species Rhizobium sp. SU303. The sequence goes on from NZ_CP088095.1 coordinate 4,240,544, forward strand.
GCTTCTTGCCTTGATTGGCCTGGGGCCGAGCAAATCTACTCGGCGGAAGCCTGGGAATGCCCACAAAAGGCGGACGAGTTCCCGGGCATCGAAAATAGGCTGATCGACGGCCAGGAGCAGATGACAACATATTCGATCGTTCTAGGACGCGAACGCCATGTCTTTCAGGATCTGAAATCGGTATTGGCTTGCGCTTCGCCGCTGAAATCAGGTGACGTGCTAGCCGGGATCGCGGCGTCAAGCAACGAGCGGCGGGTGGCCGCCCGCTACCTGCTCGCGGATATGCCTCTCAAAACTTTCCTGGAAGACCTCGTCATCCCATACGAGACCGACGAGGTCAGTCGGCTGATCGTCGACCGCCATGATTGGACGGCATTCGCGTCGGTATCTCATATGACGGTCGGTGAGTTTCGCGATTGGCTTCTCTCTTATGAGGCGACCTCCGAAAAACTGCTTGCCATCGCATCGGGCCTCACCCCCGAAATGGTCGCGGCGGTCTCCAAGATCATGCGCAACCATGACCTGATCACCGTCGCCGGCAAATGCAGGGTGGTCACGGCCTTTCGTTCCACGATCGGTCTGCCCGGCCGACTATCGAGCCGTCTTCAGCCCAATCATCCCACTGATGATCCTGAAGGCGTCGCCGGCTCGACGCTCGACGGACTTCTCTATGGGATCGGCGATGCGGTGATCGGCATCAACCCGGCGACCGACAATTTTGAGGCCTGCACAAGATTGATGATTCTTTTCGACCGGCTGCGCGAACGGTTCGAGATCCCGACCCAATCCTGCGTGTTGACCCATGTCACCACGTCAATCAAGGCGATTGAGGCTGGAGCGCCGCTCGACCTGGTGTTCCAGTCAATCGCCGGCTCGGAGGCTGCCAACAAGGGTTTCGGCGTCGATCTCGCCGTCCTCAGGGAAGGTCAGCAGGCAGCACTTTCCATGAAGCGCGGCACGGTCGGAAACAATGTCATGTATCTGGAGACCGGCCAGGGCAGCGCCCTCTCGGCCAACGCCCATCATGGTGTCGACGAACAGACGATTGAGACCCGGGCCTACGCCGTTGCACGTGAACTCAATCCATTGCTTGTCAATACGGTGGTCGGCTTCATTGGCCCCGAATATCTTTTCGACGCCAAACAAATTATCCGCGCCGGGCTCGAAGATCATTTCTGCGGCAAACTGCTTGGCGTGCCGATGGGGGTCGACGTCTGCTACACGAACCACGCCGAAGCGGACCAGGACGATATGGATAATCTGATGGTGTTGCTGACTGTCGCGGGCGTCAGCTTCCTCATCGCGGTGCCCGGCGCCGATGACGTCATGCTCAATTATCAGAGCCTTTCCTACCACGATATTGTCGGCCTCAGGCACCAGTTCAATCGTCCGCCCGCCCCGGAGTTCGAAGCCTGGCTTCATCGCATGGGCATGATTGATCACACGGGTCGTCTTGCGCCTGCCAGCGCCTCGGGCGCCTTTTCTCGCAATCTCTTGAGCTACAGGGCATCGGCATGACTCCCTTCGAACGAGATCCATTTGCGCGGTTCCGCAACGCCACACGCGCCCGAATTGGGCTTGGAAGGGCGGGCGACGCGTTGCCGACATCGGCAATTCTCGACTTCCAGCTTGCCCATGCCCGGGCGCGGGATGCCGTGCATGGTCAAGTGGATTTCGTCGCCCTTGCCAAGCAGCTTGCTCCCGTGCCGACGGTCCGGATTCGGTCTCGCGCCAAAGACCGTACGATCTATCTGGCACGCCCGGATCTCGGCCGTCAGACCAACGCAGCCGATCTGCCAGGCCCAGGCGATCGTTATGATATCGCCTTCATCATCGCAGACGGACTTTCAGCCTCGGCGGTCGAACACCACGCAGTGCCGCTGTTTAAGGCATGCATGAAGCGTCTTGGCAACTTCAGCGTCGCCCCGGTGATATTGGGCGAGCAGGCGCGAGTGGCATTTGGTGATGAGGCAGCGGCGGCGTTTGGCGCAGAAGTTGCCATCGTGCTGATTGGCGAGAGGCCGGGACTAAGCGTGCCTGACAGCCTCGGTGCCTACATCACGTTCCGCCCGCAATCGGGACGGCGTGATAGTGAGCGCAACTGCATTTCGAATATTCATGCAGACGGGCTCAGCTACGAGGTCGCAGCCGACAAGATCGTTTGGATTGTCCGGGAGGCGCTTCGCCTGCAGCTGACCGGTGTCGATCTCAAGGAAAACGCCGAAGGCGCCATAGAAGCGCTGCCACACCAAGAAGCATAAAGTTCAATTTAAAAAAAGGGGAACAATCATGTCAAATTCTCAACCGACGCTCGCCAAAAGCCTGACCGGGCTGCACTTATGGGGACTTGCCGTCGGCCTCGTCATCTCAGGCGAATATTTCGGCTGGAGCTATGGCTGGGCGGCGGCTGGCACACTCGGCTTCTTGATCACCACGATCCTGATTGCCGTCATGTACACCACCTTTATCTTTTCCTTCACGGAATTGACGACGGCCATTCCGCATGCCGGTGGCCCTTTTGCATATGCGCTCAGGGCTTTCGGCCCGCTCGGCGGCTTCGTTGCGGGCTTTGCGACATTGGTTGAATTCGTCTTCGCCCCTCCGGCCATCGCGCTGGCCATCGGCGCCTATCTCAATGTGCAGTTCCCGGGGCTCGATCCGAAAATGGCGGCTGTCGGCGCCTATATCATTTTCATGGCGCTCAATATCGTCGGAGTCACGATCGCGGCAACCTTCGAACTCCTCATCACCATTCTGGCGATTGCCGAACTGCTGATCTTTATGGGTGTCGTCGCGCCGGGCTTCTCTTTTGCCAATTTCGCGGCCAATGGCTGGGCTGGCGCCCCTGAATTCTCGGTCGGTGCCATTGGAGGCATCTTTGCCGCCATTCCATTTGCCATCTGGTTTTTCCTGGCGATCGAAGGCGCGGCGATGGCGGCTGAGGAGACCAAGAACCCCACCCGCACCGTTCCCATTGCCTATATTGCGGGTATTCTGACACTCGTCTTCCTCGCATTCGGCACCATGATCTTCGCCGGTGGCGTCGGCGACTGGCGCACGCTGTCCAATATCAACGATCCGCTACCGCAGGCGATGAAGGCGGTCGTGGGCGAATCCTCCGGTTGGCTGCATATGCTGGTCTGGATCGGCCTATTCGGCCTGATTGCTTCCTTTCACGGCATCATCATGGGCTATTCCAGGCAGATTTTTGCGCTGGGCCGCGCCGGCTACCTCCCGGAAGCCCTTGCAAAAATCCATCCGAAATTCCGCACGCCTTATCTCGCAGTCCTGGCAGGTGGCGCCGTCGGCATCGCAGCCATCTTTTCCGACAGCCTGATCCAGATCGGCGGTTTGCCGCTGACCGCCAATATTGTCACCATGTCGGTGTTCGGCGCGATCATCATGTACATCGTCTCGATGGCGTCGCTGTTTAAGCTGCGTCAGACCGAACCTGAACTCGCGCGACCCTTCAGGGCCTGGGGTTATCCCGTGGTGCCAGCCATTGCCCTCGGGCTCGCCCTCGTCGCGCTGGCAGCGATGATCTACTACAACTTCCTGATCTTTGTGATCTTCCTCGCGATGGGCGTGGTGGCATTCGGCATTTGGCGTTTGCTTTCAGGTGGCATCGCCAAGGAAGCGGCAGCGTCCACGTAACAAGGCTCTCTGGCCCGATCACCGGAAAGGCGCACGAACCGGTTCCGATCAATATCGACGCCCCCCTCCGAAGTGTGGCGGGGGGCATTTCAGCGCAAAGCTTGACTGATATCATTACGCTCCGGGGCCAGTGCCACGTTCGCCACCGATTGGTTCACCGCACCTGACGATGGACTCGCCGTGTCCTCGTGACCCGCCGCGCACCCAATCCCAGCAGCGCCGCGACAGCCCAGCCACTAACAAAACCAATCGCGCCCCAGACAAGACCGGCAAAGCTGACGGGCACGCCCGGCACGAAGTCGCGCCAGGTATTGGCGAAAACGACGTCATCCGCATTCCGTAGCAGCACGAACGGCTTGGCCACGGGGGCGGCAGTGCTGAGGTGGAGTTGCTGCGACAACAGCGTTTCGTAACGCGAGATCGTACTTTGCATCGAGACGCCGCGGTCGCGCAGGAAATCGTCGGACGATTGCGCATAGGTGTTCAGCGCCTGCTGGCGATCGAGATGGTGCTCGGCGGCCTGAGTATTGAAATCCTCGACGATGACCCGCAATTCGTCGATCGCCCCGCCGATCCGCTGGCGGTATTGCTGCGCAAATTCCGGTGCCTGCGAAAACACCGTGCCGCCGGCAAGCCCGGCGACGATGGTGATGATCCTTGCAATCGGTCCCATGCTCGATGCCTCCGGCTATCCCCAGCGCTAACGATCCGGCGCGTCAAAGGTTTCTGCCTTCGACACAATCGGTAACCCTATGTGATTGAACCGACGGCTTCCGGCGAGTTGATGCCGTGACCAACTCAGAAAAGAGAGGCGCTCGTCATGAAACGGTTTGTCCTTGCCTGCACGCTCGCTGCTGCGTCCATCTTTTCCGCAATGCCGTCCCAGGCGGCAAGTGTGACCATCACCACGGATGATGCGCGTCGGAACGGCCCTACTACCGCCATCACATGAGGGCGCCACGTTTCCCGCGATTGCTTCACCAAGACGGAAAAGATCCGCCGCCACGGCCACACGGTCATCAAGGAAACCCAGGTCCGCCGATAAGGCAATCCATCAGGAAAAGCCTGGCTGATCGGCCGGACTTTTCATCTGATCTCGACATCAGGAACTTCGCCATACCAGCCGCGTTTACCGCGAAACAGGAGTATTCATCATGCGTCTCAAGATGACTCTTTTGACAATCGCCTATGTCGCCGTCAGTGTCCTGCTGCTCGCCATCGCCTACCAGCCGCAGGGGTCGGGCGCCGCGCAGAAAACGGATCGTCTGGCCGGCTCGTCCTTCCTCGTCGAACGCTTCGCCGGTTGATCGGCGGCTTATAGGCGACAATGTGGAAACAGTTCTCGCCCGGCAAGCGCCGGGCTCGGAGCGGCCCGCCGCTGGTTAATGCGTACCGTCGAGCGACGATCCGCCGAGCAGGATTCGGTTCTGCACCGCATGCACACCCTCGACCGCCTTGGCGACCGCAGTTGCCCGTTCGATTTCGCCTACCGTGCCGACGGTGCCGCTCAACACGATCTGATCGTTCTCCATCGTCACCTCGACATCGGAGGCGTCGATGCCGCCGGCGATCGCCAGGGCATTGGCAACGGCCGCTTCGACCGATGCGCGATTGGCGATCTCGATCTCCATCTCGGGTTCGAGCCCGTGAAATGTCTGCTCCTTGAAAACCATGATCCGTTCCTCCGTGAAAGCCTCGTAGGAAACGCTGCTCAGCGGACTTTGGTTCACCACCGCTACCAGTTGACGCGATAGCGGAGATTGACGCTGCCCGCCTCACCTCCTGAAAATGGATTGCTGACCGAAGCATCGAGATTGAGGTTCGGCAGAATGGCCTGGCTGACCCCAACCGTGCTCGAGAAGTCGCCGCTCGCATTGCTGACGCCTGTCCCTGCCGAAAGCGCGGTTCCCGTCCAGGGATGAATCAGCTTCAGCGCCTGCGTTGCCGTTACCGAAGCCTGCCGGGCCTCGACCGCGTCATATTGCACGCTGATGGATCGGCTCGATTGCATGTCGAGCGAATCGGACAGGATCCAGCTGCGCGAGCGGCTGAGGGTTAGCGCGCCGCTGCCGCGCAGCGTATCGACGCTGACGCTGGCACCCCGCTCTGACCGGCCTGCCGGGGTAACGCTCGTCCTGGTGATCCTGCCCCAAAGCATTGCCTGTTCGGAATCGGGCAGCAGCGCTCCGCCTTTGGTCGAGGCCAGCGCGATGTCGGCGCCAGCGCTCGTTTCCCATTCCGCCGGCAGGCGAAAACCCACCGTCGCCTTGTAGGACCGGTCCGAAAGCTTGGCTGGCGACCAGATCAGCAGGTCGTCCGCCTTCGCTGCGGCTGTGAGCGAGGGTAGGATGGCGAAAAAGATGCATACTAATTTGAATGTCGTCATGAAGTTCAGAACGTTTTGACCTGTCACAGGGCTGCGGCGCGGAGTGGACGCAGCAGCGCATATGAAAGCGTTCGCGACGAACGCAATGAGATCACGGCCAAGCCGCGAAAGAGATCACGGCCAAGCCGTCCATCCCGGTTTCATCCTCGATTTAATGTATGGCCCAAAGGCCGGCGGCACCGAGTGCCTGTTCTTCGATGGACGCCACAGCGCCCCGACTTGCCATGCGACCGTCCGGCCGCGGCGGAAGCGATTCCGGCAGCAATGTTATAAGGATCACATCCGGCCGCCGCTCTGTAAACCCCTCAAGGGTTGAAATCTGCTGCACCGCACACTTGCCGCCCCCTCCAAAGCCTAGTAGAGCCTGAGCCTACGAGAGAAATTTTCGCGAAATTCTACATGATGACCGGCAAAAGCGCGCCGCGGCGCCTCAGCATCTTCGGTTCGACGGGTTCGATCGGCCAGAATACACTCAATGTCGTCGATCATCTGGGCGGACGGGAGAACTTCGAAATCTCCGTGCTGACCGGCAGCGGCAATGTCGAATTGTTGGCCCGGCAGGCGAAATCATCCGGCGCGCGGCTGGCGGTGACGGCAAACGACCGGCATTACGAATCACTGAAGAGCGCACTTTCCGGCACCGGCATCGCCGTCGCTTCGGGAAAATCCGGGCTGATGGAAGCCGCCGACCGCGAAGCTGACTGGGTGATGGCGGCAATCGTCGGTACTGCCGGCCTGGCGCCGACGCTTGCCGCGGCCCGCCGCGGCGCCGATATCGCCCTTGCCAACAAGGAATGCCTGGTATCGGCCGGCGATCTCTTCATCGCAGCGATCCGGGCGGGCGGCGGCAGGCTGCTTCCGGTCGACAGCGAGCACAACGCGATTTTCCAGGTGCTGGAAGAGAACCAGCGCCACGCCGTCGAGCGGGTCATCCTGACGGCGTCGGGTGGCCCCTTCCGCACCGCCTCGCTGCGTGACATGGCGGATGTGACGGTGGAAACCGCGCGCGCCCACCCGAACTGGTCGATGGGCTTGAAGATTTCGATCGACAGTGCCTCGATGTTCAACAAGGCGCTGGAGATGATCGAAGCCCGGCACCTTTTCGGCCTCAGGCCCGAACAGATCGAGGTCATTTTTCATCCGCAATCGATTATCCACTCCATGGTCGGCTATACCGATGGATCGGTGCTGGCGCAGCTCGGCGCGCCCGATATGCGCACCGCCATCGGTTATGCCCTATCCTTTCCGCGCCGGTCGAACCTGCCGGTCGAGCGGCTGGATTTCGCCAAGCTCGCCAGGCTGGATTTCGAGGCGCCGGATGAGGTGCGGTTTCCGGCGCTGCGGCTGGCGCGCCTGGCGATGACGCGCGGCGGTGTTCAGGGCGCGGTGCTGAACGGCGCCAAGGAAGTGGCGCTCGAAGCCTTCATCGAAGGGCAGCTCTCCTTCCTCGCCATGGCCGAGGTCACCGAGAGGGTCATGGATGACCTGGCCGGCCTGCCGCCGGCTGCCGGCATGGACGATGTCTTCGCCGCCGACAGGGAAGCCCGGCAAAGGGCGGCGGAACTCATGACACTCGCGATCGCCGAGTGAAGTTCAGACGGGCCGATCGCCGAGTGGTCGGCCGCCTGTGACCGTGACCGCCGCGATTAAAGCATGTCGCGCAAAAGTGTGCAGCGGTTTTGCGATAACGACATGTGTAAAAACAAAGAGCTAAAGCGCGAGGAGCGTATCTGAAAGATCGCGACGCGCTTTAGCGCAACCGGTTCCCACCCTCGTCGAACAACCGGCAATCCGACGGTTCAAACAGCAGGCTCACTTGCTCGCCCGCCGCGATACTGATCGGTGACCGATGCTCGACGGTCAGTGACTGGCCATCGGCAAGCTGGCAATAGAGGTATTGCGTTCCCCCGAGATATTCCGAAAAATCGACCCTGGCCGTCAGGCTGCCCGATAGATCGGAGGCCACCTTCAGATGCTCCGGCCGCAGGCCGAGCGTCACCGCGCCGCCAACCGGCCTGTCTGCCGGCGGCAGGCCGCTTTCGATCTGCCGGCCGGCGACTTCGACCATGCCTCCCGCACCCCAGCGGGCATTGAGCAGGTTCATCCTCGGCGAGCCGATGAAGCCCGCCACGAAGGTATTCGAGGGATTCTCGTAGATTTCCCGCGGCGTTCCCGCCTGTTCGACGCGGCCGTCGCGCAGCACGACGATCTTGTCAGCGAGCGTCATCGCCTCCGTCTGGTCGTGCGTGACATAGATCATCGTGTTGCCGAGTTCGCGGTGGAGGCGGGCGATCTCGATGCGCATCGAAACGCGCAGTTCCGCATCGAGATTGGACAACGGCTCGTCGAACAGGAAGACATCGGGCTTGCGCACGATCGCCCGGCCGATCGCCACGCGCTGCCGTTGGCCACCGGAAAGCTGTCCCGGCCGCCTGTCGAGAAGATGGTCGATTTTCAGGATTGCCGAGGCGGCCTCGACGCGCGTCTCTATCTCCGCAGCATTCGTGCGCGCCATCTTCAAGCCAAAGGCCAGATTGTCGCGCACGCTCATATGCGGATAGAGCGCGTAGGACTGAAAGACCATGGCGATGCCGCGCTCGGATGGATCGAGATCGGTGACGATACGTCCCTTGATCTCGACCTCCCCGTCGGTCACGTCCTCCAGGCCGGCGATCATGCGAAGAAGCGTCGATTTCCCGCAGCCGGAAGGGCCGACGAAGACGACGAATTCGCCCTCTGCGATCGTCAGGTCGATCCCGTGAACCACCTGCAGATTGCCATAGCTTTTTCGCACGTCCTGGAGCACGACGCTCTTGTTACCCATACCGTTCGTCATCCCCAAAAAGACCTATCTGTCCGACTGGACCCAGACGAGCATCTCTCCGGGCGCGCGGTTGTCCCAGAGATGATAGGGCACGAAACGCGCGGTGGCGACCTGCCTTTCGGCCGGCGCTTTGCGGTAGAGCGCTGTTCCCCAGTTCGATGTTTCCTCGTGCTCGACCTTGAGATCGATGGCGACGGCATCATTGAGATCCTTCAGCACGACAGTTTCGGCCGTGGAGAGCTCACGGGGCAGGACGATGGCATTGAGGTCTTCGCCATTGTCCGTTGTTTCCAGACAATAGACCAGCGGGCCGCGCATCAATGCGACGCGGCCGGCATCCTGGCGCACCTTCGGATTGGCATATTGGGGCCGAAGCGCCAGCGGCAGGTAGAGGGCGACGCGATCACCCGCGGCCCACTCACGATCGATCCTGGCATATCCGTCCCGCATATTGGCGTTGAGATCGAGCATTTCTCCATTGACGCTGAGAGTTGCGCCTTCGGCCCAGTCCGGAATGCGCAGCGACAGCGCAAACTTCGCCGGCTTCTCCAGCCTGGTGGTAAAGGCGACCGCACCCTCCCACGGATAGTTGGTGGTCTGCTCGAATTCCACCTCGGCGCCGTTGGCAAGCTTCAGCCGCGCGGTGCTCTCGCCATAGAGGTGCACGGCGATCTCGTTATCCGAAACGGCGTACATGTAGGAGCCGATCGAGGTCACCAGCCGGGCGATGTTGGGCGGGCAGCAGGGGCAATGGTGCCACTTCCACCGGTGGTGCTTGCCGGCACTTTCGAGCGGATTGTCGTAGAAGAATGTCTTGCCGTCGGTCGAAAGCCCCGGCAGCGCGCCATTGTAAAGCGCCTGCTCCATGATGTCGGCATAGCGCCGATCCGGACCGCGGCCGAGCATGCGGCTTGCCCAGAACACCAGGCCGACCGAGGCGCAGGTCTCCGCATAAGCGGTATCGTTCGGCAGATCGAAGTAATCGGTAAAGCCTTCGTTGGAGGCAGCCGGCCCGATGCCGCCGGTGATATACATCTGCTTGGTCGTCAGATCGTCCCAAAGCGTTTCCAGCGCTGCCGTCAGGCTATCGTCCTTGTATTCGGTGGCGATGTCGGCCATGCCCGAATAGAGGTACATGGCGCGCACGGCGTGGCCGACGACCTTTGTCTGCGCGCGCACCGGCTGGTGCGCTTGCGCGTATTCATAGGTTTTCTGGTGGTACTCGGAGACATCGCGCCCATCGCGGCTTGCCTCGGCGGTGAAGAAATGCGGTTCAGTGCCCCGTTCGTCGATGAAGTATTTCGATAGCTCGAGATATTTCTTCTCATCCGTCACGCGGGCGAGCTTGACCAGCGCCAGCTCGACTTCCTCGTGGCCGCAATAGCCTGGGATCTGCCCTTCGCCGCGACCGAAAATCTTGATCATGTAATCGGCATAGCGGCACATGATGTCGAGCAGCTTGCGTTTGCCGGTCGCCTGATAATAAGCGACCGCGGCTTCCATCAGGTGGCCGGCGCAATAGAGTTCATGGTGGTCGCGCAGATTGGTCCAGCGGCGCTTCGGCTCGACGCGCTGGAACCAGGCGTTCAGATAGCCGTCCTCGTCCTGCAGCTTCTCATACATGTCGATGATCTCGTCGGCGCGCGCTTCGAGCTTCGGGTTTGGCCGGCGATAGAGCGAATAGGCGATCGTTTCGATCGACTTGCCGAGGTCGGAATCCCAGAACATCTGCGTCGTCCCGCCCCATGGCTGAATGGGAATGACGACCCCCGGGCTCGGCTGGTCGACATCGATCGCCTTGAGCATGCCGGCCTCGACGCAGCGGTCGAGCAGGGTCTCGGCAGTGGAATTGCAGACGGCGTCCTGCCATTTGCCCCAGAAGCCGCCGAGCTCCACATCGGGAACGGCGACGGGACGAAACTGGCGGTCGTTGCTTGGTTTGGTCATGGGTTCCACTTTCTCTAAGATCATTTCACCGCGCCGGCCATCAGCCCGCGCATGTAGTAGCGTTGCAGAAGCAGGAAGACGATCAGGCAGGGGATCGTCATGACGACGACACCGGCCTGGACCGCTCCCCAGTTGATGGCGCCGAGCCGCCCGGCGCGAACCGCCGTCATCAGCACCGGCAGGGTGTATTTCTCATTGCTGGAGAGCAGCACGAGTGCGGCGAGGAACTCGTTCCAGGCATTGAGGAAGGCAAAGATCGCGACCGTCGCAACGCCGGGAAGCACCAGCGGCAGAAGAACCCGCACCAGGAGCCTGAGGTCGCGCGCGCCGTCGATCCGTGCGGCCTCTTCGATCTCCTTCGGCACGGCGTCGAAAGCGTTGCGCATCATGAACACCGAGAAGGGAAGTTGCAGCGTCACATAGACGAGCGTCAGCCCAAGCAGCGAATTGTTGAGGCCAAGCTTTGCCAGGATGATGAAGAGCGGCGTCAGGATCGATTGGAACGGGATCATCAGCGTCGCGATGATCAGCACGAAAAGCGCATTCTTCATCGGGAACCGGTAGCGCGAGAAGCCGTAGCCGGCGAGCAGGCTGACGGCGACGGTCAGCACCACGGTGGCGACCGAAACGAACAGCGAATTGATCATGTGCCGCCAGATGCCGGCGCCGAACGTGTCGAGCAGCGCGTAGGAATCGATGCTGACGCCGGATATCGGCCATGGCGGCAAGGGCGGCAGGCTGGCCTCCGTGCCATGCCGGAAGGACGACAACAGCGTGATCACGAAGGGGGCGAGAAAAAAGATCGATATGGCAATGCCGGTCAGATGATAGGCCGACTTCGTCCGGATGGCCTTGCGCGCGCGGCGTTCCCTTGAGGTGGTCATGGACGCTCCTCCCCGACGCGAAGCAGCCAAAGCTGCACGATGCTGATCGCCACCAGGATGGCGAGAAGCACGATCGACAGCGCTGCGCCATAACCGAGATTGAACGACACGAAAGACTGATTGAAGATGTAGTAGACCACCGAGATCATCTTGTTCTGCGGACCGCCTGACGTCATGATGTAGAACTGGTCGAAGGCGAGGATCGAGCCGGTGACGGAGACGATCAGCGCCAGCGCGATCGTCTTGCGCATCAACGGCAGCGTCAGATGCCGGAAACGCTGCCAGCGGCCGGCGCCGTCGATGCGGGCGGCCTCGGTCAGCTCGGACGGAATGGCCTGAAGCCCGGTCAGGAGAATGATCATGGTGAAGCCGGCGATCTTCCAGACGACCATCACCACGATCGTCAGAAAGGCGGTGTCGAAGGTCGCAAGCAGATTGGGGCTCTTTTCGACGAGGCCGAGCCCTCTCAAGGCCGGGCCGATGAAGCCGCTATCGACATTGGCGAGCCAGACCCACAGCAGCGAGGCTGTCGCAAGGCCGACCACGACGGGCAGGAAGATGATCGTCCGGTAGGCGCCGACGAACTGCCGTTCCTTTTCGACGAAGATCGCCAGCGGAAAGGCGATCGCGAAGATCGCGATGGTGACGATCACGGTATAATAGGCTGTGAAATTCAGCGCCGTCATGAAACGGGTATCGTTGGCCATGCGAAAATAATTGTTGAAACCGATCCAGCGTGACGCCCCCATCAGCGGCCAGTTATGCAGGCTCATCCATCCGGTAAAGAGAACCGGCATGATGAAGAAGACGATGACCAGCGCCATGGCCGGCGCGATGTAGACGAAGCCGCGCCAGTTCGATCGGCGCCGTCGCCTGCGCCGAGGCAATAGAATCTCTGAACCGGAACCGGTCATCAAAACGCTCCGCATCTGTCGGTGAAATTGGCCGGGAAGCTGCCACCGCTCCCCGGCCGCGGCCGAGGGAGAGTTTACTGGCCGCTATCGATGATCGATTGCATTTCCGATTGCGCACTCGAAAACGCGCCGTCGACGTCGTCGCCGAAGATCGCGGCGTTGGTAAAGCTGGCCCATGGCCCGTTGGCGCTGTTGATCAGGTCGTTGAACTGCAGCGTATAGGGTGTCTTGGCGACGCCAATCGCCTTCAGGCCGACCTGCATGCGTGGATCGAGGCCCTCAAGCACCTTGTCGGCGATATCGCCGCGCGTCGGCAGGCTGCCATACTTCGCCATGATCTTCTGGCCGTCCATCGAATACACATATTCGAGGAACTCCTTCACCGCGTCGATCTTCTTCGTGCCCTTGGTGATGACGAAGTTGTCGCCGCCGGCAAAGGACGAAGGCTTCCCGTCGACGCCAGGAATGAGGGTCACGCCAAAGTTGATATCGGGATGCTCGGTCACCAGCGTGCCGATGGCAAAGGCGCCAAGGCTCTGCTGGCCGATCTTGCCGTTGGTGAAGGTCAGGAAGTTCGCGCCGTTGTCGCTGGCGGCTCCCGCCGGCACGAGGTCCTTCTTGATCATGTTGCGGTAGATATCGACGGCCTTGCGCATCTGAGGCGTATCGAGCGTCGCCGTCTTGCTGTCGGCCGACAGGATATCGGCGCCCGCACCCCAGACCAGCGGCGTGAAGGTGAAGATCATGCAGCCGCCGCAGCCGCCGCCGGAGAAATAAAAGCCGTAGGTATCGTCACCCAGCGCCCGGATCTTCTCGGCATTGGCGGTGATTTCGTCCCAATTCGCCGGTGCCTTTTCCGGGTCGAGCCCGGCCTTCTTGTAGAGATCCTTGTTCCAGGCAAAGACGGAGGTCTCGACCGACAGCGGCAGTCCGTAGATCCGGTCCTGATAGGTGCCGAGGCGAACATGCGATGGCGAAAGAGAGTTGAAATAGGGCAGGGATTTTGCCCAGTCTGTCAGGTCTTCGAGCTGACCGGCCGCGGCAAAGGCCGGATTATAGATCAGATCCATCGACAGGGCGTCCGGCGCCTGTCCGCCGGCGATTGCCGTCGCATATTTCTGCACGAGTTCGGAGAACGGCACCTCGGTCATCACGACCTTGTTCTCGTGACCGGAATTATAGGCTTCGACGACCTTCTTGAAGGCGTCGCCGATCCCCGAGCGAACCCACATTTCGACATTTTCGGCAGCCGACGCGGCCGACACCAGACATAAGGTAGCGATGCTGGTCGCCGCCAAAAGACGCTTGATCATGACACTCCTCCCAATATGGCGCATCTCCTCGCGCCTTTGCTCATTCTCTTATTCTCATCCCCGGGGCTTTACCCCCGCATGACTGCCGGACGATCAGCCGGCACGGCAATTTCCTCACTCCCGGCTCGACAGGCCGTCCTTCCGCAAGCGCAAGCACCGTCAATCCGGCTTGCCGCCCGAGCTCCTTCAGTTCCATGTCCACCGTCGTCAGCGGCGGCCGCGTCTGGGCCGCGACAATCTCCCAATTGTCGAAGCCGATGACCGAGACGTCCTGCGGCACCTTGACGCCGCGCTCGCGCAACGCATCCACCGCACCGCGGGCGATCTGGTCATTGCCGCAGAAGAGTGCATCCGGTTTTTCTGCCGACCTCTTCCAAAGCTGATCGACCGCCTCATGCCCCCAGCTTTCCGACCAGACGCCGTAGAGCACCGGCTCGCGGTGACCGGCCACCTCGTGATAGGCGCCGGCACGTTCCCGCACCGAGAAGAAGTCCTGCGGCCCGGTGATGTGCGCAATCCGCCGCCGTCCGATCTTCACCAGCCATTCCACCGCCAGCCGCGCACCCTGTTCGTCGTCCGAACGGAAGGTGACACTGTTCTGCGTTCCCTCCGTGAATGCGTAGACGACAGGCACATGCAAATTCGAAAGATCGACGGGCAGGCGCCGATCCAGGCGTTTTCCCGTCGCGATGATGCCGTCGACCTGTTTGTCCAGCATCGCGTCGACATGGATCTGGGCGAGCGCCGGATCGTCTTCGATGGCGCACAGGAAGACCGAAACGCCGTGATCGACGAGAGCATCCGAGATGCCCGCCATGACAGGCAGCGTGAAACGGCCATAAGTGTCGTTCGTCAGCAGCCCGATGGTGAAGCTGCGCTTGCTGAGAAGACCTCTCGCCAGCGCATTCGGCCGGTAACCGATTTCGGTGGCGATCCGTTTCACCCGTTCGCGCGTTTCCGACCCCATCCGGCCGGTATCATTGAGGGCTTTCGACGCCGTCGAGATGCTCACCGCGGCAGCCGCCGCCACCTCGTGGATGGTGATCCTGCCTCTTTTTCCTCCCGATATGTTCAGAACGTCCCTCCTTCTGAAGTGATCTGAGAAAAGCTTTTACCAATCCTCATGTCAAGTGAGAAAAGGTTTTCTCATGCGACGCCATGGCTCGGATCGGCAAGGCCGTTTGCGGAGGGGCAAGCACAGGGAAAGATCAATGCGCATCGGTCAGGCCGATTGCGATGTGTCATCGGTGTTAAGACCAAAGAGCGGATGATCTTGGATGGGCAAGGGAGGTTTGCTGCAACGCCTTGCGGGAGCAAGACCGATCGCTGTCAAAGCCTCCAGTGGAGGCCCTGAATTACGGTTCGAACCGAGCGATCATCGAAAAATCAGGCGACGTGCCTTGCGAGCGCGCAACGCGACCAGAGCGAATGCAGCGCCTCGACCAGATGGGCGATATCGGCGTCGGAATGCAGCGGTGTCGGCGTGATGCGCAGGCGCTCAGTCTTCTTCGGCACTGTCGGATAGTTGATCGGCTGGACGTAGACGCCGCAATTGTCGAGCAGCAGATCGGAGATCCACTTGCACTTGGCCGCATCGCCGACCAGCACCGGCACGATATGGCTCGGATTGGGCATATGCGGAATGCCGCGCTGGTCGAGCAGCGCTCTCAGCTTGCGGACACGATCCTGATGGCGGGCGCGCTCGAACTGGCTGACCTTCAGGTGCTGGATCGAGGCAACGGCGCCGGCGGCAAGCGCCGGCGGCAACGCCGTGGTGAAGATGAAGCCCGACGCAAACGAGCGGATGAAATCGCAAAGCGCCGTCGAAGCGGCGATATAGCCGCCCATGACCCCAAAAGCCTTGCCGAGCGTGCCTTCGATGACGGTCAGACGGTCCATCAGCCCCTCGCGTTCGGCAATGCCGCCGCCGCGCGGGCCGTACATGCCGACGGCATGCACTTCGTCGAGATAGGTCATCGCGCCATATTGGTCGGCGAGGTCGCAGATCTCCCTGATCGGGGCGATATCGCCGTCCATCGAATAGACGCTCTCGAAGGCGATCAGCTTCGGCGCCTTCGGATCGGCGGCAGCGAGCTTGGCTTCGAGATCGGCCACGTCATTGTGCTTCCAGATCACCTTGTCGCACTTGGCGTGGCGGATGCCCTCGATCATCGAGGCATGGTTCATAGCGTCAGAGAAGATGATCAGCCCGGGAATCTTCGCACCGAGCGTGCCGAGTGCCGCCCAGTTGGAAACATAGCCTGATGTGAAGATCAGGGCCGCTTCCTTGCCGTGCAGATCGGCAAGCTCACGTTCGAGCACGACGTGGTGATGGTTGGTGCCAGAAATATTCCGGGTGCCTCCCGCACCCGCGCCACAGTGGTCGATGGCGTTCTTCATCGCCTCGATCACCTTGGGATGCTGGCCCATGCCGAGATAGTCGTTGGAGCACCAGACGGTAACTTCTTTTGCGCCATCGGCCGTATGGCGCGTCGCGCGCGGAAAATTGCCGCGGTGACGTTCGAGATCGGCAAAAACGCGGTAACGGCCCTCGGTGTGAAGCCCGTCCAGCTCGCTTTTAAAATACGCTTCGAAATCCATCATATGCTCCAGTATCACGCGACCGTTCTTGCTGACCGGACGTTCGCGCGTCAACCCTTGCCCTTTGCTTTTAACATCAACTGCGGCAAAAGGCGCAGAGTTTTGAATGATTCCAGATAAAGAATATGCGAGCCGCGATCAACGAAATTGATGTGGCAAGCATAATGGAAATTCGCGAAACCGCGCAGCTGGCGACAACATCCTGTATCGAAAAAAATCAGGACAGCAGTGGACAACCCTTTCTTCCGACATAGTTTTCGGTCTAGCCTGACAAAAAATAAAAGGGACGGCCTTTGCCCGCTGGGCAACAACCTCGGAGAGAAAAGATGAAGAAAGCTGTCATACTTGCATTGATCGGCCTGTCGATCGCAAGCTGCACACCGACGCAGCAGGGCGCCGGCATCGGCGCCGCATCAGGCGCCGTCATCGGCGGCGCAGTCACCGGCAACGTCCGTGGCGCGGCAGTCGGCGCCGCTATCGGCGGCGTGTCCGGCGCCCTCATCGGCAGCGTCGCCGAACAGCCCGGCCAGTGCTACTATCGCGACCGTTACGGCCGCCGCTACATCGATACCTGCCCGCGCTGAGAACGTTCAGGAACCGGCAGATTCAGGAAATCCCGGACACAGTTCCGGGATTTTTTGTGCTAAATTAGTGCGTTGGCAATTTAAAATGGTACACCCCGCGCGATTTTGTCGCTAAGCTGTTCACGGCTGGGCAACGAAGCTTCAATGTAGGCGTAACCAAAAGCGGCGGATGCGGATTAGAGGGACAGGTCCGAAAACAGGTACTGCGTATCGGCGAACAGGCACCATGATGGTGGTCGCAGCGGCAGCTGCGTTCTCACCGGTCCTGATCGGCGACGCTTACGCCTTCAAGCTTTTCGGCATCACCATTTTCGGCAAAGACGAAGATGAAGGCGAGCAGGTGCCCGATCCGGTGCGCTATCAGGTCGAGCTCAAGTCCGATACCGCCGATCCCGACCTCAAAGAAGCGCTGGAAAACAGTTCCCGTCTCGTCAGCGACCAGAAGCTCCCGGTTTCCGGCGATCTCGGCATCGTCGTCAAGGCGCGCGACGACCGTGAGCGGCTGATCGCCACTCTGTATGAAAAGGCCCGTTATGGCGGCCTGGTGACGATCACCATCGACGGCAAGAATATCGACGACCTGCCGCCCAACCCGACATTCGACCGATCCGGGCCGATCCCCGTCACCGTAGCCATTGCTCCCGGCCCCGTTTTCAAGGTCAGGGAGGTCCAGTTCGGCGGCGATGCCGCAAACCATAATCCCGCCGATTACGATCTCGCCCCGGGCGCTGAGGCCGGCTCGCTCGCGATCATCAGGGCCGGCGACAAGATCGTCGAACAATTGAAGAGCGAAGGCCGACCTTTCGCCAAGTTGACCGAACGCAAGGTGGTCGCCGATCACAACAGCGATACGGTCGATATCGTCCTTGCTGCCGAGGGAGGTCCCATCGCCCCGATCGGCGATGTCGGCGTCACCGGCGAGAAGACCGTCAAGCCAGCTTTCATCCAGCGTTATTCCCGGCTGAACAAGGGCGAAGCCTATTCCCCGGAAACGCTGAAGAAAGCCGGCGAGCGCCTTCGTGCCCTCGGCGTCTTTTCGAGCGTCACCATTCACCAAGGAGATGCGCTGGCATCGGACGGCACCTTGCCGATGACGATCGAAGTTTCCGAGGGCAAGAGGCGCTACTTCGGTGTCGGCGCGCAATATTCCACCACCGACGGCTTCGGTGTTCAGGGCTATTGGGGCCACCGCAACCTTTTTGGCGAAGCCGAAACGCTGAGGATCGAGGGAGCGGTCTCGCGGCTTGGGGAAACGACGGATGTCGGCAGCCTCGACTATTCCGCCGGCATCCTCTTCACCAAGCCCGGCGCCTTCTTCCCCGCCGCCACCCTGAAGGCCGGCATCGTCGCCAAGACCGAAAATCCGGATGCCTATAACGCCACACTCGTCACCGCCTCGCTCGGCCTTTCCTACGAACTGACCGACCAGGACACGATCTCCGCGAGCGGCGAAGTCAGCTGGGAGCGCGACGACGACGCCTTCGGCACGAACGACTATCTGACCTTCACCTTGCCGATCCAATATGATCGCGACGCACGCGACGACAAATTCAACCCGACGGAGGGTTATCGCGCGACGCTTTCGGCAAAGCCCGGCTACGAGATCTTCAACGCCACGCCCTATGCAGCATTCGAGGGCTCGATCTCCGGCTATCTGCCGTTCGGCCAGGAAGACGGCGTGGTGCTTGCCGGCAAGGTTGCCGCCGGCGTCCTGATCGGCGGCGACAGCATTGGGGACATTCCCGCCACGCAGCGCTTCTTTGCCGGTGGTGGCGGCTCCGTGCGCGGATACAGCTATCAGGAAATCTCGCCCTATAACGACAATGGCGATCCCACCGGCGGCCGCTCCTATGTGACCGGTTCGCTGGAGGCCCGCATCAAGATCACCGATACGATCGGCATCGTGCCCTTCATCGACGTCGGCACCGTATCGGACAGCACCTTTCCGGGTTTTTCCGATATCCGCGCCGGCGCCGGCGCCGGAATACGATATGCAACGCCTTTCGGCCCGCTGCGGCTTGATTTTGCCATGCCGCTGAACAAGTACGAAGATGGCACAGATTACGGAATCTACGCCGGCATCGGCCAATCCTTCTAGGATTGCCGATTCCGCTCGTGTTTTCCGATCTGTGAGCCGTCATGAAAACGGGGTAGTGTCCGCGCCGATGCAAACGCTGACAAAAATCGTCAACTGGGTCGTACGGCTCACCGGCTATGTCGTCGGCGCCACGTTGATTCTCGCGGTCGTGGCACTGGCGATCTTCGGCTTCACCAGTTTTGGCGCGCGCATCGTCACAGAAAAGATAGCCTCCACGCTGTCCAATCGCGACATGACGATCGAGGTTCGCGAACCGCAAGGCCTTTTGACCGGCGGACTTCGAGCCGCCGAGATCTCCATCTCCGACACCAGGGGCGTCTTTGCGGAAATTCATGGCGTCGCGATCGACTGGAATCCGCTTGCGCTGCTGACCGGAACCTTCCATGCCAAACGCTTCGAGATCGAAGCGATCAACGTGCTGCGCAAGCCGGTACGCACCCTGCCCTCGCGGCCCGAGGCTGAAAATTCCGGCGGATTCAGCCTTCCGATCAAAGTCGATGTAGACCGCATCGTGCTGCCCGATATCAAACTTGCCGCACCCCTTGCCGGCCGCGCCTTTGCGCTCGCCGCCGAAGGCAGCCTTTCGGCGAACGGCGATGGCGGCGAGGCCATCGTCAATGTCAGCCGTCACGCGGTTCCGGATGCGCGGCTTGTCGCCGACATCGCTTTTGCCCCAGCCGAAAACCGGCTGCGGTTGAAGGCGCAGCTGTCCGAGCCGAAGGGCGGACTGCTGGCGGGCTTTCTCGGCCTGCCCGACAGCCCGGCCGTCAACATCGATCTCGATGGCCAGGGGCCGATATCCGATTGGAAAGGCAAATTGCAGGCTGCCCTCGACGGGCAGCAGCGCGCCGCAATCGAAGCCCGGCATCAGATTACGGAAGACGGGCTGCACCACCTCGACCTCAAGGGCGGCGGTGACCTGAGCTCGCTGCTTCCATCGGCATTCCGGCCGCTTTTTGCCGGCCAGACCAATATCGATCTTGCCACCACCTTCGACAATCACGGCAAGATCGATATCCAGACCGGCAACATCGCCACCGGCAGCGTGGTGATCGCCGCCTCGGGCACCCTCGATCCGGCCGGCAACAACAGCCTGAACGCCAATCTGCTCGGCACGTCGGGGCCGGTCGATTTCCGCTGGCCGCTCGCCGAAGGCGAAGCGCGCTTCCTGATATCAGGCCTCAACCTGGCGCTCACAGGCGATGCGCAGGCGGCCAGACTGAATGTCAGCGGCTCGCTCGACACCGCAACCCTGCCGCAGGCCGATATCGGCAACGTCAAGCTGACGGCAAAGAGCGACGCCTTCAATCTTGCCGCCCGTTCCGGCAGCGTCCAGCTGCGCCTCGTTGCCGGCGACGCGACCTTTGCCGAGCCGAACCTCAATCGTGCGGTCCAAGGCCCGATCACCATCGCCTCGCCGCTGCAGATCTCGCCCTCCAGCATCGGCTTCAACGGCACCACCGTCGAAAGCGCCAATATCAACGGCGGCCTCAACGGCTCCTATCGGCTGACAGACCAAGCGCTGACCGGCAACCTCAAGCTCACCATCAACCCGGCAGCCCTGCCGGCTGCGGCAACAGGCAGGTTCGACGGGCCGATCTCGCTCGAGAGCCAGGTGGTCGGCACCATCCCGTCGAAATTCGCGCTGTCCAACCTCGTCCTGAAGTCCGGCACGCTCGAAGCCGCCGGCAACGTCGCGCTCGACGGCGGGATCTTGAACGCAGATCTCTCCGGCCGGTTGCCTGACATCGGCAAGCTCATCCCCGGGGCCAGCGGCGGGGCGGGTTATGCGTTGAGAGTGGGAGGTGAGCTCCCGGCAATCTCCGTCACGGCCAATCTCAAGGCGCCCAGCCTTGAAATGGCCGACCGCGTACTCGGCAACCTCAATATCGACCTGTCGGGTCTCGCCGATCCCAAGGCCCCGCAGGGCAGGATCGCCGCCACCGGCACGATCGACGGCCAGCCGATCGGCATTAACGGCGACATCCGCTCGCAGGACGGCAAGACGAGCATTCCGGCGCTGACCGCCGATATCGGCGACAACCGGCTGACCGGCAATGTGGAATTCTCGTCTTCCCTTGAGCCGACAGGCGCGCTGACCTTCGATTTCCCCAATATCGGCCTGCTCGCCGCACTCGGCGGACAGAAGGCCGAAGGCGATCTCAAAGGGTCGCTCGGCGTCAGCAGCGATGGCGGCAGGATTGCGCTCAAGCTGCTTGCGACCGGCGGCTCCATCCGCCGTGATACGCTTGCGATCGCCAAGCCGGATATCGATGTCACGGTCAGCGATCTCAAAGCCCTTGCGGCAAACGGCACGGTCAAGGCCGAGGAGGTGAGTGCCGGAACGAACAGGCTCGCCGGCCTTTCGCTCGATTTTACCAAGCAGCAAGACCATACCGATTTCGATCTCGATGCTGCCTATGACGGCAATCCCGTGCTGGCCGCCGGCAATATCGAAGCGGCGGGCGGCACGATGCACCTGAACCTCGATCGCTTCTCGGCAAGCCCCCGCAATATCCCGATAGAGCTTGCCGCACCGACGCAGGTCGCAATCGGCGGCGGCGCCGCCAGCCTGAACGGGCTGACGCTGAAGACCGGCACCGGTTCGGTGACCGTCACCGGTTCCGCCGGCGAAACGCTGAAGATCGATGCAAACATCCGCGAGCTGCCGGCAGCGCTTGCCAACGGTTTCGTGCCGAACCTGTCAGCCGGCGGCACGATCTCCGGAACCATTGCCGTGACCGGAACGCCGGCAGCACCGGTCGCCGACTTCAAGCTCGACTGGAAGGATGCGACGACGGGCCAGACCAAGGGGGCGGGTCTGCTACCGCTCGGCATCACCGCCGTCGGCAAATTTGCCGACAACAAGCTCGATTTCGACACGACGGTCGGCAGCACTGACGGTCTGTCGCTCAAGGCTGCCGGCAATGTCGCGCTCGCCGACCCGAAGGCACCGGTGCTTAATGTCGACGCCGATATCCTCAATCTGCCTGCCCGCATCGCCAACGGTTTCGTTCCCGATCTTGCCGCCGAAGGCACGATTACGGGAAAACTGGCGGCCTCCGGCTCCCTCGCCAATCCCACCGCCAATTTCGATCTCGATTGGAAAAGCGCTGCGACGAGCCAGACGAAGCGTGCGGGCCTAGCCGACCTCGCCGTCAAGGCATCCGGCAAATTCGCCGACAACAAGCTCGATTTCGACACGGTGATCGGCGGCGCCAACAGCCTCTCTCTGAAGGCAAACGGCAATGTCGCCATCACGGGCACGACGCTCGGCAACGTCGCGGTCGACGCCGCACTGGCGAATGTTCCGGCAAATATCGCAAACAGCTTTGTACCCGATCTCGCCGCCGAAGGCGCGATCTCCGGAAAGATCTCGGCCGCCGGGTCGCTTTCCGCCCCCACTGCCAATTTCGATCTCGTTTGGAAAGATGCTGCGACGAGCCACACGAAACGTGCCGGCCTTGCCGCGATCGGCGTGACCGCGTCGGGTAAATTTGCGGATAACAAGCTCGATTTCGACACGGGGATCGTCGGCGCCAACAGCCTCTCGCTGACGGCAAACGGCAATGTCGCCATCACGGGCACGACAATCGGCAACGTCAAGGTCGATGCGGCGCTGGCAAACATCCCGGCAAACATTGCAAACAGCTTCGTCGCCGATCTCGCCGCCGAAGGCGCGATCTCCGGAAAGATCTCGGCCGCCGGGTCGCTTTCCGCCCCCACTGCCGATTTCGATCTCAATTGGAAGGATGCTGCGACGAGCCACACGAAACGTGCCGGCCTTGCCGCGATCGGCGTGACCGCGTCGGGTAAATTTGCCGAAAACAAGCTTGATTTCAACGCGGCAGTCAACGGCGACAAAGACCTCTCGCTGAAGGCCATGGGCAATATCGCATTGGCCGGTACGGCGATCGACAGCATCAAGGTCGATGCCGAGATCGCCAAGCTTCCAGCCAGTCTCGCAAATGCCTTCGTTCCCGATCTGGCGGCCGGCGGCACGATATCCGGCACTGTGTCCGCCGCCGGAACACCCGCCGCACCGAAAGCCGACTTCAAGCTCGACTGGACAGATGCTGCGACCAGCCAGACCAGAAGCGCTCATCTCTCGGGCCTGGCACTTGCCGCATCGGGACGCTTTGCCGACAACCGGCTCGATTTCGATACCAATCTCGCCGGCCAGGGCGGCCTCTCGCTGAAGGCCGCCGGCAACGTCGCGATTTCAGGCACGTCGGTCCGCAATCTTGACGTCAAGGCCGATCTCGCCAACCTTCCGGCAGGCCTCGCTAACGGCTTCGTCCCGGGTCTTGCCGCCGAAGGCACCGTCTCGGGGACGGCATCCGCTTCTGGAGCGCTTCCGAAGCCGGCGGTCGATTTCAAGCTCGACTGGAAGAACGCCGCGACCGCCCAGACCAAGAGCAGCGGCCTTTCTGGCCTGAGTGCTGCGGCTTCCGGCAAGTTCGTCAATGACAGGGTCGATTTCGACGCCAATCTCGCCGGCAAGAACGGCGTGCTGGCCAAGGCGACGGGCGGCGTGACGATCGCGGGAACTGCCATTCGGGACCTTTCGATCAATGCCGATATTCCGGCGCTGCCGGCAAGTATCGCAAACGCCTTCGTTCCAGGACTCGGCGCCGAAGGCACGCTTTCGGCAAGTGCCGTCACGTCGGGAACGCCGGCAAATCCGATCGTCGATTTCAAGCTCGACTGGAAGGATGCCGCGACCAGCCATACCAAGGCTGCCGGCCTGTCCCGCCTTGCGCTGGCGGCGACGGGAAAATACGCCGGTGACAGGCTGGATTTCGATGCCGCCCTCAACGGCAGCGGCGGCATTGCGCTGAAAGCCACCGGCAATCTCGCCATCGACGGCACATCGATCAAGTCTCTCGATGTCACGGCAAACACCGCCAATCTTCCGGCCGGCATTGCCAACGGCTTCGTTCCCGGCCTTGCAGTCGAGGGCGCGGTCTCGGCGACCGTAAAGGCCACCGGCCCGCTATCGGCGCCCTCCGTCGACTTCAAGATCGATTGGAAGAACGCAGCGACGAGCCAGACAAAAGGTGCCGGCCTTTCGCCGTTCAGCATCGGCGCATCAGGCAAACTTGCCGGAAACAAGCTGACGGTCGATACCAGTCTTGCCGGTGATGCCGGCATGTCGCTGAAGGGCGGCGGCAGCGTCGTCATCACAGGCAATCGCGCCATGGACATGCGCTTCACAGGCAATCTTCCTTTCGCCGTGCTCGGCGCCCCGCTTGCGCAACAGGGCCTCGTCGCGGACGGCGTCGCCACCGTCAATCTCCAGATCGGCGGAACGGCCGCGGCACCCGTCATCAACGGCACTGTCTCGACCAATGGCGCAAAGCTCGTCGACGTCCGGCGCAATATGGCCGTCAACAACCTGACGGCGACCGTGACCTTCAATGGCAGCCAGGCGGTGATATCGCGCCTCACCGGCAACCTTGGCGGCGGCGGCACGATTTCGGCCAGCGGCACCATCGGCATCCAGCCGGCCGGAGGCTTTCCCGCAGACATTTCGATCAAGCTCGACAAGGCGGTCTATGTCGATGGAACCCTTGTCGTCTCGACAGTCAATGGCACGGTCGGCCTGCGCGGGCCGATCGCCAATGCGACGCTGAGCGGCAAGCTTCGGCTGGACAAGACCTCGATCACGGTCCCGGAAAAATTGCCGACCTCGCTGAGAGAAATCGACATCCGGCACAAGAATGCGCCGCGCGCAGTGCTTGCGCAGTTGCGCGATGACGGCGAGCGTAAACCCGGCGAGAAATCCTCTGTGATCACGCTGGATCTCGAAATCGACGCGCCCTCGCATATCTTCGTGCGCGGCCGCGGCATCGATGCCGAGCTTGGCGGCCTGGTAACGATCCGCGGTACGGCGGCAGCGCCCATCGTCACCGGCGGGTTCACCATGCGACGCGGCCGCCTGACCATTCTCAACCGCCGCCTCGATTTTTCCGACAAGAGCAGGATAACCTTCGTCGGCGACCTGACGCCGGCGCTTGATATGGAAGCGACCTCGGCCTCCGGCTCGACCACGCTGACCGTCGACGTCGCTGGCCTCGCCACCGACCCCGCGATCACTTTCTCCTCCTCGCCCGAACTGCCTCAAGACGAGGTGCTGGCGCAGCTGATCTTCGGCCAGTCGATGTCGAAGCTCTCGCCGGTGCAGATCGCCCAGCTCGCCGACGCGGTCAGTCAGCTGGCCGGCAACCGTTCTACCTCGCTTTTCGAAGGCCTACGCAATCAGCTCGGCGTCGACGATTTCGACGTCAGCACCGATTCCAAGGGCCAGACGAGCGTCAGCGTCGGCCGCTATCTCAACGACCGCACCTATTTCGAATTGCAGCAGGGCGGTTCGGCCGGCGCCAAGGCTGTGATCAACCTCGATGTCGGCCGCGGCGTCAAGCTGCGCGGAGGGGCCGGTGGCAACGGTGAGGGCGAAGCCGGGATTGTCTACGAACGGGAATACTGATGCATCTCGCCCGAAGCTATGCAGCGGCTTTGGACCGACGGTATGCAAAAGCTCTAGCCCGGCTTAGAAACCGGTTTTGCTGGTCTTGAGAAGGATGTTGGTCTCGGTCGAATTGATGCCGTTGATCAGCCGGATGCGGCGCAGCGTCTCGTCGAAGGCGGCGAGGTCGCGATCCTCGAGTTCGGCGACGAAATCCCATTTGCCGTTGGTGCTGTGAAGCGCGCGCACCTGCGGCAGGCCCCGCAACTGATCGGCCACCCTGTCGGCGAGCTTGCCGAGCACCTCGATCATGACGATGGCGCGCACGCCGGCGGAGCGCGTCTCATGGCCGGTGCGGATGGTGAAGCCGACGATGGTGCCGCTGGCCACCAGCCGGTCGATACGGGTGGCAACCGTTGCCCGCGATGCGCCGGTCATCGCTGCGAGCGAGGAGACGGAAATCCGGGCGTTATGGCGAAGTGCACTCAAAAGTTCGGTATCGAGATCGTCCACACTGATCACTTTGTCAAAAGTGGTTTATCAATCTGCACAATCATAGTCCATTTCTGACACTTTTCCATCTTTTTGCCGCCAGCCCTTTATCCCACTATCGGCCGAAACAGGCCTCAACACGGAGCCCTCCAAAATGAATGCGCAATCGCGATCTGTCACCCTCATCGGCGCGCCGCTGGAAGAAGGCTCCGGCCGCAGAGGGGCTGCCATGGGCCCCGCGGCCCTGCGCATTGCCGGCGTCGACCAGACGCTGATCGAGCTTGGCCATGACGTCGCCGATATCGGCGATCTCAGGATCGTGCCGGCGATGGATCTGCCGAACCACCCGAAGGCCCATAACCTGAGGATCGTCGGCGCCTTCACCCGCGCGCTCGAAAGCAGCGTCCACGATGTGGCCGCCTCCGGCCGTTTCCCGCTCATTCTCGGCGGCGACCACAGCCTTTCCATGGGCAGCGTTTCCGGCATGGCCCGTCATGCCGCCAGCAAAGGCCGCCCGCTCTTCGTGCTCTGGCTCGATGCCCATGCCGATTTCAATTCTCCGGCGACGTCGCCCTCCGGCAATATTCACGGCATGCCCGTCGCCTTCTTCTGCGGCGAGGCGGAGTTCGCCGACATCCTGCCGAAGGACCGTCCGTTCGTCGATCCGAAGAATGTCTTCCAGGTCGGCATCCGTTCGGTCGATGCGCGCGAGCGCGAGGAAATCCACGAACACGGCGTCAACGTCTTCGACATGCGCGCGATCGACGAGCAGGGCATCGGCGCCATCATGCGTGAGATCCTCGATGTCGTCACCAAGGCGAACGGCCTGCTGCATGTCAGCCTCGACCTCGATTTCCTCGATCCCGAGATTGCCCCCGGCGTCGGCACGACGGTGCCTGGCGGTGCGACCTTTCGCGAGGCGCATCTGGTCATGGAAATGCTTTCGGACAGCGGCCTCGTTTCGTCGCTCGATCTCGTCGAGCTCAATCCGTTTCTCGACGATCGCGGCAAGAGCGCCCGCATCCTGGTGGAGCTGACGGCAAGCCTGTTTGGCCGCCGCATCTTCGATCGTCCGACACGCGCTGCATAAGAGCATGTCGAGCAAAAGTGTGCAGTGGTTTTGCGATAACGACATGCGTTGAAATAAGATTAGAGGGAGAACGGCCATGAACACTTCGGAAAAACTGATCGCCACTGAACAGCGGCTCGGCGCCCATAACTACAAGCCGCTCGACGTGGTGCTGACGCGCGGCGAAGGTGTTTATGTCTGGGATACCGACGGCAACCGTTATCTCGATTGCCTCTCGGCCTATTCCGCCGTCAACCAGGGCCATTGCCATCCGAAGATCCTCGCCGCCATGGTCGAGCAGGCGGGCAGGCTAACGCTCACCTCCCGCGCCTTCCGCAACGATCAGCTCGCCTATCTCTACGAAGAGCTCGCGGCTCTCACCGGATCGCACAAGATCCTGCCGATGAATTCCGGCGCCGAAGCGGTGGAGACTGCCATCAAGGCGGTGCGTAAATGGGGATACGAGGTCAAGGGCGTGCCGGAGGGCAAGGCGGAGATCATCGTCTGCGCCGATAATTTCCACGGCCGGACGCTGAGCATCATCAGTTTCTCCACAGATCCCGAGGCCCGTAGCGGCTTCGGCCCCTACACGTCAGGTTTCCGCACCATTCCCTTCGGCGATGCCGAGGCTTTCGCCGCCGCAATCAACGGCAATACCGTGGCCGCCCTGATTGAGCCGATCCAGGGGGAAGCCGGCGTCATCATCCCGCCGGCGGGCTACTTCACCCGCATCCGTGAGCTTTGCACGGCAAACAACGTCACCCTCATCCTCGACGAGATCCAGACCGGCCTCGGCCGTACCGGCAAGCTGCTGGCCGAGGAACACGAAGGCATCGAGGCCGACGTGACGCTGATCGGCAAAGCGCTGTCCGGCGGTTTTTATCCGGTGTCGGCCGTGCTTTCGAATTCCGAAGTTCTGGGCGTGCTGAAGCCCGGCCAGCACGGCTCGACCTTCGGCGGCAATCCACTCGCCTGCGCAGTGGCGCGCGCAGCACTGAAGGTGCTGACGGAAGAGGGCATGATCGAGAACGCCGCCGTTATGGGCGACTATTTCCTCGAAGGCTTGAGGTCGATCCGCTCGAACATCGTCAGGGACGTGCGCGGCCGCGGCCTGATGATGGCCATCGAGCTGGAACCGGAAGCCGGCGGCGCACGGCAATATTGCCATGCGCTGAAGGAGCGTGGTCTTCTCGCCAAGGACACCCACGACCACACAATTCGCCTCGCTCCGCCACTGGTCATATCAAGAGAGCAGGTCGATTGGGCGATCTCGCAGATCGAAAAGACGATAGGCTGAGTAGATCGGCGAAACGCTTCTATAGCATCCGAATAATCATGACTGCGAAAATATCGGCTGGAGGAGATCGGCAGCAAAACTGCCTTGCCTTCATCCGAGGTTAAAAACCTTTGCAATCCCGTCGCCCAATTTAGATTTGGGCAACACTCTTTCGCTAAAGTCATCGATAACCGTAACGATGCTTCGCCGAGCGCAAAGCCATCGCGTGGGATAAAGGCAAAGCTTGTCCGCGCCAATGGTGGCGCATCCGCTTCTGCCCTGGCTTACGATAGTTGGGAAGAATTCTAATGGCGACGATCAATTCGACTAACTTCAGCGGCGATACGCTCGAAATTATTGCCTTCCGCCTGCATGATCAGGAATTCTGCGTCAAGACCACGACCATCCGCGAAATCCGCGGCTGGGCACCATCGACGCCGATCCCGCATGCGCCGGCCGATGTCATCGGTGTCATGAACCTGCGCGGCTCGGTGATCCCGATCATCGATCTTGCTTTCAAGCTCGGCATGAAGAGCACGGTCGCCAACGAGCGCAGCGCCATCGTCGTTGCCGAAGTCCACAGCATGGTCATCGGCATGCTCGTCGACCGCGTCTCGGATATTCTCACCATCTCCTCCAGCCAGGTCCAGCCGGTGCCCGAGGTGACCGCCTCCTTCGACCGCGCCTATTGCGAAGGCATCATTGCTTCGGAAAACGGCATGATCTGCTTCCTGAACCTTGCCAAGATGTTCAAGGAAAACGAAACGGACGAACTGGCCGCCTGATCCGGCCAATATAATCTGGACATTTGCACAATTCGGATATTCGAAAACCGCCCGGTAACGGGCGGCTTTTTATTGCGGAACAAGCAGCAGGCTGCAGGAAAACGGCAGCCTCACTGGATTGGTTGTGCCGCCGCGAGGCGGCACTTTTGCTTATCCGAACAGCGCGAAAGTCGCCCTCAGCGTCACCCAGACACCCCACAGCAACGGAATGCCGACGACGGCCCAGGCAAGCATCGCCTTGGCGTCCAGCCCGCCTGTGCCGATGCCGAAGGAACCGGTCGGCCCGGCATTGACAGCTGCCGACTTCGCCTGCAGCGCAGCGACCTCGTCATCCGACATGAACCATTTGTCCGAAAGCGGCTTGATCAGCGCATTGGCGACGAGCCCGAGCGCCAGCATGCCGGCGAGGATATACATGGTGCCGGTATAGAGGGTTGGCCCGGGCGCAACGCCGGCGGCGATCTGCGCTTCGCGGATATAGTTGACGACGACGGGGCCGACGATGCCGGCCGTTGCCCAGGCCGTCAGCAGCCGGCCGTGGATGGCGCCGACGAACTGCGTACCGAAAATATCGGCAAGATAGGCCGGGATCGTCGCAAAGCCGCCGCCGTACATCGACAGGATGATGCCGAAGGAGAGAACGAACAGCGCCTTGTTGCCCATGCCTGCGAAAGTGGGCGCCAGCGCATAGAGCACGATGCCAAGGACGAAGAAGCAATAATAGGTATTCTTACGGCCGATCTTGTCGGAGAGCGACGCCCAGAAGAACCGCCCGCCGATATTGAAGAGCGACAGCAAACCGGCGAAACCGGCGGCGATCGTGGCGATCGATGCCTTCTGCCCGGCGTCGAGCTGGGCGAAGCCGACATCCGGCAGGCCGATCAGCGAGCCGGCGAAGATCTCCTGCAGCATCGGCGAGGCCATGCCGAGAACGCCGATACCGGCCGAAACATTGAGGCAAAGCACCGCCCAGATCAGCCAGAACTGTTTTGTCCTGTGGGCATTGCGCAGGTGCACATGTTTGGTGGTGATCATCGTGCTCTTGGCTGCAGGCGGCGTCCAACCCTCGGGACGCCAGCCGCCCGGCGGAATGCGATAGCCGAAGGCGCCGCCCATCATGAAGACGAAATAGATCACCGCCATGACGATGAAGGTCTGCCAGACGCCGACTGAACTGTCGGTCTTGAAGGTATTCATCAACAGGTTGGCCAATGGGGCGCCGATCATCGCACCGCCGCCGAAGCCCATGATCGCCATGCCGGTCGCCATTCCGCGCCGGTCGGGAAACCATTTGATCAGCGTCGAGACCGGCGAGATGTAACCGAGGCCGAGACCGATGCCGCCGATGACGCCGGCGCCAAGCCACATCATCCAGAGCTGATGCGTGATGACGCCGATCGCAGCAAGAATGATGCCGCCGCACCAGCAGCAGGCGGAAACGACGCCCGCCTTGCGCGGACCGGCCCGCTCGAGCCAGCCGCCCCAGATGGCAGCCGACGAGCCAAGCAAAACGAAGAACAGCGTATAGATCCAGCCGAGGTCGGCAACGCGCCAGTCGCAAGTCGTGGTGAACAGCGCCGAGGCGAGTGTCAGGTCGGGGCAAGCCGTCGAGGCCGTGATCCCGAGCGACTTGGAAAGCGGTAGCCAGAAGACGCTGAAACCATAGGCCATGCCGATGCAGAGATGAATGGCGAGCGCTGCCGGCGGCACCAGCCACCGATTGAACCCCGGCCTTGCGACGATCCTTTCACGATCGAGCAGGCCGCCCCCCGCCAACGCCCCGTCTGTACGTGTTCCCGCTGCTGTCATGAACAACTCCTCCTTGATTCAGACCTGGCTTGATTCAGACTTATTGTGACCGGCATACGCAGGCAGCTTGCTCCTGCCTCCCCTCCCGCATGGGCCCAATGCTGGCTATGGGACCTGGTGTGTCACCGGCTCCGGTTTTCTGATCAGAGGAACGGCCTGAAGCACGAGTGCATCCAGGCCATTCTCCTCATTCTCCAGAATTTCGAACAATTGCCGCCGCATGCGCGGGTCCCAGAATTTATTGATATGGGTGGCGACCCCCTGCGCGGCCTCGCTTTGCGGCTGGCTCTTGAAGAAGGTGGCGATCTGGTTTGCCATATAGACGAGCTTGGTCTTGGTATCATGCGACATCGGCAATGCTTCCGGGCGAGATGCGGTGCGGGTGGGTGAAGATCTCGAAATCCTCGCCGCGCACCAGCGCGACGAGCGTCATGCCGGCTTCTTCGGCCGTGCGGATGGCGAGAGCCGTCGGCGCCGATATGGCGATGAGCACCGGGCTGCCGAGGATCGCCGCCTTCTGCACCATCTCGACGGAAAGCCTACTGGTGACGACGACGGCGCCGTCCCCGCCTCTTTCACTGGCGCCGATGACGGCGCCGCAGAGCTTGTCCAGCGCATTGTGCCGGCCGACATCTTCGCGCACGGCAATCAGCCCCCTGCCGGGAAGATAGAACCCGGCGCCATGCACCGCCCGCGTCTCACGATGCAGCGGCTGTGCCTCGTTCAGAAGCGAAACGGCGCGGACGATATCCGCATGCGACAGCG
Source organism: Rhizobium sp. SU303 (assembly GCF_021052345.1). NCBI lineage: Bacteria > Pseudomonadati > Pseudomonadota > Alphaproteobacteria > Hyphomicrobiales > Rhizobiaceae > Rhizobium > Rhizobium sp. SU303. The sequence continues at coordinate 4,272,414 of NZ_CP088095.1, forward strand.
CCAACGGCGATGTCGAAACGTCAGGCACCGGCCGTACCGCCTGTTCGATCGATTCGATGCCGCAGAGCCCGCAGCCGACCGGTCCCGCCATGCTGCGGCGTCGTGCCCGCAGCCGATCGGCGACGTCGTCGACCAGGCTCACCTGCACATCGATCCCCTGCTCACCCTCGATGACCTCGATGTCCGATATCTCCGCCGGCCCGGTGATGATCCCTTCGGTCAGGCTGAATCCGACAGCAAAATCTTCGAAATCATCAGGCGTTGCCATCATCACCGCATGAGAACTGCCACCATAGGAAAAGGCGATTGGCACCTCTTCCGGCACGATGCGCGAACCGGCCTGCAGGATGCCGTTGCGGCGGGCGGTTTCGGGGACATGGGCGGTGACGGTGAAGGTCATCATGCGCGTTCCTGCTTACAGAGCCGCCCCCGCATCGTCACTCCGCTGCCTCGAGCTTGCCGGCGATGCGGCGCGATTGCCGCGCCTGCTCGTCATACTCGAGTTGCCATTCGCTCGGCCCGTTGGAGGGCGAGACCTGCACCGCCGTCACCTTGTATTCCGGGCAGTTCGTCGCCCAGTCGGAGAAATCGGTGGTGATGACATTCGCCTGCGTCGTGGGATGATGGAAGGTCGTATAGACGACACCCGGCGCGACGCGATCGGTGATCAGCGCCCTGAGCGTGGTGTCGCCGGAGCGGCTGCCGAGCTTCACCCAGTCGCCGTCGCGAACGCCGCGCTGCTCGGCATCGTGCGGATGGATTTCCAGCCGGTCCTCCGCATGCCAGACGACATTCTCGGTCCGCCGCGTCTGCGCCCCGACATTGTACTGACTGAGGATGCGGCCGGTTGTCAGCAGCAGCGGGAAGCGCGGACCGGTGCGCTCGTCAGTCGCCACATATTCGGTGCGGATGAACTTGCCCTTGCCGCGCACGAAGCCGTTGACATGCATGATCGGCGAGCCGAGCGGGTTCTTCTCGTTGCAGGGCCACTGCACCGAGCCCATTTTATCGAGATAGTCGTAGGAGACCATCGCGAAACTCGGCGTCGTCGCGGCGATCTCGTCCATGATTTCCGACGGATGGCTGTAATTCCAGTCGAGCGCCATCGCCTGGGCAAGCTTCTGCGTCACTTCCCAGTCGCCATAGCCGTTGCGCGGCGACATCACCTTGCGCACGCGATTGATGCGTCGTTCGGCATTGGTGAAGGTGCCGTCCTTCTCGAGGAAGGTCGAGCCCGGCAGGAAGACATGGGCGTAATTGGCGGTCTCGTTGAGGAACAGATCCTGCACGACGACGCATTCCATCGCCGCAAGCCCGGCCGCGACATGTTTGGTATCGGGATCGGACTGGAGGATGTCTTCACCCTGGATGTAGATGCCTTTGAAGGAGCCGTCGACTGCTGCATCCAGCATGTTCGGAATACGCAAGCCCGGCTCGTTGTTGAGCTTCACGCCCCAGAGCTTTTCGAAGATATCGCGCGTCGCATCGTCGGAAATGTGCCGGTAGCCCGGCAGTTCGTGCGGGAAGGAACCCATGTCGCAGGAGCCCTGCACATTGTTCTGGCCGCGCAGCGGATTCACGCCGACGCCGGGGCGGCCGATATTGCCGGTCGCCATCGCCAGGTTGGCGATGGCGATCACCGTGGTCGAGCCCTGGCTATGTTCGGTGACGCCGAGGCCATAATAGATCGCGCCGTTGCCGCCCTTGGCATAGAGCCGTGCCGCGCCGCGCAGATCCGCCGCCGGCACGCCGGTGAAGATCTCGGTCTCTTCGGGACTGTGCTGCGGTTCGGCGACGAAGGCGGCCCAGTCCTCGAACTCTGACCAGTCGCAGCGCTCGCGGATGAACGCCTCGTCAAAGAGGCCTTCGGTGACGATCACATGCGCCAGCGCCGTCATGACCGCGACATTGGTGCCGGGCTTCAGCGGCAGGTGATAGGAAGCCTCGATATGCGGCGAGCGGACGATATCGGTGCGGCGCGGATCGATGACGATGAGCTTGGCGCCCTGGCGCAGCCGCTTCTTCAGCCGCGAGCCGAACACCGGATGCCCGTCGGTCGGATTGGCGCCGATGACGATGACGACGTCGGAATGCTCGACGCTGTCGAAATCCTGCGTGCCCGCCGACGTGCCGAAGGTCTGGCCGAGGCCGTAGCCGGTCGGCGAATGGCAGACGCGGGCGCAGGTATCGACATTGTTGTTGCCGAAGCCGGCGCGGATCAGCTTCTGCACCAGATAGGTTTCCTCATTGGTGCAGCGCGACGAGGTGATGCCGCCAATCGCCTCGCGACCGTATTGATACTGGATGCGGCGGAACTCCAGCGCCACATGCGTGAAGGCTTCGTCCCAGCTCACTTCCCGCCAGGGATCGCTGACCTTTTCCCGGATCATCGGATTGAGGATGCGGTCCTTGTGGGTGGAGTAGCCATACGCGAAGCGGCCCTTGACGCAGGAATGGCCGCGATTGGCCTGGCCGTCCTTCCAGGGCACCATGCGCACCAGTTCCTCGCCGCGCATCTCCGCCTTGAAAGAACAGCCGACGCCGCAATAGGCGCAGGTGGTGACAGCCGAATGCTCGGGCTGGCCGATCTGGATCACCGACTTCTCCGTCAGTGTCGCCGTCGGGCAGGCCTGGACGCAGGCGCCGCAGGAGACGCATTCGGAATCGATGAAATGCTCGTGCATGCCGGGCGAAACGCGCGAGCCGAAACCACGGCCCTCGATCGTAAGCGCGAAGGTTCCCTGCACTTCCTCGCAGGCGCGCACGCAACGCGAACAGACGATGCACTTGGAGGGATCATAGGTGAAATAGGGATTGGACTCGTCCTTCGGCATCCATTTCAGATTGATGTCGCCATTACTGCGCGCCTTGACGTGATTGTCGCCCTCATAGCCGTAGCGCACATCGCGCAGGCCGACGGCGCCCGCCATGTCCTGCAATTCGCAATCGCCGTTGGCTGCGCAGGTGAGACAGTCGAGCGGATGGTCGGAAATATAGAGTTCCATCACGCCGCGGCGGATATCCTTCAATCGCCCCGTCTGCGTGTGCACCACCATGTTTGCCGCCACCGGTGTCGTGCAGGAGGACGGCGTGCCGTTGCGGCCCTCGATCTCGACGAGGCAGAGCCGGCAGGAGCCGAAAGCATCGACCATATCTGTGGCGCAGAGCTTCGGCACCTTGATACCGGCCTCCATCGAGGCGCGCATGATCGAGGTGCCCTCCGGCACGCTGATCTGCTGTCCGTCGATGGTGAGCGTCACTATGGCCTCGGATTTCGAAGCGGGGGTGCCGTAGTCGATTTCATGGATGAGAGACATGATGGGTCTCCTTGCTTGAGATGGTGAGATCAGCGCAGGCGTTCCATGAAAAACGCGTCATTCCGCCGCCTCCACCAGAGGTGCCGGCGAAAAATCCTCCGGGAAATGCGTCATGGCGCTCATCACAGGATAGGGCGTGAACCCACCCAGCGCACAGAGCGAGCCGAACTTCATCGTGTTGCAGAGATCGGCAAGCAGGGCCCGGTTCTTCTCCGGCTCGATACCGTGAGCGATCTTGTCGGCCGTCTCCACGCCGCGCGTCGAGCCGATGCGGCAGGGCGTGCACTTGCCGCAGCTTTCGACGGCGCAGAATTCCATGGCGAAACGCGCCTGCTTCAGCATATCGGCCGTGTCGTCGAAGACGACGATGCCGGCATGGCCGATCAGTCCGTCTTTGGCGGCGAAGGATTCGTAATCGAATGGCGTGTCGAACAGCGCCCGCGGGAAATAGGCGCCGAGCGGTCCGCCGACCTGCACGGCCTTGACCGGCCGTCCCGTCACTGTACCGCCACCGATCCTGTCGACGATATCTCCGAGCGAAAGACCGAAGGCCGTCTCAAAGAGGCCGCCATATCTGACATTGCCGGCAATCTGCAGCGGGATGGTGCCGCGTGAGCGGCCCATGCCGAAATCGCGGTAGAAGGCCGCACCCTTTTCCATGATGACCGGCACCGAAGCCAGCGAGATCACGTTGTTGATGACGGTCGGACAGTTAAACAGCCCCTTATGCGCCGGCAGCGGCGGCTTGGCACGCACGATGCCGCGCTTGCCCTCGAGACTGTTGAGCAGCGCCGTCTCCTCGCCGCAGACATAGGCGCCGGCGCCGGTGCGCACTTCGATATCGAAGGCGCGGCCAGAGCCGAGCACCGATGGTCCGAGAATGCCGGCCTGGCGCGCGATGCCGACGGCCTCGGTCATGACAGCGATCGCATGCGGATATTCCGAACGCGTATAGACGAAGCCCTTGGTCGCCCCGGTCGCGAGCCCTGATATCGCCATGCCCTCGATCAGCACGAAGGGATCGCCTTCCATGATCATCCGGTCGGCAAAGGTGCCGCTGTCGCCCTCATCGGCATTGCAGACGATATATTTGCGTTCGCCGACGGCATCGAGAACGGTCTTCCACTTGATGCCTGTTGGAAAGCCGGCGCCGCCGCGTCCGCGCAGGCCGGAATCGGTGATTTCCTTGACGATATCGACTGGTGTCATCGAAATGGCGCGACGAAGGCCGGCAAGACCGCCATGCGCCTCGTAATCGCCAAGCGAAAGCGGATCGGTGACGCCGCAGCGGGCGAAGGTCAGGCGGGTCTGTTCCTTGAGGAACGGGAGGTCTTCAACCTCCCCGAGACAGAGCCGATGCTCGCCTCCATCAATCATCCCGGCGTCGAACAGATCAGGCACATCTGTCGCCTTCACCGGTCCATAGCCGATGCGCTTGCCGTGGACCTCGACCTCGACCAGCGGCTCCAGCCAGAACATTCCGCGCGAGCCGTTGCGCACGATCTCGGCATCGAAGCCGCGGGCGGCGATCTCCTGGGCAATCGCCTTTGCCACCTTTTCGGCCCCGAGCGCCAGCGCTGCGGCATCGCGCGGAACATATATCCTGACCGTCATCGGCGTGCCTCCGCGACGAGTTCCACCACCGTCTGATCGTCGACCCGGCCATAAACCTCGCGGTCGAGCATCGCCGCCGGCGCACAGGCGCAGAGCCCGAGACAATAGACCGGCTCCAGCGTCACGCCGCCATCGAGCGTCGTCTGATGAAAATCGATGCCGAGCAGCGCCTTGACACGTTCGGCCAGCGCATCGCCGCCCATCGACTGACAGGCCTCGGCGCGACAGAGCTTCAGCACATGCCGGCCGGCGGGATGGTCGCGATAATCGTGATAGAAGGTCACCACGCCATGCACCTCGGCGCGGGAGAGGTTCAATTCCTCCGCGATAACAGGCATCGCTTCCTGCGGCACATAGCCGAATTCTTGCTGAACCTCGTGCAGAATGGGAAGCAGCGGCCCTTCGAGAAAGCGAAGATCGGCGACGATGGCTCGGGTGCGTGCTGCAATATCGCCTTCGGCGATATGAATGGTCATAAGGCAGCCCTCCCAGCCGCTTGCTCGTTGCGAAATAGCGGGCCTCCCCAGCCGAGTGCTATTCCGTAACCACCATCTCAGGGAAGCAGCCGGCGATCAATAAAGCTATCTCGTTGCTTGATAGGTTTTTTCTATCAAAGTTCTTCATCTTGCACGAGCACTCTTGCTTCATGCAGCAAAGCCGAGACAAGCGGCGTGAAGGGCTCGCGATAAGGCGCAACAAGGCCGACCAGATGATGCGCCTCCGGCTCAACGATCGGGATCATGCGGATTTCCACTGGAAATCCGAAGGATTTGGCGACGTTGCGCGGCATGATGCTCGCCCAGCGTCCAGTCCTGACATGCGAGAACAGCACGATCATCGAGTTGGATTCGAGCGTCGGATGCGCTGTGGCGCCTGCTTCCGTCAAGTGGCGATTGATGATCCGGCGGTTCTGCATGTCGGAAGTCAATAGACAAAGCCGAAGGTCACCGATCTCCCGCCAGGTCACGTTGTCGCGATCGGATAGCGGGCTGCCGGCAGCCGTGATCAGATTATAGCGCTCGGCATAGAGGGGAACGGTCGTGACGCGGCCGAGCGGCTCGTTTTCGAGATAGGTGATGCCGGCATCGATTTCGAGGTTTTCGAGCATGCTCAGCACCTGCAACGAATTTCGCGAGACGATCGAGAAAGTCACGCCGGGATGCCGCTCCTGAAAGGGCGTGGTGATGCGCGACAGCATGGCAAGCGCGGTCGGAATGGCGGCGAGGCGGATGTGGCCGGAAAGGCCGCGGCGCGCAGCGCGCATCTCCTCGCGCATGGTGCGGGCATCGCCGACGATGCGCCGGGCCCATTCGAGCACCCGCTGCCCCTCCGGCGTCAGTCCCTGGAACCGCGAACCGCGCTGCACCAGCATGACGCCGAGCTGATCCTCGAGCTGCCGGATGGCCGCCGAAAGCGTCGGCTGCGAGATCCCGCACTCCTCCGCGGCGCGGCCAAAATGTTTTTCGTTGGCAAGGGCGATGAAGAATTCCAGCTTGTCGATCATCCGGTCTCCCGATCCGGCATGATATCATCCGGGTCAGTTCATCTTTGACGCAGCAGCCGTGCGCCGCAAGGGCGATCTCTAGATCAGGATGATTTTAGGCCCGATCGGCCTAAAATCTGAATCCTGATCTAAATCAAAGAAATAGAGCATGATGTCGTCCGAAAACCGCGCACACTTTTCGGCATCATGCTCTAACTGTTTTCTGCAGCCGGGAAAAGATCGAACAGCGATTCGAGGAAGGCAAGCACGCTGACATTGCCGATGCTGTAATAGACCAGCCTGCCCTGGCGGCGCGTATGGACCAGCCCTTCTAGCCTTAACCGCGCCAGCTGCTGCGAGACCATTGCCTGCTGGATGCCGAGGATATTTTCGATCTCACCCACCGTCCGCTCCTCGTTCGCCAATATGCAGAGGATCAGAAGTCGGGTCTGGTGCGCTAACGCTTTCAGCAGATCGCTCGCTTCATGGGCTTTTCCAGCGAGTTTGTGCAATTCCTGGCCGGACATCCCCGGCTCGGGTTTGGGCAACGGCATTCGGTATCTCGGAAGGGAGGCAATGGGGTAGATCAGCACAATAGCATATTCGCACAAGCGAATTGGTCAAAAGTGATGAAATGTCAAAAAAGGTCCAAACAAATCAGCAGATAAGCTGACCTCCATTGATCTCAATCACCTGTCCGGTGATGTAGCCCGAGAGCGAGGGAGCCGCCAGGAATAGGTAGGCCGGAGCACAATCCTCCGCCGTGCCGAGCCGCTGCAGGGGGATGGATTTTCTCGTCTGCTCCAGCTTTTCGCGGGAGGAATAGCGCTCATGGAAATCCGTCTCGATCGTTCCCGGCGATACGCAGTTGACGCGGATTCCGTCCGGTGCAAGCTCACGGGCAAGCGCCTTGGAATAGGTCGCAACGAAGGCTTTCGAAGCCGAATAGATAGAGGAACCGGGGCTGCCGCCGGTCAGCGCCGAAATCGAAACGGTGTTGACGATGGCAGCACCACCAGCCGCCTTCAATGCCGGCAGCAGCGCCCGCGTCAGCGCCACCACCGATGTCTGGTTGAGCCGCACGACCGCCTCATATTCTACATCGGTGAGCGTGGCAGCGGGAAAACGACCAAGCATGGTGCCGGCATTGTTGACGAGCACATCGACCTTATCGAAGAAGGCGAGAACATCCTCGGCAAATTGCGCGGCGCCACCGACTGCGGAGAAATCGGCATTAAGCAGCAGCGCCCGTCTTTCGGATTCAGCCGTCAGCAGGAAATCCGGCAGGTCTCGTCCCGGCTTGCGCCCGGTATGGACGATCGCCTTCGCGCCGCAATCCAGGAACTGCCGGGCGACTTCGAGGCCGATGCCGCGGCCGGCACCGGTCACCACGACATTGCGATTTTCGAACAGTCTGGGATGGAACACGAAGCCGTCCTCCTTGCGGACAGTGCCGCCGGTTGCGTCAATCGCCCTTAACATATGAGCGCGCCGACCGAAAGAAAGGCGCGCATCGATCTTTCCGGGAGACACTAGCCTTCCCGAGAAGTTTCAGCCTTTAGTTTTCGGTCTCCAGAAGCCGCGCGCCCGGCCCTTCCTTGCCGAGCCGGTCGCAGGGATTGCGCAGCGGACAGCTTTCGATCGACAGGCAGCCGCAGCCGATGCAGCCGGTCAGACGGTCGCGCAGCAGGCTAAGCCGCCTGATTCGCGCGTCGAGATCATCCTTCCACAGCGCCGACAGCGTCTGCCAGTCGGCCACGGTCGGCGTGCGTCCCTGCGGCAGGGACTCGAACGCCGCCTGGATTTCCGAAAGTGGAATGCCGACACGCTGCGCCACCTTGATGATGCCGAGCCGGCGAAGCACATCGCGCCCATAGCGCCGCTGATTGCCTCGAGAGCGGATGCTCGAGATCAGCCCCTTGGTTTCGTAAAAATGCAGCGCCGAGACGGCCAGGCCGCTGCGCTCCGCCACTTCGCCGACCGTCAGGAGCTTGCCGAGCGGCGCTGCCGGAATTGTATCCATGCCTCTTGACCTCAAGATTAGTTGAGGTTTTATAACCCTTGCTCCTGCAATCGTAAAGTCCGCTAAGGATGCTCTATCACTTTGAATCTGCGCATATCCTTTTCCGAAAATCGATTCCGATTTTCGGGGTTATGCACTAGCCGCCTGAGGGAGGAAGCTCCGGTTCCGTTCCCGGCAGGTACGGAACCATTGGGAACACCCGGGCAGATCCTCCGCCCGGGTGTTTTCCGTCACATCCGGTTCATTCCGACCGCACGGACGGGTTCGCAATTTTGCTGTTGCGGGGAGAAAACCCCGGTGATAGTTTCCGCGCAAATAACAGGGGAGCTCCGTATTGCCGGGGCTGAGATGTGAGGCGCAAGCCTCTGGACCCTTCAAAGCTGATCTGGGTAATGCCAGCGGAGCGAGGTTCAGATGTTCTCAGGCGCACAAGTGTCACTCTATCCGATGTCCGACAATTTCGTCGGCATCATTCTCGATGCCGTCACGGCGCTCGATCCCTATCGCAACCGGCTGCGCATCGAGACCGATGACATCTCCACACTGCTGGTCGGCCCGCCTGACATTCTCTTCGCCGCCATGCACGACCTTTTCGTCGCTGCCGCGAAGACCGGCGAGCATTGCGTGCTGTCCGCTGCCATTTCACGCGGCTGCCCCGGCGAGCCCGACGACGCCATCTGCGGCGTCAGCCCCTCCCTCGGCCAGGCGGAGCCGCTTGCCGAGCGTATAACAGCCGCACTTGCCGCCGTTGAAACCACCGCCGAGACCAGACAACCGACCGCCGCGCAATTCTCGCTCTACGTCATGGGAGCCGGCACCCATATGGACGAGATCTACGGCTGCATCGACTTCCTGAAGCGCTCCGGCACCTTCGACCGCGCCAAAAATTTCTGCACCAGGCTCTCTGGCGATGCCGGCGCGGTGTTCGCCACCATTCGTGAGGCCTTCTTTCGCTTCGGCGAACCCGAAGGGCATGTGACCCTCGACATCACGGTGTCGGCCAACAGCCCGACGAAAGCTTGAAATCGAACGCTGATGATACCGTCAAAACCATCGGAATCGCGCCTTGCCGCGCTCCGCGCCGCTCTCTACCGGGGCATACCCGCCTTGCTTGCCGGCTGCGCCTTTTTGGCGGCATGGGAACTCTATGTCGATCTCTCCGGCATCAAACCATCCATCCTGCCGGCGCCTTCGCGCATCGTCATGCAGGGCTGGCTGAACCGCGAGGGACTGATTGCCAATACCTGGCCCACGCTCGGCGCGACACTCGGAGGTTTCGCCCTGTCGCTGGCCTTCGCCTTTGCCGCCTCGATCCTCATGGATTTCGTGCCCTTCATGCGCCGGGCATTGCTGCCGATCTTCATCGCCAGCCAGACCCTGCCGCTGGTGGCGATCGCGCCCCTCGTCGTCCTTTGGTTCGGCTTCGGCCTGTTGCCGAAGATCCTGCTGGTGGCGCTCGTCACCTTCTTCCCGCTGCTCGTCGCCTTGCTGCAGGGCTATGAATCGACCGACCGCGACATCGCCGAATTGCTGAATTCGATGAAGGCGAGCCGTTGGCGCATTTTTTGTCTGGCACGGCTTCCCTCCTCGCTGCCTTATTTCTTCGCGGGCCTGCGGATCTCGATCACCTATGCCGTCGTCGGCGCGATCTTTGCCGAATATGCCGGTGCCGCCCGCGGCCTCGGCATCTATATTCTCAACGCCAAGAACAATTTCCGTCCCGATCTCGTGCTCGCCGCCGTCGTCGTCAGCGCCGTGCTGACACTCTGCCTCTTCGGAGCGACGCTGATGATCCAGCGCCTCGTCATGCCCTGGCAGCCATCCGGGGAGCAGCGCCGATGAGCGATGCAATGGTTGAACTGCGCAACATCTCGAAGTCCTTCGACGGCATGAAGGTGCTGGACGATATTTCACTCGCTGTCGCAAGCGGCGAGTTCGTTTCGATCGTCGGCCCATCCGGCTCCGGAAAATCGACGGTGCTGAGGTTGCTGACCCAGGCGCTTCGGCCCGATTCCGGCACCATGCTTTTCAAGGGCGCGCCGCTGGAACAGGCGCCGCATTCCTTCGCCTTCATGCCGCAACGCGATGCACTGATGCCCTGGCGCCGGATCATCGACAATGCCGCACTCGGCCTGGAGGTGCGCGGTATGAGTCGCCGCGCGGCCCGTGCCGCCGTAGCGCCTCTGTTCGAGCGCTTCGGCCTTGCAGGCTTCGAGCACCACTATCCCTCCGAACTGTCAGGCGGCATGCGCCAGCGCGCCGCGCTGCTGCGCACCGTCGTCCAGACCCAGGACATGCTGCTGCTCGACGAGCCTTTCGGCGCGCTGGACGCGCTGACGCGCACGCAGATCCAGGAATGGCTGCAGGGCATGTGGACCGAACACCGTTGGACGGCGCTGTTGATCACCCATGATGTTCGCGAGGCCGTGTTCCTCTCCGACCGGATCTACGTGCTCTCGGCTCGTCCGGCGCGTATCATCCGCGAATTCCGCGTTCCCCTGCCCCGTCCGAGAAGCATTGCCGATCTCGGCTCGCCGGCGGCCCAGGCGATCGAAACCGAAATCCTGCAAACCCTGCTTCATCCGCTAGAACAGGATGATTTTAGGCCGGTCGGCCTAAAATCTGAATCCTGTTCTAATTTAAAGAGTTAGAGCATGATGTCGTCCGAAAACGCTCACACTTTTCGGCATCATGCTCTAGAGACCTGAGGAGGTAACCATGCTGCTTCTCACCCGTCGCCAGACGATCTTCGCCGCCATCGCCGCAAGCCTCGCCGGCCGCCCCGCCTTCGCCCAATCGGCGCCCGCAAAGGTTCGCATCGCGCTCGACTGGACGCCCAACACCAACCATATCGGCATCTATGTCGCCAAGGCGAAGGGCTTCTATGCCGATGCCGGGCTCGATGTCGAGATTCTTCCCTTTGCCGACACCAGCGCCGGAACGCTGGTGTCCAACGGCGTTGCCGATTTCGGCATCAGCAGCGAGATCGAGACCCTCACGCAACGCGCTGGCGGCGGTGACGTGAAGATGGTCTACGGCGTCGTCCAGACGGAAACCGCACGCCTGATCTTCAAGGGCGGACGCGACGACATCAAGAGCCCCAAAGACCTCGACGGCAAGACCTATGGCGGCTTTGGCGGCACCTGGGAGAGCGCGCTGATCTCCGCGATGATCCGCAATGATGGCGGCAAAGGCGACGTCAAGACCGTCACCCTTGGCACCTCCGCTTACGAGGCGCTGGACAATGGCTCGATCGATTTCACGCTGGAGATCTACACCTGGGAAGGCATCGCCGCCGAACTGGAAAACCGGAAGATCGGCCGCTTCCACTATTCCGATTATGGCATCCCCGACGAGCAGACGACGGTCATCGTCTCCAGCGACGCCTATCTCTCCGCAAGTCGAGAACACGCCCGCGCCTTCATCCAGGCGACACGAAAGGGTTATGCCTACTCCGTCGACCATCCCGACGAAGCCTGCGACCTGCTGATCTCTGGAAGCAACGGCGCACTGATGAATACGGAACTGGTAAAGGCTTCTCAGAAGGCATTGATCGAGGGGCACTTCCTGAAATCCGAGGCCGGTCTGATCGGTAAGCTCGACCCGGCAAAGGCCGAGGCCCTCGGCAGCTTCCTGATGGAGAATGGCATTCTGGTCGATGCGAATGGCGCTGCACTCAAGGAGAAGCCGGACTTTTCCACCTATTATACCAACGAACTTCTCGACTGAGCCCAACGCCTGCCTTGCCCGTCGCGGCTTTCCGCTGCAAAGTCCCAGACCCGAAGCATGATGTCGTCCGAAAACCGCTCACACTTTTCGGCACCATGCTCTGGGTAGGGCGGGGGACAAGATGCGACAACAGGAGAGACTGGCCGGAGCGGACTTTCTGCGCGCGACGGCCTGTCTGCTGGTGCTCGCCCACCACTTCGCGCTGCGGCTGGATATGCGCAGAATCCCCGACGAACTCGGACCGACCGCAAACATCCTCCGCTTCGGCAATTTCGGCGTCGCCGTCTTCTTCGTGCTCAGCGGCTTTCTGCTCGCCCATCCCTTCTGGCGCGCGCTCGACGCGGGCAGCGACATGCCCAACCTGCGGCATTACACGATCCGCAGGGCGGCGCGCATCGCTCCGGGCTTCTGGTTCGCCGCCACCGTCGGCTTCGCGCTCAGCCTGACGCTGCTTGCCTTGCCGCTGACGCCTGAGCTTGTGCTCCGCTGCGTCTCCGGGCTGCTGTTCATGAGCCAGTGGCATTGGCGCACCTTTTTTCCTGTCGAAGCCGACGGGCCGCTCTGGTCCATTCCCTTCGAGGTCACCAGTTATGTGCTCCTGCCGGTCTGCTTTCTCCTGCTGTTTCGTTTGCCATTCCTGAGGCAGCGCCCGTTGCTTGCCCGCTTCGCCTGGCTTTGCGTCATCACGGGCGTACTCCTCGCCCATGTGCTCATCCTGACCCTCTTTCCGCTCAACGACATCGAACGCGGCTGGCAGTACGGTCTGCAGGGCGGGGCGAAGGAGTGGATGCCGAGATATAATCCGATCGGCTTCTTCGCCGTCTTCGCGCTCGGCGCGCTTGCCGCTGGCGTCGAGGTCATGCTGCCAAGAAGGCGTTCCTCCTGGTTCGATGCCGCAGCGCTCCTCGGCCTCGCCATTGCCGCCTACCGCCTCGTCATATCACCCGGCGGCTCGGCCGAAGCTTACGGCTGGCTCGAAATCCCCTACGGTTTTCCGGTCTTTCCGCTGGCGGTCGCAACGGCGCTCGTTTCGCTCAGTCATTCGCAACACCTGGGCAGGCTGCTCGACAATGCTCCGGTCCGGTATATCGCGAAGATCTCCTTTGGCATCTATATCTGGCAGGAGGTCATCTTGTTATTGATCCAGAGGCTCGATCGAGGCTCGTTCGGCTTTTCCTCTGAAAATGTCGTCACCGGCTGGCTGCAATCTTGCGGACTGGCGGCAGCGCTCATCCTTCTCATCGCAAGCCTCAGCTACTACCTGTTGGAAAGACCAGCGATCCATTTCGGAAACCGGCTGACATCGCGTCAATCCAATCGGGCTACTCCTTTCAAAGTATAAGTTTCGCATAAGCGCAACTACACGCATTAAGGTTAACGCCGAATACTCCCATTTTTGGCGTCTTTAGGGTTATCAAATTCTTATTTATACCGATGACAAACGATACGTGACCATGTATTTGTCTCCTTGTTGTTCAGTATCGCATCTAAGCTTGTGGACCTTGCGTAATGAATGCTTTTACTTCGAAGACGAATCCACGCTTCGATCCGTCTCAGCGTCAGGACAAAATCAAGACCCTGGTTATAGCGAACTCCAACATTCGCCAGCCGGATAGCTTTTCCATTATCGAAAGAAAGATGGCTGTGCGGCTCGGCGTGAAGCGGTTGATCGACATCGTCGCCTCAGTCAGCGCTCTCATCGTGCTGGCGCCGCTTTTTCTGGCAATCGCTCTTTTCATCAAACTCGACGATGGTGGTCCGGTGTTTTTCCGCCAGATCCGCTGGGGGCTGAACGGCCGGAAGATCACAGTCTTCAAGTTCCGGTCGATGCGCGCGGAAGCTTGCGATCCCAGCGGCATTCAACAGACCGTCAAGGGCGACAGCCGGGTGACCGGCATCGGCGCGCTGCTCCGCAAGACCAATATCGACGAGCTGCCGCAGCTTTTCAACGTCCTCAGGGGTGAGATGTCGTTGGTCGGCCCGCGCTGCCACGCCATCAATATGCGGGCGGCCGGCCGGCTCTACGAGGAACTGGTGCCGGACTACCACCACCGCCACATCATGCGCCCCGGCATCACCGGTCTTGCACAGACACGCGGCTGGCGCGGCCCAACGGCACGGCCGCTGGAAGCCCGCGCTCGCATTGCCTGCGATATTTATTATGTCAGGAATTTCAGCCTGCTGCTCGACTTGAAGATCCTGTTCAAGACGGTCGTCATCGAGTTGCGCGGCGGCACCGGCTTCTGAGACGATCCGGCACGTCGGCAAAAGCGGCCTATCGGCCGCTTCTTCATTTCAAGCCACCAGTGGCGCTGTCTTTAGAGCATGGCGCAAAACTGTGCAGCGGCTTTGCTATAACGATATGCGTAAAACCAATACATAAGCGCGAGGCGCGAATCTGAAAAGATCGCGACGCGCTTTCGGAGAAGCGTTTCCGATTTCGGGTCGATACGCTAGCGCCCGACAGATAGAACAGACACAAAAAAGGCGGCTGTCGCAGCCGCCTTTCATCCGTCGCAGTCGGTTGCGATCAATCCTGTTGAACGACGCCGCGCAGATGCGTCAGTTCCATGATGAAGTGCTCGAGCTTCGACTTGTGCTCGTGCAGTTCGGCATGTTCGAGTTCCTTTCGGGCGGCCTCGATGCGGCGCGTCAGTTCGTCCTTATGGAGTTCCTCGACCGGAACCGCGGATTCGGCAAGCAATGTGCAGCCGGTCGGCAGGATATCGGCAAAACCGCCGAACACCACGTAGTCCTGCTTCTTGCCGGAAGCCGAACGCACGCTCACGACACCCGGCTTGATCGTCGTCATCGTCGGCGCATGGTTTGCCATGACCGTCATCTCGCCTTCAGTCGCGGGGATGACGACCTCGGTCACCATCTCCGACAGCAGCAGACGCTCCGGCGAAACGAGCTCAAAGTTGAAATTGTCAGCCATCAGTGACTTACCTTCTCGGCTATGGCTTTCGCATCTTGCAATTTAGTCCCGCAGAACGGGCAGTGCATTATCGCTTGGTCGAGATAACCGAGGCCTTCCTCGCTCTGGACCAGACCCACCACCATCATCAGCACGCCATTATCGGCGCGGTAGACGGTCGGCGCTGCTGGTTCCGGAAGATCCGCCACGACCCCTTTCAAGGAGTCGCAGCAGAATATCTCGTCTAGCGCATCGCTCATTAAGCAGCTGCGAGCTTCTTGGCCTTTTCGACCGCTTCTTCCATCGAGCCGACCATGTAGAAGGCAGCTTCCGGCAGATGATCGTATTCGCCGTTGACGAGGCCCTTGAAGCCCTTGATCGTGTCTTCGAGAGCAACCAGCTTGCCGGGCGAGCCGGTGAAGACTTCGGCGACGAAGAACGGCTGCGACAGGAAACGCTCGATCTTGCGGGCGCGGGCGACGGCAATCTTGTCCTCTTCGGACAATTCGTCCATGCCAAGGATCGCGATGATGTCCTGCAGGGCCTTGTAGCGCTGCAGAGTCGACTGGACCTTACGGGCGACGTCGTAATGCTCTTCGCCGACGACCATCGGGTCGAGCATGCGCGACGTCGAGTCGAGCGGATCAACCGCCGGGTAGATGCCCTTTTCGGCGATCGAGCGCGACAGAACCGTCGTTGCATCAAGGTGAGCAAACGAGGTTGCCGGTGCCGGGTCGGTCAAGTCGTCGGCCGGAACGTAAATGGCCTGAACCGAGGTGATCGAGCCTGTTGTCGTCGTGGTGATGCGCTCCTGCATCTGGCCCATGTCGGTTGCGAGCGTCGGCTGATAACCAACGGCCGACGGGATGCGGCCGAGCAGAGCCGACACTTCGGAACCTGCCTGCGTGAAGCGGAAGATGTTGTCGACGAAGAACAGAACGTCCTGACCCTGGTCGCGGAAGTGTTCGGCAACCGTCAGGCCGGTCAGGGCGACGCGGGCGCGGGCGCCCGGCGGTTCGTTCATCTGACCGTAAACAAGTGCCGCCTTCGAGCCTTCGCCGCCGCCATGCTTGTTGACGTTCGATTCGATCATTTCGTGGTAGAGGTCGTTGCCTTCGCGGGTGCGTTCACCGACGCCTGCGAAAACCGAGTAACCACCGTGCGCCTTGGCGACGTTGTTGATCAGTTCCATGATCAGAACGGTCTTGCCGACGCCGGCGCCGCCGAAGAGGCCGATCTTGCCGCCGCGTGCATAGGGAGCCAGAAGATCGACGACCTTGATGCCGGTGACGAGGATCTGCGATTCCGTCGACTGCTCGACATAGGACGGCGCATCCTGGTGGATGGCGCGCTTGTGAGCGGTGACCAGCGGACCGGCTTCGTCGACCGGCTCGCCGATGACGTTCATGATACGGCCGAGCGTTTCGTTGCCGACCGGAACCATGATCGGAGCGCCGGTATCGGCGACTTCCTGGCCGCGCACGAGACCTTCGCTCGAGTCCATCGCGATGGTACGGACGACGTTTTCGCCAAGGTGCTGCGCAACTTCGAGAACCAGGCGGTTGCCGTGGTTGGTGGTTTCCAGCGCGTTCAGGATCTTCGGCAGTTCGCCTTCGAACGCAACGTCGACGACGGCGCCGATAACCTGGGTGACTCTGCCGACAGAGCCGATCTTGGGGGTAGCTGCCTCAGCCATTTTCTGACCCTCTTTTCCTAGCCTCAGAGCGCTTCCGCGCCCGAAATGATTTCAATGAGTTCCTTGGTGATCTGCGCCTGACGCTGGCGGTTGTAGCTCAGCGTCAGCTTGTTGATCATCTCACCGGCATTACGCGTCGCATTGTCCATAGCGCTCATCTTGGCGCCCATCTCGCCTGCGACGTTCTCAAGGAGCGCGCGGAAGATCTGGACGGAGATGTTGCGCGGAATCAGATCTTCGAGGATCGATGCCGGATCCGGCTCGTATTCGTAGACGGCGCCTGCATGTGCGGTATCTTCGGTCTGCACAGCTCCCGTCGAAGCCGGGATGAGCTGCTGCGCCGTCGGGATCTGGCTGATCACCGACTTGAACTCGGAATAGAACAGCGTGCAGACGTCGAACTCGCCGGCAGCATACATCTCGATGATGCGCTTGCCGATCTGATCCGCATTCTCGAAGCCGACGCGCTTGACGTCGCGCAATTCCTTACGCTCGATGATGAGCGAGGCGAATTCGCGGCGAAGGATGTCGTGACCCTTCTTGCCGACGGTGAAGATCTTCACCGTCTTGCCTTCGGCAAGCAGCTTGCGGACATGTTCGCGTGCAAAGCGTGCGATCTGCGAATTGAAACCGCCGCAAAGACCACGTTCGGCCGAGCAGACCACCAGCAGATGGACCTTGTCCTGGCCGGTGCCGCTCATCAGCGTCGGCGCGCCGTCGGCATCGGTGACGGCCTTGGCGATGTTCGCCAGAACCGCACCCATGCGCTCCGAATAAGGCCGGGCGGCCTCGGCCGCCTCCTGCGCACGCCGAAGCTTCGCCGCGGCGACCATTTTCATCGCCTTGGTGATCTTCTGCGTCGCCTTGACGGAGGCGATCCGGTTTTTCAGATCCTTAAGTGAAGGCATCCGTGATCCGTCCTAACTTAGGGCCTGATTACGAGAAAGACTTTGCGAAGCTATCGAGAGCAGCGGTGAGCTTGCCCCTGGTATCGTCGCTGATTGCCTTTTCCGTGCGGATCGCGTCGAGGATGGCGGAGCCTTCCGAACGCAGATATGAGAGGAAGCCCTGCTCGAACTTGCCGACCGAAGCGACCGGCAGCTTGTCGAGATAGCCGTTGACGCCAGCAAAGATCACGGCGACCTGCTCTTCCGTCTTCAGCGGCGAGAACTGCGGCTGCTTCAGGAGTTCAGTCAGGCGTGCACCACGGTTCAGCAAGCGCTGCGTCGCAGCGTCGAGGTCCGAACCGAACTGGGCGAAGGCGGCCATTTCGCGATACTGCGCGAGTTCGCCCTTGATCGAGCCGGCAACCTGCTTCATCGCCTTGATCTGCGCCGACGAACCGACGCGGGAAACCGACAGACCGACGTTCACGGCCGGGCGGATACCCTGATAGAACAGGTCGGTTTCAAGGAAGATCTGGCCGTCGGTGATCGAGATGACGTTGGTCGGAATGAAGGCCGACACGTCGTTGCCCTGCGTTTCGATGACCGGCAGAGCGGTCAGCGAACCGGCGCCCATGTCGTCGTTCATCTTCGCAGCGCGCTCGAGCAGGCGCGAGTGGAGGTAGAAAACGTCGCCCGGATAGGCTTCGCGGCCCGGCGGGCGGCGCAGCAGCAGCGACATCTGGCGGTAGGACACGGCCTGCTTGGACAGGTCGTCGTAACCGATCAGCGCATGCATGCCATTGTCACGGAAATATTCGCCCATGGCGCAGCCGGCAAACGGTGCCAGGTACTGCATCGGCGCCGGATCGGAAGCGGTGGCGGCAACGATGATCGAATATTTCAGCGCGCCGCGCTCTTCGAGCACCTTGACGAACTGGGCGACGGTCGAACGCTTCTGGCCGATGGCGACGTAGACGCAGTAAAGCTTTTCGCCTTCCGGACCGTTGTCGTGAATGGCCTTCTGGTTGAGGAAGGCGTCGAGAAGGATCGCGGTCTTGCCGGTCTGGCGGTCACCGATAACCAGCTCGCGCTGGCCGCGGCCGACCGGGATCAGCGCGTCGATGGCCTTGAGGCCGGTCGACATCGGCTCATGAACCGACTTGCGCGGAATGATGCCAGGAGCCTTGACGTCGACGCGCGAACGGCGCGTCGCGTTGATCGGGCCCTTGCCGTCGATCGGATTGCCGAGCGCGTCGACGACGCGGCCGAGCAGTTCCGGACCGACCGGAACGTCAACGATGGCGCCGGTCCGCTTGACGATGTCGCCTTCCTTGATGTCGCGGTCGGAGCCGAAGATGACGACGCCGACATTGTCGGATTCGAGGTTCAGCGCCATACCGCGGATGCCGCCCGGGAACTCGACCATCTCACCGGCCTGGACATTGTCCAGACCATAGACACGAGCGATACCGTCACCGACGGAGAGAACCTGGCCGACTTCCGAGACTTCTGCCTCTTTGCCGAAATTTTTAATCTGGTCTTTGAGAATTGCGGAAATTTCCGCGGCGCGGATATCCATCAGCCAACCTCTTTCAATGCGAGCTTAAGGGTAGAGAGTTTGGTACGAAGAGACGTATCAATCTGACGGGACCCGACCTTCACGATTAGACCACCAAGAATTGACGGATCAACCGTGACTGATATCGTCACGTCTTTGCCGGTAACGCCCTTGAGTGCCACCTTCAATTCGGTTTCCTGCGCTTGCGAAAGCGCATGTGCCGAGGTGACCTCGGCGGAGATTTCACCGCGATGGTTCGCGGCGATGATGCGGAAGGCCTTGATCATGCCCGGCAGGGCGAACAGGCGGCGGTTGCGCGCCACGACCTTCAGGAAATTGGCGAAGAAACCGCTGATGCCGGCCTTCTCGCTGATGGCGACGATCGCCTTCAGCTGGTCTTCAGCGGAAAAAACCGGGCTTGCGACGAAACGCTTCAGATCGGCGCTCTCATCCAGCATCGCCTGGAAATGGTCAAGATCGGCGGTGACGCTGTCGACGACGCCCTGCTCGAGCGCCAGTTCGAAAAGCGACGAGGCATAGCGTTCTGCAACACCAGAAGTAAGCTGGGACGTGTCTGCCACTGGCACAAATTTCCCTGATTTCAACCCAAAATCCGGCTCTCGGCGGGCGCCGAACCTATGATCTTGAATTCGTTTTGATTTCCCCCAGAAATCACAAGAGAAGCCTCTTGCTTCTTCCGAAATTCGGGGTCCGTCTAACATAGGATGTTCGGACTCGCAACACGCGTAATGCCCGAATACGCCTTTCACATGAATTTCTGTCTGCAAAATCGCGCAATGGCCTGAAAGCAGGCCGAAGAAGCCGTCTGCCGGCAGCGAGAGTCACGTCTGGGTGAAGCCGAAAACGTAGAGCAGCGGTAGCGCGGCCAAAGCGATCTGCACAACCAGGAGTAAATAGTTGACGAGATTACTCCCCTTATCGGACAGGATCGAGATGACGCGGGCAAAGGCAGCCATCGCGAAGGAGGCGCCGAGCGCCATGTAGATCCAATCCTGGGCGAGCATGATCGCCGACAGCCCGAAACCGAGATAGAAACCGCCCATCGAGCGTCCCTCGCCGAAGCCTTCCGGCCGCCCCTCCTGCGCCTGCAGACCGAGAAGACGGAAAGTATGGCCCGGCGCGAACATCATGATGAAGCCGGCGAGCGCCGTGAAAGCAGCGGAGCAAAAGGCAAGCTGCTCGCCAAACTCGGTCGGAAAGTAAAACTCCATGCGTCAGCCCCAAATCACCCGGATGAATCAGTGTTTTATGGCATGCGCCGAAAAAGGAGGGAATGGCGGCCTTATTTGATTTAGAGAAAACTCTGCGGATCGATATCCAGCTGCACCTGCACCGATCCGCGCTCTTTGGGCGATTGCGACAGCATCGCCCGCAGGAACCCCTGCATGTCAGAGTTCCGCCGGCCGTGCACCAGAAGGCGGAAGCGGTGGCGGCCGCGCACCAGCGCAAGCGGCGCTTCGGCCGGACCGAGCACCGAGATTCCCGACACCTGCGGTGCGGCACTGCGTATGCCGCGCGCATGGTTTTCGGCGTCGTGGCGGGTTTCTGCCGAAACGATGATCGAGGCGAGCCTGCCAAAGGGCGGTAATAGGGCGCGTTCGCGTTCGGTGATCTCGCGCTCGTAGAAAGCGTCGGAATCGCCGGAAACAATTGCCTGCATGACAGGATGCTGCGGCTGATAGGTCTGCAGCAACCCATGGCTCTTGAGGCCGGTGCGCCCGGCCCGGCCCGTGACCTGCGACAAAAGCTGGAAGGTGCGCTCGGCCGCGCGCGGATCGCCATTGGCGAGGCCGAGATCGGCATCGACGATGCCGACCAGCGTCATCAGCGGAAAATTGTGGCCCTTGGCCACAAGCTGGGTGCCGATGACGATATCGGCTTCGCCCTTGGCGATCGCTTCCAGCTCCAGCCGCAGCCGCTTCACCCCGCCCATGATATCCGAGGAGAGAACGATCGTCCGCGCCTCCGGAAAATGCCGTTCCACCTCCTCGGCGATGCGCTCGACGCCTGGTCCGCAGGCGACGAGATGGTCGAGCGTGCCGCATTCCGGGCAGGCCTCCGGCGTGCGCTCGGCATGGCCGCATTGATGGCATTGCAGCTGCTTGCGGAAGCGATGCTCCACCAACCAGCTCGAACATTGCGGGCATTGAAACCGATGGCCGCAGACCCGGCAGAGCGTCAGCGGCGCATAACCGCGCCGATTGAGAAAGAGCAGCGCCTGTTCACGCTTTTCCACGGTTTTACCGATCGCCCGGATCAGCACCGGCGACAGGAAGCCGCCCCGCTCCGGCGCGTGCCTGCGCATATCGACCAGATGCAGGTCCGGCATCGCCGCATCGCCGAAACGCGTCGGCAGGTGGACGGTGCTGTAGCGCCCGCTCTGGCCGTTGACCTGGCTTTCAACCGACGGCGTCGCCGACACCAGGATAACGGGAAAATCGCCGATACGGCCGCGCACGACAGCCATATCGCGAGCATTGTAGAAGACGCGATCCTCTTGCTTGTAGGCGGGATCGTGTTCCTCGTCGACGATGATCAGGCCGAGATCCTCGAAGGGCAGGAAGAGCGCAGAGCGCGCGCCTGCCACGACGCGCACTTCGCCGGTCACCGCCTGGCGCCAGACCTTTTCGCGCATGCGCGGCGCAAGATCGGAATGCCATTCGGCCGGCTTTGCCCCGAAGCGGTCCTGGAAGCGCTCCATGAAACTGGCCGTCAGCGCGATCTCCGGCAGCAAGATCAGCACCTGCTTGCCGCGTTTCAGCGTCTCGGCAATCGCCTCGAAATAGACCTCGGTCTTGCCGGAGCCGGTTACCCCGTCGATCAGCGACACCGAAAATTCGCCCTTGCGGACATCGGAAACGATCTCTTCGGCCGCCTGCTTCTGCGGCCCTTCGAGACGTGCTGCCGCAAAATCCGGATCCGGCATCGCAACCACCGGCGGCGGCGGCAGGAATATCGCCTCAAAAATGCCGAGCGTGATCAGCCCGTCGACGACACTCGTCGAGACACCCGCCGCATGCGCAAGGCCGCTGCGTGTCCAGGAAAAGCCGTCGGAGGCCGTATCGAGCACCCGGGCGCGCGCCGGCGTCATCCGCTCCGGTTCGCCGCCGACGAGCTTCAATCCTTCCACCATCGGTTCCGGTTCGAAGGCGTTCGGCGCCCGTAGCGCCATGCGCGCGACGAGGCCGGGCGGCGAGAGCGTATAGGTCGCCACCCAATCGATGAAATCCCGCATCTCCCTGGCAAGCGGCGGGCAGTCGAAGACATGGCTGATCGGCCGAAGCTTCTTCGGATCGACGCCGTCCTCGCCGCCGTCCCAGACGACGCCGATCACCTGCCGCGGACCGAGCGGCACCTGCACGACCGAGCCGGGCTCGACCGCCATGCCATCCGGCACCGAATAGGAATAGGGTTTCGGCGCCGGCATCGGCACCAGCACGGGAACCGTTCGGTTCGCGGGCGGTGCCTCGAAAAGCGCGCCAAAGAGATCGGACGAATCTGTGCTCATCGCGCGAGACCATGCCCGCAAAACGATAGAATTGGAACCGCAAAGACGGAGCGACACGTTCCGGGTCGTCGCGACGATTTAAACAGTGACGGTCAGAAGTTGCACTTCACCTGGCAAGGCGGTCGCCACTGCCGGAAGTGGCTTCACTTGTCTCGGCGTTGCGTTGCCGCAGGCGCAGGATCGCCGATGCCTCGCGCGGATTGGGCGGCAGGACAGCGTTCTTCAACGCAATCGAATAGGCGTGTTTCGGATGTTCCAGCACGTCCCTGGCATCGCCGCTCTCCACCACCACCCCCTTGCGCATGATCACCACGCGGTCGGAAATGTAATAGGCCGTCGCAAGATCGTGGGTGATGTAGACGATCGAGACGTTGAGAGCATCACGCAGATCGCGGAAGAGATTGACGATCGACATGCGCAGCGATGCGTCGACCATCGAGACCGGCTCGTCCGCCACGATCAGCTTCGGCTCGGGTATCAGCGCACGGGCGACGGCGATGCGCTGCAATTGGCCGCCTGAAAGCTCGTGCGAGAAACGACCTTTTATCTCCGCCATCGACAGGCCGACGCGTTGGAGGGCAATGTCGGCAAGCGCCTCTTTCTCGGCGCGGCTCTTTGCTCCCTTGAAGCGATGGGCGGTGGCCAGCAGATACTCGTCGATCCGCGTCAGCGGATTGAAAGCTTCGAACGGATTTTGAAAGACCGGCTGGACCTTGGCCATGAAAGCCTCGCGATCTCTGCGGGAACGCATCGCCTTCACATCCGTACCGTCGAAATAAATGCGGCCCCGATCGGCCTTTTCGCTGCCGAGGATCATCTTCGCCAGCGTCGATTTTCCGGAGCCGGATTCGCCGACGATCGTGAATATCTCGGGCTTGTCGGCGCTGAGCGCAAAGCTGACATCATCGACCGCCTTCATCTTTTCGCGCGAGAAGAAACCGCCGATCGGAAAGAGCTTGGTGACATGGTCGAGTTCGAGAAGGAAATTACTGCTCATTGGATCTGATACTCCCCGGCACGGAAGCACGCGACCCGCCCTCCCGTGGCGCTCGGCAGCATGGCCGGCACTTCACGTGCGCATTTGTCGATCGCGATCGGACAGCGCGGATGGAAACGGCATCCCGAAGGCGGATCCGAAAGTGCCGGCGGCTTGCCCCTGAGGCTTTTCCGCGTCGAGACGTCGCCAATGCGCGGCAGGCTGCCGATCAGGTGGACGGTATAGGGATGCTGGGGATTGTCGAAGATCGCCTGCGTCGGCCCCTCCTCCGCCAGCCGTCCCGCATACATGATGGCCAGCCGGTCGGTGATGGCGGCATGCACCGACATGTCGTGGGTGACGAAGATGACCGAGGATTGCATGCGGGCCTGCACTTCCTTGATCAGCGCCAGAACGTCCTGCTGCACGAGCACGTCGAGCGCCGTCGTCGGCTCGTCGGCGATGATGAATTCCGGCTCGCAGACAGTGGCGAGAGCAATCGTCAGACGCTGGCGCATGCCGCCCGAAAGCTGGTGCGGGAAGGCTTCGAGCACATGCGGATCGAGATGCAGCCTGGCAAGATGCGCCTCGACGCGCGCCCGGAAGGCGGCGGGATCGAGGTTCATATGGCGGGAGGCGAAATCGGTGAAGGCGTGTTTGACCCTTCTGACCGGGTTCAGCACGTTCATCGAGCCCTGCATGATGTAGGAGAGGTGACGCCAGCGTGCCGCCTTCATCTTCGCCGGTTCGCCATAGACATCGATCGGACCGTCGGCAAAATTGAATTTCACCGTTCCGCCGACGACGCGCATCGGCGGGCGGATGGCGCCGGCAAGCGTCTTGATCAGCGATGTCTTGCCGCTCGAGGATTCGCCGGCAATACCGTAGATCTCGTTCCTGCGGATGGTCAGGCTGATATCGTCGACTGCACGGATCTCCCGCCGCACGCCGAAATAATCATTGACGTAATAGCATTTCAGCCCGTCGATCGTCAGTGCGTCCATGGCGTTTTCGGCAAGGGTCAAAGGCTGCGTCCTCATCAGGTTCTGCATTTCCTCAAGCTCCCATGCGGGCGAGCCGCGAGCGCGGATCGATATATTCGTTCACCGACATGGCGAGCATGAACAGGCCGAGGAACAGAATGACGACGAAGAGCATCGGAAAGGCGACCCACCACCATATGCCCGATACCATCGCGGAATGCGCATTGGCCCAGTAGATCATGCCGCCGATGGTCGGCCGGTTGATGTCGGAAAATCCGAGCACCGAGAGCGTTACCTCGAGACCGATCGCCCAGATCATGTTGTTCATCGTCGTGAAGAAGACGATCGGCATGACATAGGGCAGGTGTTCGCGGATGAGGATCTGCGGTGTGCGCATGCCCGAGAAGACCGCGTGCCGGGTGAATTCCCGCTGACGGAGAGACAGGGCGACGGAACGGATCAGACGGCTGTCATGCGTCCATCCGAGCAGCGCTGCGGTGATCGCCAGCATGAACCAGGTCATCTGGTCGCGGAGCACGAAGACCAGAAGCAGCAGGATCGGAATGTTCGGCAGTGCGCCGAGCGTATCGTTGACCGCCATGATGATCTGGTCGGTCCGGCCGCCGATATAGCCGGAGATCAGCCCGACGGCGATGGCGATGATGCGGCTGACGAAGGCGACGATGATGCCGAAGAACAGCGTATTGCGCATCGAGGCGGCGATCTGCCAGAAAACCTCCTGGCCACGCGAGGTGGTGCCGAGCCAGAATTCGGCCGAAGGCGGCATGTCGGGCGCAACCACATAGATGGCATTCTCGTCATAGGGCGAGAAAAACGACGCCGCGATCAGCGCCAGGATGATAGAGATCAGGATGGTTCCGAGCAGGAACTCCTTGTTGTAGCGCAGCAGGTCTCTGAGGACTTTGAACATCGCGGATTATCCCAGTTTCACGCGTGGATCGATCAGCGGATAGATGATGTCGATCACGAAGACCGCGGCGGCAACCGCGATGATGGCGATTGTGGTGACACCGAGCACGAGGCTGTAATCGCCGGAATAGATGCCGGAGATCAGAAGCTTGCCGATCCCGGGATAATTGAAGACGAACTCGACGATGACGGCGCCGCCGAAGACGTTGCCGAGACTGAGTGCCAGGCCCGTGACCTGCGGCAGCATGGCGTTGCGCGCCACATATTGCGAAAAGATGCTGCGCGAGCGCACGCCGCCAAGTTCGGCATAGACGACGTGGTCGTCGGTGACGATGTTGGAAACCAGCGAGCGCATCGAGATGAACCAGCCGCCGATGCCGACGAGCACGAGGGTCAGGGCCGGCAGGATGCCGTGTTCGACCACCGAGCTGATGAAGGCCCAGTTGAAACCCGGCGCGAGATTGACCTGGGCGCCGTCGCTGATCGGCAGGATCGGCCAGATGAAACCGAAGAGGATGACCAGGCTGAGACCGATGATGTAGGTCGGGATCGGCTGCAGCGCCATGATGACGATGCCGGCGACCTTCAGCAGCTTGCTGCTGCGGAAATAGCCGGCAAGCGCGCCGAGAAAATTGCCGATGATCCAGGAAATGATTGTTGCGAGCGTCAGAAGCCCGACCGTCCAGGGCAGCGCCCTGCCGATAACGGTCATCACGGGTGTCGGGAAAGACGAAAGCGACGGGCCGAAATCGCCGGTCAGAACACGGCCCCAGAAGGTGAAATACTGCTCCAGCAGCGGTCCGCCGGTTCCGTAGAGCTCGCGCAGAGATTCGCGAAGGATTTCGACGGCCTGCGGATCGGTGGAGCCGAAGCTCGTCAATAGCGATACGGTCTGCTCGATCGGATCGACCGGCGAAAAATGCGCGATCAGGAAGGCCAGCGTGATGCCGGTGAAGACCACGAAGAGAAATTGCAGAAAGCGTTTTGCCGCATAGATCAGAAAGCCGTTCATGACATCGACCCTTCAATAGCAGAACGGAAACAGCCGGCGGCCGGCTGTTTCCTTTGTTGTGCCTCGATCAAGGCTTCGGCGCATCCGGATTGGCCTTCAGCCCGACCACCATGTAGCGAATGTTCGACCAGTTCGGACCCGAGGCCGAATAGGGATTGTCGGCGCTCGGATAGTTGGTCCAGTAGGTCGTATCGAGCGGTGCGAACTTGTTGTAGGCCATCAGCGGGATCATCGGCATTTCCTCGACGGCAAGCTTCAGGAAGTCCTGGCCGAGCTTGGCGACATCGGGCGAATCGAAGGCGATCGATCGATTGCGCTCGATGAGCTGGTCGAGGCGCGGATCCTGCCAACGCTGCAGATTGCGCGGCGGCTGGATCTGCCCGACCGGCTTGATGAACTCCGAATGATAGCTGTCGAGGAAGAAGGAGAGGTCGGGATGACCGCCCCAGGTCTCGATGCTCCAGTAGATCGCCGTCTCGAAATCGCCGGTGCTGAGGCGCTGGCCATTGGTCGGGCCGGCGACATCGACCTTGGTCGCGATCCCGGCTTGCGACCATTGCTGGGCAATCACCGTGCCGGCGCGGGCAAGCGTCGGGATGGCATCGCCTTCCACCTGCAGGCGGATCGAAAAGGGCGTGCCGTCAGGCTTCACCCACTGGCGGCCGCTCTTCTTGAAGCCGGCCTTCTGCAGCAGCTCGGTCGCAGCCTCAACGTCCTTTTTCCACCAGCCGAAGCCGAAGGTGCGCTGCAGCTTGGCAGGATCGGTCGGGATCTGATCGGCCCATTGGCCGCGCACCATATTGGCGATCTGCGCCGAGATGTTCGGATCGTAGGGCTTGATCTTGCGGGATCCGGTGTCGAGCTCGAAATTCGTCAACCAGTCCTGCATCGGTGCATAATAATCGTCCGGGGCAGAACCCGTCGGCGGCGTGGCAAGGGCGGCGATATTGGCCGCGCCGCGGTAGGAGCCGAGCGCCACTTCACGGATATCGATCAGCAGAGCGAGAGCCCAGCGCACGTCCTTGTTGTCGAAGGGCGCCTTCTTCGTATTGAAGAGAACGGAAGGCAGCGTCGGGTCCGGATGCGCGAAAGGAAAGCCCTTCAGCCAGGAGGCTGTGGTCTTGCTGTCGCGCATGATCGAGAACATGCCCTCGGGCGCCATGTCGTTGATGACGTCGAGATTGTGGTTGCGTTGTTCGATGACGCGGGCCTCCGGATTGCCGGCCGCACGATAGACGACGTATTTGACCTCGGGCGGTTGTGCCGCAGCCAGGCCGATCGACGTGCGCTGCCAGTCGTCGCGCAGCTTCCAGATCGTCCAGTTGCCGCCCTTGTCATAGCTTTGCAGCTGGTAGGGCCCGAGTGAAACCGGCGGATTATTGTTGAAGGACAGCGGATCTGCGGTTTTCTCGAAGACGTGCTTCGGCATGATCCAGGCGGCATTCCAGCGCACCGTGAAAAGCGTATGGAAGCGCGAGTTCGGCTTCTTCAGATGGAAGACGACCGTCTGCGGATCCGGATTTTCGATGCTCGCGACATTGACGGTGAACGGTGCGCTCCAGGCCATGCCGGGATGATCGATCTGCGTCTGCACGGTATAGACCACGTCGTCACTGGTGAATTCGACGCCGTCGCTCCAGAAGATGCCCTTGCGCAATTTCACCGTCATCTCGGTGAAATCGGCGTTGTAGCTCGGCGGTTCGCTGGCCAGCGCATTCTGCCAGGCATCCTTGCCGCCCTCTGGATTGATGAACCACAGCGTATCGGTGGTCAGCTGCTGCAGGCCGTTGAGGTTTGCCGCCGCCCCGCCGCCCGGAGCCCAGAGGTTGAACCAGTCGGCATTCTGCTGCGGCGTACCCTGGATGATCAGCGTTTCATTGCGCGGTATGCCGGCAATGAAATCCTGCGCAAATGCCGGAAGGGCCACGAGCGACAATAAGGCAATGGCTGCATATTTACGGAACTTCATCGGATGTTCCTCCTCCTCAACTCGCCGCGGCGAGCACTTCCCGTAATCAATTGACGATGGCGTCCAGCGAACCCCTGCCTGCACGTGCCGCAGGGACACATGCACTCCTCGGCGGCGGGCGAACTCACGCCGTAGTTATCGACAATTTTTTGAGAAACGGCAACTGATAATTTTGAAGACTATAAAAAATAGCGCATTTTCAGGCGTTTTTGACGCATGGCAGCGACGTGCGTTTTTATATTATTGACAAAGAGAGCATTTGGCTTAGCTTTTGCGGCGAGCGCGGCGCCCTCCCAAGAGGCCGCACTTCATCACCAGATAGGTCGGCTGCTTTCGGGAGGAGGCTTTGGCATGACCGTTCAAGAGGACACCAGGATGAGCAGCCCCTATGACGTGACAATCTCCGTTCACGCCAACCGGCCGACCGGCAAATACGAACCCTTATGGAACTGGTTCGGATACGACGAACCGAACTACACTTATTCCCCACATGGCAGGAAATTGCTCAAGGAGCTTACAGAGCTCAGCCCGGAGCCGCCCCGCATCCGCGCGCACAATCTTCTGACCAGCGGCGACGGCCTGCCCGCGCTCAAATGGGGTTCGACCAATGCCTATACCGAGGATGCGAGCGGCAATCCGGTCTATGATTGGACGATCATCGACAAGATTTTCGACACCTATGTCGAAGCTGGCAATATTCCGCTGATTCAGATCGGCTTCACGCCAGAAGCACTCTCCGATTTCGACGGTCCCTATCGCCACCGATGGGAACCGGCCGACAAATATGCAACGATCACCACCGGCTGGACGGCCCCGCCGACGGACCTGAAGAAATGGGGCGACCTGATCGAAGCTTGGGCGCGCCATCTGGCCGAGAGATATGGTGAGGACATCGTTTCAAGCTGGCCGTGGGAAGTGTGGAACGAGCCGGACGGCCACTACTGGACCGGTACCATCCCGCAATTTTGCGAGATGTATGACGTCAGCGCCAAGGCCTTGAAGCGCGCGCTTCCGAAGGCCCGCGTCGGCGGGCCGCACACCTGCGGCGCCTTTGCCAACGAAAAAGCCCAGACCTTTCTGCGCGCCTTCCTCAAGCATGTGGTCGACAACAAGTCGCCGATCGATTTCCTCGCCTTCCACGCCAAGGGCAATCCGGTGATCTACGAGGGTCACGTGCGGATGGGCCTGCACAAGCAGCTCCGCGACATCGAGACGAACCTTGCCATCATCAATGAGTTTCCGGAACTCCGCCACCTGCCCGTGGTGATCGGCGAATCCGATCCGGAAGGCTGTGCTGCCTGCTCCGCACGCGTCCATCCGCAGAACGGCTATCGCAACGGCCCGCTCTACGGCGTCTATGTCGTCGAGAGCATGATCCGCACCTATGAGCTCGCAAGACGCGCCAACATCCATATCGAAGGCGCGGTCACCTGGGCCTTCCTCTTCGACGACCAGCCCTATTTCGACGGCTTCCGCGATCTTGCCACCAATGGCGTCGACAAGGCTGTTCTCAACGGCTTCCGCATGCTCGGCAAACTCGGCGGCGAATGGCTGGAATCGGAAAGCGATTATCGCCGTGATATCGAAGATATCATGAGCCATGGCGTTCGCGGCAAGCCCGATGTCAATGTCGTGGCGACCCGCGACGACAAGGGCGTTTCCATTCTCGTCTGGCATTACCACGACGATGATGAAGCCGGGCCGTCCGCCGACATCACGGTCAATCTCGACGGCTGGGGCGACAAGTCCGCCTCGCTCAGGCATTTCAGGATGGACGAGGAGCATTCCAATGCCTTCGGCGTCTGGAAGACGATGAGAAAGCCGCAGAATCCGGCAGGCGAAGACTATGCCAGGCTGGAAGCCTCGGGAAAGCTCGCCGAGATTGACGGTGAGGCATCCGTCAAGGTCGACGACGGCAAGATCGCGTTCAAGGTCTCCCTACCGCGTCAGGGCGTGTCTCTCCTGCGCCTCGATTGGTGAGCCGGTAGGCGAAGGGAGCGCAATCGAAAGTTTGCGCTCCCTTTCAAACGACCGGTCAATTCTCGCTGACATAGGCAAGATAACGTTTCTTGCTCGGCTGCAGATGGTCGACGCAGAGCTGGGCGAGAACCCAGTTATCCCCACCACGCAGCATCTCGATCATCAGCCGGTGGTGCTCGTGCGAGATGCGCAGCGATTCCTTGCTCGACATTGAATTGGCACGCACCGGCAGGCTGAGCCGCATATAGAGCTCGATCGATTGCACCAGATGCGCATTGCCGCAGGCGCCGAAGAGCGTCAGGTGGAATTTGTCATTGGCCTCGTGCACACCCCTGAGATAGCCGGATTCGATGTGGCGGCCATGCTCCTCGTGTAGCGCCAGCAGCTCCTCGATCAATGCCTCTGGCGCCGGCAGCCTTATCCACAGCGCTGCCTGCCGTTGCAACAATTCCCGAACGTCGTAAATTTCCTGGACTTGGCGAGCCGTCAGCGAACGGACCGTCGCCCCCTTGTTGCGCTCCCGAACGACGATGCCCATCGTCTCGAGCTGCACGATCGCCTGCCGGGCGAAATGGCGCGTGACATGAAAGCGGGCAAGGAGCGTGTCTTCGGTCAGACGGGTTCCGGGCGCAAGCCGCCCGAAAATGATGTCTTCCTCCAGCGCGCGGGCAATACTTAAATCATCATGCTCGATGCCGTCTTCGCGGCTTTCGTTGAGCGTCTGCAAATGTCATCTCCTCTGAAGCATAACCCCGAAAATCGAAGTCGATTTTCGGAAAAGGATTATGCGCCAATTTAATGTGGTAGAGCGTCCTTAGCGCGTCCTGTCGGACGCGCGGCGCTCTAACGGCGGGCCATGTTACAGTGGATTGCGTTCCGGGTCGAACCGGCTCAGGCGATAGATATCCTCGACGAGAGCAAGCGTTTTGATGTTATCGCCCGGCGATGTCTCCATCGCGACCTTTCCATCGAGGCTGTCGAGGAAATGCGCAATGGTCGCGTCATAGGCGCCTTGGTAGGTCTCGTCAGGATCGAAGCTTTCCCGGCGCTGCTGCGCACCCTCGGCCGAGAGCAGATTGCCGTTAAGTTCGAGCGTACCGCGCGTACCGAAGATGCGGAGGTGATCGCGCGGCGACGGCGGCGCGCCATGCGCGGCGAGATTGGCGTTGACGATCACGAGAACGCCGTCGCTCGTCCGGCGCAGGACGACGCTTGCGACATCTTCCGCGACGATATCGCGATTGCTCCTCTCAAGCCGGGCACTGACCACCTCCAACTCGCCCAGAAGATATCTCAGCGTATCGAGATGATGGATCATGACCTCCATGACCAGCAATCGCTGCTGCGTCCGGAAGAACGGCTGGCGCACCAGCGCCGGTCTCTTTCCCTCCGCATCCGCGATCATGCCGCTGGACAGGAATTCGAACTGCACCTGGCGGATCTCGCCGGCAAGCCCCTCGTCGAGCCACGCCTTCAGCCGTCGATAATAAGCGCGGAACCGCCAGTTCTCATGGGTCATCAGCTTGCCCCTGCCGGAAAGGCTTGCCAGCAGATCGACCGCCTCGCCGTAGGAGGGTGCCAGCGGCTTCTGGCAGATGATGTCGAGATCCTTTGCTGCCGCCAGCCGGACCAGTTCGACATGGAATTCCCGCGGCGCGCAGATATCAACGGCATCGAGCTGCTCGGCATCCAGCATCGCCTGCACGCTCGCATAGTTGCGCGCGATATCGAAGGCGGCAAGCCGGGCTTCGATGGCGCTCGCCGACGGATCGGCAATCGCCACGACCTCGGCTCTTTCCGATTGCCGCATCCATGCAGGCAGATGGTAGGCACTGACCCAGCCGGCACCGATAATGCCGATACGCCGCCGTTCCGTTCCCATCATGGCGCCTCCTCTGTATTCAATCCCATTTTATCAATAATCTATCCTGCTTCCTCGCAAAAGCCAATCATCTGATTGTCGAACGAAAGCACGAATTTCGGAGATTTTCATTATATTTTATGGCGATCGCCGAGGAAATCCAAAAATACGATACAGTGGCGCCATCTTATTTATTGACAATCTTCCGTATCCCTCTACCCTGACGCCACGGCCATGGATCAATTTGGCGAGGGAGGAACAGGTTTGTCGAACGGTCTTCGCCGCAAGCTGACGAGTTATGGCGATCAGGGATTCTCCCTTTTCCTGCGCAAAGCATTCATCAAGGCCATGGGTTATTCGGACGATGCGCTCGACCGTCCGATCGTAGGCATCGCCAATACCTACAGTGATTTCAATCCCTGTCACGGCAATGTGCCGCAACTCATCGAGGCAACCAAACGCGGCGTGATGCTGGCGGGTGCGATGCCCATGGTGTTTCCGACGATCTCGATCCACGAGAGTTTTGCCTCGCCAACCTCGATGTATCTGCGCAATCTGATGGCGATGGAAACGGAAGAGATGATCCGCGCCCAGCCGATGGATGCCGTCGTCCTGATCGGCGGCTGCGACAAGACCCTGCCGGCCCAGATCATGGCGGCCGCCAGCAGCGAGATACCGGCGATCTTCCTGCCGACCGGCCCGATGGCCGTCGGCCACCACAAGGGCGAACGGCTCGGCGCCTGTACGGATTGCCGCCGTTTCTGGGGACGCTTTCGCGCCGGAGAGATCGACGAGGCCGAGATCGCCGAGGTCAACAACAAGCTGGCCAGCTCGATCGGCACCTGCACGGTGATGGGCACGGCGAGCACCATGGCGAACCTGACCGAAGTCATGGGTCTCTGCCTTCCCCGCGCCGGTTCGGCGCCCGCCGTCGAATCCGAACGGGTTCGCCTTGCCGAGGAGACGGGCCGCATCGCCGCGCGTCTCGCCATGGATGAGACCGCCCCGACGGTGCGCGATATCCTGACGCCGCAGGCAATCCGCAACGGTCTCGTCGCGCTGCAGGCGATGGGCGGCTCGACCAACGCCGTCGTCCATCTTGCCGCAATCACCGGCCGCCTCGGCCTGCGCCTCGACATGGCCGAACTCGATCGGCTGGGCCGAAGCATTCCCCTGCTCGTCGACCTGCAGCCCTCCGGCCAGCATTATATGGAGCAGTTCCACGAGGCGGGCGGCGTCCCGGCTCTGCTGAAGGCGGTGCGCCATGAAATCGACGGCAGCGCCCCGACGGTCTACGGCAGGACGATCGGCGAAATCATCGACGCCGTCGTCGACGAACCGGGCCAGACCATCATCCGCACCGTCGAGAAACCGTTGAAGCCGATCGGAACGATCGCCGTCCTGTACGGCAATCTTGCGCCGCGCGGCGCCGTCATCAAACAATCGGCTGCCTCCAAGGAACTGCTCCAGCATATCGGCCGCGCCGTGGTCTTCGATTCCGTCGAGGATATGACGCTGCGCATCGACAGCGACGATCTCGACGTCCATGCCGATGACGTTCTGGTTCTGCGCAATGCCGGACCGAAGGGCGCGCCCGGCATGCCGGAAGCCGGCTATCTACCCATTCCCCGCAAGCTCGCGCGGCAGGGCGTGAAGGACATGGTGCGGATTTCCGACGCCCGCATGAGCGGCACGGCCTTCGGCACGATCATCCTCCATATCGCGCCTGAGGCAGCCGATGGCGGCCCTCTGGCCATCGTCCGCACCGGCGATCGCATTCGCCTCGACGTCGAGGGCCGGCGCATCGACCTCGATATCGACCAGGCGGAATTCGATCGCCGCATGCTTGATGTCGTCAATCGGCCTTCCCCTGCGCCGTCGCGCGGCTATGCGAAGCTCTATCAGGAGCGCGTGCTCCAGGCCGACGAAGGCGCCGACTTCGACTTCCTGCAAAGCGAGGAGCTCGACGCGCGATGAGCGCCGCTGATATGGAGGCACCGCTTTGCTTGCCCCGCCGGCCGCTGACGCGGCTGCCGCGGGCGGCACTGCCGCAAGGCACGGTCGATACGCATTTCCACGTCTTTCGCGCCGGCGCTCCGCTCAATACCCCACGCAGCTACACGCCTGACATCGCGACGATCGCCGACTGGATCGAATTCTCCGGCAGCCTCGGCATCGCCGGGGGCGTAATGGTGCAGCCAAGCGTCTATGGCCTCGACAACAGGGTGCTGCTCGATGCGCTGGCCGCCTATCCAGATCGTCTGCGCGGCATCGTCGTCATCGATCCCGAAACCGCTAAGACCGAGATAGAGCGGCTCGACCGGCTCGGCGTCCGCGGCGTGCGGATCAATACGCGCAACAAGGGCGGCCTCCCGCTCGCCGCCACCAGGACACTGGCGGAAAGCATTGCCCCTCTCGGCTGGTCGCTGCAATTGCAGATCAATCCCGAACAACTTTCCGATATTGCGGCAACGCTGTCCGGCATCCGCCTGCCCATCGTCATCGACCATCTCGGCTTCATTCCGCTTGCCAGAGAGACGAGATCATTGCATGTCGATGCCCTGAAAAGACTGATGGACAGAGCCGAGGCCTACGTCAAAGTAACCGCGCCCTATCGCCTGACGAAGGACGTGAATTACGACGGTTTTGCCGAGGTCGGCCAAGCCCTTGCCGCCAGCCATGCGGAAAGGCTGCTCTGGGGCAGCGATTGGCCGCACACCGAATTGTGGGACGGCATGCCCGATGACGCTGAGCTGATAGAGACCATGCAGGCCGCCATCGACGACCCCACGATTGCCGAAAAGATTTTTGTTCGAAATGCCGAAGCGCTGTTCTTCGGCCGCTGAATTGGAGAGCACCAATGGCCAGACTGACTGAAGATGCCAAGGGCGTCTATGTGATCGCCGTAACCCCCTTCACCGATGACGGCGCCCTCGATCTCGCCAGTATCGACAGCATGGTCGATTTCTATGAGGGTGCCGGCGTCACCGGCCTGACGGTGCTTGGTCAGCTCGGCGAGGCTCCGAAGCTGACCGCCGAGGAATCGCGGACAGTCGTCGAACGGGTGTTGAAGCGCCTCGACGGGCGCCTTCCCGTCGTCGTCGGCGTTTCGGCGCCAGGGCTTGCGCCGATGAGCGAACTCGCCGAAGCCGTCATGGGTCAGGGTGCCGCCGGCGTCATGGTCGCGCCACCCTGGACCGTCAAGACCGACGATCAGGCCTTCGCCTTCTACCAGTCGGTCGGCGAGGCCCTCGGCGATAAGCCCTTCGTGCTGCAGGATTATCCGCTCACCACCAACGTGACGATCGCGCCCAAGGTCATCGAGCGCATCGTCAACGAGGTGCCGAACTGCGTCATGCTCAAACATGAAGATTGGCCGGGTCTTTCGAAAATCTCAGCACTTCGCGCCGCCAGCGACAGGGGCGCCATGCGGCGTATCTCGATCCTCTGCGGCAATGGCGGGCTTTTCCTGCCCGAAGAGATGGGCCGCGGCGCCGATGGCGCCATGACCGGTTTTTGTTATCCCGAGATGATGGTTGGTGTCGTCGAGGCCTATGCAGCCGGAAATCCCGATCGCGCCCATGCGATCTTCGATGCCTATCTGCCGCTCGCCCGCTACGAACAGCAGCAGGGCATCGGCCTTGCCTCGCGCAAATATGTGCTCGCCAAGCGCGGCGTGATCAAGTCCGCCACCCTGCGCAAGCCGGGCGCCAAGCTCTCGACACTGGATATTGCCGATGTCGAGCGCTTGCTGGCGCGCCAGGCCATCCGCCTCAAGGAGATCGGTGCGTAACGCACCGGCGCAAATCCGAAGCCGCTGGATCATCGCTATGGTGCTGCAACGCGAGCAGATGCGTATGTCCATCTCGTCCGTGGGGCTGAAAACCGAGCGACTCCCAGAACCTCGCCGCACCATCATTTCCCGCATGCACGGTGACGACGATGCAGAAGGAACGCGCATGGTCGAGCAGAGCCAGGGCAAGCATCCGGCCGATGCCGCGCCCGCGCATTGCGGGACGAATGTAGAAACGCCGCATCCGCAGCGCCCCTGACATGGCCGTTTCGACAGTCATGCCGCCGATGCCGGCGAGCGCGTCATCGACATAAGCGCCAAGCAGCGTTTCAC
The DNA here is from genome assembly GCF_021052345.1 of Rhizobium sp. SU303. Classification (NCBI taxonomy): domain Bacteria; kingdom Pseudomonadati; phylum Pseudomonadota; class Alphaproteobacteria; order Hyphomicrobiales; family Rhizobiaceae; genus Rhizobium; species Rhizobium sp. SU303. The sequence goes on from NZ_CP088095.1 coordinate 4,309,004, forward strand.
CGTGATGTTCGAACCTGTTATCGCCGGCCGACCATTCGTCGATAAGGCGGGCGACATGGCGATGGCCCTCCCGCCGGGCCTCGCTTTCAAGATCTGCGATCTCCTGCGGCAATCGATCGCGGAGCCGGCGGATATCGATCGTCATGGCAATGCCGGTGGTTAGATTGCAGGAACCAGAATCTCGCGGCACGTCGCCGCAACCGGCAGGCCGACCGGCACGAAACTCGCGTCACCATCTCTCGCCATGTCGTGCACCGTATGTTTCTCCAGCGCCTTCGTCACCTCGTTGAGATCGCCGTCCAGTTGTTCGGCCGGAATGAGGTTGCCGATGACGAAATCGAAGCGGTCGCCGCGTTTGTTCAACAGTTCGTGGAACACCGTCATGTCGCGAAGCTCCGTCGACCACTTCGCCAGCCAGTAGAACAGGCCGGAATTGCGTGCCGTCATATGGACGGGAAGGATCGGCAGATTGTATTTACGCGCCAGCCCGACGGCCGAAGTCTTCCACGGACGTTCGTTCAGCCGGCCGTTCGCCCAATAGGCGATGCGGCCTGAGGGAAAGAGCACTGTCGCCTTACCTTCCTTCACCGCATGGTTGGTCAATTGCAGCGTTTCGCGCGCTTTCAGCTTGCTCTTGTGCTCCTCCCGCCATTCGACGGGAATGATCATCTCGGCAAACCGCGGATTGACGCGGATGGCATCGCGATTGGCAAAGAACATCATGTCCGGCCGTCGCGCCTTCAAAAGATCGAACACGGCAACGCCGTCGGCGATGCCGGTCGGATGGTTGCTGACGAGGATGAAGCCGCCGGTATCGGGAATGCGTTCGCTATTGGTGATGCCGATGTCGAGTTTCAGCACGTCACTCAGATATTCGAACGACTGGAAGCCCGGCATTTTGGCGACCGCATTGGCGAACTCGAGCGCCTTGTTGTAGCGCAGCAGCGTATAGAGGAACGGCCGCATGACAGGCCAGAGCGGATTTTTCACGATCCTCTGGCCGCGTTCGGCAATCAGCGTATCGACGATATGACCGGGCTTTCCCTATGAAACGAGAGCGATCGCTTCCGCGAGCTGTCCGAAAGCCGTCATGGAATCGCGCCGTGCCATGAAAGATCCTGTCTATGGGGTATAAGCTATCGCAGTAGAATATGATCGAAGGATGACAATGGCTTGGCCGGCATTAGCAATTCCATAACTGTTCCTGCTCCAAATTGGCGGACTTGAAGGCAAAATCAAGGCGCGCAACGTGAACGAACTGCTTGTTATCGCCGATCAGCGCCTGATGGCGGAACGGGCCGCGTGGCTCGAAAACCTCGCCAGTGAGCGCCGTCTTTCCGAGCATACGCTCGACGCCTACGAGCGCGATACCCGCCAGTTTCTGACCTTCCTGACCGGCCATCTCGCCGGCCCGGTGACGCTTGGCGATATCAGGGAGTTGCGCTCCGCCGATTTCCGCGCCTTCCTGGCGGCCCGGCGCAAGCAGGGCTCCGGCGCCCGATCGCTCGGCCGCAATCTCGCCGGTCTTCGCTCCCTGCTGCGCCATCTCGAAAAGAAGGGCCTGGTCAACGCCGCCGGCGCTGCCGCGGTGCGCTCGCCGAAACAGCCGAAATCACTGCCCAAACCGCTGTCGGACACCCAGGCGATCACCGTCGTCAGCGACGACGCCCAACTCCATGACGAACCCTGGATTGCGGCGCGCGATGCGGCTGTCATGACGCTGCTCTACGGCTGCGGCCTGCGCATCTCCGAAGCGCTGGACCTTACTCCCGCCGACCTGCAGAAGGGCGCGACGACGCTGCGCATCACCGGCAAGGGTAACAAGACTCGGCTGGTGCCGCTGCTCTCCGTGGTCTTCGACGCGGTCGAGAAATACCGCACGCTCTGCCCATATCATCTCGAAAGCGGAGAACCGCTGTTTCGCGGCGCCCGCGGCGGCAAGCTGCAAGCGGCGATCATCCAGCGCACGATGCAGAAGATGCGCAGCGCCTTCGGTCTGCCGGAGACGGCGACACCCCATGCACTGCGCCACTCCTTCGCCACCCACTTGCTTGCCGGCGGCGGCGATCTGCGCACCATCCAGGAATTGCTCGGCCATGCCAGCCTTTCCACAACGCAGGTCTATACCGGCGTCGATGCATCGCGGCTGCTCGAGGTGTATGATCGGGCTCATCCGCGCGCCTAGCCCGTCGGCCCGGAAATCGGAATTGTTTTTTGGAAAGCACGATGCGTTGATTTTAAAGTGCATCGCCATGAATCCGATTTGATGTGATGCACTTTAAGTTTCGTTAACGCATTCTCTTAAAGGAATATGCGCAAGCCGGGCGTAGAGCATGAAGCCTATAGCATGTGATCGGAACACCCATCATGACGACATCAATCGGCCGCCGGACGTCTTACCTCGCAGTGCCGGCCAATCTGTTGCTCTGGCTGATCGCAGCCTTTCACATGCTGCTTCTTGCCGCCCTGTTTGCCGCCTTCCTGACGGCAAGGCCGGCAGCAGCCGAAGACGTCGCCTGCACCGGCCGCAATCTGATGGTCGAGCTGCAGCAGAACGACCCTACCCGCTACGCGGAGGCGCTGAAGGAAGCCGACGCCACGCCGAACGGCAAGGGCATCTTCTGGAAGATCGAAAAGCCGGGACTTGCACCCTCGTGGCTGCTCGGCAGCATGCATGTTACCGATCCGCGCGTGCTTGCCTTGCCGCCGCGCGCCCAGGCAGCCCACGACACCGCCGACACGATCATCATCGAATCCGACGAGATCCTTGATGAGCGGAAGGCGACCGCCGCCCTGCTCGCAAAGCCGGAGCTGACGATGTTCACCGACGGCACGACGATCGACAAGCTGCTTTCCCCCGAGGACTACAAGCGTCTCGAAACCGGCCTCAAGCAGCGCGGTATCCCGATCAGCGCCGTTTCCCGGATGCGGCCCTGGATGATTTCGAGCGCCGTTGCCCTGCCGGCCTGCGAAATCGCCCGCAAGGCAAAAGGCGCGCAGTTCCTCGACCAGAAGATCGCCACCGATGCCATTGCCGAAGGCAAACAGGTCAAGGGGCTGGAAACCCTTGCCGAGCAGATCCAGGCCATGGCCGATCTGCCGGTCGAATTCCATCTGAAATCGCTGATCCAGACGCTGGAACTCGGCGACAAGATGAGCGACGTCGTCGAGACGATGACCGACCTCTACCTCTCCGGCGACATCGGCATGACCATGCCGATGTTGAAAACCGTGACACCGGAGGAAGAAGGCGAAAACAGCGATTATGCCGCTTTCGAGCAGCGCGTCATCCTTGACCGCAACAAGGTGATGGCCGAGCGCGCAGCGCCCATCCTCGACAGCGGCAACGTCTTCATGGCCGTCGGTGCCCTGCATCTGCCCGGCAAAGACGGTGTCATCGAACTGCTGCGACAGCAGGGCTTCACCGTGACAGCGGTGAACTGAGGCCGCGGCAGCCAGCTGGTCGTCATTCGACTGAGCGCTGGTTCCAACAGCGCCGATACGCACCCAATAAAACAGCCGCCTGCCTCACGGCAAGCGGCTGCATGCGTTGTTGCGAATATTTGAGATCACATATGGATCGGCTTGAAGAAGGTTGCGAGCGCAGCCTCTTTCACCGCTTCCGACATTGTCGGATGCGCGTGGCAGGTCCGGCCGAGATCTTCCGACGAACCGCCGAATTCCATCAGCACGGCGATCTCGTGGATCATCTCGCCGGCACCGAAGCCGACGATATGGCCGCCGAGCACCCGGTCGGTTTCCTTGTCGGCAAGGATCTTGACGAAGCCGTCGGTCGCCAGCATCGCACGCGCCCGGCCGTTCGCCGTGAAGGGGAACTTGCCGACCTTGTAAGCGACGCCTGCCGCCTTCAACTCTTCCTCGGTCTTGCCGACGGAAGCGATTTCCGGCTGGGTGTAGACGACGCTCGGAATGACCTCGTAGTTCACATGGCCATGCTGCCCGGCGAGGATTTCGGCAAGCGCCACGCCCTCGTCTTCCGCCTTGTGCGCCAGCATCGGACCCTTGACCACATCGCCGATCGCATAGATGCCGTCGACATTGGTCTTGTAGTGGCCGTCGATCTCGACACGGCCACGATTGTCGAGCGTAACACCGGCTTCTTCGAGGCCGAGGCCCGCCGTATAGGGCTTGCGGCCGGTGGCAATCAGCACGACCTCGGCGTCGAGAGTCACCTTGTCGCCGCCCTTGACCGGCTCGAAGGTGACCTTGGCGCCCTTGTCGCCCTTTTCGACGCCGGTGACCTTGGCGCTGAGATTGAAATCGATGCCCTGCTTGGCAAGCATACGCTGGAACTGCTTGGAGACTTCGCCGTCCATGCCGCCAAGGATGGTGTCGAGATATTCGACGACGGTGACTTTGGCGCCGAGGCGCGACCAGACGGAACCGAGCTCGAGCCCGATGACGCCTCCGCCGACGACGATCAGCGTTTCCGGCACCTTTTCCAGCGCGATGCCGCCGGTGGACGAGATGATGGTCTTTTCGTCGATCTCTACCTGCACGCCGGGAATGCCGGCGACGTCGGAGCCGGTGGCGATGACGATGTTCTTGCCTTCGATTTCCTGCACCTTGCCGTCATCGCCGGTGACGGAGACCTTGCCGGCCGAGACGATCTTGCCCGTGCCCTGGAAGGCATCGATCTTGTTCTTCTTGAAGAGGAAGGCGACGCCGTCGACATTCGACTTCACTGTCGCATCCTTGTGGGCCATCATATTGCCGAGATTGAGCGTCGGCGCCGGGACGTCGATACCGAGGGCGCTCATCCCGTGGCCGGCCTGATGGAACATTTCGGAGGCATGCAGCAGCGCCTTCGACGGAATGCAGCCGACGTTCAGGCAGGTGCCGCCATAGGTCGCCTGCCTTTCGACGACGGCTACCTTGAGGCCAAGCTGGGCCGCCTTGACGGCGCAGACATAGCCGCCCGGACCGGTTCCGATAATGATCACATCGTAGGACATTGCTTCTTTCCCTTTGGATTTTTGTTTAATCGGCCGCGCGATATCAGGCCGAGGAATTCGATAATATATTGCAGCTGTTTTTCGCCCGTTGTTCTAGCGGCCGCCGCTCACATTGAGGATCGCGCCGGTTATATAGGAAGCCGAAGGTGAAAGGAGATAGAGGATCGCATCCGCCACCTCCGCGGGCGTGCCCGCGCGCTGCATCGGGATCGACGGCGCCAGCTCCCTCGGCCGATCCGGCAGGCCGCCGGAGGCATGAAGGTCGGTTTCGATGACGCCGGGCCTTATCGCATTCACGCGGATACCCTCGGCTGCGACCTCACGCGCCAGCCCGACGGTGAACGTGTCGATCGCCGCCTTCGAGGCGGCATAGTCGACATACTGCGTCGCCGAACCGAGGATCGCCGCCATCGACGAGATATTGACGATCGCCCCGCCTTTCCCGCCATGCCGGCTCGACATGCGGCGTATGGCCTCTGCCGCGCAGAGTATCGACCCGGTCACATTGACGCGCAGCATGCGCTCGATCCGCTCTACCGACATCTCGTCGACGCGCTGCGGATAATCGACGATGCCGGCATTGTTGACGAGCCCGTCGAGCCGGCCGAAATGCCGGTCGACTGCCGTGAACATCGAGACGATATCCGCAGCCTTGCCGACATCGCCCTGGATCGCCACGGCCTCGCCGCCATCCTCGACAATCGCAGCCACGACAGCATCCGCGGCTTGACGGTTGGCGGCGTAGTTCACCGCAACGCGCCAGCCCTGGCGCGCGGCAAGCCGCGAAGCCGCAGCGCCGATGCCTCGGCTCCCGCCGGTAATGAGAACAACAGGTGTATCGCTCATGTCGCACACTCCTTAAATGTCAGCACGTCCCAGGGTGCCACCACGGCCTTGCCCTCGCCCCAGGCGCTGGATTCGCGGATGGCGGGACCAAGACCGGGGAGCACGAGTTTTTCGGCCGCCGCAGCGCCTTCGGGTTGCAGATTGTCCATCTCGCCCTCGGCATCCATGCCGTAGACGGCGCCCTGCCAAACCGTGCAGGCATTGAGATCGGCGCCGGTCGCATCACCCTCGGGGCAGTTGAACATCAGGATGCCGATCGCGCGCACCGGATCTTCCGACGGCATGACATAACCTTCCATCACGACTGACGTCTTCAGCGCGCTGACCTTGAACTGGTTGCTGGCAGCGGCCGATGGAGAATTCAGCGGTGCAAAGCGCAATTCATAGGCACCGTCGCGATCGACGTAGACGGCCTGCTCCTGCTTGCATGCGGCACCGAAGGTGGATGCCGGAACGACGAAAAACGCGGCGGCTGCCATTGCAGCCACGCCTGTCCGTCTCGTCGTAATCCCGGTCCTTCCGCTCATTGCAGCTTCGGCTCCTTGCGCCCGTCGGCATTCTCGACAACGCTGAAATCCGTCAGCAGCACCAGCGCACGACCATGCCCGTCTAGCCCCCAGAAGACCGGATAGAAACCGTCGCCCCAGCCGCTCCAGAACACCGCGACATTGCCTCGTCTGCCGGCGACCGGCCGGTGCAGCGCATAGATGCCCTTGTTCGCGTTGAGGTCCGACGCCAGCACGTCGTCGTAATAGTTGACGTCGGAACCCGCTTTCTGCGCCTGCACCTGGGCCTCGCGCTCTCCGATCAGATCAAGCGTATCGGCATCCATGTAGCAGCCGAGGCCGGCATCGACGGGATAGCCGAAGATCTCGCCGTCCTTCAGCGTCGCCGGGTCCTGCCCTGGCAGGACCGCAAGCTCCCAACGATCCGGCTTGCCCTCGGCAAACCGCATGCTGGCAGCGGCGATGCGCCCGAAGGCCTGGTAGAGCGTCACCGGATACTCGCCAGGCGCAACCGTTCTTGCTAGTGCCGGACGGTCGGGCTGGGCGAGCGGATCACCGGCAACGATGCGCCCCGATGTCAGCTCGAGATTGCCCATATGGATGACGCCGATCGACCGACCGGAAAGCTCGGCATCACCAAGCGCCACCAGCTCGAAATTGCTGCTTGCCTTGCCGATATCCCAGCCGGCAGCCGATGTGGAGGCCGGGACATGCGCGGCGGCAGCGCAAAAAAGAAGGCGCGCCGCTCGCATGATCCGGTTCCGCATCGAAAGCGCTCCCTTAGAGATCGAGAACCAGACGTTCCGGATCTTCGAGGCTTTCCTTGACACGCACGAGGAAGGTAACCGCTTCCTTGCCGTCGACCATGCGGTGATCGTAGGACAGCGCCAGATACATCATCGGACGGATGACCACCTGGCCGCCGATCGCAACCGGCCGCTCCTGGATTTTGTGCATGCCGAGAATGCCGGACTGCGGTGCGTTGAGGATCGGCGAAGACATCAGCGAACCGTAGACGCCGCCATTGGTGATGGTGAAGGTGCCGCCCTGCATGTCGGCCATGGAGAGCGAGCCATCACGGGCTGCCTTGGCAAGACGTCCGAGCTCCTTCTCGATTTCGGCGATCGACATCTGGTCGGCGTCGCGGATGACGGGAACGACAAGACCTTTGTCCGTGCCGACGGCCATGCCGACATGGCAGTAGTTCTTGTAGATGACGTCGGTGCCGTCGATTTCGGCGTTGACGGCCGGCAGTTCCTTCAGCGCATGCGTCACCGCCTTGGTGAAGAAGCCCATGAAGCCGAGCTTGACGCCGTGCTTCTTCTCGAAAATGTCCTTGTACTTGTTGCGCAGATCCATGACTGCCTTCATGTCCACCTCATTGTAGGTGGTCAGCATGGCGGCGGTGTTCTGCGCATCCTTGAGGCGCTTGGCGATCGTCTGGCGCAGGCGCGTCATCTTCACGCGCTCTTCGCGCGAGGCATCCTCGACCGTCGACGGGCCGCGCGCGGCGGCAGGCGTCGCCGCGGGTGCGGCGGCCGGAGCGGAAATGCCCTTGGCAACGGCGGCGATGACGTCGCCCTTCAGCACCTGGCCGCGCTTGCCGCTACCGTCGATCTGATCGGCGGAAAGGTTGTTTTCGGCAAGCATCTTTGAAGCTGCCGGTGCCGGCGGCATGGTGGAGACGGAGGCGCTCGAGGACGACGCAGCAGCGGCGGCAACCGCCGGCTGGGCCGGAGCAGCAGCGGCCGGTTGGGCGGGAGCCGGAGCAGCAGGAGCGGCGGCCGGTGCAGCAGCCGGCGCGGCAGCAGCACCCTCGGCGATCTGGCCGAGCAGCGCGCCGAGGCCGACGGTCTCGCCGGCAGCAACGACGATTTCCGAAAGCGTGCCGGAGGCGGGTGCTGGAACTTCGATGGTCACCTTGTCGGTTTCAAGCTCGAGAATCGGCTCGTCGGCCTTGATGGCGTCGCCGACCTTCTTGAACCAGGTGCCGACGGTTGCCTCGCTGACGGATTCACCGAGAGTTGGAACGCGGATTTCTGTGGCCATTGTTCAGATCCTGATTTCGTGTGTTTTCGTTTATGCGTTTCAGATGGCGGGCGGCCGCGAGATGATCGAGGGCATCGGCAGGATATCGAAGCGGAAACCGAAACCGGAAGCGATGATCGGATCGCCGTCGGCAAGAACCTGCGCCGCCGCCTGATCTTCGACCTCGACGATCGCCATGCCCCAGGCGCCTTCACCCTCGAAGACGGGGCCGACGATGATCGCCGATCCCGCAAGAGCGTTCCGATGCCAGTATTCGGCATGGCGTTTCATCGCCGCCATTTCCTCCCCGGTCCCGTCATGCGGGAAAGTGGGGCGCGGCGGCTGCAGTCTCAGAAAGAAATAAGCCATTGCGCGCCCCTTGTTTTAACCGCCCAATGCATCATCGAGGAATGCGGCGAGCTGCGACAGATGCTTGGACATCAGCCCGGTCGCCGGCGAGGCGGCGGCCGGACGGCCGGTATAACGGACGCGCTGGTACTTCGCGTCGATATGGGCGAGTACCCATTCGAGGAAGGGGTCGATGAACGACCATGCGCCCATGTTCTTCGGCTCTTCCTGGCACCAGACCATCTCGGCGTTGCGGAAGCGCGACAGCTCGTTGATCAGCGCCTTTGCCGGGAACGGATAGAGCTGTTCGACACGCAAGAGATAGATGTCGTCGATGCCGCGCTTTTCACGCTCTTCGAGAAGATCGTAATAGACCTTGCCGGAGCACATGACGACGCGGCGGATCTTGTTGTCCTTCTGCAGCTTGATCGGGCCGTCCTTGATCACCTCGGCATCGTCCCAGAGCAGGCGATGGAAGGCGGATTCGCCGGCCATTTCGGCAAGCGTCGAAACCGCCCGCTTGTGGCGCAGCAGCGACTTCGGCGTCATCAGGATCAGCGGCTTGCGGAAATCGCGCTTCAGCTGCCGGCGCAGGATGTGGAAGTAGTTCGCCGGCGTCGTGACGTTGGCGACCTGCATGTTGTCTTCAGCGCAAAGCTGCAGGAAACGCTCGAGGCGGGCTGAGGAGTGTTCGGGACCCTGGCCCTCATAGCCGTGCGGCAGCAGGCAGACGAGGCCCGACATGCGCAGCCACTTGCGTTCGCCCGACGAGATGAACTGGTCGAAAACCACCTGCGCACCGTTGGCGAAATCGCCGAACTGCGCTTCCCAGAGCGTCAGCGCATTCGGACGGGCGAGCGAATAGCCATATTCGAAACCGAGCACGGCCTCTTCCGAAAGCATCGAATTGATGACTTCGTAGCGCCCCTGCGTCGGCGAAAGATTGGCGAGCGGGATGTAACGCTCTTCGGTTTCCTGATCGTAGAGAACCGAGTGGCGCTGCGAGAAGGTGCCGCGTTCACAATCCTGGCCGGAGAGGCGGATCTTGCTGCCTTCGACGCAGAGCGCACCGAAGGAGAGCGCTTCGGCCATAGCCCAGTCGATACCCTCGCCGGTGGCGATCATGTTGGCGCGGTTTTCCATGAAGCGCTGGATCGTGCGGTGCGCGTTGAAGCCCGCCGGGATCTCAGAGAGCTTGCGGCCGATCTCCTTCAGCGTCTTCATCGGCACCGCGGTCTTGCCGCGGCGCTGCTCGTCTGCATTGTCGGCCGTGCGCAGGCCCGACCACTCACCATCAAGCCAGTCGGCCTTGTTCGGCTTGTAGTGCTGGCCGGCCTCGAACTCCTGCTCGAGATGCGCGCGCCAATCGGCCTTCATCTTCTCGACTTCTCCGTCGGTAAGCAGGCCCTCGGCAACGAGACGGGCTGCGTAGAGCTGCAGCACGGTCTTGTGGCCGCGGATCACCTTGTACATCTTCGGCTGCGTGAAGGACGGTTCGTCGCCTTCATTGTGGCCGTAGCGGCGGTAGCAGAACAGGTCGAGCACAACAGGCTTGTGGAACTTCATGCGGAATTCGGTGGCGATCTTCGCCCCATAGACCACCGCTTCCGGATCGTCGCCGTTGACGTGGAAGATCGGCGCCTCGATCATCTTGGCGACGTCGGACGGATAGGGCGACGAACGCGAGAAGGCCGGGTTCGTCGTGAAACCGATCTGGTTGTTGATGATCACATGCATGGTGCCGGCGACGCGGTGGCCGCGCAGACCGGAAAGGCCGAGGATTTCGGCAATGACACCCTGGCCGGCAAAGGCCGCATCGCCATGGATCAGCAACGGCAGCACCTTGGCGCGTTCGGAAAGCGGGATGATGTCGCCGTCCCAGACGGTGGCGGTCATATCCTGCTTGGCGCGGGCCTTGCCCATGACGACCGGATCGACGATTTCGAGATGCGACGGGTTCGCCGTCAGCGAAACGTGGATCTTGTTGCCGTCGAATTCGCGGTCGGAGGAGGCGCCGAGATGGTACTTGACGTCGCCCGAGCCCTCGACCTCGTCGGGAGCGGCCGAGCCGCCCTTGAACTCGTGGAAGATTGCGCGGTGCGGCTTGCCCATGACCTGGGAGAGCACGTTCAGGCGGCCGCGATGGGCCATGCCGAACAGGGCCTCCTTGAGGCCGAGCTGGCTGCCACGCTTGAGGATCTGCTCCAGCGCCGGGATCAGCGATTCGCCGCCGTCGAGGCCGAAACGCTTGGTGCCCTTGAACTTGACGTCGAGGAACTGTTCGTAGCCTTCGGCTTCGGCGAGCTTGGCGAGGATCGCCTTCTTGCCTTCCGGCGTGAAGGCCACACCCTTGTCCGGCCCTTCGATGCGCGCCTGAATCCAGGCCTTCTCTTCGGGATTGGAGATGTGCATGAATTCGACGCCGAGCGTCGAGCAATAGGTGCGCTCGAGGATCTCGATCATCTCGGGGATGGTCGCGTATTCGAGGCCGAGCACGTTGTCGATGAAGATCTTGCGGTCGTAATCGGCGGCCGTGAAGCCGTAATTCTCCGGCGAGAGCTCGTGGTAGTCCTCAACGGCAGCAGCGATGCCGAGCGGGTCGAGCTTGGCATGCAGGTGGCCGCGCATGCGGTAGGCGCGGATCATCATGATGGCGCGCACGGAATCGCGCGTCGCCTGCAGCACGTCGATGCCGTCGGCAGGCTTGCCCTGAGCTTCGGCCTTGGCCTTGACCTTGGTCTCGATCACCTTCTCGACGATGCCCCAGTCGCCATCGAGAGCCGATACCAGATCGCCGCTTGCCTGAAGCGGCCAGTTCTTCTTGCGCCAGGAAGCGCCCTTGGCTGCCCTTTTCACATCGCTGGGATCCTCCTCCAGCGCCTTGAAGAAGGACCGCCACTGATCGTCGACCGATGCCGGATCTTCTTCGTACCGCGCGTAGAGCTGCTCGATATAGGCAGCGTTGGCGCCATCCAGAAACGAGGTGATCTGAAACTGCTCGTTGGCTTCTTGCCGTGCCATGGTGATATGCGGACGCTTCCGTCCGCCTCCTGACTTTGATGAATTGCCGGCTTGATGGCCGGCTGCCGCATTCCGATTGCCGCCTGTCCGCGGCGCATCTGCTGGTTTCCGTGTTGTCGAGGCCGGGCGGAAGGCGCAGATGCCGTTCCTCCGCCCGGTCTATAGGTGGCTTAGCCCTTGAGGACTTCAACCAGCGTCTTGCCGAGGCGGGCCGGAGAGGGCGATACCTTAATGCCCGCCGATTCCATCGCCGCGATCTTCGATTCCGCATCGCCCTTGCCGCCGGAAACCACAGCACCGGCATGGCCCATGGTGCGGCCCTTCGGCGCCGTACGGCCGGCAATGAAGCCGGCCATCGGCTTCTTGCGGCCCTTCTTGGCTTCGTCCTTGAGGAACTGCGCAGCGTCTTCTTCAGCCGCACCGCCGATTTCGCCGATCATGATGATCGACTGGGTGGCTTCGTCGGCCAGGAACATTTCCAGGACGTCGATGAACTCGGTGCCCTTGACCGGGTCGCCGCCGATGCCGACGGCCGTCGTCTGGCCGAGACCTTCATTGGAGGTCTGGAACACGGCTTCATAGGTCAGCGTACCCGAGCGGGAAACGATACCGACCGAACCCTTGCGGAAGATCGAGCCCGGCATGATGCCGATCTTGCATTCTTCCGGCGTCATGATACCCGGGCAGTTCGGACCGAGCAGGCGCGACTTGGAACGGTCGAGGCGAGCCTTGACCCGCACCATGTCCATGACCGGGATGCCTTCGGTGATGCAGGTGATGAACGGGATCTCGGCGTCGATCGCCTCGATGATCGCGTCGGCGGCTCCTGCCGGCGGAACATAGATGACGGTCGCGTTGGCGCCGGTCTTCTCCTTGCCCTCGGCAACGGTTGCGAAGATCGGCAGGCTTTCGCTCTTTGCGCCGGTCCAGGTTTCGCCACCCTTCTTCGGATGGATACCGCCGACCATCTGGGTGCCGTAGTAGGCAAGCGCCTGTTCGGTGTGGAACGTGCCGGTCTTGCCGGTCAGACCCTGAACGAGGACCTTGGTGTCTTTATTGACGAGAATAGACATTCTTTCAGATCCTTCAAAATTAGCCGTTGATCGCCGCGACGATCTTCTTGGCCGCATCGTCCAAGTCGTCAGCCGCCGTGATCGCCAGACCCGACTCGTTCAGGATCTTCTTGCCGAGCTCGACATTGGTGCCTTCAAGGCGCACGACGAGCGGAACCTTGAGGCCGACTTCCTTGACCGCGGCAATCACGCCCTCGGCAATGACGTCGCACTTCATGATGCCGCCGAAGATGTTGACGAGAATGCCTTCGACCTTGGGGTCTGCGGTGATGATCTTGAAAGCCGCAGCAACCTTCTCCTTGCCGGCGCCGCCGCCGACGTCGCAGAAGTTAGCCGGCTCCTTGCCGTAGAGCTTGATGATGTCCATCGTCGCCATGGCAAGGCCCGCACCATTGACCATGCAGCCGATGTTGCCGTCGAGCGCGACGTAGGCGAGGTCCCACTTCGAGGCCTCGATCTCCTTGGCGTCTTCTTCGGTCTCGTCGCGCAGCACCTTGACGTCGTCGTGACGGAAGAGCGCATTGCCATCGAAAGACATCTTGGCATCGAGGACGCGCAGGTGGCCGTCCTTCATGACGATCAGCGGATTGATCTCCAGCAGAGCCATGTCCTTCTCGCCGAAGGCCTTGTAGAGCATCGGGAAAAGCGTCTTGGCGTCTTCGGCGGCAGCACCCTCGAGCTCAAAAGCCTTGGAGATCGCAGCAACGTCGGCAGCCGTCACGCCGGCTTCCGGATCGATGGCGATCGTCTGGATCTTCTCAGGCGTGTCGTGGGCGACAGCTTCGATGTCCATGCCGCCTTCGGTGGACACCACGAAAGCCACGCGACCGACCGAGCGGTCGACCAGCAGCGAGCAATAGAGCTCGCGAGCGATGTCGGCACCGTCTTCGATGTAAAGGCGGTTGACCTGCTTGCCGGCTTCGCCCGTCTGCGCCGTCACCAGCGTATTACCCAGCATTTCCTTGGCATGGGCGACCACTTCGTCGATCGACTTGGCGAGACGCACGCCGCCTTTGGCTTCCGGCGACAGTTCCTTGAACTTGCCCTTGCCGCGGCCGCCGGCATGGATCTGGCTCTTGACCACGTACAGCGGACCGGGAAGCGACTTGGCGGCAGCCTCGGCTTCTTCAACCTTGAGAATAGCCACACCTTCGGCAACCGGCGCGCCATAGCCCTTCAGCAGAGCCTTGGCCTGATATTCATGAATGTTCATGGGTGTATCCCTGTTTCGATTACTTCAGCCCAGCGACTACTTGAGAGCAGGCGCGATGTTGATGCAGGCTTCGCAAAGACCGGCGACGGCGCCGACGGACTTGTCGAAGGCTTCCTTCTCGGTCTTGTTGAGATCGATCTCGATGATGCGCTCGACGCCGCCGGCGCCGATGACGGTGGGAACGCCGACATACATGTCCTTGACGCCGTACTGACCGGAGAGGTGGGCAGCACAAGGCAGAACGCGCTTCTTGTCCTTGAGGTAGGATTCGGCCATCTCGATCGCCGAGGCGGCCGGGGCGTAATAGGCCGAGCCGGTCTTCAGCAGGCCGACGATTTCGGCGCCGCCGTCACGGGTGCGCTGGATGATCTCTTCGAGGCGCTCCTTGGTGACCCAGCCCATGGTGACGAGATCGGTGAGCGGAATGCCGCCGACCGTCGAATAGCGGGCGAGCGGCACCATCGTGTCGCCGTGACCGCCGAGAACGAAGGCCGTGACGTCCTGGACGGACACGTTGAATTCCTTGGCGAGGAAAAGACGGAAGCGCGAGGAGTCGAGAACGCCGGCCATGCCGACGACCTTGTTGGCGGGAAGACCGGAAAACTTCTGCAGCGCCCAGACCATGGCGTCGAGCGGATTGGTGATGCAGATCACGAAGGCGTTCGGCGCATACTTCTTGATGCCGGCGCCGACCTGCTCCATGACCTTGAGGTTGATGCCGAGAAGGTCGTCGCGGCTCATGCCGGGCTTGCGGGCGACGCCCGCCGTGACGATGCAGACGTCAGCGCCTTCGATCGCGGAATAGTCGCTGGCGCCCGTCAGATTGACGTCGAAGCCTTCGACCGGCGACGACTGGGAAATATCGAGACCCTTGCCCTGGGGAATGCCGTCCGCGATGTCGAAGAGAACGATGTCGCCCAGTTCCTTCAGGCCGGCGAGGTGCGCCAGCGTGCCACCAATCATGCCAGAACCAATGAGTGCGATCTTGTTACGCGCCATTTTCGCTGTTTCCTTTGCGATCAAATTCGTCGAACGGACGCGCAAGGCACCGCCCAATGACGCAATCGCATAGACCCAAAGCCCAAAAATGGCAATGCATTAATTTTGATGCAGCGTTTTCAATCGTTTAGATACAAAAATTCTTACGTAAACGTAAGGTATTCTGTCACCAAATTGTTACTCTGCGGCGCGTTTTTCATGGTGCAGCGCAAGATATTCCGCACTGCGCATCTCGAACAGGCGCGACGCCGTGCGGTCGAATTCGAAGCCCTCGGTGCCCCGGCGGTGCAGCAGCAGTTCCTCCGGCATGGCCGCCGCGGAAATGTAAAGCCGCACGGCATGATCGTAGAACGTATCGACCAGAATGATGAACCGTTTGATCTGGTTCCGCTTTTCCGGCCCGAGCAAGGGAATGTGATCGACAAAGACCGTATCGAAGCGTTCGGCAATGGCCAGGAAGTCGACCGCCCCGAGCGGCTTGTCGCAGAGATCGGTGAAAGAGAACCGCGCCATGCGGTCGACGGCGAGCGGCACATGGATGTGGCGCCCCTTCATCGGAATATCCAGCGGCTGCGCCTTGCGCCCATGCAGCGCCTGCGTCCAGGACGCATCCATCGCCATGTCGTTATGCTCGTTGATCGGCACCAGATAGACCGGCTGGCTGCTCAGCCTCTCCATGCGGTAGTCGGTCGGTGAATCCAGGGTGACGACATCGACATGCTGTTTGAGCAAGGCGACGAAGGGCAGGAACAGGCCGCGATTGAGACCATCCCGGTAGAGATTGTCGGGCTCGACGTTCGAGGTCGCGACCAGCACGCATCCGCGCGCGAAAAGCTCGGAGAACAGCCGCGACAGGATCATCGCATCGGCGATATCAGTGACCGTGAACTCGTCGAAGCAGAGCAGTTCTGCCTCGTCATAGAGCGCTGCGGCGACCGGCGGCATCGGATCGGCCTGCCTGGTCTCGCCGTTCTTGAGCTTCAGCCGGTGCGCCGCGATACGGTTATGCACATCTGCCATGAATTCATGGAAATGCGCCCGGCGTTTCTTCCGGCACGGCGCCATGGCGAAAAACATGTCCATCAGCATGGTCTTGCCGCGCCCGACGCTGCCGTGGATATAAAGCCCCTTGATGCCGTCGGCAGATTTCT
The DNA here is from genome assembly GCF_021052345.1 of Rhizobium sp. SU303. Classification (NCBI taxonomy): domain Bacteria; kingdom Pseudomonadati; phylum Pseudomonadota; class Alphaproteobacteria; order Hyphomicrobiales; family Rhizobiaceae; genus Rhizobium; species Rhizobium sp. SU303. Next base: position 4,325,165 of record NZ_CP088095.1, read on the forward strand.
TCTTGGCGGCAAACAGCCAGCCGAGCGCGCTCGATTTTGCCGCCGGCCGCCGCTGCTTCAGGCCGGCGAGCACCCGGTCGAGGCTCTTTGCCACGTCCAATTGGGCGGAATCGACCTGGAGCGCGCCCGATGCGGTCAGCGATTTAAGCTGTTCGCAGACGCTGAGCGCATAATCCGGCATTGGTTGCATGAGGGCATATCCGCCTGTCAGTCAACGGCGGAGACCCGCCGGAACATTTACCGGCTGAGACTGATCGACTGACCTGTGCTCGTCTGTCCCTCAAAGCGGTTGTCGGCCGTCTTGTAGACGCTGCCGAGCTGGTTGCCCGAGCGGTCCTTGAGCAGCACCTGTTTGCCGGCGACCTCCCAGGAGCCCATTGCCGTCAGCTCGCCGACGCAGCCACGCGTTCCGCCGCGCGAACCGCTGCCGAGATTGGTCAGCGTCAGGAACATGTCGCAGCTGCCGTTGACACGCCAGCTTCCGACCATCGATTCCTTGGTAATATCGAGCGCATTGGCGGCCATTGCGCCGGGCTGAGCGCCCGGCATCGGTGCCGTCGTCGTCGGCGCGGCCGGAAACTGCGAGCTGCCGGTCGGCGGCGGAAGCTGCCCACCCTGCACCGAGGGAACCGGCTGCGCCGTCAACGGCGCCGGGCCGGCACTGGCGTTGGAGCTGTAATCATATGCCGTACGCTGACAACCGGCTAGCGACAGAACCACCACCAGACCTGTCATCGCATATCGCAACTGCATCATCATACTCCTGAATTCGGCCATCGCCGTAGAGAAACGGGCGTGAGACAAGTCCGATTATCGTAATTCGCTTTGGTTAATCAAGTCGGGCAGCATAAATTGCCCGTGACAACAACTAACCGAAAAACGATACAGTTCAACTGTCCCGCTGCAAAACTTCCTGCACATAGAATTTGTCAGCAAGGTGTTGCGCGTGTTCATCTCTGTCAGGATCCCTGTCGAACGCGCGCAATGTCTCGGAATAGTGCATCACTGCATGATTGCACCGGGACCGATGCGCATTCGCTGTTCGCGTACCGCGACCTGATCTCGGTGACGGCTTCGGGATCGAAGCCGTCTATACCGCCATCGGTATGCATGCTGATCAAACCCGGCGCTCGACCATCATCTTCTTGATTTCGGCGATCGCCTTGGCTGGGTTGAGGCCCTTCGGGCAGGTCTGCGCACAGTTCATGATCGTGTGGCAGCGATAGAGGCGGAATGGATCCTCGAGATTGTCGAGGCGCTCACCGGTCGCCTCGTCTCTGGAATCGATCAGCCAACGATAGGCCTGCAGCAGAACGGCCGGCCCGAGATAGCGGTCGCCGTTCCACCAGTAGCTCGGACAGGAGGTCGAGCAGCAGGCGCAGAGGATGCATTCATAGAGGCCGTCCAGCTTCTGCCGGTCCTCGTGGCTCTGCTTCCATTCCTTGGCCGGCGCCGGCGACACCGTCTTCAGCCACGGCTCGATCGAACGATGCTGGGCATAGAAGTTGGTGAGGTCTGGAACCAGATCCTTGACGACGGGCAGATGCGGCAGCGGATAGATCTTCACCGCGCCCTTGATATCGTCGAGGCCCTTGGTGCAGGCGAGCGTGTTCGTGCCGTCGATATTCATCGCGCAGGAGCCGCAGATGCCCTCGCGACAGGAACGGCGCAGCGTCAGCGTCGGGTCGATCTTGTTCTTGATGTAGAGCAGACCGTCGAGCACCATCGGTCCGCAATCGTCGACATCGATGTAGAAGGTGTCGATGGACGGGTTCTGCCCGTCATCCGGGCTCCAGCGATAGACGCGGAACTCGCGGGTGTTCTTGGCACCCGCCGGCTTCGGCCAGACCTTGCCTTCGCGCATCTGAGAATTCTTGGGGAGAGCGAGTTCAACCATATCAGGTTCCTCTTGAGATCAGTACACGCGGGCCTTCGGCTCGATCTTGTGCGGATCGATGCCCTCCGCGATGAGCTCGGTGTGAACAGGCCGGTAGTCGAGTTTCACCTCGCCTGCCTCGCTCACCCAGGCGAGCGTATGCTTGCGCCAGTTGACATCATCGCGGCCGGCGAAAGCACCCTCGGTATAATCCTCGCGGGCATGCGAACCGCGGCTCTCCTTGCGGGCTTCGGCGCCGTAGATCGTCGTGATGGCGTTGGCCATCAGGTTCTGCAACTCCAGCGTCTCGACCAGATCCGAGTTCCAGATCATCGAGCGGTCGGTGACCTTGATGTCCTTCATCTCGCCCCAGATTGCCGAAATGCGCCGGCAACCGGATTCCAGCGATTCCTGCGTGCGGAAGACGGCGGCGTCTTCCTGCATGGCGCGCTGCATCTTCTCGCGCAGTTCCGCCGTCGGCGTGCCGCCGCTGGCGTGACGCAGACCGTCGAAGCGGTCCATGATCGTGTCGCAGGCGGCCACATTGAGATGCGGGATCGGTGCGGCGCGGTCGATTACCTCGCCGGCGCGGATCGCAGCGGCGCGGCCGAAGACCACGAGGTCGATCAGCGAGTTCGAGCCGAGGCGGTTGGCGCCGTGCACCGAAGCACAGCCGGCTTCACCCACAGCCATCAGGCCGGGAATGATCCGTTCCGGATTGGCACCGTCGGCATTCAGCACTTCGCCCCAATAATTCGTGGGAATGCCGCCCATATTGTAGTGAACGGTCGGCAGAACCGGGATCGGTTCGCGCGTGACGTCGACGCCGGCGAAGATCTTGGCGCTCTCGGAAATCCCCGGCAGGCGTTCATGAAGAACGGCCGGATCGAGATGATCGAGATGCAGGAAGATGTGGTCCTTCGCCTTGCCGACACCGCGGCCCTCGCGAATTTCCAGCGTCATGCAGCGCGAAACGACGTCGCGCGAGGCAAGGTCCTTGGCCGAAGGGGCATAACGCTCCATGAAGCGCTCGCCCTCGGAATTGACGAGATAGCCGCCTTCGCCGCGCGCGCCTTCGGTGATCAGACAGCCCGAACCGTAGATGCCGGTCGGGTGAAACTGGACGAATTCCATGTCCTGCAGCGGCAGGCCGGCACGCGCCACCATGCCGCCGCCGTCGCCGGTGCAGGTATGGGCAGACGTTGCCGAGAAATAGGCGCGGCCGTAGCCGCCGGTTGCCAGCACCACCATCTTGGCGGCGAAGCGATGGATCGTGCCGTCATCGAGGCACCAGGCAACGACGCCGATGCAGCGGCTGCCGTCTTCCGACATGATCAGGTCGAGCGCGAAATATTCGATGAAGAATTCGGCATTGTTGCGCAACGATTGGCCGTAGAGCGTATGGAGGATAGCGTGGCCGGTACGGTCGGCAACGGCGCAGGTGCGCTGGACCGGCGGGCCTTCGCCATAATTCTGCATGTGGCCGCCGAACGGGCGCTGATAGATCTTGCCTTCCTCGTTGCGCGAGAACGGCACGCCGTAATGCTCGAGCTCATAAACCGCCTTCGGCGCTTCCATCGTGAGATACTGCATGGCGTCGACGTCGCCGAGCCAGTCGGAACCCTTGACGGTATCGTAGAGGTGCCATTGCCAGCTGTCCGGCGTCATGTTGCGCAGCGAGGCGGCGATGCCGCCCTGGGCCGCGACCGTATGCGAGCGGGTCGGGAAAACCTTGGTGATGCAGGCCGTGCGGAAACCCTGCTCGGCCATGCCGAGCGTGGCGCGCAGGCCGGCGCCGCCGGCGCCGACGACGATCACGTCGTAGGAATGATCGACATACTTGTAGGCTTTGCCGTTCTGGGCGGGTGAAGTCGGTGCCATGTCAGCTTATCCTACGAATGCGATTTTCAGAATGGCGAAGAGACAGAGGCCGGCAATCAGGATCGCAAAGAACGTGTTCAGCATCAGCAGAGCGACCTTGCCGAATTCGCCATGCACGTAGTCCTCGATGATGACCTGCATGCCGAGCCTCATGTGGATGACGCCGGAAATCACCATCAGGCCCATGACGACCGCGACGAAGGGGTTCGACAGCGCGCGGACCACATCCGCATAGGGCGCGCCGGCATAGGCGAGCATGAAGATGACGAAGAAGAGGATGAGCGGAACATTGGCGACGGCCGTCAGCCGCTGGCGCCAGAAATGATCCGTGCCGTCCTTGGCGGAGCCGAGCCCGCGAACCTTGCCGAGGGGGGTGCGCATATCCATGAGAGGACCTTCAGAAGCGAATGAGGAAGCCGATCACCCAGACCAGCACGGTCAGACAGAGCGACCCGATGATGTTGGCGATGGCGAGCTTGGTCGAGAACTCTTTCCCGAAGCCATAGCCGAGATCCCACATGAAGTGGCGGAAGCCGCCGAGCATATGGTGCAGCAGCGCCCAGGTATAGCCAAGAAGCACGAGCTTGCCGAGAAGGCTGCCGAGCACCCAGTTGGCCCAGTCATAGGCGCCCTGGCCGCTTGCCGCCGCGATCAGCCACCAGGCGACGAGCAGCGTGCCGACGTAAAGCGCGCTACCGGTAATGCGGTGAACGATGGACATGACCATGGTAGGAATAGGTTTGTAGATTTGCAGATGCGGCGATAGGGGCCGGTTATTTGTCACGTTCGCCATCAGAACCTCGCGGCGGCTTCTCTGCGCTCCCGGATTTCGGAGCATGCTCAGTCAACCACACGAATGACAAAATTCTCTGTGTGCGTTGCATCAATTGCGACGTTTAATCACCGGGAACGCCGACGACAAGCACAATCGCTGTCTGCTTTTAATTTAATCGATTCGCGTTACCGGGAAGTTTGCAGGCTAAACAAACTGGTCTTTTCCGCTCAAATTTTGTGCCGGTTGTCCGAGCTGAATGGACAAGCTCCGGCTTTTGGCGCAATCTGGCGTTAACGATTTGTTAGGGATCGGAATTCCGGAGGCCGGCCACCCATGTTTCGCAGTCTGTCCGCAGTCGCCCTGCTTGCCCTGTCCGTGCTTGCTGCACTTCCCGCCGAAGCCGGCGACCGCCGTCATGATCGTCGCTTTTCCGACCACCGCCACGCTTTTCATGGCGGACTGCTTCTCGGCGAACGTGTGAACTGGCGCAATCGCGGCATCCGTTTCGACAATGCCCATCGATATCGGAACCGCAAGGAACGGATGCCGTTCCTGAAACAGTTTTCCTCGCCGGCGACCAATCGCGTCACCCGCAACAATATCATCGTCGTCGTACCCCAGGCGCAGAGTGACGGCGGCGACACCTATGCTGGTACGTCTTACGTCTATCAGGCCGATGGCGGAACCTATGTCGGCGGCGAGCGCTATGGCTTCTATCCTCCCGCGCGGCTTGAGCCGCTGGCCCCGAAGGCAAAGGTCATCGATATTGCAGTGCAGGACGATCCCTGCGCCTACGAGGCCAATGTCTGCGTCATCCGGCCTTAAGCATGTCGCGCAAAAGTGTGCAGCGGTTTTGCGACAACGACATGCGTAAAATCAAAGACCTAAAGCGCGAGGAGCGAATCTGAAAGATCGCGACGCGCTTTAGAGCATGATGCCGAACGCAGGCGGCTCAAATGTGCCCGGCCCCACTCTTTCGCGACGCGGCTACGTCAATGCGGATGGCGCACATCGGCGGGAGATTCTTGTCCTCAAACGTCGCCCGCCGTGGCGTTCCGCTCTCCGGCATCCAAGCATCCCAGGCTCTGTTCATTTCCTCGAATGAGGCAAGGTCCCTGAGCCAGATGTTGGCGAGAATGATCTCTGACTTGTCGGTACCTTCGCGCAGCAGCATGTCATCGATGCGCTCCAGTATTTCGTTGGTTTGCGCCGTCACGCTCGCTCCCCTCGTGAGGTTTGCGACCTGGCCGGGCAGATAGGTGGCAGCCGCGCGGAGAGTTTCGTCAACTTTGGCTTGCCCGATCATCGTATTCGCAGACTTCCATGAATGCTTGAGATTGGGCCGTCGACCCTTCATGGATCACTGTGGGGCTTCGCTCGCCATTCCGGTAGAGGGAATTAAATTGACCCGATATAATGGAAGCTGAACGCTCCTAGAACAGGATGTCGTTCGAAAACCGATCACGCTTTTCGGCATCATGCTCTAGCTGGACAATATGGCCGTATGCCGCGAAATGAAGTCCACAAGGTAGCGCGCGCCTTCGGCCGTCTCGGACTGAGCATAGAGACCGATTTCGATGCGCACCGGACCGGGCAGATCTGCCGATCTGTCAAGCGTCCGGCAGCCCTCCGGTTTCGTGTTGAGCATCATTGGCGCGATACCGATACCGACGCGAACCGCGGTCGCCATGGCGACCAGCGTCGATGCGACGCACGCCGTCTTCCATTTGACGTTCCGCTGGGACAGCGCCGCGATCGTCGGGAGCGTCCAGGGACACTCCTCCTCGAACATGATGATGGGAAGCGGTTTTTCCGTATCCACCACGAAGTCGGATCTGACCGTCCACATCAAATATTCGGTCCAGATCAGGGTCGGTTTTCGCGAGAGGCAGGTGATGTCGCAAACCACGAGATCCAGCTTCCTGTCTTCAAACAGTTTGGCGAGGCGGCGATTCGGCTCGACGATGATGTCGATCTCGACTTTGGGGTTCTGGGCTCTGAAGGCACTAAGAATGTCGATCAGGTGGCCGGCTGCGAAGTCCTCAACGACGCCGAGGCGAATGCGGTCCTCGATCATCTTGCCTGTCAGTCTTTTCCCGACCTCGTCGCTGAGGGCGACCATTTCACGGGCATAAGCCAGCATGATCTGCCCATGGCTCGTCAGCTCGAGGCCCTTTGACGAACGCGAAAACAGCGTAACGCCGACAAGCTCCTCCAGCTTGCGGATCTGCATGCTCACAGCCGCCTGCGTTCTGTTCAGCTTGACGGCTGCCCCATTGACGGTGCCGATCTCCGCGACGGTCAGAAATGCACGAAGCAGATAGGAATCAAGATCAAGCATCAGAAGCCGCATTCCATACTTTGTGACGCTCGAGAGCCGAGAGCCTCTCTGCCCGTAAGTGGATATTGGACGAACCATGTCCTTCCGGCAACCGGCGATCCTTAGCCCGCGGGCGCAGCGCAAGCTGCGCCCGGTCAATGCCAGCTTATCGCGCGAAGAGGACGCATGCCTCGGGGGAATGGAAACGCTGATCTCCTGCCCGCGCGCGAAGGCTATGTCTGGACGGTTCGGGCAAGCCGGTCGCCACTGGCGAGGTCCAGAACGACATGCCTGAAGGCACCGAGTGTCACGACGTCGGCAACCCGTCCGGGCATAGCCCCTGCACCCGGAGCGCCGGACGATATCTCGACGCTTTCCGGCCTCACGCAAATCTTGAAAATTCTCGCCGGGTTATAAAGTTTTCTGAACATACCGATGGACGCACCACCCGCATCGCGGAGCCTCGGCAGATCCAAGCTATCAAGAATCGTTATATCCCCTCTCGAATTTTCGCGGTTCCAAGAGAAGCGTGCGGCACTGATGATGATGGCAGCATCAATACCGTGGGAGCCTGCCTTGACCATTGACCGGGATTTTCTGGAAGACTTGAGAAAGCGCTTCGGCAGCGCTGCAGGCGGGGAGATGGAAGATCCGCACTTCCGCGCCGTGGCGGCGAGCGTATTCAAGGACGGCGACAGCCGCAAATGGCCCTTCGCCGACCCTGCGACCTTTCTGGACGCCTGTTTCATCGAGAACGGCTTGCGGTCCGAGGTGCTTGAGGCGCTTGACGTGGCTCTGATCGGCGTGCCGATGGACCTCGGCGTCACCAATCGCGCCGGCGCACGGCTGGGGCCGCGCGCCGTCCGGGCGGTCGAGCGTATCGGTCCCTACGAACATGTTCTGCGTGTCGCGCCGATGGGAGGGCTAACGGTCGCCGATGTCGGCGACGTGCCGATGCGCAGCCGGTTCGGCCTGGCCGAGTGCCATGCCGACATCGAGGCCTGCTACCGGATGATCGCGGCAACCGGGGTCATCCCGCTGTCGGTCGGCGGCGACCATTCGATCTCCGGCGCCATCCTCAAGGGCCTGGCGGCCAGCCAGCCGGTAGGCATGATCCACATCGACGCTCATTGCGACACCGCCGGCCCCTATGAGGGCTCGAAGTTCCATCACGGCGCGCCCTTCCGCGAGGCGGTTCTGGCGGGCGTGCTCGATCCGAAGCGTACGATCCAGATCGGTATCCGCGGCGGCGGCGAATATCTCTGGGAGTTCTCCTTTGCCTCCGGCATGACCGTCATTCACGCGGAGGAGGTGGCGGAGATGGGGCTCAAGGCCGTGATCGCAAAGGCTCTGGAGGTTGTCGGCGCCGGTCCGACCTATCTCAGTTTCGACGTGGACAGCCTCGATCCGGCCTTCGCGCCGGGAACCGGCACGCCGGAAGTCGGCGGGCTTCAGCCGAGAGAGGCCCTGACCCTGCTGCGCGGCTTCAAGGGCATCAACCTCGTCGGCGGCGACGTCGTGGAAATCGCGCCGCAATACGACAACACCACCAACACCGCGCAGATCGCCGCCCAGGTCCTGTTCGAACTCCTGTGCCTCGCGACGTTCAGTCCCGCGGTCAGGACAAAGCTGACCTGAGAACCAGCTCCACGATGGCAGCGGGCCTCGCGCCCGCTGCCATCCATCACCTGTCGCACAACACATCTCAAAAAGGGGAACGACATGACTGCTCTTATGAAATTGCGCTACACCGCCACCGCGGCAATTGCCGTATTCGGCATCCTGGCAGGGGCCGCGCAGGCCGACGAACTTGCCGATATCAAAGCCGCAGGCGAGATCAACATCGGCATCTTCTCCGATTTCCCGCCCTTCTCTTCGGCAAGCGCCGATATGAGCATCAAGGGCTATGACGTCGACGTCGCCCAGAAGATCGCCGACGGGCTCGGCGTGAAACTCAATCTCGTCAGCGTTACCGGCCAGAACAGGATCGCCTACCTGAACGACGACCGCGTCGACCTGCTGATGAGCGTCGGCTATTCGAAGGAGCGCGCCGAGGTTATCGATTTTGCCGCCCCGTACGCCCCCTACTATATCGCCGTCATCGGTCCGGCTGCGCTGAAAGTGAGCGGCAAGGAAGACCTCGCCGACAAGAGCGTTGCCGTCAATCGTGGGACGCTCGAAGACACGTCGCTGACGGCCGTCGCCCCCGGCTCGGCTGCGATCCAGCGTTTCGAGAACTATAATTCGGTCATCCAGGCCTTCATATCCGGCCAGACCCAGTTGATGGTCGTCGGCAACGATGTCGGTGCGCAGGTTCTGGCACGACAGGACGAGCTGAAGCCGGAGCAGAAGTTCCAGCTCCTCAGCTCCCCCTCGCACATCGCGCTCCGCAAGGGCGAGGAAGGCCTGAAGAAGGCTGTCAACGACAGCGTCGCCGCAATGATCGCCGATGGTTCGCTCGACGCGAGCTCGAAGAACTGGCTGAAAGCGCCGCTCAATCCTGAAAACCTGAAGGACTGACGAGGGCGGCCTCCCACTCACCAGAGCATGATGCCGAAAACTGCAAGCGATTGCGGTGGCATCATGCTTCAATTCTTTGGTTGAGAGGCGGATCGGGATTTCGGGCCGACCCGGCCCGGATCATCCGGCTCCAAAGGACAAGCGATGAGATACAGCCTCGATTTCAATTGGCTTTGGGACGGAATGGGAGCTCTGGCTTATGGCGCAGGCACGACGCTTGCACTGACGGTCTCCACATCGGTCCTCGGGATCGTTCTCAGCGTCCTCGGCGCAGCCGCGCGCCGGGGACCCTATCCATGGTTGCGCAAGGTCGTCGGCCTCTATGTGGAAATCATGCGCAACACGCCATTCCTGGTGCAACTGTTCTTCATCTTCTTTGGCTTGCCTAGTCTCGGCATTCGCCTCGATCCGATCACTGCCGCCGTCCTTGCCATGACCCTCAACATGGCGGCCTACACGATCGAGGTGGTCGGGGCCGGGCTCGATGCCATACCGAGAGGCCAGAAGGAGGCGGCGCAGGCGCTCGGCCTCAGGCCTCGGCTGGTGTTCTTCAAGATCATCCTGCCGCAGGCGATCGCCATCATTTTTCCGGCGCTGACGAGCCAGATCATCATCATGATGCTGGAATCGGCGGTGGTTTCGCAAATATCTGTCCGCGAGCTGGCGCAGGAGGCCGATCTGCTTCAGTCGCGCACCTTCCGCTCCTTCGAGACCTATCTGGTGGCGACGTTGATCTACCTCTCGATGTCCGCCGCACTTCGCCGGCTTCTTTTCGCCGGAAAACGCCGTTTTCTGGGAGCCGGTCTGGCATGATTGAGTTCACCTTCTGGGACATTCTGCGCAATCTTGTCTTCGCGACACGCTGGACCCTGCTGCTTTCGCTCGCAGCTTTTGCCGGCGGCGCCATCGTTGGCCTGGCGATCCTGTCTGCGCGGATATCGAAAACGCGTTGGCCGCGCAGCTTCGCGTCCGGCTACATTGCCCTGTTTCAGGGAACGCCGCTCCTGATGCAGCTGTTTTTGATGTTCTTCGGCCTGCCGATGCTCGGCTTCCGGATCGAGTCATGGACCGCCGCCGTTTGCGGCCTGACGTTCTACGCCAGCGCTTATCTTGCCGAAATCTGGCGGAGCGGCGTCGAGGCGGTGCCGCGCGGGCAATGGGACGCCGCAGCCAGCCTGGGCTTGCATCGTCTCCAGGAACTTCGCCTTATCATCCTGCCGCAGGCTTTCCGGATCACCCGCGCGCCGACGGTCGGGTTCTTGGTCCAGTTGATCAAGAGCACCGCACTGGCCTCGATCCTCGGCTTCGACGAACTGCTGAAAACCGCGAACGCCATCAACAACGCGACCTTCGAACCTTTCAAAGTCTACGGTCTCGTCGCAGTGATCTTCTTCGCCCTGTGCTATCCGCTGACGCAATACGCCAGATTTCTGGAGAAGAAAGCGGCATTTGGCTGAGCGGTGTTCAATGCTCCGCATTCCGATCGCAACGACGTGTCCAAAGGGCGGCCGATGCCGGTTGAAAAGCTGGTACGCCGCGCAGCGGCGACGATGCGCTTCGGCGTTCCTCGGTCTATATCGACACCCACGAAGCCCTTCACGAAGCAGGCGATCTGGTTCAGCCGATCAGGGCCGGCGTCATTTCTACAGATGCGGTGCATGCGACACTTGACGAGCTGTGTCGCCGGAATGTTCCAGCGGACGTCCAACGATGAGATCACTCTCTACAAGGCCGTCGGAACCGCATTGGCTGATCTTGCCGCCGCGACGATGGTGTATGAAGCCGCTTTGATCGCCGGCTGACGTCTTCTGGTCCGGGCGATCGCGAATGATCGGAACGCGCCTGTCGCCCTGCGCCAGAGACAACAACTATTCGTGCTTCCTTCCCCCGACGGCGTTCCCTACAATCTCGCCAGTCCTCCCCCGAGCCTTGGAAATGAGGTTTACATGAGCACGCTTACCCGCTTCTCCGTTCAGCCGCTCTCGACCATGACTCGCCGTCTTGCGGATGTCGCCTCCGCTCGTCGCGAACCTGACCTGGTCATCCAGGGCGCACGCGTCTTGTCCACCTATTCGGAGCGCTTTCTCGACGGACGCGAAGTCTGGATTTCGGGGGGCCGCATTGCGGCCGTGAAGCCGGCCGGCAGCTACAGAGGCGGGAGCGCCAAGTTCTACGACGCCAGGGGCGGCATCATCGCCCCGGGCCTGGTCGATCCGCATATCCATATCGAATCCTCGATGTGACGGCCTGCGCCTATGCGGAAGCGGCGCTCCTCAACGGCACGACGACGATCTTCTGCGACAGCCACGAGATCGGCAATGTCATGGACGTCGCCGGCGTCGAGGCCATGCTCGAGGATGCACGGCAGGCGCCGCTGTCGATCTTCCTGACCGTGCCGAGCACCGTGCCGGCGACGACGCCGGATCTGGAAACAGCCGGCGGTGACCTGACGCCGGACAAGATCGCCGCCCTGTTCGACAAGTGGCCGGAAGCCGTGGCTCTCGGTGAGAAAATGGATTTTGTCCCCGTTGCGATGGGCGACGAGCGCAGCCATGCGATCCTGGCTGCAGCACTCGGGCGCGGCAGGCAGGTGTCGGGCCATGTCTACGGACGAGAGTTCGTTGCCGCCTACGCCGCATCCGGCGTTACCGACACGCATGAAGCTATCGACCGCGACATCGCCGACGACCTGCTGGAAGCCGGCGTGTGGATCTTCCTGCGCGGCGGCCCGCCGACGACACCCTGGCATTCGCTGCCGCAGGCGATCAAGACGATCACTGAGCTCGGCGCCTCCCACAAGCGCGTCGCCGTCTGCACCGACGACCGGGATGCCGAAGATCTGCTCGCCTTCGGCCTGGACTGGGTAACGCGCGAAGCCGTGAAATACGGCATGAGGCCGGAACAGGCCTGGGCGATGGGTTCGCTGCACGGCGCGACGCGGTTCGGCATGGAAGGCGAAATCGGCGGTCTGGGCGGCGGGCGCCGCGCCGACCTGGTGCTTCTCAGCGACGACCTCACGCCGGTCAGCACCTGGTATGGCGGCGAGCTCGTCGTCGACAGCAAGAAGATCACGCCGATCCTCGACGAAGCCCTGTCGAAACCGTACCGCTATCCGGATGCCGCCTACCACACCGTCAAGCTGCCAAAAAATCTCAAGCTGACACCGGACCTGCCGACGGAGACGGTCGTCGCTCATACGATCAAGACGGAGCTGCCTGGCATTACCCTCGGCCATGTCACCGTCACGCTGGAACCGGCCAATGACTGGCAGGCGCATTTCGACAAGCACGATCTCTGCTTCGTGACGGTGGTGGAGCGTCACGGCAAGTCTGCCGGCAATGTCGCCCACGGGCTGCTCAACGGCTTCGGCCTCAGACAAGGCGCGGTCGCATCCTCGGTCGGCCACGACAGCCACAATATCATCGTCGCCGGCACCAATGCCGCGGACATGCAGGTGGCGCTCGACGCGATCGAAGAAAAGCAGGGTGGCGTCTGTGTCGTGATGGACGGCAAGGTGACGGCCATGGTGCCACTGCCGATCGCCGGGCTTTTGTCCGACAAGCGCGTGCACCAGGTCGCCGACGAGGTAAAGGCCCTGAAGCTCGAATGGGAAAAGGCAGGCTGCACCATCGCCTATATGGGCTTCAACCTTATCCCGCTATCGGTCATCCCGGAAATCCGGATAACCGACAAGGGCCTGGTGCTGGTGCCGGAAATGGTGATCTCGCCGCTCTTCGAAAAGGCCTGAACGCTGGCAATCTGATGGTGAAAGAGGTGCCGATCCTTCGCCGTGACGGGGCAAGAAAACCGAACTTGTCGCTAGACCAATTCCAGGAAAAGTGCGAAGCGGTTTTCCGTCCGGAATGCGTAAAAACAAAAGGATAGAGCGGTTCTGCGCTTCCGTTAAAAGCTGAACCGCTCTAACAAACCACCATCAATAACGTTAGGCATCGAGCGCACGGTGTTTGGCAGTCGAGATCAGCTCCTTGAAGTGCGCAGCAATTCTATCTTCGCGGCTAGCGTCCTCCGCTTCCCAACCGAACTTCCACGCGTCGTGACGCGCAAGCCAATCGCCGAGGGCGCTGGTATCACCAGTAGGGATCCTATAGGCGGCGAGGTATGGGTTTTCGTGAGCCTTCAGGCCGAGCACCCGCGCCCTTGAGCCCGCTTCCTGCAGATCGATCAGCTCTTCAATTGTCATACGCGATCCCCCACGATGTGGGCGACGGTAGCATCGCAGTCCGCGCATGCAAGTGAATGCTAATTAATGGGTTAATTTGGGACAGTTGCGGTGACAAGCGGCGCAGCATAACGATCTGATATAGCAACATAACGCTTCCTGATCGAAGACGTTGCTTTACCGATTGAACCCCTGAGGGACGCCGCACATACTCTTGGTCATTACAATGACAAAGAGGGTAACATGTTAGAATTCAATATAATGCGGGCTCACGCCGGTCGCCTTCCGGCCGATCCCACAGCATGCCTTGCCTTGCTTGGGAAGTGTCCGGTGATCGCGAATGATCGAGTCCCGAATGTCGATCCGATCTAGGAAGCGAAGCGCCACACTGTCGTCTTCTTGATTTCGCTGTCCTCCAGCGCCCGCGTTACCGGCACCTCATAAACCGCGCAGAATTCCAGCCGATCCCGAGGCAGATAGCTGCGCCCGGGATCGCCGACCAGCACCGGCTTGCCGTCGGCTGCCAGCTTGGCGAACCAGGGAACGAGCGCGTCGGCGAAAGCGCGGTCGTAGAAGACGTCACCGGCAAGCACGATATCCGCGTCGACGGCCTGCCCGATCAGATCGGCGCCTGTAAATCCGAGCGAAACGCGGTTGGCCTCGGCATTCAGCCGGACTGCGGCTTCCGCCCAGGGATCGATATCGGCGGCGGTGACTTCCCGGGCACCGGCGATCATCGCCGCAATGCCGACAAGGCCGGAACCGCTGGCGAAATCGAGCACGCGCTTGCCGCGCACCGTTTCCGGATGATCGAGAACGTAGCGCGCCAGTCCTTGCCCGCCTGCCCAGGCAAAAGCCCAAAAGGGCGGCGGCAGGCCGATTGCTTCCAGTTCCTCCTCCGTCTTCAGCCAGAGCTCATGCGCCTCGCTCGCCAGATAGAGCGAAACCTCCGGCACATGCGGCGGCGGCATCAGGCTGGTATTGGCGCGGATGAAGGCTTGCGGATCGGTCTTCAACGCGGCGGATTGTCCAATCCGCCCATCCGGCAGACTTCGAGATATTCTTCCTCGGTCACCGGCTGCACCGAAAGCCGCATCGAGGTGACGAGCGCCATCTTGGCGAGCTTCTCGCTCGCCTTGACATCCTTCAGCGTCACCGGCTTCGGCACGTCCATGACGGCGCGGATATCGACGCAATCCCACTTCGGATCGCCCTTGGCGGAGGAATCGGGATGCGACAGGGCGCAGACTTCGACGATGCCGACGATCTCCAGCCCGTCATTGGAATGATAGAAAAACCCTTTGTCGCCGATCTGCATCGCCCGCATGTTGTTGCGCGCCAGATAGTTGCGGACGCCGGTCCATTCCGTGCCCTTTTCGCCGGCAGCCTTCTGCTGCTCCCAGGACCAGGAAGCGGGTTCGGATTTATAGAGCCAATGCGCCATGCTCACGCCTCCGGTTTGTTGAAGACCCAGTTGTAGGCCTTGATGTCGACGCTTTCGAATAGTCCGGCCTTGGCATAGGGATCGGCATCGGCAAGCGCACGCGCCGCCTCTTTCGATTCCGCTTCGACGATGATCAGGCTGCCGCAGGGCTTGCCGTCGTCATCGAGAAACGGCCCGGCGATCTTCAGCGTGCCCTCGGCATTCAGCTTGTTCAGATGCTCGATGTGCGTCGGACGCGTATCCATGCGCACGTTCAGATGTCCCGGTTTGTCCTTGCAGAGAAGGGCGAAAAGCATATCTATCTCCTATTCGGTGGTGATCGGACGCGTCATCAGCTGCTCTATCGCTTCTGATATGTCGAGCTTGCCGTCGATGATGGCGGAAATGGCGTCTGTGATCGGCATGCTGACCTTCAACTCTGCTGCAAGCCGCGAGGCGACAGAGGCGGCAAACGCGCCTTCCACCAGCGCACCCTGCAGGGGATCGCTCTTTTCGCCGCGCCCGAGCGCTATGCCGAAGCGTAGATTTCGCGATTGATGGCTCGTTGCCGTCAGCACCAGATCGCCGAGGCCGGAAAGCCCGCGCACCGTATCCGCCTGCCCGCCCTGGGCGACGACGAAACGCGACATTTCCGCAAGACCGCGCGCAATCAGCGCCGCACGTGCGGAATCGCCGATGCCACGGCCCTCGACGATGCCGCAGGCGATCGCCAGCACATTCTTCAGCGCGCCGCCGAGCTGCACGCCGATCCGGTCGTTGGAGGCGTAGAGCCGGAAGGTTCGGCCCGATATGGCCTGAGCGAGCCGCTCCGCAATTTCCATGTCGGCTGCGGCAATCGCCATCGCCGTCGGCAGGCCCTTGGCGATATCGGCGGCAAAACCCGGACCGGAGAGCACGGCGACGGGATGGTCCGGCAGTTCCCGTTCCAGCATGTCGGTCAGAAGATTGCCGGTCGCTCGTTCGATACCCTTGGCACAGGTAACGACGACAGCATCCTTGGATAGATAAGGACCGTATTGCCGCGCCGCATCGGCCTGCGCCTGCGACGGCATTGCAAACAGCACGATGGAGGCACCAGCGATCGCATCCGCCTCGGCGGAAAATTCCAGCCTATCGGGCAGGAGAATGCCGGGCAGCACCGTATCATGCAGCCGTTCCGCCTTCAGATCGGCAATCAGTGACGGATTACGCCCGACAAGTGTCACGGCGCTGCGGCCGGCAAGCGCGATGACGGCGGCAAGCGCCGTGCCGAAAGCCCCCGATCCGACGACGGCGATGTTTTCACTCATGCCTTGGCCCCTCGTTTTCCGAAACCGATCAGCGTTTCCGCATTGGAATCGAGCGGCCAGCGCGAGCGCGGCTGCACATCGAGCGGATCCGGTGCAGCGCCGGTCGCCATCCGCTCCAGTCCCGCCCAGGCGATCATCACGGCATTGTCGGTGCAGAGCCTGAGCGGCGGCGCGACGAAGCGGAAGCCGTTCTTGTCGCACAGCGCCTGCAGCGTGCCGCGCAGTTCGAGATTGGCGGCGACACCGCCGGCAACGACGAGCGCCGGCTTTTCGCCAGTCGCTGGGAATGTCGCCGGAAATTCCGTCTTGAACCGCTGCAGGCCGCGGCCGATACGGTCCTTCAGCGTCCGCGAAACCGCCTTCTGGAACGAGGCGCAGATATCCGCCACGTCCTGATCACTAAGCGGCGCGATATCCTGCGCCGCCTGCCGCACCGCCGTCTTCAGGCCAGAGAAGGAGAAATCGAGCCTCGCCTCGCCGACCAGTGGCCGCGGAAAATCGAAGCGATCGGGATTGCCGTCCCGCGCCATCCGCTCTACCGCCGGGCCGCCGGGATAGGGCAGGCCGAGCAACTTTGCCGTCTTATCGAAGGCTTCGCCGAGCGCATCGTCGATCGTGGTGCCCCAGCGCTCGTACTGTCCGACGCCGCGCACCAGGATGAGCTGGGTATGGCCGCCGGAGACGAGCAGCATCAGATAGGGAAAGGAAAGCCCGTCCGTCAGCCGCGCCGTCAGCGCATGGCCTTCGAGATGGTTGATCGCATAGAGCGGCTTGCCGGCGGCTCTGGCGATCGCCTTGCCGGTCATCAATCCCACCAGTAGCCCGCCGATCAGCCCCGGGCCCGACGTGGCGGCGATGGCGTCGACGTCGTTGAGCGACACATTGGCGCGCTTCAGCGCTTCCTCGATCAGCTCGTCGAGTGCCTCAACATGGGCGCGTGCGGCGATCTCTGGCACCACGCCGCCATAGGCGCTATGCTCGTCGAGCTGGGAAAGCACGACATCCGACAGCACGTTGGAATGCCCCTCAGCATCGCGCTCGACGACCGCGGCGGCGGTCTCGTCGCAGCTCGTTTCGATGCCAAGGATGCGCAGAAAGGGAACCATGAAGCCTGTTCGTTGATTGCGATGGGATGGAAACCCGTTTACGAGAACTCCGGTAACAACGGAATAGAGCGGATGCAAACAAAACCTTTCCGGATCGGCACTCGGGGCAGCCCGCTGGCGCTTGCCCAGGCGCATGAGGCCCGCGACAGGCTGATGGCGGCGCATCATCTGCCCGAGGACATGTTCGAGATCGTCGTGCTGACCACCAAGGGCGACCGCATCACCGACCGGTCGCTGGCCGAGATCGGCGGCAAGGGCCTGTTCACCGAAGAGCTCGAACAGAAGCTTGCCGCCGGCGAGCTGGATTTCGCCGTGCATTCCGCCAAGGACATGGCGACGAAGCTGCCCGAGGGGCTTTATCTCTCCGCCTATCTGCCGCGCGAGGATATCCGCGACGCCGTCATCGGCCGCACCGCCCGAAAGCTGATCGACCTGCCGCATGGCGCCACCGTCGGTTCCTCGTCGCTCCGCCGCCAGGCGCTGATCCGCCGGATGCGGCCGGATATCAATGTCGTCACCTTCCGCGGCCTGGTCGAAACGCGCCTGCGCAAGCTCGAAGCGGGCGAGGTTGATGCGACCCTGCTGGCGCTTGCCGGTCTGAAGCGTCTCGGCAAGGTCGACGTTCTGACCGATATCCTCGACCCCGACACCTTCCCGCCGGCGCCGGCGCAGGGAGCGATCTGCATCGAAAGCCGCATCGGCGATGCCAGGGTCGACGATCTGCTGGCACCTGTTAACGATGGCCCGACCTTCGACACCGTCTCCTGCGAACGCGCCTTCCTCGCCGCACTCGACGGCTCCTGCCGCACGCCGATCGGCGGTTATGCCGTCTGCGAAGGCGACCTGATCCGGTTCTCCGGCCTCATCATCACCCCCGACGGCCGCAGCCAGCATGCGGTGACGACCGACGGCCACCGCCGCGATGCGGCAGCACTCGGCACTCGCGCCGGCCAGGACGTGCGCGCCAGGGCCGGCAGCGCCTTTTTCGACGACTGGCACTGAAGCGGCCATGCGCGTGCTCGTCACCCGCCCCGCGCATTCGGCGACGAGAACCGCACAACGTCTGCGCGATATGGGCCACGAGCCGCTGCTGCTGCCGCTGCGTCAGCCGCTGCACGATAGCAATGCCGCGGCGGACGCGCTTGCAGCTACCAGCGGCGCAATTGCGGTGACCAGCGCCGAAGCCATCAGGGTCCTCTCCGCACTCGGCGAGAAACTTCACCCGCATCTTGCCCGTCCGCTTTTTGCGGTCGGCGAAACGACGGCGGAAGAGGCGAGCAGCCTCGGCTTCCGATCGGTCGCCTCATCCCAGGGCAACGGCGGCGATCTCGCCGATCTCGTCGCGACGGAGAAACTGGGCACGCTGCTCTACCTAGCCGGTACCCCGCGCGCCGAGACCTTTGAAAGGCGATTGCGCGAACTCGGCATCCATTTTTCCGTCGCCGAATGCTACCGCATGCAGCCGGCCGTCCCCGACCCCGCCGAGATTGACGCGATCTTCGATAACGGTTACCCGGACGCCATTCTCTTCTATTCCCGCCAGACGGCTGAGGATTTCTTTCGTCTGCCGGAGCCGCGGGCGGCCCCGCCGAAGCGCAACGCAATTCGCCTCCTTTGCTTGAGCCAGGCGGTGGCGGAGGCCGTTCCAGCGGCTTTGAAAAAAAACGTAATGATCTCACCGATGACGAATGAGGAAAGCCTTTTGTCGCTGCTTTGAAGGCTCTGCTCGCCCAAATTTGATCTAACCTCTTCCCTTAACTGGCATCACTGTCTAGTTTCGTTGCAATGCAGGATAAAGAGGACCTCATGGTATCGGGAAACCCGCCACGCCATTCGAAGAGCGCCGACGAACCGGTCACGATCGACCTCGATGCACAGGAATTCGCCGCTGCAGCCGATACCGAAAAACCGGTAGACAATGAAACCGGCGATGCCGACAGCACTACCGGCGATGTCGGCCTGCCGCCCGAAACCGAGACGGCGTCGCATGCCGAACATGAAGAGAAGCCTGTAATGGATGCGCCGGAGGAGGAACCGGCAGCTCCAGAACCTTCCTTCACCCCTCCTCCCGAACAGCCCGCGCCGAAGAGCGCCGGCACCTCCGGTCTCATTGCCGCCGGCATCTTCGGCGGCCTTGTGGCGCTGCTTGGCGCCGGCGCCATCCAGTATGCCGGTTACCTCCCGGGCTCCTCCGTGCCGCAGACGACCTCGCCCGAGACGGCCGATCTTGCCGGCGAGATCGACGGCCTGAAACAGGCCGTCGCCAACCTTGCCGCCAATCCGGCGGGTACGGACGACGGCGAGCTTGCGAAACGCGTCGCTGCGCTGGAAACGACTGCGAAGGCCCCCGCGGTCGCCGCACCAGCCGAGTCTGTCAATGTCGAGGCACTCAACCAGAAGATTGCAGAACTGACCGGTCAGGTCGACCAGCTGCGCTCGACGCTTGCCCAGTCTTCCGAGCAGCAGACGACGAACCGCGCCGATATCGCCAAGCGCCTCGAAGAGGCCGAAAAGAAGCTGAACGAGCCGCGCGAGGACGTCGCCGTTGCCCGGGCGATCGCCGCTGCCGCCCTGAAGGCGGCGATCGATCGCGGTGGCCCGTTCCTGGCCGAGCTCGACACCTTCGCCGGCGTTGCCCCCGACGATCCAGCCGTCGCCGACCTCAGAGCCTTTGCCCAGACCGGCGTTCCCTCACGCACCGAGCTGGTGGGCGAGGTTCCCGATGTCGCCACCGCGATCGTCGAAGCCGTCAACCAGCCGGATCCGAACCAGAGCTGGTCGGACCGGCTGATGTCGAGCGCCAAGTCGCTGGTGACCGTTCGTCCCGTCGGCAATATCGAGGGTGAAAGCGTCGAAGCTATCGCCGCCCGCATGGAGGAGAAGGTGAAGAACGGCGACCTGCCCGGCGCTTCCGCCGAATGGAACAGCCTGCCCGCCCTCGGCAAACAGGCGTCCGCCGCCTTCAAGCAATCGCTCGAAGCGCGCATCCGCGTCGAGGAACTGGTCGGCGGCGCGCTGTCGAAAGCGGTTTCTGGCACCGGCAAGGAAGGATGAGACCATGCTGATCCGCCTTGTCGTCTTCGCCCTCTTCGTGCTGCTTCTTGCCTATGGCTTCTCCTGGCTTGCCGATCGTCCCGGTGACCTCTCGCTGATCTGGGAGGGCCAGATCTACCAGACGAAGCTGATCGTCGCCGCCAGCGCGATCATCGCGCTGGTCGCCGCCGTGATGATCGCCTGGTGGTTCGTCCGCCTGGTGTGGACCTCGCCGCATTCGGTGACGCGTTATTTCCGCGCCCGCAAGCGGGACCGCGGGTATCAGGCGCTGTCGACCGGCCTGATCGCCGCCGGCGCCGGCAATGCGCTGCTTGCCCGCAAGATGGCCGCCCGCTCGCGCGGCCTGATCCGCGCCGATCAGGAACCGCTGATCAACCTGCTCGAGGCCCAGGCCGCCCTGATCGAAGGTCGCCATGATGAGGCGCGCGCCAAGTTCGAGGCCATGGCCAACGATCCCGAGACGCGCGAGCTCGGTCTGCGCGGCCTCTATCTGGAAGCCCGCCGTCTCGGGGCCAACGAGGCCGCCCGCCAATATGCCGAAAAGGCTGCCGACAACGCGCCTTATCTTCCCTGGGCCGCACAGGCGACGCTCGAATATCGCAGCCAGGCTGGCCGCTGGGATGATGCGATCCGCCTGCTCGAACAGCAAAAGGCCGCCCGCGTCGTCGAAAAGGCCGAAGCC
Organism: Rhizobium sp. SU303; assembly: GCF_021052345.1. Taxonomy (NCBI): domain Bacteria; kingdom Pseudomonadati; phylum Pseudomonadota; class Alphaproteobacteria; order Hyphomicrobiales; family Rhizobiaceae; genus Rhizobium; species Rhizobium sp. SU303. Next base: position 4,346,292 of record NZ_CP088095.1, read on the forward strand.
AACCGTTTGCACGCCGTCCTCTTGACGGCGCGCGCCGGCGAGAAGCTGGAAAGCAACCCGACGGGTGCCCGCGACGACGCTCTGCAGGCGTTGAAGCTAGCCGCCGATTTCATTCCGGCAGCCCTCATCGCCGCAAAGGCGCTGTTTCGCGAAGGCGGCGTGCGCAAGGCCGCCTCGATCCTTGAACAGGCATGGAAATCGGCCCCTCATCCTGAGATCGGCCAAGCCTATGTCAGGGCCCGCAGCGGCGATTCGACGCTCGACCGGCTGAAGCGTGCCGAACGGCTGGAAGGGCAGCGCCCGAACAACGTCGAATCCCTTCTCGTCGTCGCCCAGGCAGCCCTCGACGCGCAGCAATTCGCCAAGGCTCGCGCCAAAGCGGAGGCAGCGGCGCGCATGCAGCCGCGTGAAGCAGCCTACCTGCTTTTGGCCGACATCGAGGAAGCCGAGACCGGAGACCAGGGCCGCGTGCGCCATTGGCTGGCCCAGGCGCTCAAGGCGCCGCGCGATCCGGCCTGGGTGGCAGACGGCTTCGTATCGGACAAGTGGCTGCCGGTATCGCCGGTGACCGGCCGCCTCGACGCCTTCGAATGGAAGGCGCCCTTCGGCCAGATCGAGGGTACGCTCGAAGACGGTTCGGCCCCGGCCTCTATCGAAACGGCTTTGAAGACATTGCCGCCGCTGCGTGACGTCAGACCGGAAAGCCCCGTCAACGACCATCGCATCATCGAGTTGGAACGCGCTGCGACGATTGCCGAGGCCGTGCGCCCCGCGCCGGCACCAGCACCGGCACCGGCACCGGCAAAACCGAAACCCGCCGAACCGGCCGTGAGCGATAAAGCGCCGGCGCCGAGCGAGGCAAAACCTTTCTTTGGCGGACTGCCGGATGATCCCGGCGTTCGCGATCCCAGGGTGGAACCGGAACCCAAGACACGGCTCCGCCTTTTTTGAAATGGAACGAAAACCGCATGTTCGAACGCTTTCAGGCATTCTTCCAGAAGCTCACCGCCGACAACCCGAAGAAAGGCTTTGCCCCTGATGATCCACGCATCACAGTGGCAGCGCTCTGCATGCAGGTCATGGAGGCCGACGGTCAGATCAAAGCCAGCGAGAAGAAGCGGCTGCGCAAACTCCTGAAGGAGCAGTATGCGCTCGACGGCAAGCAGCTCGATGCTCTGATGGCCGCCGGTCTCGAGGCCGAAAGCTCCGCCGTCGACTATTATCGCTTCACCGCCGATCTGAAACGTCATCTCAATACCGAGCAACGGCTGGAACTAATCGGCATCCTCTGGGACATCGTCTATGCCGATGGCGAGCGCAGCGAGATGGAAGACCATGTGATCTGGCGTATCGCCGATCTGCTCGGCGTCTCCTCGCGCGAGCGCATCCAGAAGCGGCAGGAGGCCGCCGCCAGGGTGACAGATGTCCAGGTTGCGCAAGATGATGCCGACTGAGCAAAACCCGAACCGCGACGAGCGCCCGATCCTCATCGTCCTGCATCAGGAGCGGTCGAGCCCCGGCCGTGTCGGCCAATTGCTCGTCGAAAAGGGCTACCGCCTCGATATCCGTCGCCCGGTTCTCGGCCAGCCGCTTCCGACAACACTTGAAGACTATGCCGGCGCCGTCGTCTTCGGCGGGCCGATGAGCGCCAATGATCCCGATGACTTCGTCAAGAAGGAGATCGACTGGATTGATATTCCGCTCCGGGAAAAACGCCCCTATCTCGGTATCTGCCTCGGCGCGCAGATGCTGGTGCGTCATCTCGGCGGCAAGGTGCAGTCGAATGCCGACGGCTCGACGGAGATCGGCTGGTATCCGCTGCACCCGACCGAGAAGGGCCGCCTGCTGATGCACTGGCCGAAGATGGTCTATCATTTCCACCGCGAAGGCTTCGAGCTGCCGCGTGGCGCCGACCTGCTGGCCGAAGGCGATGCCTATCCGAACCAGGCCTTCCGCTACGACGGCAACGCCTGGGGCCTGCAGTTCCATGCCGAACTGACCCGGGTGATGATGCATCGCTGGGTCGTGCATGGCGCCCATCGCTTCATCCTGCCGAACGCCCAGCAGGGCCGCGAACATCTCGAAGGCCGCATGCTGTTCGACGCGCCGCTGAAAGCCTGGCTGACCGAATTTCTCGACATCGTCTTCGAGGGAAAGACGGCGAAGGCGACGTCTTCCATCGCTCTTCGCGCTTAATCCCTAAATCGATTGCGCTGGGGTAGGCGCGTCGAGCGTATCGATCCCACGCAGTTTGGGGAAACTCGACGCCCAGATCGCCGCCACGACAAGCGTCCCGACACCGCCGATGACAACCGCCGGCACCGCGCCGAACAGCGCCGCCATCGTGCCCGCCCTGAATTCCCCGAGTTCGTTCGAAGCGCCGACGAAGACCATGTTGACCGCATTGACACGGCCGCGCAGATGATCCGGCGTCCAGAGCGCAATCAGGCTCTCGCGTACATAGACCGACACCATGTCGGCCGCACCCATCAGCGCCAGCGCCGCGATCGAGACCTCGGTGTTGGTCGAGACGCCGAAGATGATCGTTCCGACGCCGAACAGGGCGACGCCGATGAACATGTAGATGCCGGCGCGATGTCTGAGCGGATAGGCGGCCAGGAAGATCGCCATAACGATGGCACCAAGTCCGGGTGCGGCGCGTAGCAGTCCGAGGCCCCAGGGACCGAGGGTGAGAATGTCACGTGCGAAGATCGGCATCAGCGCCGTGGCCCCGCCGAGCAGCACGGCGAAGAGATCGAGCGAGATCGCCCCGAGCACCACCTTTTCGGCACGGATGAAACTGAAGCCGCCGAGGATCATCGCCCAGCTCTTGGTCTCGCCGGTCGTCTTCTGCACCGGTTTCGGGATCATGTAGAGAAGGGCGGCACCGAGGACGGAAAAGATCACCGCCACCGTATAGGCAGTCGGCGCACTGACACCGTAGAGCAGGCCACCGAGCACCGGCCCGGTGATTGCCGCGAGCTGCCAGGACGACGAATTCCAGGCGATGGCATTGGAGAGTGCCTCCTCCGGCACGAGATTGGGCGCCAGCGACTGCACTGCCGGCGACATGAAGGCGCGCTCGATGCCGAAGATCAAAAGCACCGCGAAGACAGGCAGCGGCGTAAAGCTTCCCATCAAAGTCATCACAAGCAGTGCCAGCGTGCAGAGCGCGCTCACCAGCGAGCAGAGTGCGGCGATCGCCCGGCGATTGTACCGGTCGGCCACCGAACCGGTGACGAGGATGAGCAGCAGCGACGGCAGGAACTGCACGAGACCGATCAATCCGAGGTAGATCGCGCTGCCCGTCTGGTCGTACATCTGCCAGCCGACGGCGACGCTGACGATCTGCTGCGAGAAGGAAAGCAGGAAGCGCGCGAAGAAGAACCGCGTGTAGGAGGAATGCCGGAACGCGGCAAAACGGTCTCCGGTGGGCGAAAACGACATGGATGTTTTCCGAGGAGACGGGCGCCGGAATAGCTGCAAAGCCGCCCGTTAAACATGATTCACCGTGTGTTTCCACACGGCACTTGCCCGTTTAGTCGCCAATGTCTACATGTCTGTCAACAACGAATTGGAGACGATGATGTTTGCGCTGTTTCAAACCATTGATTTGGCTTTGAATATTTACACCTGGATCCTGATTGCCAGTGCCATTTTTTCCTGGCTCTATGCCTTCAATGTTATCAATTCCAGCAATCAGTTCGTCAATTCGGTCGGCACATTCCTCTATAATGTCACCGAGCCGGTGCTGAAGCCGATCCGCAGCCGGCTGCCGAATCTTGGCGGCATCGATATTTCGCCGATCATCCTGCTGCTGATCATCTTCTTCCTGCGCACCCTGCTTTGGACCACGCTGTACCCGCTGGTCGCTTGAGCCGTCCCTGGAGCCTTTTCGATGACCATCTACGCCTCGCCGTCCGGCTGACGCCGAATGGCGGGCGTGATGCTCTCGACGGCGTTGAGGCCGACGGCGAGGGTGAAGCTTTCCTGAAGGCACGCGTCACTGCCGTGCCCGAGAAAGGCAAGGCCAACAAGGCACTCATCCTTTTGATCGCAAAATCCCTGCGCATTCCCAAATCCAGCGTCAGCCTCGTCTCGGGTGAGACCGCGCGCAAAAAAATCCTCCGGATCGACGGCGATCCGGAGGATTTGGTAAAAAAGCTCGAGATATTTTTAGGCTGAGCGATCAGCCTTTCTTCTTGGCGCGCTCGACGGCTTCGAGGATGAGTTCGCCGGCTTCCTTGGAGTCGCCCCAGCCGAAGATCTTCACCCACTTGCCGGGTTCCAGATCCTTGTAGTGCTCGAAGAAGTGCTCGATCTGCTTCAGCGTGATCTCGGGAAGATCGGTGTAGTCCTTCACCTTCTCATAGCGCAGCGTCAGCTTCGGCGACGGCACGGCGATGATCTTCTCGTCCTTGCCGGAATTGTCTTCCATCTTCAGGACGCCGATCGGGCGCACATTGATGACGCAGCCGGGAACCAGCGGGCGGGTGCTGGCGATCAGGACGTCGATCGGGTCACCATCTTCCGACAGCGTGTGCGGCACGAAACCATAATTGCCCGGATAGGTCATCGGCGTATAGAGGAAGCGATCGACCACCAGGGTACCGGCTTCCTTGTCCATCTCATACTTGATGGGATGACCGCCGACCGGAACCTCAACGATAACGTTGACGTCCTCAGGTGGATTGTTACCGATTGAAATGGCGTCGATGCGCATAGAAAACTCCCGCGACGTTGAATTTGCTCGCAGCCAGATAATCAGTTTCATGCGGCAACGCAACATCGCACAGCGCCAATGCTTGACTGCACCGGGCCACATTCACATCAAAAGTTTCCAATAGGAGATAGGCGAACATCGACTCCAGCGCCGCGGCGTCTTTTCAGACGCCGAGCGCACTGTGGCACCTTGAACGGCCGTTCAACTCCAGATGAAGCCGATCTTCTTCAACTGCCTGTGGTCGAAACTTTCCATGCCTTCGCAGAAATCGACGCCGCCATGATTGCGGTAGAAGTGGCTGGCGGTCTCGTTATCCTCGAGGCACCAGACGACCAGCCCGTTGCAGCCGAGCGACTTCAAGAGCCGGCGCGCTTCGCCGAACAGCATCCTGCCAAGGCCGATGCCTTGATATTCAGGCCGAAGATAAAGCTCGTAAATCTCGCCTTCCTGCGGCAGAGCGCGGGCGCGATTGAGGCCGAGCGTCGCGTAGCCGGCAACTGTTCCGGCAACATCGAGAACCAGCAGCGTTGCGGGTCCCCGCGTCGCCTTGCGCCACCAGCTTTCGCCGCGCCGCTCGATCATCTGCGTCAGCGCGCGATGCGGAATGATGCCCGCGTAGGTGTGTTGCCAGGCAAGCCTGTGTGTTTCCGATATGGCTCGGGCATCTTGCGGCTCGGCCCGCCGGACATCGATCGACAACGTCTTCATAACGTTTACTCTGGTCCCGCCGAGGGCAATTAACCATATGCACAGGGGCATCGTGATCGATTGCCCACAGACTTGATATGTGGACGACGATCAAAAGTTAACGCTTTTTTAACGATTGTCACAAGATGGAATCGACGCGGCGCACAATAAAAAACCCCGGCGCGAAGGCCGGGGTTTCTAAGGTTTTCTGAAAGATTGCGACGCGCTCTAGGCGCTCAGAGAGCCGCCTTCGTCTTTTCGAAACGCTTGCGATCGTTTGCGTCGAGATACATCTTGCGCAGACGAATATTCTTCGGCGTCACTTCCATCAGCTCGTCATCCTGAATCCAGGAGAGCGCGCGATCAAGCGTCATGCGGATCGGCGGCGTCAGCTTCACCGCTTCATCCTTGCCGGCGGCGCGGATGTTGGTGAGCTGCTTGCCCTTCAGGACGTTGACTTCAAGGTCGTTGTCGCGCGAATGGATGCCGATGATCATGCCGGCATAGACCTTTTCGCCCGGCTCGATGATCATCGGGCCACGATCTTCCAAATTGAACATCGCATAGGCGACGGCTTCGCCGGGAGCGTTGGCGAGCAGCACGCCGTTGACGCGGCCGCCGATCACACCCTTGTAGGGCTGATAGTCGTGGAACAGGCGGTTCATGATGGCCGTGCCGCGCGTATCCGTCAGCAGCTCCGACTGGTAGCCGATCAGGCCACGGGTCGGTGCGTAGAAACGCAGGCGGAGACGGTTGCCGCCCGACGGACGCAGCTCGACCATTTCGGCCTTGCGCTCGGACATCTTCTGCACGACGACACCGGAATGTTCTTCGTCGACGTCGATGACGACTTCTTCGACCGGCTCCAGAAGCTGGCCGTTTTCATCCTTGTGCATCACGACGCGCGGACGCGACACGGCAAGCTCGAAGCCTTCGCGACGCATGGTTTCGATGAGAACGGCGAGCTGAAGTTCGCCTCGGCCGGACACGTAGAACGAATCCTTGCCTTCGGCTTCTTCGATCTTCAGGGCGACGTTGCCTTCCGCTTCCTTGAAGAGACGGTCGCGGATGACGCGTGAGGTCACCTTGTCGCCTTCAGTGCCGGCCAGCGGGCTATCGTTGACGATGAAGGACATGGTGACGGTCGGCGGATCGATCGGCTGTGCCTGGAGCGGCTCGGTGATCGAGGGATCGCAGAAGGTGTCGGCGACCGTGCCCTTGGAAAGGCCGGCGATCGCGATAATGTCGCCCTGATGCGCTTCGTCGATTGCCGTGCGCTCGATGCCGCGGAAGGCGAGGATCTTGGAAATACGGCCGGTTTCGATCGTCTTGCCGTCGGCGTGGAGAACCTTCACGGCCTGGTTCGGCTTGATGGAACCGGAATTGATACGACCGGTGATGATGCGGCCGAGGAAGGGGTTGGCTTCGAGGATCGTGCCGATCATCGTGAACGGACCTTCGTGGACGGTCGGCTCCGGAACATGCTTGAGCACCAGGTCGAGAAGCGGGGTAAGACCCTGATCCTTCGGACCTTCCGGATTGACGTTCATCCAGCCGTCGCGGCCGGAACCGTAGAGGATCGGGAAGTCGAGCTGCTCGTCGGTCGCGTCGAGGTTTGCAAAGAGGTCGAAGACTTCGTTAATGACTTCTTCGTGGCGTCCATCCGGACGGTCGATCTTGTTGATCGCGACGATCGGACGAAGACCGACCTTCAACGCCTTGGAGACAACGAACTTGGTCTGCGGCATCGGGCCTTCAGAGGAGTCGACGAGAACGATCGCGCCATCCACCATCGAGAGAATGCGCTCGACTTCACCGCCAAAGTCGGCGTGGCCGGGGGTGTCGACGATGTTGATGCGGACACCCTTCCATTCCACCGAGGTCGCCTTGGCGAGAATGGTGATGCCGCGTTCTTTTTCGAGATCGTTCGAGTCCATCACGCGTTCAGCGACACGCTGATTTTCGCGGAACGAGCCGGACTGCTTGAGAAGCTCATCCACCAGGGTCGTTTTGCCATGGTCAACGTGCGCGATGATCGCGATATTGCGAAGTGACATATGTGAAATCTCTGAGGCTGGGGCGCACGCTCTAGAGGACGCGCCTATTAGTTTGGGGCGTCCATACAGTTTTTTTTGTGTTTGCGAAAGGGGGGAACGCGCAAAAGCTGCGGCAAGGCTGTCGCCCCGCCGCATCATAGCGTGTCATCAAATTGTCTTAGGCGTCGCTGCCTGTCAATTCCTCGAAGGTCGAAAGTCCTTTTTTGATGAGCATCGCATCCGGGCTCGGCAGCTTGCCGCGGAAGGCCTTGTAGGCGTCTTCCGGATCGACCGAACCGCCGACGGAATAGATATTGTCCTTGAGCTTGCGCGCCATCTCGCCGTTGAAGGCATCTCCCGTCTCCTCGAAGGCGGCAAAGGCGTCGGCGTCGAGCACCTCCGACCACATGTAGGAGTAATAGCCGGCCGAATAGCCGCCGGAGAAGATGTGCTGGAAGTGCGGCGTCGCATGGCGCATGACGATCGACTTCGGCATGCCGATCTCGGCCAGCACCTCGCCCTGCACCGCCATCGGGTCCTCGACGGCCGTTCTCGTGTGAAACGCCATGTCGACCAGCGCCGATGAGGTGAACTCGACGGTATTGAAGCCGGCATTGAAGGTGCGGGCGGCAAGCACCTTGTCGAGCAGGGCCTGCGGCATCGGATCGCCGGTTTCGACATGCACGGCATAGCGCTTCAGAATATCGGGCACCGTCAGCCAGTGCTCATAGAGCTGCGAGGGCAGCTCGACGAAATCGCGCGAGACGCCGGTGCCCGCAACCGAGGGATAGGTGACGTTCGAAAGCATGCCGTGCAGCGCATGGCCGAATTCGTGGAACAGCGTGCGGGCATCGTCGAGCGACAGCAGCGCCGGCTTGCCTTCCGCCGGCTTGGCGAAGTTGCAGACATTATAGATGATCGGCAATTCGCCGTGGCGGCCGTTCTTCAGCTGCAGCCTGTGCTGCGATTGCAGCGAGCTCATCCAGGCGCCTGATCGTTTCGAACTGCGGGCGAAATAATCGCCGAGGAAGAGGGCGACGAGCTTGTCTTCGCGGTCCCTGATTTCGAACACCCTGACGTCAGGGTGATAGGCGGCCACGCCCTTCTTCTCGACGGCCCGGATGCCGAACAGCCGGCCGGCCACGTCGAAGCAGGCTTCGATGATCTTCTCGAGCTGCAGATAAGGCTTGAGCTCAGCCTCGGAGAAATCGAACTTCCGTGCGCGGATCTTTTCGGCATAGTGGCGCCAGTCCCAGGGCATCACCTCGTGGTTCCGGCCTTCCTCGGCAATCAGTGCCGCGATATCGATCTCCTCCTCGCCGGCGCGTTTCACCGCCCGTGCCCAGACAGCCTTGAGCAGGCCGTTCACCGCATCCGCCGTCTTCGCCATCGTGTTGTCGAGTTTCAGCTCGGCGAAATTGCCATAGCCGAGCAGCGTCGCCACCTGATGGCGCAGCGCCAGCGTTTCCTTGATGACGGCGCGATTGTCCGTCTCTCCGGCATTTTCGCCGCGCGCCACCCACGCCTTGAAAGCCTGCTCGCGCAGATCGCGGCGCTCCGAAAAGGTGAGGAAGGGCTCGATGATCGAGCGTGACAGCGTCACCGCATATTTGCCCTCTTCGCCGCGTTCGCGCGCTGCTGCCGCCATCGCGTCGCGAAGGAATTCCGGCAGGCCCTCCAGCTCGGGTCCATCAGAAAGCACCAGAGCCCAGGCCTTCTCGTCGGCCAGCACGTTCTGGCCGAATTGCGTCCCGAGGCCGGCAAGCTTTTCATTGATCGCGGCGAGTTTTTCCTGCTCAGCCTTTTCGAGCTTGGCGCCCGATTTGACGAAGCCTTTCCAGTGGCGCTCCAGCACGCGTGTCTGTTCGAGCGTCAGGTTAAGCGTCTCGCGGCTCTCCCAGAGCGCGTCGATGCGGGCAAAAAGCGCTGCATTCATCCCGATCTTCGAATAGTGGCGCGACATCTTCGGCGAGATCTCCCGCTCCAGCGCCTGGATCACATCATTAGTATGGGCGCCCGCCTTGTTCCAGAACAGCGACGAAACGCGCGACAGCGCGTCGCCGGCAATCTCCAGCGCCACGACCGTATTGTCGAATGTCGGCGCATCGCCGTTTCCGGCGATCTCGTCGATCTCCTTTTCATGCGCGGCAAGCGCGGCTTCGAAGGCGGCGGCAAAATCACCGTCATCAACAGCATCGAAACGCGGCAGACCGTGAAGACCGTCCCAGGTCACCAGCGCCGGATTGAAATCATGTGGAGAAGGCATCGGAGAATTCCTTTTGGCATGCAGATGGATCGTCAATATAGGAGAGCCGTCATAGAATTGGTATGTTGCCGGGAAGGACCTTTTGCCCCGCCTGCCAAATTTGGCGTGCGCCCGGCAAATCCGGTGGACAACAATTGATACGTGAAAATTAACCAATCGTTAACGATTGACGCGAATCACGCGCAAGCGCTAGTTTTCCGATGTTCTTCTTGTAAGGGGACATGCGCCATGGAAATTTTTTCTGTGCGGTCTTCTCAGAGTTTGCTCTTTAAAAACAATCCCAATAACGCAAAAAGTTCGAAGACCTCTGATATTCAAATCGAGACCAGAGCTCCCGCCCCGGCCTCGTTCCAGATCGAAGACGATGTTGGCGAAGGCCCGGATTTCACCGCGGTCAGCCCTGGAGAACTGCGCAATTACGCACGCCAGGGTTTCGACAGTGGCCTGATCGATCAAAACACCTACGCCGCGATCTCCGAACCGCTGCCGATGCATGCGATCGATCCGCTCGGCAACATCATCGATCTCTCCAGCGTCACCGACGGCACCAGCTTCAATTTCCTCGATTACTACCAGAACCAGCTGCAGATCGCCATGTCCATCGGCGATCCCAATGAGGTCCAGACGCTGAAATCGATCGTCAATTTTCTGGATGGCTGATCGGAGAATGATGCCGAAAATCTAGGTCAGGCCTTGCGCCAACCGAGCAGGCCGGGCGTTGCGTGCCAGAGCGCCTGGGCAGCAAATCCCATGAAAAGCACGCCGGAACAGCGCACGATCAACCGCTCATGAGCACGATAGAAGCGCCGCACCGTACCGGCGCCGATGATGCCGATCAGGATGATGTCGGCAGTCACGAAACCGACGAACGACACGACGAGCAGCACCGGCAACGCCTCGAAATCGAGCGCGCCGGCCGAGCCAGCAACCAGTGCGGTGAAGGTGGCAAGCGCCACCGGATAACCCTTCGGATTGGTGACGCCAAAGATCAGACCGCGACGAAACGGCCGCTCGACCACAACAAGCGCCTGCCCTTCCGCTTTCGGCTTGGCATTGACGGCGCTCCAGCCGATCCAGGCGAGGTAGAAACCGCAGGCAAGGCCGAGCAGGTCGAAGACCAAGGTTCCGATCGTCTTTGCCCCGACGATCGCGATCAGGGCAAGCGACGACCAGATAAGATCCCCGACCAGATGCCCCATCATGAAGAAGGCGCCGGCCTTGCGGCCCTGCCCGGCGCCGATACCGAGCAGCTGCAAGAAGGCGGGGCCTGGAATGAGCACGTAAAAGAGCGCCGCCAGAAAAGCGCCAAAGAGCAAAGACTGCGTCATGGAAATGCTCCGGAGGATGATGACGGCAGACTAAGCGATCACGGCCATCCGTCAAGGGTGGTGCACTGCCACGAAGAGTGGGATCAGGTAGCAAACGCTACCGGAGGCGGACATCTGTTCGTTGTTGAAGGATGCGGCTGCTTTGCGCCCGCAATTCGGTCATCCAAGAGCCAGATCGTCTACGCCGAAAGCTGCTGCCCGCGGCGGCTCAGATTCAAACCGGCCTAAATGACCGGGGGTCAGGGAATTTGCTGCCCGGCCGTTTTGGGGTCACGGCTGTCAAGACGCGGACCGGCTTCTGCAGGAGTGCGTGCCAATTTTCCGGCTGGGGTGACGGGTCTTCGTTGCTGGGCTTTATCCGTCAGAACCACTCTCGATGGTTCAAGCCCTCATCCGGGGGGTTTTGGCAAACACACTAAGACCGAGCCATTCCTGCATGTCGCGCGCGAGGACCCTGTCCCCGTCAAGTTTCAGCGTTTCTGCATCGGTTTCCTGACGTATGGTCGTGATGCCCATCCAAATTGCGGTCATCGAACGGAGCGACCCTTCAACGAGAAGGTCTACATCATAGCCCGGATCGAAGTTGCAGAGATCGACTTTTCCGTTTTCGACCACAAGCCACCAGCTTTTTTGCGCGGCCGAAAGTTCCGGGTACAGAAACTGTATCGTACAACGGTGGGTCGGAAGTCTTCTTGTATCGAGGCTCCGCCGCATGTCCCACATGAGCAGAGAAGGGTCGAGATTCTTCAAGGAAAGTCGCGATTCCATCCACCGTTGAGCCCAATTTCCGAGACCTATGATCAGAGGTCTTAATTCTTCGCCCGCTGCCGTGAGTTGGTAATCGGTAATGCCGTTCGCGCTCCTTGTCACCGTGATGACGCCCGATTGTTCCAGTTCTTTCAGTCGTTTTGATAGGAGTGCCGGAGACATTTTTGGTAGACCGCGACGCAACTCATTAAAGCGCGTCGATCCGCAAAGGAATTCGCGGACGACCAAGGTCGTCCACCGCGAGCAGAGGATTTCCGACGCCATTGATACTGGGCAGAATTGCCCGTAGCCGTCACGCTCTACCATAAGGACCTCCACCGGTCTGGATCAGGCACAATATTGCAAAACAACCGGTCCGCCAAATGCTCCTTGCCTGGCCATACGGCGGCGGGGTTCAGTACAGTTCGTGTACTAGGCCCTGTTGACAAAGTGCCTTTTCAAATCAGGTAGGGTCTGATTCAAGGCTGCTTTTTAGGAGGCAGCAATGGCGCGTGGAGACCTAACCGACGCAGAATGGCGGATTGTGGAACCACTTCTTCCTGCAGAGCGTGGCCGTAAATCGCGACCCTCGCACGATAATCGTCAGTTCATGAACGGCATGTTGCATGTCCTTCGGGTCGGCTGCCCGTGGCGTGACATGCATGAGCGATACGGAAAGTGGAATTCAGTCTACGTCCGGTTCCGTCGCTGGGCCGAGCAAGGGGTATGGGATGCACTTTTGGAAACGCTTGTCGAGCTTGGCCTTACAGATGATTGGCAGCACATGCTGGACAGCACCACAGTTCGAGGCCATTCACAGGCAGCGGGCGCTAAAGGGGGACTCATAAGGAGGCTTTTGGTCGATCACGCGGCGGCTTTACGACAAAAATCCACGCCCGAGCAGACGGTCAGGGCCGCCCTCTTGGCTTTGTCCTGACGGGTGGCGAAGCCTCTGACTATCTGGCCGTTCCAGATCTTCTCGCAATGCCGGTAAACAGGCCTCGTCGTCTACTCGCCGACAAGGGATATGATGCCGACAGCATCCGCCAGGAACTTCTCTTCCACGGAACACGCCCGGTTATTCCGCCACGAGCAAGCAGAAAAAACCCACCGAATTGCGATTATCATGCCTATAAGGATCGCAATCGCATCGAGCGGATGTTCAACCGGATCAAACAGTTCCGCCGCATCGCTACGCGCTACGACAAGACCAAAACATCATTCGCGGCATTCCTGGCGATCGCCGCAGCGAAGATTTGGCTGCCCCACTTTGTCAACATGACCTAGCCGCAATTGTGAAACGAGCGCAGAGTCTCAATCCTCACGAGATAGGAGGCATTGATATGCTCGGGCTTACAGAACCAAAACAGAACCTTGCCGGCGGTCGGACCATTGTCGAACTAACCAATTCGGTCCTGCCCACCATCGCGCAACGCGCCGCATCGATCGACGAGAGCGACACCTTCGTCGGCGAGAATTACGCGCTTCTAAAGGAATCTGGACTCGTGCGGGCAGGCGTTCCAATCGAATTGGGCGGACTGGGCGCGGAAGTGCCCGAACTTTCTGAGATGCTCAAATCCATTGCTCGTGCATGTGGGTCCACTGCGCTTGCCTTTTCCATGCATACCCATCAAGTCGCCATCCCCGCCTGGCGCTGGCGGCATCAAAAGGTGGCCGCGGTGGAGCCGCTCCTGAGACGTGTTGCATCGGAGCAAATCATATTGCTCTCGAGCGGCGGATCGGACTGGATCGGCGGATCGGGCAAGGCCATGAAAGTTGATGGCGGATACCGGATCACCGCGCGTAAACGCTTCACTTCCGGCGCGGCGGCAGGAAACATCCTGATGACCGGTGCCGTTTATGAAGAACAGGACGGCGCGCGCTCCGTCATTCATTTCGGCGTTCCGATGGCATCGCCAGAGGTTTCGATAGAGGATACGTGGCGAACACTTGGAATGAGGGGAACCGGGTCAAACGATATCATCATCGAAAACCTCTTCGTGCCGGATGCGAGTGTCGCATTTTCCAGAAGCGCGGGGCAATGGCATCCAGTATTTCAAGTCATCGCCATGATCGCGTTTCCTCTGATCTACGCGGCCTATCTTGGCGTCGCCGAGAGCGCCCGCGACATCGCAGTCAAGATGGTCCGTAGCAAGGCCAACAGCGATCATGTGATCGGGTTGGTCGGGCGCATGGAAACGTCTCTGAGGGCCGCACAGATCGCGCATCGCTGGATGTTAGAGGTAGTTGCTCGAAACGAACCGTCCGCGGAAACCGTCAACGAGGTTATGATCGGCCGTTCCCTGGTCGCACGGCACGCTATCGAGGTGACGGAGCTTGCAATGGAGGTCGCAGGCGGCGCGGCATTCTATCGAGAGAACGGCCTGGAGCGCTGCTTCCGTGACATACAGGGCGCTCGCTATCATCCGATGCAGCCCGGAGCCCAGGCGCAATACGCGGGTTCATTCGCGCTCGGACTTCCCACCGAGAAGATTTTCTAGCGCCTGGCGCAACGACGAACTCCGCGGAATCATAGGCTAGGTGGGTAGTTTGACGTCCAGAATTCGAATGGACGAGCCCCGCCAGCAGGGACGACAGAGCAACCTCTTGTCCGCTTTGGGCCGATATGCGACCTCGACCACGGCAGCAATGCGCCCTCAATACGGACATTCAGACGGGGTACGAGATTTCCAAAAAGCTGCGGTTCAGCTTATGCGGGTTGAAAATCGAGCTTGGGGTGGAAAGCTGACTATCTCCTTCTGACGCAGCAGGTCGAAAGGCAGACATTCGGTGATCGGCCATTTGGTGCTATCGGGGGACAGGCCACCATTGGAACTGAACCCTTGAGGCATAAATTTCGAGGGGGACTACTCCTTAGACCATTTTGCCACGCGCCCATCTGAGATCGTTGTGTCGTACCGCTCAATGAACTTCAACATTTTCTCTTTATCGGCATAAGTCTGTGCCCACTTTGCCGCCCCGTCTGCAACAGCCAACATTAATAGATAGAGGTTGAACGGCTTGGGCAGACGCGGGTCTAACGGTGCCATTAAGGGGGCCCTTCCTATGTAAGGCGCTATGGAAGACACCTTTCCAGCGAGGACCTGTCGCGATGCGAGGTTGGTCATGTGAAGAATTGAGTTTCGAAATTCCCAGACCTCAACGGCGCTTATTCCGATTGGCGCGAGGTTAACATATGTGTCCAGCCAGTCAGTGAAATTGCCGCGGACGTCGCCATGTTCCACAAAAGCGAGCGTATCGACGCACGACATAAGCAGCTTTGCCGATGATACATGGTGGCCCGCGTTGAAGAGCAACTTAATAGCTTTGAAATAATCGTCGTCGAGCAGTTCAGCCAAGTGAAATTTATTTCCCCGCACGTATGTGACCAAATAGTCCGGGACTGATCCACGCCCTTCGATCTTTGTCACGACATCGCCGCGAAACGGGCCGGTGGAAACCTGTTGATGTACAGTAGGCACGCCATCGACAACTGGCGTCACGCAATAAATTACCGCGCGAGGTGCCCTATAGTGATAAAATGCCTCCTCAAAATAGTGAGTTACTTCGCTAAAGCGTTGCGCCGCAATCCACTCATCCGGGGTGAAGGTCCGTTCAAAATCGAAACGCCTGGCGTTCGTGTGGTCGGCCTCAACGTTGGCTAGCAAGAGTTTTAGTTTGGCCTCGTCACTGCCCGCTAGACGGTGATGGCGGGCACCATATTGCCGAGCTACTCCCTCATCAAAATAAACAAAAAGGTTGAAGGCGCGTTCCTCGAACATCGACGATCTTTTTTTCTGGCTGATTGTCAAGTTATTGCACAATCTTGCGCGGTACTATTCCTAATTTCAACGTGGATCGACATGTTTGCCCCGCCAGGTTTTTTTCCTTCCTTACGGCATGAAAGCGAGCGACTACATTGACTATCAATTATTTTGCCACGGCGGGCGGCGGAATTCAGGACTCCGCCAGTACGATCACTGGCTGGAATGTGGCAGGCCGGTCTTTCCCTACGGAAGCTTTCAGGAATTGCTATTGTTGCTCAAATGACCGAAATGCCGTCGGGACGCGGTCGCCGAAATCACTGTCGCTCTACGGCAGGTGACGTTGACACCGAAAACTTGACAGTTTGGATACGGTGCCCTTGAACCTGGAATTCGCGCGTTCTTCCAACGGCCAATGGTGGCGGAAGGAGAACTCAAATGGTTATCGCACAATATGATCCTGGTGCACTGGGTCGCCCGGCATAGAACGCCGGCCGGAAGGTTGGCGTAAAGAAGCCCCTGAAGCAGCGCCAGATCTGGGCAATTCGTTTCTTCCTCGATAGAGGGGCGCATAAGGGAGCGAGCGCTGTTCGATCTCGCAATCGACAGCAAGCCACGCGGCTGCGATCTGGTCAAGATCAAGATCGGAACCATTGTTACAGGCCAGGAAATTCGAGCCCGCGCCATGGTCGTCCAGCAAAAACTGGACGTCCCGTCCAATTTGAGATTACGACCGACGTTAGGCTAAGTTTGCTTGCGTGGCTTGAACGAAGAGGCGGAAAAATCGATGACTACGCCTTTCCCAGTCGGGTCGATCACGATTTGACAATGCACAGCCCGGGGCCGTGCGTCTCGGTGCAGACGGCCCTCGTTTAGAAAGTCGACCGAACTGCTATGCGCGCGCCCTCAGATGTCATTCGGCCAAGCTGCAATCAATCCTCAAAGCGCCGCAGACCCCGATACACTATCAGATAGATCCAAAGAGTAGTCAGAGAATTCGCTAATAATCCGATAGGTTCTAGTCTGCGAATCGTGATCTATGTATGGCTAGCTAAGTTCACCCCTTTGGGCCTTTGGGAGAATACCGCTGACATGGCAAGATGCACGGCACCAAGCGAAGGCCATCGGTCAGCGAGAGCAGCGGCAAACTGCCCTGCATGTCGTGGCCGCTCGCGATACGGCTACAGTAGTGGGTACTCTCCCCCGTCCTATTCGTCCCTTTCCTACTATTCGTCCTCGGCGAGCAGTGGAGGTGCACGGAGCAGCGGCAGCGGGACTGGCCGCGTAAGAGCGAGTTGGTCAAAACCTGGTTCGGCTTTGTTCTACACTCCTGCGGAAGTTCGGGAACTCACCCCGGTCCGGGTCAACGTCGAAGAACTAGCCGCCAAGCGACCGGAACTCCGAGACGTATTCCTCTGCCATGCTTGGGACGACCGACAGAAGGCCGCGAAGGAACTGCACGACCTTCTTGAGGCGCGTGGTGTCCGGGTCTGGTTCAGCGAGAAGGACATTGGGCTTGGCGAGCCGTTCATGCGCTCCATCGACAAAGGCTTGGCGAACTCGCGAGTGGGGATTGTGTTGGTGACTCCTGCAATGCTGAGCACCCTCCCTAAAGGGGGTGTCGCCGACAAGGAACTTTCGGCACTCCTGGCGGGCGAGAGGCTTGTACCCATCGTGCATCAGACAACTTATGACGCTCTACGCGAAATAAGTCCCCTGCTGGCCTCGCGAAACGGGCTAAACACGGCAGAGGCCACGATGGCAGAGGTGGCAGCGAAGCTTGCCGAATTGGTGACTGTTTAGATAGAACCGGGGTGGCACCTCAGCGAGCGCATGCGGACCGAAACGATCTGAAGCTTCGTGAACGGCTAGGCGTTGCTTCGGACTACCTAACCGCAGTCGGCCGAGATCTTTCCCACCGAATAGCCAGCTTAGCATTGTCCGATATCGCCGGCCGCCCATCAAAAGCTGCCCGTCTGCCTTCGGCCCCGTAGCGGTCGTCTATCCAAGCCGAGCCGATGTCCGTTGTTGCAATCCGGCCATCCAGAACGCTCTAGAGTTTGGTGGTGTTTGCAACCTCACTCCACGAAAAAGCCCGCGCGGCAATGCCGGCGGGCTCTTATCCGGTTCGAAGGCGAACCGCGATTATTTCGCGAGGTTGCGCTTGGCGAGCGTGCGCAGGCGCAGCGCATTGAGCTTGATGAAGCCCGCCGCATCCTTCTGGTCGTAGGCGCCCTGATCGTCCTCGAAGGTGACGAGCTTGTCGGAATAGAGCGACTTTTCGCTTTCGCGGCCGATGACCATGACATTGCCCTTGTAGAGCTTCAGCGTCACTTCGCCTTCGACATGCTCCTGGCTCTTGTCGATCAGCGCCTGCAGCATCTCGCGTTCCGGCGAGAACCAGAAGCCGTAATAGATCAGCTCGGCGTAGCGCGGCATGATGTCGTCCTTGAGATGGGCGGCACCGCGGTCGAGCGTGATCGATTCGATGGCGCGGTGCGCCGAAAGCAGGATGGTGCCGCCTGGCGTCTCGTAGACGCCGCGCGACTTCATGCCGACAAAGCGGTTCTCGACGAGGTCGAGACGGCCGATGCCGTTGTCGCGGCCGTAATTGTTGAGCGCAGCCAAGAGTGTCGCTGGGCTCATGCGCACGCCGTTGATCGAAACTGCATCACCCTTTTCGAAGCCGACCTTGATGGTCGTTGCCTTGTCGGGTGCAGCTTCAGGCGAAATGGTGCGCATATGCACATATTCAGGCGCCTCCTGGGAGGGGTCTTCGAGAACCTTGCCTTCGGAAGAGGAATGCAGAAGGTTGGCGTCGACGGAGAATGGCGCCTCGCCCATCTTGTCCTTGGCAACCGGGATCTGATGCTGTTCGGCAAAGGCCAGCAGATCGGTGCGGCTCTTGAACGCCCAGTCGCGCCACGGCGCGATGATCTTGATGTCCGGGTTCAGGGCATAGGCGGACAGCTCGAAACGGACCTGGTCGTTGCCCTTTCCGGTCGCGCCGTGGGCGATCGCATCCGCACCCGTCTTGCGGGCGATGTCGATCAGATGCTTGGAAATCAGAGGACGGGCGATCGAGGTGCCGAGCAGATAGACGCCCTCGTAGACGGCATTGGCACGGAACATCGGGAAGACGAAATCGCGCACGAATTCCTCGCGCACATCCTCGATATAGATCTCCTTGATGCCGAGCATTTCGGCCTTCTTGCGCGCCGGCTCCAGCTCTTCGCCCTGGCCGAGATCGGCGGTGAAGGTGACGACTTCGGCGCCGAGCTCCGTCTGCAGCCACTTCAGGATGATCGAGGTGTCGAGGCCGCCGGAATAGGCGAGAACGACTTTCTTCACGTCTTTGTATGATGCCATGATGATGAGGTCCGTTGCATAAAAGGCCGGCAAAACCCGGTGTCGCGGCACTTTTAGCGAGATTGGCGCGTGACGCAAGACCAAGTGCGACGCTGATGGTGCCGATACCGTTTGACAGCGCGAAAGCGGAGCCCATATTCGCCAGCGTCCGCAAATACTCGAGGAGAGGCTGCCCGTGACGAATATTCAAGACATTTTCAAGAAATCCAATGTTGCCGTCATCACCGGCGGCGCCTCCGGCATCGGCCTTGCCGCGGCGAAATATTTCGCCGGACGCGGTATGAGCGTCGCCATTGCCGATCTGGGCGGCGATCGGCTGGCCGACGCCGCCAACGAACTTAAGGCCATTGCCGGCGAGGAAAATGTGATGGCGGTCGAGACCGACGTCGCCAGCAGAGACTCGC
Organism: Rhizobium sp. SU303; assembly: GCF_021052345.1. Taxonomy (NCBI): domain Bacteria; kingdom Pseudomonadati; phylum Pseudomonadota; class Alphaproteobacteria; order Hyphomicrobiales; family Rhizobiaceae; genus Rhizobium; species Rhizobium sp. SU303. The sequence continues at coordinate 4,365,616 of NZ_CP088095.1, forward strand.
TGGAAGCGCTCGAGCGCGCGGTGCTCCAGCGTTTCGGCCGCGTGCACGTGCTGATGAACAATGCCGGCATCGGCCCGGAAACCTCGATCTTCAGCCCGCAGGCGAACTGGGACAATATCTTCGCCGTCAACCTGCTGGGTGTAATCAACGGCACCCGCACCTTCGGCCCGAAGATGCTGTCGCATGGCGAGCCGGGCCTGATCATCAACACCGGCTCCAAACAAGGCATCACCACGCCGCCCGGCAACCCCGCCTACAATATCTCCAAAGCTGGCGTGAAAGTCTTTACTGAAGCGCTGGAGCACGAGCTTCGCAACACCCAAGGCGGAAAGATCTCCGCCCATCTTCTGATCCCCGGCTTCGTCTTCACCGGCCTCACCAAGGGCGACCGCGCCGAAAAACCGGCCGCGGCCTGGACGCCGGAGCAGACCGTCGATTTCATGGTCGAGAGCCTCGAACGCGGCGATTTCTATATCCTCTGCCCCGACAATGACGTCGCGCGTCCGGTCGACGAACGCCGCATGCTCTGGGCAGCCGGCGATATCGTCGAGAACCGCCCGCCCCTGTCGCGCTGGCACAAGGACTATGCCGACAGCTTCAAGGCGTTCCTCGAACAAAAGTAATCGGCGCCATCAGAAGGTTTGATTGGTAATTTTCCGAAAGCCGGGTAAGAGATCCCCAGATCCTTTCCGGCTTTCAGAGTGTGTCATGGATTTCCTGCCCAGCCTGCCGACCCTTCTCGCCTTTGCCGCCGCGACGCTGCTGCTTGCGGCGACCCCAGGCCCCGATATGACGCTGTCGATCAGCCGCGCGCTCGCCCAGGGCAAGAAGGCGGCGCTCTTCGTTGTCGTCGGCACCAGCCTCGGCATCGTCGTCCACACCATGCTGGTCGCTTTCGGCATTTCGGCGCTGATCACCGCCTCGCCGACCGCCTTCCTGATCCTGAAGACCGGTGGTGCCGCCTATCTGCTCTGGCTGGCGGTACAGGCGATCCGTTTCGGCTCGAAGCTCACCGTCGCCAAGGTCGAGGAGCAGAAGGGCACCGCCCTCTCGAACATCTCGTCAGGCTTCTGGGTCAATCTTCTGAACCCCAAGGTCATCATCTTCTTCATGACCTTCCTGCCGCAATTCGTCAGCGCCGGCGATCCGGCCGTCACCCAAAAGCTGCTCTTTCTCGGCTTCTGCTTCATCCTGATCGGCATGCCGGTCAACGCCAGCGTCGTCTTTGCCGCCGACTGGCTGGCCTCATGGCTGCAGAACAACAAGAAAGTGCTGCGCGGCATGGACTACACCTTCGCCGGCGTCTTCTCGATCTTCGCCGCAAAGATCCTGCTCACCCAGGCGAGATAGCCGCGGTTGCGCAGCAATCCCGCGGTTGCGCAGCAATCCGCCCGCGGTCGGTTGATCGATCCGCCCGCGGTCGTGAAACGATCCGCCGCCAGCTACACCTATATTCGCGAGACGCCACGCCGGAGCAGGCGGCGACGGCGAATTTCGTCGCCTTCCAAAATTATTCCATGCCTTTCGCGCGATTACTTGTGATCAACATATGATCGCAAATCGGCAATTGTGGCTAGGCCACGCCACCTTCGCTGCCCACATATCCTTTAGGGCTCACGAAGAGCTGCCTTGAAAGGATAAGTCCATGATTAGGTTCCGCAATATCATAACGGCAGGAGTTGTTGCGCTGACGTTTGCCGCCACGTCCCTTACAGCGACAACACCTGCCTTAGCTCACGGCGGCGGAGGCCATGGCGGTGGCGGCTTCTCGCGTGACGGCGGCCACTTCGGCGGTGGTGCGCATATGGGCGGCGGTAATTTCGCCGATCACGGCTTCGGAGCGCATCATTTCGGCGGAGCCGGCCCTTTTGGCGGACATCGCGACGGCCGTTTCGCCTTCCACGATAGAAATCGTCTGTTCTTCGGCGATGACGACTATTACCCGGAACAGTGCCAGCCGGAATGGCTCAACCAGTACGGTCGTCGCGTGCTGGTGGAAGTCTGCTCTTGATGACGGTCCCACGGGCCTCTGAGGAGTCGTGAAACGATCAGCTGCCCGCTAACCGATCAGCAACGCATCGTCATCCAGCGTCTGGCCGCGCATCTTGCGGAACATTGCGATCAAATCCTCGACCTGCAATGTCTTGCGGCTGTCGCCGGCGACATCGAGCACGATCTCTCCGCCATGCAGCATCACGGTGCGGTGGCCATAGTCGAGCGCCTGGCGCATCGAATGCGTCACCATCAGCGTCGTCAGCTTGCGCTCGGAAACGATCTTCTGGGTCAGACCCATGATGAATTCCGCCATGCCGGGGTCAAGCGCCGCTGTATGTTCGTCGAGCAGCAGCACTTCCGAGCCCGCCAGCGTCGCCATGACGAGCGAGACCGCTTGGCGCTGGCCGCCGGAAAGCAAGTCCATGCGGTCCTTCATGCGGTTCTCCAGCCCGAGATTGAGTTCGGCGATCCTCTCGCGAAAATGGTCGCGCCGTTTTGCGCCAAGCGCCGAAACAAGCCCGCGCCGCTCGCCGCGGCGCGCCGCAAGCGCCAGGTTTTCCTCGATCGACAGCGCACCGCAGCTTCCGGTCAGCGGGTCCTGGAAGACACGGGCGACCAGCCCGGCGCGCGCCGCCGTCGTCTTGCGTGTGACGTCTGTATTACCGATCAGCACCTGCCCCTCGCTTGCCAGCACGTCGCCGGCGAGCACGCCGAGCAGCGTCGATTTACCGGCGCCGTTCGAGCCGATGACGGTAACGAAGGAGCCTTCCTCGATCGTCAGGCTGACACCCGAGAGCGCCTGCTTCTGCAGCGGCGTGCCGCGCCCGAAAACGACCTTGATGTTCTTGAGGTTGATCACGACGCGGCACCTCCGCGCAAACGGGGAAGGATGAGCGCCACGGTCACCAGCACGGCCGTGACGAAATTGAGGTCGGACGCCTGCAGACCGATGACGTCGCTCGAAAGCGCCAGCTGGATCGCGATGCGATAGAGGATCGAGCCGAGCACGCATCCAACAAGCGCGATCAGCAGACCGCGGCGCCCGAGCAGCGTCTCGCCGATGATGACGGCCGCAAGCCCCACGACGATCGTGCCGACGCCCGAGGTGACGTCGGCAAAGCCGTTCGTCTGGGCAAACAGCGCGCCGCCGAGCGCCACCAGCGCATTGGAGATAGCCATGCCGAGATAGATCTGCCGGCTGGTATCGACGCCCTGGGCCCGCGCCATCCTTGCATTGGCGCCGGTCGCCCGCATTGCCAGCCCGGCATCGCTTTCCAGGAAACGCCAGACCAGGATGAGGGCGATGACGACGAGAACACCGACGAAGAGCGGCCGCACGTAGAAATCGCGAAGGCCATGGCCGAAGAACGGGCTGATCATCGTGTCGGCATTGATGAGGGCGACATTGGGTTTGCCCATTACGCGCAGATTGACGGAAAACAGTGCAATCATCGTCAGGATCGAGGCGAGCAGATTGAGGATCTTGAAGCGCACGTTGAGCAGTGCTGTCACCATGCCCGCAGCGGCACCGGCGGCCATGGCGATCAGAGCCGCAAGCCAGGCATTGACGCCGGCAATGATCAGCACGGCCGTCACCGCCGCGCCAAGTGGAAAGGAGCCGTCGACCGTCAGGTCGGGGAAGTCGAGAACTCGAAAGGCGAGATAGACGCCGAGAGCGACGAACGAATAGACCAGACCGAGCTCGACGGCCCCCCAGAATGCGATTTGGCTCAAGGCTTTCAGCCCCTTTTTGTGTCCGTTCCGCCCGTCGCGAAACGGAGTCTTTTAATACAAACAACCGCTCCCGTGCAAACGAGAGCGGCTGAATACGATGAAGGCGTTACAGCATGTCGCGCGAAAGTGTGCAGCGGTTTTGCGCCAAAGACATGCGGAAACATCTAAAGCGCGGCAAGCGAATCTGAAAGATCGCGACGCGCTTTAGAAATACCGACCGACTATTCGACGACTTTGTTAGCGCGGGAAAGCACGCTCTGCGGCAGCGTGACCCCCATCTTCTCGGCCGCCGCCTTGTTGACGACCAGGTCGCTGCCGGCGGGCGTCTTGACCGCGATGTTGCCCGGGTTCTCGCCCTTCAGCACACGCACGACGATCTCCCCGGTCTGCTTGCCGACATCATAATAGTTGAAGCCGAGGGCGGCGATCGAGCCGCGCGAAACCGAATCCGTATCGGCGGTAAAGAGCGGCAGTTTGCTCTCCTCGGCAACCGCGACGGCGCCTTCGAGCGCGGAGATGATCGTGTTGTCGGTCGGAATGTAGATCGCATCGGCGCGGCCAACGAGCGCGCGTGCCGCACCCTGGACCTCGGCCGACTTGGTGGCGGCCGATTCGACCACCTTCAGGCCAGCCTTTTCGGCTTCAGCCTTCAAGACGGCGAGCAGCGAAACGGAATTCGCCTCGCCGGAATTGTAGAGATAGCCGATGCTTTTCACATCGGGCAGGATTTCCTTGATCAGCGCAAGGTGCTCGGCGACCGGCGACATGTCGGAGAGGCCGGTGACGTTGCCGCCGGGCTTGTCCATATCCTTGACGAGCTGGGCGCCGAGCGGATCGGACACGGCTGTGAAGACGACAGGAATGTCACGCGTCGAGGAAACGACGGCTTGGGCCGAGGGCGTCGAGATCGGCACGATGACATTGGGCTCGTCGCCGGCGAACTGGCGGGCGATCTGGGCCGCCGTCGCCGGATTACCCTGCGCCGATTCGAAGACGAATTTCAGGTTCTCGCCCTCTTTGTAGCCAGCCGCCGTCAGCGCATCGAGAACACCCTTGCGCGCCGCATCCAGCGCCGGATGTTCGACGATCGCCGTCACGGCGACGGTGACGTCATCGGCCTTTGCGGGCAGGGAAAGGGCCAAAGTGGCGGCAAGAGCGAGTAAAATCGGGCGCATGGGGATCCTCCTGAATGATTTTGGGGGCACTTTTAGGAAAAGCGCCCCCTGAAATCAATCGCGGAGAATTGTAGCGAGGATCAAACTTGCTGATCAGTCGTCGGCGCCGTGATTGGCGATCATCATCGCCTCGAAGGCCAGACGCTCGGTCTTGCGCATGCGTTCGGATTCCGATTTCAGCTGGCCGCAGGCGGCAAGAATATCGCGGCCGCGCGGCGTGCGGATCGGCGAGGCATAACCTGCCGAATTGATAAAATCGGCGAACTTCTCGATCTGCTCCCAGTCGGAACACTGATAATTGGTGCCGGGCCAGGGATTGAATGGAATGAGGTTGATCTTCGCCGGCACGCCCTTCAGGAGCTTGATCAGCCCCTTGGCGTCTTCCAGGCTGTCGTTGACATCCTTCAGCATCACATATTCGAAGGTGATGCGCCGTGCGTTCGAAAGGCCCGGATAGGTCCGGCAGGCTTCGATCAGTTCCTTCAGCGGGTACTTCTTGTTGATCGGTACCAGAATGTCGCGCAGATCGTCGCGCACCGCATGCAACGAAATCGCCAGCATGACGCCGATTTCCTCGCCGGTGCGGAAGATCTCCGGCACGACGCCAGAGGTGGAAAGCGTCACGCGGCGCCTGGAGAGCGACAGGCCATCACCATCCGTTGCGATCAGCAATGCCTGCTTGACGGCATCGAAATTATAAAGCGGCTCACCCATGCCCATCATGACGATGTTGCTGACCTTGCGGCCCTCGGCGGGCATGATCGTACCCTGCGGCGCTTCACGGTCCGGAAAGTCCCCAAGCCGGTCGCGGGCAAGCAGCAGCTGCGAAAGAATTTCCTCCGCCGTCAGGTTGCGCACCAGACGCTGCGTTCCGGTATGACAGAAGGAACAGGTGAGCGTGCAGCCGACCTGGCTGGAGATACAGAGCGTGCCGCGGCCCTCTTCCGGAATGTAGACGGCCTCGATCTCGACGGGACGCCCGGCGCCGCGGGCGGGAAAGCGCAGCAGCCATTTGCGCGTGCCGTCGTTGGAGACCTGCTCCTCGACGATCTCGGGACGTGCGATGGTGAAATGCTGCTTCAGCATTTCCCGCATGTCCTTGGCGACATTCGTCATATGGTCGAAGTCGGAGACCCCTCGCACATAGATCCAGTTCCAGAGCTGCGAGACGCGCATCTTGATCTGCTTTTCGGCCACACCCTTTTCCCGCAGTGCCGCCCCCATCTCCTCGCGCGACATGCCGATCAACGACGGCTTCTCGAGGTTGGCGGACGTGCGCGCCTGCGGCTTGGTGACAACGATCGCATCCATGACGGACATAGTCTTTCATCCCGAATTCAAACATGTGGCTGCTCCTCGCAACCCCGCGGACTTCAGCGGTAAGCCGGAAGACCTGCGGGCGCATGACAGCACATCGGCAGAAGTTGAATGGCGGAACGGCGACTGAAATCGCGATCTGTCCGCTGTTGGCGCCGGCTTTAGCATCATTTTGCCCGCGCGTCACCATAGATGGAAACGGCATGGGCCGGCGCAAGGCCGGCCCATGAAATTCTTCGGTCTAAAGGACCGCTTACTTGCAGGTTTCGATCTGCTTCAGCGCAGCCGAGATGCCCGAGAGCGAATAGCTGTAGGAGGTGCCGGTGCCCTTGCGCGAAACGGCATTGACCGTCATCGAATGACCGGTCTTCATCGCGGCAACGAGGGCTGGCTCCTGCGCCGCGTTCTCGACCCAGCCGGCCTTGTCCTTGGTGAACATCACGAAGGTCTTGTTGTCGATGACGACGTTGATCTTCGAATTTTCCTTGACCGTGTAGCCCATCATCGCCTGCGGCTCGTAGGAGATGTTCTGGCCCGGGCGCTGAGAGACGATGAAGAAATTGTCGCCGTGGTCGACGCTTGCCGGCTGCTTTGCCGTCGGAACGGACAGCACGTAGCAGACGGTGCTGTTGCCCGACTTGTAGGAGTAAGCGCCCCATGCCTGGAACTGCTGGATTCGGTTCGGCGCGGCCTGCTGCGCTGTCGCAACTCCGGCCATAACAAGGGTGAGTGCGAGAGCGGATACGATACTTTTTACAAACATGGATTCCTGCCGGTTCTTGCGATTCAAGGCCCGAAGCGATCATAGCGGGCGCCGCATAATCACGATCTGCTTTATTTTGACTTAATTCAGGTTACCAAATGGTCAACAATAGCTGCGATTTGTATCTGCCTGTGTCATTTCAGCTCGGGTGTCAATTTTCGTCCCTTTAACGGTATCGGCCGCGACACCGTGCCCCAATGGCACTGGCCCTCCGTTCGGCTGAATTTAAGACACAAAGATTCAGGCAAGAGTTTGACCTTTCCCAAATCCGTTGTACCTCAGTAAGACTTGGAAATCCGGGACGAAATTATTGCCGCAGGGGGCTGGTGAGGAGATATGGATGCCGAGGAAAGACAGCGTTTCGCTGCCCTCGCGAAGGCCGTCGCGGACGATCGCGACCAGCAGGCCTTTTCCATCCTGTTCGACTATTTCGCACCCCGCCTGAAGGCCTGGCTGATGCGCCAGAGGATGACATCAGGCGAGGCTGAGGAACTGGTCCAGGAGATCATGATTGTGCTCTGGCACAAGGCAGAGCTCTACGATGCCACCCGATCTTCCCTCTCGACCTGGCTTTTCCGTATTGCCCGCAACCGCCGCATCGACATCCAGCGCCGCGCCAACACCCGCATCTTCGATGAGACTGATCCGGCCCTGCAGCCGCCGGCCGATATCGGCGCGGAAGAAATCATCGCCAATGACGATCGCGACGCCAAGATACGCGCCGCCGTCGGCCAATTGCCGGAGGAACAGCGCGACATGCTGCGCGCCGCCTTCTTCCTCGGTCAATCACATTCGGAGATCGCCGAAGCGACCGGGCTGCCGCTCGGCACGGTGAAGTCGCGTATCCGGCTTGCCTTCGGCAAGCTTCGCAAGGTGCTGGAACGCGAAATCGCCTGACCCATGTCGCCCAAAAGTGTGCAGCGGACGCGCTTTAGATCGTCTTCATTGCTTCTTCCGGCCGATCGGCGAGAACGCGGTCGGCTGCTTCGTAATGGCCCGGCCGGATGTGGCCGCGCACCATCGCGAAGGCGGCCGAGAGCACGGCGATGTCGTCGGAAAAGCCGATGACGGCAAAAATATCCGGGATCATGTCGATCGGCATGACAAAATAGGCGAGTGCTGCAAGCAGCACGCCGCGCACCTTCGTCGGCGTCTGCGGATCGAGCGCGCAATAGAAACCGGCGACGACATCGCGCGAGAACGGGATCTGCCGCACCGCCCGCCGGAAAGTCGGCCAGAATTTCTGCCTTACGGTTTTCTCGCGCCGGCTCTGGGTGTCCTCGTCGCCCGGCAACAGGATTTCCCCGAATTTGACCTCGTCCATCCCTGCATCCCTTTCGTCCAAGCGAACATATGGTGATGGCGCCCAGTCTTTCAATCGGCCCCTTTCAATCGGCCCGGCTTCAATCAATACGACGCGCCGCAGCCTTCTCCATGGCTTTGGCGAGCTTGAAATCCAACTCCGTCAGTCCGCCGGCATCATGCGTGTTCAGCGTCACATCCACCCTGGAATAGACGTTGAACCATTCGGGATGGTGGTTGAGCTTCTCGGCCGCGAGCGCTGCCTGCGTCATGAAGCCGAAAGCCTCGACGAAATTTGCGAACTTGAACGTCTTCGATATCGAAGAACCCGCATCATTGAGCACCCAGCCCGAAAGCTCGGTCAGCTCAGCCTCAACCGCCGTCCGTTCCAGTCTTTCCATTTTCATGCCATGCTCCTCTTCTCTGTCGACAGGTTACCGATGAAACGCATCAGCATCCTCTTCGTTTGCATGGGCAATATATGCCGTTCTCCGCTCGCGGAGGGAATTTTTGGCCATCTCATCGCCCAGGCAGGCTTGACCGGCGATTTTACGATCGCTTCCGCCGGCACCGGCGGCTGGCATGAAGGCGAGCCGCCCGACCGGCGTTCGATCGCCATCGCGAAAAGCCACGGCATCGACATATCGGGACAGCGCGCCCGGCGCATCAGGTCGAGTGACTTTAGGGATTTCGATCTGATCCTCACCATGGACCGCGACAATCTGGCGGCTCTTAGCAAGAGCGCACTGCCTGGGGCGAACATCCGTCTCTTTGGTGATATCGCGCTGGGAACGGGAGAGGATATTCCCGATCCCTATTATGGCGGCCCAGGCGGTTTCGAACTGGCCTACACCAGGCTCTTGACCGGCTGCTGCAGGCTGCTCGAAACGCTGGGCGCCGAGCGCGCCTCGTGCAGCGGGAACACTTCTTCGGTGAGATAAGGCCCGCCACCGACCGATTCGCGCGACGAAAGCAGCACGAAGCGCGGCGCGGTGAAAGTTGCGGTATGGAAGTTGCCGCGTCCCGCCAGATATTGCACGACATCGTCGAGGCGTGAGGATTTGAGCCGCGCCAGCGTCACATGCGGCATGAATTTGCGGGGATCAGGCGGCAGTCCGATCCGCTGGCAGATGCGCTCGATCTCGCCCTGCAGGGCATACATCTCAGGCGATTGCGAGACGCCGGCCCAGACCGAATGCGGTTTCTTCGAGCCGAAGGAACCGATGCCTTCCAGCCGGAACTGGAATTCCGGCCGGTCGATCCGGTCGAGGCGTTCAACGATTTCATCGGCCGTCCGGCCGTCGACATCACCGATGAAGCGCAGAGTGATGTGGTAATTCTCCACATCGATCCATCGTGCTCCGGGGAGGCCACCGCGCAGCAATGAAAGACTCATCGCCGCATTGCGCGGAATTTCGAGGGCGGTAAACAGTCTCGGCATCACGAGCACTCCCCGAATCTTTTGCAGGTGCTCACACGGAATCATGCAATCAACAACCGCGCAAGCCCCTAATTCTTCACAGAAGAAATCGCTTCGACGAAATTTGTGACAGCAGGCTCCATCTTTTCGACCATGACGTCGATACCTCTCGCATTTGGATGCATGCCGTCGTCGAGCTTCAACCCCGCCTCCAGCGCAACGCCGTCGAGGAAGAAGGCATAGAGGGGAAGCCCATGTTTTTCCGAAAGTTTCTGGTAGATCGGGTTGAATCGTGCGGCATAATCCGCCCCCATGTTCGGCGGCGCCATCATGCCGGCGAGCAGAACGGCGATTCCACGCTCCTTTAGCCGGATAATCATCTGATCGAGATTTTTCTCGCTCTCCTCCGGCGGGATACCGCGCAACGCATCATTGGCGCCTAGCTCGAGAATGACCCCATCGGTGCCGTCGGGTACCGACCAGTCGATGCGCGCAAGGCCGCCTGTCGTCGTGTCGCCGGAGACCCCGGCATTGGCGATGGTGACATCGAGCCCCTTCGCCTTCAGGGCCGCCTGCAGCTTTTCGGGAAAGCCGTCGCCGGGCGATAGCTGATAGCCCGCCATCAAACTATCCCCAAAACCGACGAGATTGATCGTCCGGGCATCGGCTGCAGCGGCAAAGATCAGCGAGACGGCGATGACGGTGAATTGAAGGGCGGCAACTTTAAATCTCATCCTGGTTTCCCTAGATTGGCGAGGTGCCGTTATGCGGCCTTTCGATTACCGACTTATATAGGGCGATTTCTGTTGGCAAAAACCATTATCGAGTTGAAGGGCGCCGATCTGACCCTTGGCAGCGCAGCCGCCTCCGTCCACGTTCTGAAGGGCATCGATCTCGATATCGCGGCCGGCGAATCCGTCGGCATCGTCGGCCCTTCCGGTTCCGGCAAATCCACCCTGCTGATGGTGCTTGCCGGGCTGGAGAAACTCGACAGCGGCGAGATCAACATCAACGATACGCCGCTCCACGCCCTGAGCGAGGATCAGGTCGCCGATTTCCGCGGCCGCAACATCGGCATCGTCTTCCAATCCTTCCACTTGATCGCCAACATGACGGCGCTGGAAAACGTCGCAGTGCCGCTCGAGCTCGCCAATGTCGGCAACGCCTTCGAGATCGCCCATCGCGAGCTGAAATCGGTCGGCCTCGGCGAACGGCTGAACCACTATCCCGGCCAGCTTTCCGGCGGCGAACAGCAGCGCGTGGCGATCGCCAGGGCGCTCGCCCCCTCCCCCGCCCTGCTGATCGCCGACGAGCCGACCGGCAATCTCGATACCGAGACCGGCCGCCAGATCGCCGACCTTCTGTTCTCCAAGCAGGCCGAACGCGGCACGACCCTGCTTCTCGTCACCCACGACGTCTCGCTCGCAAACCGATGCTCGCGCCAGATTCGCGTCCGCTCCGGCCGGATCGAAGGCGACAGCGCCGCCCGCCGCAGCGAAGCGGCGATCGCATGAGGATCATCACCCCACGCGTCTCGCTCGCTTTTCGCCTGGCGCTGCGCGAGCTGCGCGGCGGCGTCCGCGGCTTCTACATCTTCCTTGCCTGCATCGCGCTCGGCACCGGCGCGATTGCCGCCGTCAATTCCGTTTCGCAGTCGATCACCGACACGATCGCCTCGCAGGGGCAGGAACTGCTGGCCGGCGACGTCCGATTCGAACTCAACAACCGCGAAGCCACGCCTCAGGAAATCGGTTTCCTCGAAGGCCTCGGCACCGTTTCGGTGTCAACAGGCCTGCGCTCGATGGCCCGCAAACCTGACGGTTCCGATCAGGCGCTGGTCGAGGTCAAGGCTGTCGACGACGCCTACCCGCTCTACGGCAAGTTCGTCGCCGAGCCGGACTATCCGCTTGCAGCACTGCTTTCGGGCCAAGGCGGCACCTATGGTGCGGTCGCAGCGCCCCTCCTTCTCGATCGGCTCGGGCTTGCGGTCGGCGACGAATTGCTGCTCGGCAACGTCAAGCTCAGCATCACCGGCACGGTGAAAATCGAGCCGGATGCGCTGTCGGAAGGTTTCGGCTTTGCGCCGCGTCTGCTCGTCAGCCGCCAGGCGCTCCAAGCCTCCGGGCTGATCCAGACCGGAAGCCTGGTCGAACATGCCTACAAGATCCGGCTGGACGACAAAGGCGCGATGTCGGACATCCAGGCGCGCGCCTCGAAGGAGTTCCCCTCCGCCGGCTGGGCGATCCGCACCAGCGACCGCGCCGCGCCCTCGCTCACCGAAAACATCACCCGCTTCTCGCAGTTCCTGACGCTGGTCGGCCTCACGGCGCTGATCGTCGGTGGCGTCGGCGTCGCCAATGCCGTGCGCGCCTTCCTCGATTCCAAACGCACCACCATCGCCACCTTCAAATGTCTGGGCGCGCCGGCGCAGGTCGTCGTCCTGATCTATCTCTTCCAGATCGCCATCATCGCTCTCGGCGGCATCCTGATCGGCCTCGTCATCGGCGCCCTGTCGCCGATGCTTGCCGCGCAGTTCCTGGCGCAATTCCTGCCGGTCTCGACCGCGCCGACCCTCTATCCCGGCGCCCTGCTGCTCGCCACGCTCTTCGGCATCCTGACGACGCTCGCCTTCGCCATCCTGCCGCTCGGCCACGCTCGCGAAGTGCCTGCGACCGCACTGTTCCGCGAGCAAGGCTTCGAGGCCCGCCACCTGCCCTCCTGGCCCTATATCCTGCTTGCCGCCCTGTTCATGGCCGCCCTTGCCGGGCTTGCCATTCTCACCGCCTATGACCGCTTTATCGCCGTCGTCTTCGTCGGCGCGATCGTCTTCGCCTTCGTCGTCCTGCGCCTGGTCGCCGCGCTGATCGCCTGGCTCGCGCGCCGCAGTCCACGTGTCAATTCGCCGGCGCTGCGGCTTGCGATCGGCAACATCCACCGCCCCGGCGCACTGACGCCCTCGGTCGTGCTCTCGCTCGGCCTTGGCCTGGCATTGCTGGTGACGCTGACCCTGATCGACGGAAACCTGCGCCAGCAGCTGACCGGCCGCATGAACGAGGGTGCGCCGAACTTCTTCTTCGTCGATATCCAGAGCGCCGAGGTCGGCGCCTTCCGCGATCTCGTCCAGGGCCAAGCGCCGCAGGGCAAGCTCGTCGAAGTGCCTATGCTGCGCGGCCGGATCATCGCCTTCAACGGCGAGGACGTCACCAAGATGAACGTGCCGGCGGCCGGCCGCTGGGTGCTGAACGGCGATCGCGGCATCACCTATGCCGAAACCCTGCCGGAGAACGCCGCCCTCACCGAAGGCAAATGGTGGGACAGGGACTACAGCGGCGAGCCGCTCGTCTCCTTCTCCTCGGAAGAGGCACATGAACTCGGCCTCAAGATCGGCGATAAGGTGACCGTCAACGTGCTCGGCCGCAACATCACGGCGAAGATCGCCAATCTGCGCCGCGTCGAGTGGGAATCGCTGTCGATCAATTTCGTCATGGTTTTCTCGCCGAATACCTTCCGCGGCGCCCCGCATGCGTGGCTGGCGACTCTGACCGATCCCTCCTCGACACCGGCCGAAGATGCGGCGATCCTGAAATCGGTCACCAACACCTATCCGACGATCACCAGTGTGCGCGTCAAGGACGCGATCGATATCGTCAACCAGCTGGTCGCACAGCTGGCGACCGCAATCCGCGCTGCGGCCTCGGTCGCCCTGATCGCCTCGATCCTCGTCCTTGCCGGCGCGCTTGCCGCCGGAAACCGGGCGCGCACCCACGACGCGGTGGTGCTGAAGACGCTCGGTGCCACGCGCGCCATGCTGATCCGCGCCTTCAGCTACGAATATCTGATCCTCGGCCTCGCGACTGCGATCTTCGCGCTGATCGCCGGCAGCGCCGCCGCCTGGTTCATCGTCGCCCGCATCATGCGTCTGCCCTCGGCCTTTCTGCCCGACGTGGCGGGACTGACGCTTGTGACCGCGCTCGTCCTGACCGTCGGCATCGGCCTCATCGGCACCTGGCGCATACTTGGGCAGAAGGCAGCCCCCGTCTTGCGCGAGCTTTGACCGGGCAGCGGCACCCAAACCCTTCACCTTACGGCGATTTAACCGACCGAGCCTATGCAAGCCTCTTGTTTGCAAAGGGCGAAAGCCTCATATTATCCGCAGGCATGCTGGAGCTCCGCAGCGGCGCCCGGGTCGAAAACCCCGACACCGTATTTCCATCGGAGCTTGTAAGAGGAAACTATGGCTGATCTTCGTAACTATCAAAGCCGCGCTCAGACCGGCGAGATGATTGATCAAGGCCTTCGCGCTTATATGCTCAAGGTCTACAACCTGATGGCGCTGGGCCTGGCGATCACCGGTGTGGCCGCATATCTGTCGTTCCAATTCGCCTTCGCCAATGGTGAGCTGACCGCTTTCGGTCAGGCGATCTATGTCAGCCCGCTGAAGTGGGTGGTCATTCTTGCGCCGCTGGCTCTGGTGTTCTTCCTGAGCTTCCGGATCAATACCATGACGGTGGCCGCCGCCCAGACGACCTTTGCGGTCTACGCAGCGCTCGTCGGCCTGTCGCTCTCATCGATCTTCCTGATCTACACGGGTCAGAGCGTCGTTCAGACCTTCTTCGTCACCGCCGCCTCCTTCGGCGCGCTGTCGCTTTACGGCTACACGACGAAGCGTAACCTGTCGGCGATGGGCTCGTTCCTGATGATGGGTCTCTTCGGCCTGATCATCGCTTCGCTGGTCAACATCTTCCTGGCCTCGTCCGCCGTGCAGTTCGCAATCTCGGTGCTCGGCGTGCTGATCTTCGCAGGCCTCACCGCCTACGATACGCAGCGGATCAAGGAATTGTACCTGGAAGCCGATGACGTCGCCGTGGCCGGCCGCAAGGCGATCATGGGAGCGCTGACGCTCTATCTCGACTTCATCAACCTCTTCATGTTCCTGCTGCAGTTCATGGGCAACCGTAAATAAGCAGGGCAGACTGGGATCGAAAAGGCGGCTTCGGCCGCCTTTTTTGTTGCGTAGGCTTTCACGGAATGGTTTAGAAAGCCCTTGCCGCCCTTATGGATATGCTGCTGAAATGTCCTTCCTCCTGCGCGATGCTTCGAATGCCGATATTCCCGCCATTGCCGATATCTATCGCGAATCGGTCCTGAACGGCGTCGCGAGCTATGAGATCGTCCCGCCCTCCGAGGCCGAGATGGCACTGCGTTTTTCGGCGATCGTCGGCCAGCAATATCCCTATATCGCAGCCATCGGCGCGGACGGGACTCTCCTCGGCTACGCCTATGCCTCGGCCTTCCGCACGCGTCCTGCCTATCGCTGGCTGGTCGAGGATTCGATCTATCTCGCGCTTGAAGCCCGTGGCCGCGGCATCGGCAAGGCGCTGCTCGCCGAACTGGTCATCCGTTGCACCACTCTCGGCTTTCGGCAGATGGCGGCCGTCATCGGCGGCGCCAGCCCCGCCTCGATCGCGCTCCATCGCACGGCCGGCTTCGAGGAGGTCGGTCTGATGAAGGGCACCGGCCACAAGCACGGCCGCTGGCTGGATACGATGTTCATGCAGCGCGCCTTAGGCGAAGGCATGAGCACCGATCCGGACCCGTCGACCTATCCCGGCGTGCTGTTTAACGGCTGATATGGCTTATTTGTCGACGAGCTTCAGGGCCTTGTCGAAGACCTTCAGCACCTGGTTCAGCTCGTGACCGCGCTTCAGGATGGTGCCGTTGACGCTGATCACGGAATACGCGCCCTGTTTGGCGGCGAGTTTGGGGTTCTTCTCGATGCGGAAGAGCGGTATTTCACCGGAACGCTTGAAAACGGAAAAGACCGCCCTGTCCTTCAGGTGATCGATGGCGTAGTCGCGCCATTCACCATCACCGACCATCCGGCCGTAGATCCAGAGGATCGCGTCCAGTTCGCGCCGGTGGAAGGTCACCGGAAGCGGGTCCTTGCTTTGCTTGTATTCCCTGAGATCGACGACGACTGAGGAACTATTGTCGACGGAGCGGCTCTCGCCGTGTCGCAA
Organism: Rhizobium sp. SU303; assembly: GCF_021052345.1. Classification (NCBI taxonomy): domain Bacteria; kingdom Pseudomonadati; phylum Pseudomonadota; class Alphaproteobacteria; order Hyphomicrobiales; family Rhizobiaceae; genus Rhizobium; species Rhizobium sp. SU303. The sequence continues at coordinate 4,381,342 of NZ_CP088095.1, forward strand.
ATCCGGCTGATCTGTCATCAGTCTCCCAAGGCCTCCGCTTGTGACAGGAGGGTGACAGTTTGCCCGAGCCGCCGCAAATTGCAAGAGTGCCAGCCGTCACATTCGGCCGCACTACAGCGCCGCGCGTCTCTCGTGCAAGGACGCTGTAGCACTTCGAGTCAGTGCATCATGCCTTGCGAAAGTTGGGTTCGATTTTCGGAAAGCATGATGCGCTGGACAGGTCAACGCTTTCTCCGCAGCGCCGCATTTCAGTCAAAACAGCGCCTCATTTGCAGGAGATTTATGAATTCGGGTTTGGCGCCAGCGCGCCAAAGGGCCCGGCGGAGCGTATCGACCTTAACCCCAGCCCCGAATACGCTCGGCCGGGCCGCCCGGCACTTCATCCGAAACCGGATGGAATCTCAGATATTTTTGCCAGCCATCACCACGGTCGCGCCAAGGATCGCGGCCGGATCGCCGTCTGCGGTTGCCGATTGCAGCAGGATGGCGCAGCCCTCGAGCTGCGGCCGCTGCAGGACGCTGGCCGGCAGCGTCAGACTGGTTGCCTTGCCGTCCCACATGCCGACGGTTTCGACATTGGTGACGCTGTGCAGATAGGAGAGCTTCTGGCCGCTGTTCTCGCCTTTTTCGACGTCGATCGTCTTTTCCTTATCGAAATAGACCATCACGACATTGGCTTTGCCCTGTCCCGCGCCGATCTTGATCTCCAGCTCGTCGCCGCGCATCGCGGCGCTGATCGGAACGGTCAGCCCATTGCCTTCGCTGCTATAGGTGTCGATCTTGCTGTTGATGCCATTCAGATCGGCGCCGGCCAAATGGTCGCGTCCGTTGACGATGGCTTGCGGCGTGTAGACGTTGCTGCGGCCCATCGTCTTGGCATAGCCATACTGTCGCTCGGTATTTTCCTTGGAGCTCAGCGTATCGGCCCAGCCGAGATAGTTCCAGTAATCGACATGATAGGCGAGCGCGATGACATCGCCCTGGTTCACCAGCTTGCGAAAAGCGGCATCAGCGGGAGGACAGGAGGAGCAGCCCTGCGACGTGAAGAGTTCGACAACACCTTTCGGCGTGCCGTCTTCGGCCTGCAGCGGGCCCGACAGAACAACGCCGGCGATTAGCGGAAGCAAAAAACGGGGGGACATTCACCTGCACCTCTTTTTCAGCGCCGACGGCATGTTTGAACCGGCGGCCCTGACATATGAACGTACGAATAATCCTTCCGGGTCCAAACGAAAAGTCACGAACGGGTGAGACGAAGCTCGACAGGAACTTGCGTGAAACAAATCATCGTGAGCCCGTCCAAATACTATCGTCGCACCAAAGAAAAGCCGCCGGAGATTGCTCTCCGGCGGCTATTATCAAACAAGTCTCTTAAAAATCAGGCAGCGAGATCGCGCAGAACCGTCTGCAGGATGCCGCCATTGTTGAGGTAGATCACCTCGTCGAGCGTATCGACGCGCGACAGCAGCGGAACCTCTTTCACGGTGCCGTCGCCATAGGTGATCCTGGCGATCTTCCTCTCGCGCGGCTTGATTTTTTCCAGACCTTCGATGGTGACGAGTTCGTCGCCCTTGAGGCCGAGGCTCTGCCAGGTCGTGCCCTCTTCGAAGACGAAGGGGATAATGCCCATGCCGACCAGGTTCGAACGATGGATGCGCTCGAAGGACTGAGCGATCACTGCCTTGACGCCGAGCAGGTTGGTGCCCTTTGCAGCCCAGTCGCGCGAGGAGCCGTTGCCGTATTCGACACCGGCGAAGATGACGAGCGGCACGCCTTCCTGCTTGTACTGCATCGCGGCGTCGTAGATCGAGGTCTCTTCCTTCGACGGGTAATGGATGGTGTAGCCACCTTCCTTGCCGTTCGGGCCGAGCATGTGGTTGCGGATGCGGATATTGGCGAAGGTGCCGCGCATCATCACCTCATGGTTGCCGCGGCGCGTGCCGTACTGGTTGAAGTCGGCAACGGCGACGTCGTGGTCGATGAGGTAGGCGCCGGCCGGCGATGCCGCCTTGATCGAACCGGCAGGCGAGATGTGGTCGGTGGTGATCTTGTCGCCGAACAGGCCGAGGACGCGAGCGCCCTTGATGTCGGAGACGCCGGTGCCCTTCTTGCCCATGCCGACGAAGTAGGGCGGGTTCTGTACGTAGGTCGAATTGTCGTCCCAGGCATAGGTCTGACCCGGCGGGACCTGAACGGCCTGCCAGTTGACGTCGCCCTTGAAGACATCGGCATATTTGCTTTCGTAGAGTTCGCGGGTCACGTATTTCAGGATGAATTCCTGGACTTCCTTGGAGGTCGGCCAGATGTCCTTGAGATAAACAGGATTGCCGCTCTGGTCCTCGCCGATCGGCTCCTTGGTCAGATCCATCTGCACCGTGCCGGCAAGCGCATAAGCGACGACGAGCGGCGGAGATGCGAGGTAGTTCGCCTGCACGTCGGGCGAGATGCGGCCTTCGAAGTTACGGTTGCCGGAGAGAACGCCGGAAACGATAAGGCCCTTGTCGTTGATCGTCTTCGAGATCGGCGCCGGCAGCGGACCGGAATTGCCGATACAGGTGGTGCAGCCGAAGCCGACGAGGTTGAAGCCAAGCTTGTCGAGATCGGCCTGCAGGCCCGACTTGGCGAGATATTCGCCGACGACTTGGCTTCCCGGTGCCAGCGAGGTCTTCACCCACGGCTTCGTCTTCAGGCCCTTGGCAACGGCGTTGCGGGCAAGAAGGCCGGCGGCGATCAGCACTGACGGGTTGGAGGTGTTGGTGCACGACGTGATGGCAGCGATCGCCACGTCGCCGTGGCCGAGATCGAAGTCGGTGCCTTCAACCGTATAGCGATTGTTCAGCTGGCCGGGCTTCTTGTAGTCGGCATCCATGGAGCCGGCAAAACCGGTCGCAATGTTCTCAAGCGAAATGCGGCCTTCGGGACGCTTCGGGCCGGCCATCGACGGCACGACGTCGCTAAGATCGAGTTCCAGCGTATCGGTGAAGACGAGCTCGGAGCCGTCGCCTTCGCGCCACATCCCTTGCGCCTTCGAATAGGCTTCGACGAGGGCGATCCGGTCATGTGTGCGGCCGGACATGGTAAGGTAGTTGATGGTTTCGCCGTCGACCGGGAAGAAGCCGCAGGTGGCGCCGTATTCCGGACCCATGTTGCCGATCGTCGCGCGGTCGGCGAGCGGCATGTTGTCCATGCCGGGGCCGAAAAATTCGACGAACTTCGAAACGACGCCCTTCTTGCGCAGCATCTGTACGACGGTGAGAACAAGGTCGGTCGCCGTGACGCCTTCCTTGAGCTTGCCGGTCAGCTTGAAGCCGATGACTTCGGGAAGCAGCATCGAGACCGGCTGGCCGAGCATCGCAGCTTCCGCTTCGATACCGCCCACACCCCAGCCGAGAACGCCGAGACCGTTGATCATCGTCGTGTGGCTGTCGGTGCCGACGCAGGTATCCGGATAGGCGATCGTCTCGCCGTCTTCTTCCTTGGTCCAGACGGTCTGGCCGAGATATTCGAGATTGACCTGATGACAGATGCCGGTGCCGGGAGGCACGACGCGGAAATTCTTGAAGGCCTGCTGGCCCCACTTCAGGAAACGGTAACGCTCGCCGTTGCGCTGGTATTCCAGCTCGACGTTGCGGGCGAAGGCCTGCGGCGTGCCGAATTCGTCGACGATGACGGAGTGGTCGATGACGAGATCGACGGGAACGAGCGGGTTGATCTTCTCGGGATCGCCGCCGAGCGACACCATCGCGTCGCGCATCGCGGCAAGATCGACGACGGCCGGAACGCCGGTGAAGTCCTGCATCAGCACGCGCGCCGGGCGATAGGCGATTTCGTTTTCGACCGCACCCTTGTTGTTCAGCCATTCGGCAACGGCCAGGATGTGCTCCTTGGTGACCGACTGGCCGTCTTCGAAGCGCAGCAGGTTTTCGAGCAGCACCTTCATCGAATAGGGAAGCTTCGACACGCCGGCCAGACCGTTTGCCTCAGCCTTGGGCAGGCTGTAATAGACATAGTCCTTCCCGTTGACGGAAAGCGTGGAACGACAATTGAAACTGTCAAGAGATTTAGACACGAGATACCCCGTTTCTGATAGCCAACACAGTCGTGCGAACGCCTATGCACTTAATGCACATCAGGATGCGGGTACGGCCATTTCCGCTGTCCGCACGTGGAACAGACGCTCCAAGTTCGGCGCAAGGATGAAATTCACGCCGACCGCTGGCGTGGTTGCAGGTCTTATAGATAATTTCCTAAAAACTTGCCATACCCGAGCACAGTCAAAATCGGACATTTTTTGACCCCGCCGCTAGCCGAAACCAAGAAAGAGCCGACGCATGCATCTCACCGCCGAAAATCTGGCTGCAAGGCGCGGTGAGGATCTCATTTTCGTTAACATTTCCTTTCACTTGGCAGCCGGCGCGGCGCTTGTGCTGACAGGAAAAAATGGATCGGGAAAGTCCACTTTGCTGCGTGTCGTCGCCGGTCTGCTGAGGCCGGAGAAAGGCACTGTCATATTTCACGGCGAAGAGAGTCCGGGAGGCAGGCACCCTGGGGAAGTCAGCCACTACCTCGGTCATCGAAATGCGATGAAGAATGAACTTACGGTTGCAGAAAACCTCGATTTCTGGCGCGCCTTTCTCGGCAATGCAGGCTCCGCCGCCGGCCTTTCCGTCGAGGACGCCACTGATGCCGTCGGTCTCTCCGGCATCACCCACCTTCCCTTCGGTTATCTCTCCGCCGGCCAGCAGCGCCGGATAGCCTTCGCCAAGCTGCTGGTCGCCCACCGCCCCGTCTGGATCCTCGACGAACCGACCGCCGCACTCGATGCCAGCGCCGACCGGCTGTTTGCCGATTTGATTGGAGCGCATCTGGAAAAGGGCGGCATCGTGCTGGCGGCAACGCATCAGCCGCTGGGGCTGAGGAATGCGCAGGAATTGAAGATGACGGGCTTTGCCGGCGTGGATGCGGGGGTGTGGGTGTGATGCTTTTCGACGTAGCTACCCCGTCCACCGCATATGCAGAGAGCCGCCCCGCATGACCGCCCTCTTCTTCCGCGACCTGAAACTCTCCATCCGTGCCGGCGGCGGCGCGCTGATCGGCGTGCTGTTCTTCCTGACCATCGTCGCCGTCATTCCCTTCGGCGTCGGTCCCGATCTCAAACTGCTGTCGCGCATCGGCCCCGCCATCGTCTGGATCGGCGCGCTGCTCGCCGCCCTTCTCGGGCTCGACCGCCTGTTCCAGGCCGAGCGCGACGACGGATCGCTCGACTTGATGCTGATACAGGAAACGCCGCTGGTTCTCACCGTGCTGGTCAAATGCTTCGCCCATTGGACGGCCACCAGCCTGCCGCTGGTCATCGCCTCGCCGCTGCTCGGCCTCTTCATGAACATGGACGAGACGGCGATCGGCGCGACCATGCTGACGCTGCTGGTCGGCTCGCCCGCCATCACCTTCATCGGCGCCGTGGGTGCCGCCGTTGCCGTGGCGCTGCCCCGCGGCGGCCTGCTGGTCTCGATCCTCGTGCTGCCGCTGACCATTCCGGTGCTGATCTTCGGCGTCAGCGCCACCTATGCCGCAGTCGAGAATCCTGCCCCCTTCCTGCCGCCCTTCCTGATCCTCATTGCGCTGACACTCTTCTTCGCGGTCATCGGCCCGGCAGCCGCCGCCCTGGCGCTGCGAAACACAGCGGATTGATGGGCCATTCGATTGCGGGAAAAGCCGGATCAAGGTAAGGAAGCGGACATGAGCGAAACGAGCCTTGCCATCAGCAAATTCAGTGATCTCGCCAATCCGACGCGGTTTCTGGCGCTGGCGGCGCGCGCCATTCCGTGGCTGGCCGGCATCACCGCCCTCTGTTTCGCGGTCGGCCTCTATCTGAGCTTCGCCACCGAAGGCGATTACCAGCAGGGCGAGACCGTGCGCATCATGTATGTCCATGTCCCCTCGGCCTGGCTTTCGATGATGTGCTATACGATTATGAGCCTCTCGGCGATCGGTACGCTGGTCTGGCGCCATCCGCTGGCCGATGTCTCCGCCAAGGCCGCAGCCCCGCTCGGCGCCGCCTTCACCCTGCTCGCGCTCGTCACCGGTTCGCTCTGGGGCAAGCCGATGTGGGGCACCTGGTGGGTCTGGGATGCGCGGCTGACCTCCGTCTTCGTTCTCTTCCTGATGTATCTCGGGCTGATTGCGCTCGGCCGCGCCATCGACGATCCGTCGAAGGCCGCGCGTGTCAGCGCCGTGCTCATCCTCGTCGGCTTCGTCAACATCCCGATCATCAAATTTTCTGTGGAGTGGTGGAACACGCTGCACCAGTCGGCAAGCGTGCTGCGCCTCGACGGCCCGGCGATCGATCCGGAATTCCTGCGGCCGCTCTTCGTCATGGCGATCGCCTTCACCCTGCTCTTCTTCACGCTGCACATCATGGCAATGAGGAACGAGATCTGGCGCCGCCGCATCGCCGCCCAGCGCCGTCTTGCCGCCCGCATGGCGAGCCGGGAGGATTAATCGTGACGCATGCCTTCTACGTCTACGCTTCCTATGGCTTTGCAGCCCTGGTGACGATCGCCGTCACAGCCCGGACCTGGGCCGACGGCCGCGCCCGCCGCACGGAACTCGCCGCCCTTGAGGCTGCCGGCATCCGCCGCCGTTCGGCGCGCCCCAAGGACAGTGTGGGGGATGGCGAATGAACGACACGCCGGAAAACGCCGCCGCCAAGCCGCGCGGGATTAGCCGTTACGCATTGGCGCTGCTGCCGCTCGTCGTCTTCGGCGGCATTGCGGCCACGGCGGCAAAGATGCTCTACGACCAGGATTTCCATGGCAAGAACATCGCCGAAATTCCCTCCGCCCTGATCGGCACCAAGGCACCGGCGCTCAACCTGCCGCCGCTCGACGGCGCCAACGTGCCGGCGCTGACCGATGCGGCAATCAAGGGCAAGCTGACCCTCGTCAACGTCTTCGCCTCATGGTGCCTCCCCTGCCGGGACGAACATCCGCTATTGAAAGAACTGGCAAAAGACGGACGGCTGAACATCGTCGCCATCAATTACAAGGACCAGAACGACAACGCCCTGCGTTTCCTCGGCGAGCTCGGCAACCCTTTTCGGGCGATCGGCGTCGATCCGAACGGCAAGGCAGCGATCGACTGGGGTGTCTACGGCATTCCGGAAAGCTATCTGGTCGGGCCTGACGGCACGATCCTCTACAAGCGCGTCGGGCCCTTCGACGATATCAGCCTGAAGGAAGGGCTGTTTCCTGCGATGGAAAAGGCGCTCGGGAAGCCGGCTTCCTGAGTGAGTGATCCACAAAAGATCCCTCCCCAACCCCTCCCTACAAGGAGGAGGGACTTAACGTGCGGCTCTTGCCGTGCGTCCTATCGAACGTCCAGTGTGCAGTTGGTCTGGTTTGCGAGGCGGTGCCACGAGTTAGTCCCTCCCCCTTGTGGGGAGGGGTTGGGGAGGGGTCTTGTTAGAACAAAGAAGCCCTACACCCCACCCTGCCAGACCTTGATCGCCTCCACCGGCCAGATCAGCATGATAACGTTGAGCGTCAGGTTATCGCGGATCACGTAGCCGGTGAAAATCTCGAAGAAGATGGCGATCGCCACCGTCAGCGCCACCGGCGCGCGCCGCGCGAAGAAGAAGCCGACGCACATGAAGACGGTGTCCATCGCCGAATTCAGGATGCTGTCGCCGTAATAATCGAGCGCGATCGTCGCCGTGCGGTAGCGGTCGATGATGAGAGGCGAATTCTCGAGCAGTTCCCAGCCGGATTCGATGACCAGCGCCAGCAGCAGCCTCGCCGCCAGCGGCTTGCCGCGCAGGATGAGATGCGCGAGCCCGTAGAACAGGAAGCCGTGGATGATGTGCGACGGCGTGTACCAATCCGACAGATGCTGCGAATTGCCGCTGGTATTGACCCCGCCCTCCCACAGCTTGACAGTGCCGCAGGCGCAGATCGGCACGCGGCCCATCATATATTCGGCGACGATCTGAATGATCAGCACCGCAAGGCAGGCGATAAACCATAAGTTCTGGTGTCTTACGCGAGTTTCTACGTCGACAGCGCTCACTTCTCGCCTTCCGTTTCCAGGTTGACGCTATGTTTCAGCACCAGCGGCATCTGCGCCAGCGTGAAGATGATGGTGATCGGCATCGTGCCCCAGACCTTGAAGGCGACCCAGGTACTGTCGGAAAAATTGCGCCAGACGACTTCGTTCAGCACCGCGAGGAAGAGAAAGAAGATGCCCCAGCGGATGGTGAGCTTGCGCCAGCCCTCGGCATCGAGCTGGAACGCGGCGTTGAAGACATAGCCGAGCAGCGACTTGCCGAAGGCCAGCCCGCCGAGCAGCGCTACCCCGAAGAGCGCGTTGACGATGGTCGGCTTCATCTTGATGAAGGTCTCGTTCTGCAGCCAGATCGACAGCGAGCCGAAGATGACGACGACGATGCCCGATACAAAAGGCATGATCGGCAGATGGCCGAGCACGATCTTCGAAACGATCAGCGAGATGATCGTCGCCGCCATGAAGAGGCCGGTCGCGACGAACAGCGGTCCGCCCAATTCGGAAAGAGCAGGAAACGTCTCCACCAGCCACTGACCGCGCAGATTGGCGAAGAAGAAGATCATCAGCGGCCCGAGTTCCAGCGCCAGTTTCAACAGCGGGTGATGCCGGTCGGCAGCAGACGGGGTGATATCGCTCTCGGTGCTCATGCGTTCTTCAAACCTGTTTTCCTGGAAACTGTTTCCGGCCGTGCCCTGCAGGCTTTCGGCGGCATATCTGTGGCATCATTGCCCAAGTCCGGCAATGGCATGGGCAAAATCCTCGGCCTCGAACGGCTCCAGATCCTCGACGCCCTCGCCGACGCCGATGAAATAGACCGGCAGCTTATGCTTGGCGGAGATGGCGACGAGAATGCCGCCGCGGGCCGTGCCATCGAGCTTGGTCATGATCAGCCCGTTGACGCCGGCGACGTTGCGGAAGATCTCTACCTGGCTGAGCGCGTTCTGCCCCGTCGTGGCATCAAGCGTCTGCAGCACGGTATGCGGCGCATCGGGATCGAGTTTGCCGAGCACGCGGACGATCTTTTCGAGCTCGGCCATCAGCTCTGCCTTGTTCTGCAGGCGGCCGGCGGTATCGACGATCAGCACGTCGCATTTTTTCGCCTTCGCCTGTTCGAAGGCATCATAGGCAAGGCCGGCGGCATCGGCGCCGAGCTTGGTGCCGATGAATTCGGATTTCGTCCGGTCGGCCCAGATTTTCAGCTGCTCGATCGCCGCCGCCCGGAACGTATCGCCGGCAGCCAGCATCACCTTCAGCCCGGCGCCGGAAAGCTTTGCCGCAAGCTTGCCGATCGTCGTCGTCTTGCCGGTGCCGTTGACGCCGACGACGAGGATGACATGCGGCTTGTGCGAGAGGTCGAGCTGCAGCGGCTTGGCGACCGGCTTCAGCACCTTGGCGATTTCCGACGCCATGATCCGGCTGACATCCTCGCCGGTGACATCCTTGCCATAGCGCTCGGAAGCAAGCGTGTCGGTGACGCGCATGGCGGTCTCGACGCCGAGATCGGCCTGGATCAGCAGGTCCTCGAGATCCTGCAGCGTCTCGTCATCGAGCTTGCGCTTGGTGAAGAGCGCGGTGATCTGGCTGGTCAACTGCGAGGACGTGCGTGCAAGGCCGTTGCGCAGACGCTGGAACCAGCTGAGTCTCGGCTGCAGGACGACCGGCTCCGGCTCGACGACCTTCGGGCCGGTGGCAAATCCTCTGGGGAGGATCGGAGAACCGGTCTCCGGTTCTGCCGCGGGGTTACCCCCCTCTGCCCTGCCGGGCATCTCCCCCACAGGTGGGGAGATTGGCTGGGAGGGCGAATCCAGTCCTGCATCATCCCCAGTTGGAATCTCTCCCGGCTCGGTCGGAATCTCTTCCGGAAGCTTTTCGACGATCTCTTCGAGGTTAGCCGGCTGTTCTAGCGCTCCGGTCTCCAGAGGATCTCCTGCCTCGTCGGGGAAATGTTCCGGAGGGACAGAAGCGGGTATTTCCACAACGGGCTCGGCGACCGTCCGGCTTTCAGCCTCCACCTCCGCTGCCGCCTCGGCCTCCAGCAATGAAAGCGGTACGACACCCATATCGCTCAGCTGGTCGGCGGCGGGCAGCATTGAGGATTCGACATCGTCGTCAGCAACCGGCGCCTCTACCCCGCCCTCGTCAATATCGGCAGCCGGCCCGCCGGCCGTATCCATTTCCTCGGCCAGCACCGGATCGTCAGCAACCGGCAGATCTTCGTCGCGCGAACGCGGCTCCAGCTCCCTTTCCACGGCCGCAGGCACAGGTTCTTCAGCCGGCTTGCCGAAGGTGAAAACCTTTTTGATGAAACTGAGCGCCATGAGGATTCCGTGAAAGTCAGGCCGCTGCTGCGGCCGTCAATTGCATGTCGAGATGCTTGCCATTGTGGCCGGTGATCGTGACCGGCACAAGTTCGCCGGGACGAAGGCCGGGAGCTGCGACCAGCGTGAAGTTCTCCGTATGCGCCAGGCCGTTGTTTTCAACAAGCAGCCATTGCCGGGTTCCGATCATCCCATCGAGATGGGATTGATGCAGCATATGTCCAGCGGCGCGCAGCCTTGCGGCGCGATCCTTGACCAGCGACCGGTCGAGCTGCGGCATGCGGGCGGCCGGTGTGCCGGGACGCGGACTGTAGGGGAAGACATGCAGATGGGCGATGCCAGCCTCTTCGGCCAGCCGCACGGCATTCTCGAACATTTCTTCGGTTTCGGTGGGAAAGCCGGCAATCATATCGGCGCCGAAGCTCATCTCGGGGCGCAGCCGGCGCGCATCCTCGATGAAACGCAACGCATCGGCGCGTAAATGCCGACGCTTCATGCGCTTCAGGATCATGTCGTCGCCATGCTGCAGCGAAAGATGAAGATGCGGCATGAAACGAGGCTCGTCGGCGATGAGATCCATCAGGTGGGTATCGGCCTCGATGCTGTCGATCGAGGAAAGCCTGAGCCGGCGGATATCGGGGATCTGCTTCAGCAGCGTCTTCGCCAAAAGCCCGAGCGTCGGGGCGCCCGGCAGATCGCCGCCATAGCTGGTGGCATCGACGCCGGTCAGTACGATCTCGCGATAACCGCCGTCGACGAGCTTGCTGGCCTGATCGACGACGGCTCCCATCGGTACGGAGCGGGAATTGCCGCGGCCATAGGGGATAATGCAGAAGGTGCAGCGGTGATCGCAGCCATTCTGCACCTGGATGAACGCGCGCACATGGCCGTCAATATGCCTGACCATCTGCGGCGCCGTCGCCTTGACGCTCATGATGTCGTTGACCCGGAGCTTCTCTTCGGCCGAAACGCCGAAATCCGGCAGGCTGCGATAGGAGGCGCTGGTCAGCTTCTCCTCGTTGCCGAGCACTGCATCGACCTCCGCCATTTCGGCGAAGGTCTGCTTTTCCGTCTGCGCGGCGCAGCCGGTGACGATGATGCGGGCATGCGGATTGTCGCGCCGTGCCCGGCGGATCGCCTGGCGGGCCTGGCGCACGGCCTCGCCGGTCACGGCACAGGTATTGACCAGGATGGCGTTGTTGAGCCCGGCCTTCTCAGCCTGCGCCTTCATCACTTCGGATTCATATGTGTTGAGGCGGCAGCCGAAGGTAATGACCTCGATGCCGCTCACTGCGCCTCCGCCTCTCGGGTACCCTCGCGCGACCAGAGACCGGTCGAAGGATCGACCCTGCCCGACCATTCCCATTCGGCCGGGCCGGTCATGATGACATGATCGTCGCGCTCGCGCCATTCGATGGAAAGCGTGGCCGGCGGCTTGGCGCTCGCCACATTGATCGTCACCTTGCGGCCGGTGCGGCCGGTGCGCGCAGCACTGACGGCAGCAGAACAGGCGGCCGAGCCGCAGGCAAGCGTCAGCCCCGCGCCGCGCTCCCAGGTGCGCGTCGTCACCGATGTCGGCGACGTCACTTGCGCCAGCGTGATATTGGCGCGCTCGGGAAACATCGGATGGTTTTCGAGCAACGGTCCGAAGCGGGCGAGATCATAGGACATCACGTCCCTGTCCACCCAGAAGATCGCATGCGGATTGCCCATCGACATCGCCGACGGCGAATGCAGCACCGGCTTGTCGATCGGGCCGATCTGCAACTCGATACGGCTGGTGTCGTGGAATTCTTCCGCCAGCGGGATCCTGTCCCAATCGAACACCGGCCGGCCCATATCGACCGAGATCGTCCCGTCCTCGTGCTCGACGGCGTTGAGGATGCCGGCGACCGTCTGGAAGGTAAAGACCTTCCTGCCGGTCTCGGCGGCAAGCGCCTGCACGACGCAGCGCGTGCCGTTGCCGCAGGCCTGCGCCTTCGAGCCATCGGAATTCAGGATATCGATGAAGGCATCGGTGCCTTCGGCCTTCGGATCATGGATCGCCATGATCTGATCGAACTCAGTCTGCGGATCGGCATTGAGCGCCACCGCCGCCGCCGGCGTCACCTTGTCCGGCCGGCCGCGCATGTCGACGACCAGGATCTTGTTGCCAAGCCCGTTCATCCTCGCGAATTCGACCGTTGCGCTCATGGGTATCATTCCGTCTGTCTTTCCGGTGTATATGGCGGAAATGCGAAGGAATTACCAGTGGGTGAGTGCCGGGCAGACGTTGCGGCCCGCTGACCCCTTCGAGGCAGCAGTTCGGCTTTTACCGCTGTGCACCGTCGGGATCGAAGGATGCCGCATGGGCTTCGACAATAGCTGCGGTGATGACCTTTCTCAGCTCGTAGACCAGCGAGCGGGACCGCTTGCGATCCAGATCCTGTGCCGCCTTCGCAAGATTCAGGCCTTCGTTCAGGACAATATGATGGGCCCGCGCCAGCGCCCAACTCTCAATATCAGCATTTAGCATTCGATATCTCCGCCGATTCATTCGGCATCAAGGATATTCACGAATCATTTTACAGGACGCACTTAAGTAGAAAGTAGAATCACACGCCGAATAATTTGCAACTGGCGTTGCTAGCGAATTCAGGCCTCGACTGGAATATTTATCGTCAAAACCTGAAACCCTGGGGGATTGCGCGAGCCATTACATCGATCTGCTTGAATATGTACCTTCGCTGCAACCGCTGGGTGAAACGGCTTCCGAGAAGTCCGCCATGCGGTCATTTGTCCGCATTGCCTTGACTTTCGCGCGGCTTTCCTGTTTATCGCGCCCAATCCGCGACGAGCCGCATGACTCCGAGCCGCCGACCGGGACTTTAGAGATCCCGGAGGTCAACACCCGACAGCGCGATGCGCCCTCGGGTGCTTTTTGGCTTTGCGTCTTGTTTTCGTCAAGGAAAAGCACGACGTTTCCGGGCATGTGAAACCCGCCCGAAACGTATCAAGGAAGAGCCGATGTTTGAAAACCTCCAGGACCGTCTTGGATCCATTCTGAATGGACTGACAGGCCGTGGCGCGCTTTCGGAAGCCGATGTTTCCGCAGCGCTGCGCGAGGTTCGCCGTGCGTTGCTGGAGGCCGACGTTGCGCTCGACGTCGTGCGTTCCTTCACCGACCGCGTGCGTGAAAAGGCCGTCGGCGCCGAGATCCTGAAGTCGATCAAGCCCGGCCAGATGGTCGTCAAGATCGTGCATGACGAGCTGATCGAGATGCTGGGTGGCGAAGGGGTCGGCGTCGACCTTCATGCCGCTGCCCCTGTCGTCATCATGATGGTCGGCCTGCAGGGCTCCGGCAAGACGACGACGTCGGCGAAGATCGCCCATCGCCTGTCGACGCGCGAGAAGAAGAAGGTGCTGATGGCATCGCTCGACACGCGCCGTCCGGCAGCCCAGGAGCAGCTTCGCCAGCTCGGCGCGCAGGCCAATATCGACACGCTGCCTGTTATATCAGGCCAGTCGCCGACCGATATCGCCGCGCGCGCCGTGCAGGCGGCCAAGCTCGGCGGCCATGACGTCGTCATCCTCGATACCGCCGGCCGCACGCATATCGACGAGCCCTTGATGGTCGAGATGGCCGACATCAAGAAGCGGTCGAACCCGCATGAAATCCTGCTGGTCGCCGACAGCCTCACCGGCCAGGACGCTGTCAATCTCGCCCGCAGTTTCGACGAACGGGTCGGCATCACCGGTCTGGTGCTGACCCGCATGGACGGCGATGGCCGCGGCGGTGCCGCCCTTTCGATGCGCGCCGTCACCGGCAAGCCGATCAAGCTGATCGGCGTCGGCGAGAAGATGAGCGAGCTGGAGGAATTCCATCCCCGCCGCATCGCCGACCGCATCCTCGGCATGGGCGACATCGTCTCGCTCGTCGAGCGCGCGTCCGAAAACATCGACGCCGAGAAGGCGGCCGCCATGGCCGCCAAGATGGCCAAGGGCAAGTTCGACCTCGACGACCTGGCCGACCAGCTGCGCCAGATGCAGAAGATGGGCGGCATGGGCGGCATCATGGGCATGATGCCCGGCATGGCCGGCATGAAGGACAAGATGGCCGCAGCCGGCCTCGACGACAAACTTTTCGGCCGCCAGATCGCCATCATCCAGTCGATGACGAAGGCCGAGCGCACCAATCCCGATCTGCTCAAGCATTCGCGCAAGAAGCGCATCGCCGCCGGCTCCGGCACCGATGCCGCCGCCATCAACAAGCTTCTGAAGATGCACCGCCAGATGGCGGACATGATGAAGATGATGGGCGGCAAGGGCAAAGGCGGCATGATGAAGCAGATGATGGGCGGCCTTGCCGGCAAGATGGGGCTCGGCGGCGGCATGGGCGGCATGGGTGGCGGCATGCCCGATCTTTCGAATATCGATCCCCGGCAGCTCGAGGCCTTGCAGAAGCAGGCGGAAGCGGCGGGGCTTGGAAAGCCGGGTGGGGGTATGCCCGGTCTCGGCGGTCTGCCGGGTGGTTTGTCGGGCCTCGGCGGTGCCAAGCTGCCGGGCCTTGGCGGTGGTTTCCCGGGATTGCCCGGATTGCCCAAGAAGAAGTGAAAGGATCGCTTGCCCCATGATTGATCCAGACGTCAAAACCCAGCTCGCGAGCTATCGCCAGTCGATCGACAATATCGATGCCGCTCTCGTGCACATGCTGGCCGAACGCTTCCGCTGCACCAAAGAGGTCGGCGTGCTGAAGGCCAAATACAATTTGCCGCCGGCCGACCCGGCGCGCGAGGAATACCAGATCGAACGCCTTCGCCAGCTGGCGAAAGCCGCCAATCTGGACCCGGATTTCGCTGAGAAGTTCCTGAACTTCGTCATCAAGGAAGTCATCCGGCATCATGAGCAGATCGCTGCGGATCACGCTGAACAGAGCGCTGCAGCCCGATAACCCGTACCGCTCAAGAAAGCGGTCAAGAAAAGCCCAAGGAGTAAAGAACATGGCACTGAAAATTCGTCTCGCCCGCGGTGGTTCCAAGAAGCGCCCGTATTACCACGTCGTTCTCGCCGATGCGCGCAGCCCGCGTGACGGCCGCTTCCTCGAAAACCTCGGTTCCTGGAACCCGATGCTTGCCAAGGACGATGAGAAGCGCGTTCAGCTGAACGCCGAGCGCATCAAGCACTGGATCGAACACGGCGCCCAGCCAACCGACCGCGTTCTGCGCTTCCTCGATGAGGCCGGCGTTGCCAAGCGCGAAGTCAAGAACAACCCGGTCAAGGCAAAGCCCGGCAAGCGCGCCCAGGAACGCGCCGCCGAAAAGGCTCAGAAGGTCACCGACGCCGCTGCTGCTGCTGCAGACGCCGCGGAATAATCGCGACATTCCCTTCGAGCGGGCGGCATGGCGACATGCCGCCCGTTTTCGTTTCCAATCGCCCGCACTTCGTTTATGAGAAACCTGTCTTTCGGCTTCACATGAAGGAACCCATGACCAAGCTTGAAAACCCCGTTCTGATGGCGACGATCGGTGGCGCGCAGGGCCTCCGGGGCGAGGTGCGCGCCAAGGCCTATACGGCCGATCCCGGCGCGCTTGGCGACTACGGCCATCTGCACAGCATGGACGGCCGCAGCTTCGAAGTCCTCGAAATCCGCGAGATGAAGAATGTCGTCGTCGTCCGTTTCCGCGGCGTCAACGACCGCAATGCCGCCGAGGCCCTGAACGGGCTTGAGCTCTATATCGAGCGGGACAACCTGCCGGACGAGGAGCTGGACGAAGACGAGTTCTACTATGCCGATCTCGAAGGGCTCGAGGCGCGCGACGACAAGGGTGTCAGCTATGGCACCGTCACCGGCGTCTTCGATTTCGGCGCCGGCGACCTGCTGGAACTCAAAGGTCCGGGCAAGCGCCCGGTGCTGATCCCCTTCTCCGAAGCCTCGGTGCTGGAGATCGACCTCGAGGCCGGCACGCTGCTGATCGATCCGCTGGCGGCGGGTCTGGTCGACGATTCGGAAGAGCTGTCGAAATTCACTCCCGACAAGCCGAAAAAGAAGAAGTAATGGCTTTCCGGGCGAGCGTGCTGACACTTTATCCGGAAATGTTTCCGGGGCATCTGGGCTTCTCGCTCGCCGGCAAGGCGATGGAGCGGGGGCAATGGTCGCTGGACACGGTGCAGATCCGCGACTTCGCCACCGACAGACACCGCACCGTCGACGACACCCCGGCCGGCGGCGGCGCCGGGATGGTGCTGAAGGCCGACGTTCTCGCCCGCGCGATCGACAGCGCCTCAGAAAACGATACCCGCCCGCGGCTGCTGATGAGCCCGCGCGGCCGGCCGCTGACACAGGAGCGTGTGCGCGAGCTCGCGGCGGGCGACGGCGTCATCATCGTCTGCGGCCGCTTCGAAGGCGTCGACCAGCGGGTGATCGAGGCGCGCGGACTGGAAGAGGTCTCGATCGGCGACTACGTGCTGTCAGGCGGCGAGCCGGCGGCGCTGATCGTGCTCGATGCCATCATCCGCATCCTGCCTGGCGTCATGGGCAACGATCTTTCCGGCCTGCACGAAAGCTTCGAAGGCGGACTGCTGGAACATCCGCATTATACCCGGCCGCAGGAATGGGAAGGCCGGGAAATCCCCGCGATCCTCACCTCGGGCAACCATGGCGCCATCGAGAAATGGCGGCATCAGGAAGCGGTGCGGCTGACGCGGGAGCGGCGGCCGGATTTGCTGGAAAAGGCTGACGCATTGACCCCGAAATCGGGATCGAATTTCGGAAAGCACGATGCGTAGATTCAAAATGCTGCAGCGTCCTTTGCGCGTCTGAAAAGGTGCGCGGCGCTATAAAGTGAGAAAAACGGCTGATTTCGTAGCCCTTTTCACAAAAATGCCGTCCAAGGGATGACAAGCCCTGGCCTTTCGTGTATTGGCGCACGCGGAAATGGGGTTTATCCCCGTCTGCCAGCAAACAAAGAATGGCGAATCCGCTCCCGCCTTAACGGGCAAAGTCCTGAGGCCAGTTCCGAAGGATCAGTGTCGAGCGCTCTGGCTGTTTCAGAAGAACCAAAGGTTAAGACGATGAACATCATTCAGCAGCTTGAGGCCGAACAGGCCGCCAAGATCGAAGCCAAGCGCACGCTTCCCGAATTTTCCCCGGGCGACACCGTCCGCGTCAACGTCAAGGTCACGGAAGGCACCCGTACCCGCGTTCAGGCCTATGAAGGCGTCTGCATCGCCCGCTCCGGCGGCGGCCTGCAGGAAAACTTCACGGTCCGCAAGATCTCCTACGGCGAAGGCGTCGAGCGCGTATTCCCGATCTACTCGCCGATGATCGAAAGCGTCGACGTCGTTCGCCGCGGTAAGGTCCGTCGCGCCAAGCTCTATTACCTGCGCGACCGTCGCGGCAAGTCTGCCCGTATCGTTGAAGACACCGGCGTCCGCGCCCGCAAGCTCAACGACGCCGAGCGCGCCGCCATTGCCGAGGAAAAGGCACGCATCGAAGCTGAAAAGGTTGCAGCAGCTCAGGCGCTCGCCGCCGAGAGGGCAGCAGCAGAAGCTGCGGAAGCCAAGGCCGCTGCCGAAAAGGCCGCCGCTGAAGCAGCCGCCGCTGCAGCGGAACCGGCAGCAGAATAAGATCTGCGCCACGCAAAATTCTTTGCTTGGAAAGGCGGCCTTCGGGTCGCCTTTTCTATTTTTTGCTTCGGTGCGCAGCCGGCGGCCTTGCCTCAGGCCTATCTTCCGTGACAGTTTTTGCCGTTCAATTTTGGGGAACCGTTCAATGTTGTTTCGCCGTACCGTTCTTGCGAGCTTCGCCGCCCTTGCTCTTGTACCCCTCGCCGCATCGGCCGCCGAACTGCCGGATCTCGGCGGCAAGAGTGTCGTCGTCGTCACCGAGAATGCCTATCCGCCGCTGCAATTCGTCGATCCGAAATCCGGCAAGGCGATCGGCTGGGAATATGATGCGATGAACGAGGTCGCCAAGCGGCTGAATTTCAAGGTCGAATACCAGAACACCAGCTGGGACGCGATGATCCAGGCCGTGTCCGACGGCCAGTATAACATCGGCATGACCGGCATCACCATCAAGGAAGACCGCAAGCAGAAGGTGGACTTCTCCGATCCCTATATGCGCTCGCAGCAGTTCATGCTGGTGCGCGGCGATGAGACGCGCTTCGCCGATGCCAAGTCCTTCGGCGAATTCAAGGACGGCCTGGTGGGCGCGCAGCCCGGCACCACGCCCTTCTACACCGCGGTCTATGAAGTGCTTGACGGCAACGAGCAGAACCCGCGCATCAAGCTCTTCGAAACCTTCGGCGCCACCGTCCAGGCCCTGAAGGCCGGCGACGTCGACGTCGTGCTGACCGACGGCACCGCCGGCAAGGGTTATGTCGACGCCTCGAACGGCGCCTTGAAGCTGATCGGCGAGCCGCTCGGCACCGAAGATTTCGGCTTCATCTTCCCGAAGGGCTCCGACCTCGTCGCCCCGGTCAATGCCGCCATCGCCGCACTCAAGGCCGACGGTACGCTGGATGGGCTGAACAAGAAGTGGTTCCTCGACTACAAGATGGGCGAATGACGCCGAGCAGCTGCTGATGGCGTTGCGACCATCTCCCGACAGACACGTCAAGGACGACTATCCCTGGTGGCTGGTCGCCCTCGTCACGATCGGCATCGTGCTTGCCGCCGTCATCGTCGCCAACGATATCTATGCCCAGGTCTTCCGCACCGTCGTCAACGGTGTCGGCGTCACCGTCTTCGTCACGCTGGTCGCCTTCGTGCTCGCCACCGTGCTCGGCCTCGGCATCTGCCTGCTTGGCATGGCCGACAGCCAGGTGTTGCGTCAGATTGCGCGATTCTACATCGAGATCATCCGCGGCATACCGATCCTGGTGCTGCTGTTCTACGTCGCCTTCGTCGGCGCGCCGGCTCTGGTCGCAGCCTATAATTTCCTGATTTCGCCGCTGGTGACATCCGGCGTGGCCGAGCCCATCCTGGTGCGCGACCTGTCGCTGATGTGGCGAGCGATCATCGCGCTGACGGTCGGTTATTCCTCCTTCATCGCCGAAATCTTCCGGGCCGGTTTCCAGTCGGTCGATCTCGGCCAGATCGAGGCAGCCAAGGCGCTTGGCCTGTCGCGCTACCGGCGCTTTCGCTCCGTCGTCTTCCCGCAGGCAATCCGGGTGATCTTCCCGCCGCTCTCCAACGATTTCGTCTCGATGGTGAAGGACAGCTCGCTCGTCTCCGTGCTCGGCGTCGCCGACATCACCCAGATGGGCAAGGTCTATGCCGCCGGCTCCTTCCGCTTCTTCGAGACCTATTCGATCGTCACCTATATCTATCTGATCCTGACAATCGGCCTGTCGCTGGCGCTGCGGCGGACGGAGAAATGGATGAAGTCGCGGTAAGCGATCAATCCGGCCTCGCCGCTGAGAGGCCGCAGAGCGCCTGCTGATGATTCAAATTGAAGCCGCCGCGAAAAATCGCTATATGCAGGGCTATGGAATCCAAGTTCAGATGCATTGGTGCGCATATTTTCGTGCTGCAGGACCATTATCGCCTGCCGGCGCGGTTTTTTGCGTGCGTGTCCGGTGCGCTCAACAGCCGACTTCGTTGATCGAATGACGGCCGGCGGAGCTTGATCTGCCATTTCTCGATTTTCCAAAAGCTTCAGAAAAACGGACTTAACGCCATGAGCGCACCGCGTACCCTCTACGACAAGATCTGGGACGATCATCTGGTCGACGAACAGGCAGACGGCACCTGTCTTCTCTACATCGACCGCCACCTGGTCCACGAAGTCACCTCGCCGCAGGCGTTCGAAGGCCTGCGCATGACCGGCCGCAAGGTTCGCGCGCCGGAAAAGACGCTCGCCGTCGTCGACCATAACGTTCCGACCTCGCCCGACCGCCATCTCGGCATCAAGAACGAGGAAAGCCGCATCCAGGTGGAAGCGCTGGCGACCAATGCCGCCGAATTCGGCGTCGAATATTATTCGGCAAGCGACAAGCGCCAGGGCATCGTCCACATTGTCGGTCCGGAACAGGGCTTCACCCTGCCCGGCATGACCATCGTCTGCGGCGACAGCCATACCTCGACGCACGGCGCCTTCGGCGCGCTGGCGCACGGCATCGGCACTTCGGAGGTCGAGCATGTGCTGGCGACCCAGACGCTGATCCAGAAGAAGGCGAAGAACATGCTGGTGCGGGTCGACGGCGTGCTTCCGCCGCATGTCACCGCCAAGGACATCATCCTTGCCATCATAGGCGAAATCGGCACAGCCGGCGGCACCGGCCACGTCATCGAATTTGCCGGCGAAGCGATCCGCGCGCTGTCGATGGAAGGCCGCATGACGATCTGCAACATGACGATCGAGGGCGGCGCCCGCGCCGGTCTGATCGCCCCGGACGAAAAGACCTTCGAGTATATCAAAGGCAAGCCGCGCGCGCCGAAGGGCGAGGCGCTGGAACAGGCGATCGCCTATTGGAAGACCCTGCAGACCGACGAGGGCGCTCATTACGACCGCGTCGTCGTGCTCGATGCCGCCAGCCTGCCGCCGATCGTTTCCTGGGGCTCTTCGCCCGAGGACGTCATCTCCGTCCAGGGCATCGTTCCGAACCCGGACGACATTCCGGACGAAACCAAGCGCACCTCCAAGTGGCGCGCGCTCGACTATATGGGCCTGAAGCCGGGCACGAAGATGACCGACATCACGCTTGACCGCGTCTTCATCGGCTCCTGCACCAACGGCCGCATCGAGGATCTGCGCGAAGTCGCCAAGGTCGTCGAAGGCAAGACGGTTGCCCCAACCGTCGACGCGATGATCGTGCCGGGTTCCGGCCTCGTCAAGGAACAGGCGGAAGCCGAAGGCCTCGACAAGATCTTCAAGGCCGCCGGTTTCGACTGGCGCGAGCCGGGCTGCTCCATGTGCCTTGCGATGAACGACGACCGTCTGAAGCCGGGCGAACGCTGCGCTTCGACCTCGAACCGCAACTTCGAAGGCCGTCAGGGCTTCAAGGGCCGCACGCACCTCGTCTCGCCGGCAATGGCCGCTGCAGCCGCGATCGCCGGGCACTTCGTCGATATCCGCGAGTGGAATTGATCCGTCAAAACGGATGACGATCAAAGCCCACCGATGCCGCTGCGCATCGGTGGGCTTCACATTTTATGGCGTCCGGCCTCGGTCGCCTTATACAGCGGCCCCGCATGCGGTCTTCTGCGGGACGACCCTTGATTGGCTGGCGATAATCGAGGCGACGATCAGAAGGTTGCCGTCATCGGATCCGGCCCCATACGGGCACCGGCGCTGTCGAGCTTGGCGATCGCGGCCATATCATCGGCGTCGAGCTTGAAGTCGAACACCTGGAAATTCTCCTCGATCCGCGACGGCGTCACCGATTTCGGGATGACGACGAGGCCGGTGTCGATGTGCCAGCGAATGATGACCTGAGCCGGCGTCTTCTGATGTTTTTTGGCTATCTCGCCGATATCGGCGTTCGAGATGAACTTGCCCTGGCCGAGCGGGCTCCAGGATTCGGTGACGATACCAAGCTTCTTGTGAACCTCCTGCGCCGCCTTCTGCTGGAAATCGGGATGCAGCTCGATCTGGTTGATGATCGGAACGATGCCGGTTTCGCCGATGATGCGCTCGAGATGTTCAGGATTGAAATTCGACACGCCGATCGACCGGGCACGGCCCTCTTCCCGGATGCGGGCGAAAGCCTTCCAGGTCTCCGTATAAAGGCCGCGATGCGGCGACGGCCAATGAATGAGATAGAGGTCGACATATTCGGAGCCGAGCTTCTTCAGGCTGCCGTCGAAGGCGCGCAACGTATTGTCATAGCCTTGATCGGTATTCCTGAGCTTGGTGGTGACGAAGATGTCTTTGCGGTCGAGGCCGGAAGAGCGGATGCCTTCGCCGACGCCCTCTTCGTTGTCGTAACCGGAAGCCGTATCGATATGACGATAGCCGGCGGCGATCGCCGTGCGCACGGTGGGAGCGGCAATATCCTGCGGCGTCTGCCAGACACCGAGGCCGACTTGGGGAATGGAATGTCCGTCATGGAAAGTAATGATGGGTTGAGCGGTCACAATATATCTCCGGGAGTTTGAAGAATTGGACGAGGCATGAATTGCGCCCGCACCTACGGGGCGTCCCAGAACGCATTTCAGCCGGAGCGTTCGGTCACCGGAAGCATATAGGCGGCCGCATCCGGAAGACAATCAGACGACGCGGACAATCGTTCCCTTTCGAAGGTGAGGCAGCAGTCGGCGCATGTCGCGCAGGCTCACCGCCACGCAGCCGGCCGTCGGCTCATAGCCTGGCCTGATGAGATGGAAGAAGATCGCCGAGCCGCGATTGCGCGCACGCGAGGAAATGTTCCAGTCCATCACCAGGCAGATATCGTAGAGCCCGTCGCTGCGCCGCATCTCCTCGTGACTTGCGCTGAACGGCGCCTGGACGAGGCGGTTGTAGCTGGCACTGTCGGACTGATCGCACCAGAGCATATCGGGGCGGATGCGGCGGATGGAAAGCGGAGTGACGAGGCGGCCGTTCCGCTCGCCGCGCCGGAAGCCTGATATCAGCCTCATCGAGGCGATCGGCGTGGCGCCGTCGCCCTCGCGTTTCATCACGGTGCGGCCGGAGCGGCCGATCGCAGCAGGCACGGTGATGGCGCCAAACCGAACGATCGCCCGGCTCTTGCGCCCCGGCGCAGGACGCACCACGATCGTCGACGGCGTCATACCTCGCCTCTGCCTTGCTTTTTCCATTTTTCTCGCATGTCGTGCCTTGTCTGGGGCTTCGATTGAAATCATATCGAAACGGACCCGGCAACAGCCCGCTGCCCGATCCTTGCCAAACCAGGAATTTGGCGTAGGACTAGGGGACTTAACATGAGGACGCAAACGGCATGACCGCACGCACCATTCTTCTGGTGGATGACGACGATGACCTTCGGCAGACGCTGACGGAGCAATTGTCGCTATATGAGGAATTCACGGTTCTGCAAGAAGCCAACGCCGGCAAAGGTGTGGCGACCGCCCGCGCGACGCCGATCGACCTGTTGATCATGGATGTCGGCCTGCCCGATATGGACGGCCGCGAGGCAGTGAAGCTGCTGCGCAAGGGCGGTTTCAAGGCGCCGATCATCATGCTGACCGGCCACGATACCGATTCGGACACGATCCTCGGCCTCGAAGCCGGCGCCAACGATTATGTCACCAAGCCCTTCCGCTTCGCCGTGCTGCTCGCGCGCATCCGCGTGCAGCTGCGCCAGCATGAGCAGAGCGAGGACGCGACCTTCACCGTCGGCCCCTACCTCTTCAAGCCGAGCCAGAAGCTCCTGACCACCGATAACGGCCAGAAGATCCGGCTGACGGAAAAGGAAGCGGCGATCATCCGCTATCTCTACCGCGCCGAACAGAAGGTCGTTACCCGCGACATACTGCTCGAAGAGGTCTGGGGTTATAATTCCGGCGTGACGACGCATACGCTGGAAACCCACGTCTATCGCCTGCGCCAGAAGATCGAGCGCGATCCCTCCAATGCCGAAATCCTCGTCACGGAAAACGGCGGCTACAAGATCATACCCTAGAGTATTTCCGTTTTTCTCTGAATGACGGAAATGCCCTATCTCTTTGTTTTCACGTAATTCCGGACGCAGAACCGCGACGCGGTTTGCTGGAATTGCTCTAAGGCGAAAAGCCCGCATGGCGCTGACCGACGACATCCATATGCTCGCGCAGCTTCCTCTGTTCAAGGACATGAGTGAGGATCAGCTGCGGTTGATTGCCTTCGGCGCCGACCGGCGCATGATCGCTGCCGGCCAGATGCTGTTTCGCCAGGGCTCGCCCGCCGAGAGCGCCTATGTCATCCTCAGCGGCAGCCTGGAGCTGAGCGCGACGAGCAGCGACGGCATGCAGAGGACAGAGGGGATCGCCGGTCCCGGAACCCTGGTTTCCGAGCTGGCGCTGGTGACGCTGGTGGAGCGCAAATTCACCGCGGTAGCGCGCGAGGACACCAGCATCATCCGCATCACGCGCGCCCTCTTCCACCGGCTGATCGAGGAATATCCGGACGCAGCCCGGCTGATCGAGAACCGGATCCGCGATAATCTTGCGGAGCTTGCGGCAAAGGCCGCAAGCCAGTTCTACCGCTTCAGCTGATTCCAGATAGCGATAAGGATCCCTGCGCTTCCACGAAGCTGTACCGCTTAGAAATCGAAATGCGCCGTGACTGGTACGTGGTCGGAGGGCCGGTCCCAGCCGCGCGCCTCCTTGAGGATTTCTATCCGCTTGAGATGCGGCCCGAGATCCGACGACGACCAGATATGGTCGAGACGGCGGCCGCGATCGGCGGCCTCCCAGTCCTTGGCGCGGTAGCTCCACCAGGTGTAGAGTTTCTCGTTTTCAGGCACATGCTGGCGCATCAGATCGAGCCAGGCGCCGCGCTTCATCACCTCGAGCAGCCCCTCGGTTTCGACAGGCGTATGGCTGACGATCTTCAGAAGCTGCTTATGCGACCAGACGTCATGCTCCAGCGGCGCGATGTTGAGGTCACCGACGAGGATGGCTGAGGTATTGGCCTCGCCATCGGCTTTCAGCAGCTTCATCTCCTCGATGAAATCGAGCTTGTGGCCGAATTTCGGATTGATCGTGCGATCCGGCTCGTCGCCGCCGGCCGGGACATAGAAATTGTGCAGCCGAACGCGGCGATTGCCGTACTCGAAGATCGCCGAGATGTGACGCGCATCGCCGACGCCGCAATAATCCTGCCGGTGATCCTCGGTCAACGGTATGCGCGAGGCGATCGCCACGCCGTGATAGCCCTTTTGGCCGTGGATGATGATGTGATTGTAGCCCATCGCCCTGAGCGGTGCCGCAGGGAACAGATCGTTCGTCACCTTGGTTTCCTGCAGGCAAAGGATATCGGGCCTGTGCTTGAGAACGAGCTGCTCGACGATGGGCATGCGCAGCCGCACCGAATTGATGTTCCAGGTGGTGATCGAAAAATCCATGCCCTATACCCCTTCACGCTTTCACGAAAGGGCTTTAAAACAAAGGCGGACGCGAGGGAACCGGCCGCTTGTAAAAGGAGCGGCCGATCAACCGAAAAGGTTCAATCGCGCGACTGAGGCGTGCCTGGAATGGTCTCATAGGGCACACGGAAGACGCGATCCTCGAACTGCATGCCGGTTTTGACGTTGAAGATCATCACCGAGGTGTCCTTGCCCTGATTGTCGGTGATCGTCCACTGACGCAGGTCGTAGGTCTTCGGGTCGAACATCATGGTGATGGTCGAGTTTCCGAACACCGTATTGTTGCCGAGTGCGATCGTCGTCAGGTCAGACTCTTCCTTCACGCCCTTCACCATGCCGGCCGAAAGGTCGATACGCTGCGCCAGGAGCAGGCTGAGCGGGGTCTTGGACAGCGGATAGAGATCCCAGGTCTTGAGCTTCATATTGCCGATGGCGACGTTCCTGCCGTCGGCGATCACCCGCATTGGCGACGGATCGTCATAGTTGAAGCGCAGCTTGCCGGGGCGCTGGATGAAGAACTTGCCGCCGGTCTGTTCGCCGCGCGGGCCGAACTGCACGAATTCGCCCTGCATCGTCGTGACGCCGGAAAAATGATCGGCGATCGCCTGCGCCGTGCCGGAGGCGGGAGCTGCCGCCTGCGCATAAGCGCCAAGGGGAATGGCGCTCGCTATCGCAGCGACGGCAAAGGCGCCGAGAAGGTCGCGGCGCGTTACCGTCAGGCCGGAGAGGAAGGTATCGGAGTGACTCATCTAAATCTCCTTTATGCGATCTGCATGCTGCCGAAAGGCGGCGTCTTCAAGGCGTTGCGATCGGCCTGCGAAAGTAACGGCTTCGATGCTATCAGGTTTCCGCAAAAGCGGCTGCATCGGAAATATATGCCTGTTATGTCAGCGGTCGAGGATGTCGCCTTCGGTCGGAACCAAAATTTCGCGTTTGCCGGCATGGTTGGCCGGTCCGATGATGCCCTCCTTCTCCATGCGCTCGACGAGCGAGGCGGCACGGTTGTAGCCGATGCCGAGTCGGCGCTGCACGTAGGAGGTCGACGCCTTGCCGTCGCGCAGCACGATGGCGACCGCCTGGTCGTAGGGATCTTCCGATTCGGAAAGATTGGACGTGCCTGCCGGACCACCGCCACCGCCGCCGTAATCACCGTCTTCGTCGTCATCGGCGGTGATCGCGTCGAGATATTGCGGCGAGCCCTGGGTCTTCAGGTAGGAGACGATCTCTTCCACCTCGACATCCGAAACGAACGGGCCGTGCACGCGCTGGATACGCCCGCCACCCGCCATGTAGAGCATGTCGCCCATGCCGAGCAGCTGTTCGGCGCCCTGTTCGCCGAGAATGGTGCGGCTGTCGATCTTCGAGGTCACCTGGAAGGAGATGCGGGTCGGGAAGTTCGCCTTGATCGTGCCGGTGATGACGTCGACCGACGGACGCTGTGTCGCCATGATCACGTGGATGCCGGCCGCACGCGCCATCTGCGCCAGGCGCTGGACTGCGCCTTCGATATCCTTGCCGGCGACCATCATCAGGTCGGCCATCTCGTCGATGATGACGACGATATAAGGCATCGGTCGCAGATCGAATTCTTCGGTCTCGTACATCGCCTCGCCGGTATGGCGGTCGAAGCCGGTCTGCACCGTGCGCGAGATCGCCTCGCCCTTCGACAGCGCCTGCTCGACGCGGGTGTTGAAGCCGTCGATGTTGCGGACACCGATCTTCGACATCTTCTTATAGCGCTCTTCCATCTCGCGCACGGTCCATTTGAGCGCGACGACGGCTTTCTTCGGATCGGTGACGACAGGCGAAAGTAGGTGCGGGATGCCGTCATAGACGGAGAGTTCGAGCATCTTCGGGTCGATCATGATCAACCGACACTGTTCCGGCGTCATGCGGTAGAGCAGCGACAGGATCATCGTATTGATGGCGACCGACTTGCCGGAGCCTGTGGTGCCGGCGACGAGCAGATGCGGCATCTTGGCGAGATCGGCGATCACGGCTTCGCCGCCGATCGTCTTGCCGAGCGCCATGGCGAGCTTCGCCTTGCTGCCTTCGAAATCCCTGGAAGCGATGAGTTCACGCAGATAGACGGTTTCGCGCGTCTGGTTCGGCAATTCGATGCCGATCGCGTTGCGGCCGGGCACGACGGCGACGCGGGCGGCAATCGCGCTCATCGAGCGGGCGATATCGTCGGCAAGGCCGATGACGCGCGATGACTTGATACCGGGCGCCGGCTCCAGTTCGTAAAGCGTCACGACGGGGCCGGGGCGGACATGGATGATTTCGCCCTTGACGCCGAAATCCTCAAGCACGCCTTCGAGCATGCGGGCATTCTGTTCCAGCGCATCAGCCGAAAGCGTCGAGTCGCGCACGACATTCTTCGGTTCGGCGAGCAGATGCATCGACGGAAGCTGGAAACCCTCGGGACGGATGAACGAGCCCTGCGCCTCCCGCTCGATGCGGGCGCTGGGCTTCGGACGTGCGACCACCGGGACGACGCGCGGTTCCGGCTTGCCGGCGGCCTTTGCCGGTGCGCGGATCATCCAGTCGTCGTCATCGTCGTCGGGCAGGATATCGGCCGGGCGCGGCGGCATGTCGTTATCGAAGGGCAGGTCGTCGTCATTATCATCGTCATCATCGATGGACATCGACGGCGCGGAGACGATGCGCCGCGGCGAAGCCGTTCTTGACCCCATCGACGGCTCCATCGACGGCTCCATGCGCTCGCCGCGGACGGTCGGCGCCTTGGCGCGCACGGGTTCGTTCAGCGTGCCGAACTCGTCATCGTTGAAATCATAAGGTGATTCGTAATCGCCCTGGCGCCGCTTGCGCGGACCCATGCCGAACAGCCGGCGCAGTCGGCCCTGGCTCATGTACCAGGCATGCGTCACGGCGCCGCTGAGAGCGACCCAGCGGGACTCGTCTTCCTCCTCGTCCTCGTCTCCGACGACGCGGGCCTTGCTGCGCGTATCGACGTAGTCTTCCTCGATCTCCTCGTCGGCGTCACTGCGGCCGACAAGGCCTGATGCAAAGAGCATCAGCCAGGCGGTCGGCGCGGCGAAGATGCAACCGACGACCATGGCGAAGGTGCCCGTCGGATAGGCGCCGGCGAAGAGTGCGGGAAAACGCAGGATCATGTCGCCGATGACACCGCCGATGCCGTTCGGGATCGGCCAGGTGAGCGGCGGCGGAAAGCAGCCGAGGACGGCGCAGGAAAGCACCGAACCGCCGAACCAGGCGCCGGCACGGGCAGGAATACGGCTGAAGCGGCGGCCCGAGATCAGCGTCAGCGCCCAGGCGACGATCGGCAGCATCGAAACGACGCTGGCAAGCCCGAGGAACTGCATGACGATATCGGCAAAGGCAGCCCCGCTGTAACCGAGAATATTCGTCGGCAGGTTGGCGGTCGCATAGGAATAGCTCGGATCCGCAACATTCCATGTCGCCAGCGCCGCGACGCAGAACGCCAGCAGCAGAAAGATCGCAAAGCCGATGAGCGCCTGGATCTGCCGCAGCATGAATGCCGAGAAGGAAAACCGATCCGGACGGCCATCCATCGCCGGCGACGTGCTTCTTGCCATGTGTCTAACCCGTCCAATGCCTGAGGACACGCGAATCGCTGAAGCGTCGGTGCCAAAATGCGTCCGCTCTACCTAATCAGAGCCGGGTTAAAGCGATGTTAACCATGCATGCCTGGACGTGCATTCCGAACCGGGAAATGAAAAAAAGCCCGAACCTTGAAAGGTCCGGGCC
The DNA here is from genome assembly GCF_021052345.1 of Rhizobium sp. SU303. Classification (NCBI taxonomy): domain Bacteria; kingdom Pseudomonadati; phylum Pseudomonadota; class Alphaproteobacteria; order Hyphomicrobiales; family Rhizobiaceae; genus Rhizobium; species Rhizobium sp. SU303. The sequence continues at coordinate 4,410,482 of NZ_CP088095.1, forward strand.
AAATGCGGTCTATGGTTAGATAGGCCGCGACGGGCTGTGATGCGGCGCCCTTCTGCCGGGCGCCGCAAACCCTGTGATCAGGAAGAGTGGTAGGCGGCTTCGCCGTGGGTCGAAAGGTCGAGACCTTCGCGTTCGGCTTCAACGGTAACACGCAGGCCGATGACGACGTCGACGATCTTGTAGAGGATCGCCGAGCCGATACCGGACCACAGCAGCGTCGTCAGCACGCCCTTGGCCTGGTTCCAGACCTGGGTTGCCGTGCCGGCATAGGAGGCTGCGAAATCGGCGGTCGAATAATCGACGATGCCTGCACCGCCGAGCGCCGGGTTGACGAGGATACCGGTGCCGAGAGCGCCGATGATGCCGCCGACGCAATGGACGCCGAAAACATCGAGGCTGTCGTCGTAGTTGAACTTGTTCTTCACGACGTCGACGAAGAAGTAGCAGGCCGGCGAAACGAGGAGGCCGAGAACGATCGAGCCCATCGGGCCGGCAAAGCCTGCCGCCGGGGTGATGGCGACGAGACCGGCAACCGCGCCGGAAGCGCCACCGAGCATGGAAGCCTTGCCGCGGGTGAGGGTTTCGACGATGCACCAGGACACAGCGGCGGCAGCCGCTGCGACGAAGGTGTTGATCATAGCGAGAGAAGCGTAGGCATTGGCTTCGAGGTTGGAGCCGGCATTGAAGCCGAACCAGCCGACCCAGAGCAGCGAGGCGCCGACCATGGTCAGCGTCATCGAATGCGGAGCCATGATTTCCTTCTTATAGCCCGTGCGCTTGCCGAGCATGATTGCGCCGACGAGGCCCGCGATACCGGCATTGATGTGAACGACCGTGCCGCCGGCAAAGTCGATTGCGCCGTAGGAGAAGATCAGGCCGGCCGGCGAGGTGTAGGAGCTCGGACCACCCCAGAACCAGACCATGTGCGCCATCGGGAAGTAGATGAAGGTGACCCAGAGCACGACGAAGAGCATGACTGCCGAGAACTTGATGCGCTCGGCGAATGCGCCGACGATCAGGCCGGGCGTGATGCAGGCAAACGTCATCTGGAACACGATGAAAGTGTATTCCGGAATGGCGACGCCCTTCGAGAAGGTTTCTACGAGCGACGAGGTGTTGACGCCGGCGAGGAAGGCCTTGGAGAAGCCGCCGACGAAGCTGTTCAGCGAACCGCCATCGGTGAAGGCGAGCGAATAGCCGTAGGTCACCCAGATCAGCGCCACGACGGCCGTGATCATGAAGACCTGCATCAGCACCGAGAGCATGTTCTTGGCACGGACGAGACCGCCGTAGAAAAGCGCAAGGCCGGGGATGGTCATCAGAAGGACGAGCGCCGAGGAGACGAGCATCCAGGTATTGTCACCCTTGTCCATGGTGAGAGCAAGAGCAGCAGCGGCAGTAGCGGCTGGTGCAGCCTCCTGCGCAAAAGCGACGGCCGGCGCCAGAAGGGCGGCCGAAGCTGCGCAAAGACGCGCAAAGGTGGAAGAAAACTTCGAAATTGACATTGGAAAAAGCTCCTTGATCTGCCGTTCTTACAGCGCTTCTGAATCGGTTTCGCCCGTACGGATGCGCACGGCATGGTCGATCGAATAGACGAAGATCTTGCCGTCACCGATCTGACCGGTCTTGGCCGCTGCCGCGATGGCCTCGACCGCCCTGTCGACGAGTTCCGATGCAACCGCGATTTCGATCTTGAGCTTCGGCAGGAAGCTGACTGCATATTCGGTGCCGCGATAGATTTCGGTGTGCCCCTTCTGGCGCCCGTAGCCCTTCACTTCGGTTACGGTCAGCCCCTGAATACCGATCGCCGTAAGGGCTTCGCGGACCTCATCGAGCTTGAACGGCTTGATAATGGCCATCACAATTTTCATCTGGTTTCCCATCCTTCGTTATCCTCGGCGCGGAGCCGACTCTCCTTGCCGCTGACGTTCCTGAACAGCGACCGGCCAATACACATTCAAGGGACGTGCCAGATTCGAGGCAATACGTAAGTTATTGAAAAGTATAGGTTATAATAAAGAGTGCCAATAAACAGGCAAATGATTGGCCAATAAGCGCACAAATAACGCGCAAATTTGTAAAGTTGCACATTATTTATTCATTTGCCTTTTTCCGAATCAGGCCTTCCTGCGCGACCGATGCGATCAGGCTACCGGATCGTGTAAATAGGCTACCCCGGGTTAATCCTCTGGCACCTGAAGCCGACGGACTGTCCTGCGTATAAAGCAGCCAGTCGTCGAGTTTGCAGGGTCTGTGGAACCACATGGAGTGATCGAGGCTCGCCACCTGCAGGCTCTGGTCGAAGATGGACGTTCCGTGCGCATAGAGCGACGTATCGAGCAGCGTCATGTCCGAAAGATAGGCAAGCACCGCCGCCTGGTAGAGCCGGTCGTCGGGGACCGGGCCGGTGGCGCGCACCCAGACGTCCTGTTTCGGATCGAGCTTCCTTTCGGAAAAATAATGCGTCAGCGAGACGGGGCGGATCTCGATCGGCCGCTCACGCTGCCAGTATTTTCGGATCGCTTCCGGCGCATGGGCGAGATACTGCTCCTTGATCTGCTGCTCGCCGAGCAGCGCCTCCGGCATTTCAACCTTAGGCATCGCGATCTGGTGCTCGAAGCCCGGCTCCTCCACCTGGAAGGAGGCCGACAGCGCGAAGATCGCCTTGCCATGCTGGATGGCGACGACGCGCCGCGTGTTGAAGCTCGATCCGTCGCGGATGCGCTCTGCCCGATAGATGATCGGCACCGTGGGATCGCCGGGACGCATGAAATAAGCATGCAGCGAATGGACGAAACGCTCGCCCTCGATGGTGCGCTGCGCCGCCATCAGCGCCTGGCCGATCACCTGGCCGCCGAAGACCCGCTGCCAGCCGACCTTGGGGCTGCGGCCGCGGAAGATATCGACCTCGATCGGCTCGAGGTCGAGCGTCGAAAGCAGCGTCTCCATCGCCGAAGGCCCTGATGTCTCGCCCGTCATTTCTATGTCTCCCAGCGGTAGGAAGTGAAGTTGCGATGATCTATATAGAGCACATCTGAGGCACAAGGTACGGGAGCGGCGCGATGCTGGACATGCTGGTTGTGGGCGGGGGTTATGTCGGCCTTTCCGCCGCTGTCGCGGTCAAACAGGCCGCCCCGCATCTGAACGTCGCGGTCGTCGAGGCGGCTCCCGAACATGTCTGGAAAAACGATACGCGCGCTTCCGCCATCATCGCCGCGGCGGCGAAGATGCTCGAGGTCTTCGGCATCTGGAAGGAGATCGAGCCGGAGGCCCAGCCGATCACCAAGATGATCGTCACCGACTCCAAGACCTCCGATCCGGTGCGTCCGGTGTTTCTGACCTTCGACGGCGAAGTGGCCGACGGCCGGCCTTTCGCCCACATGATCCCGAATGTCGCGATGGTCGCGGCACTGCGCGGCGCCTGCGACCGGCTCGGCATCGACATCCGCCACGGGCTCGGCGCCACGGAGCTGAAGACCCACGACACCCATGCCACCGTCACGCTTTCGGACGGTAGCACGCTGGAAACCCGGCTGCTGGTTGCCTGCGACGGTGTGCGCTCGACGTTGCGCGATCTCGCCGGCATCAGGACCGTCACCTGGGACTACGGCCAGTCCGGCATCGTTGCAACAGTCGAACACGAGCGGCCGCATGACGGCTGCGCCGAGGAACATTTCCTGCCGGCCGGCCCCTTCGCCATCCTGCCGCTCAAGAACAACCGCTCCTCGCTCGTCTGGACGGAGCGGACGCCGGATGCCAACCGGCTGGTCGCCGCCGACGACCTGATCTTCGAGGAAGAGCTCGAACGCCGCTTCGGCCACAAGCTTGGGGGCCTTAAGGTGATCGGCGACAAGCGCGCCTTCCCGCTCGGCCTCACACTGGCCCGCTCCTTCGTCGCGCCGCGTTTCGCGCTGGCCGGCGATGCCGCCCACGGCATCCACCCGATTTCGGGTCAGGGCCTCAATCTCGGCTTCAAGGATGTGGCGGCACTCGCCGAAACCGTGGTGGAGGCCGACCGCCTCGGCCTCGATATCGGCTCGATCAATATCCTCGAGCGCTACCAGACCTGGCGGCGCTTCGACACTTTCCGCATGGGGGTGACGACCGACGTGCTGAACCGGCTCTTCTCCAACGACGCAACGCCGATCCGCATCGCCCGCGACGTCGGCCTCGGCATCGTCGACCGGCTGCCGCGTCTCAAGTCCTTCTTCATCGGCCAGGCGGCCGGAACGACGGCAAAGGACAATCCGCGGCTGCTTGCCGGCCAGACGATTTAACCTTTTACGCAATTCCCGGCAAAAGCGCTTGGCGCTTTGCCTGCGAAAACCGCTTCCTGGAATTGCTTTAGTCGTCGAGACGGCGGGCTTCGGACATCAGCATGATCGGAATGCCGTCGCGTATCGGATAGGCAAGCCGCGCCTTTTCCGAGACGAGTTCATTGTGCTCGCGATCATAGGAAAGCCGGCCCTTGGAGAGTGGGCAGACCAGCAGATCGAGCAGCTTTGGATCGACGCGGCTGAGTTTTTCGTCCATGGCTGAAGTCTACTGCAGAACCGTGTCGGAGTCACCGAAGACACGCGCCAGCACGATTTCGGTAATGGCGATCAGCGTCTCGGCCCGCGTCTTCAGGTCCGGCGCCTCCAGCAGCGCCTGTTTTTCCGCCGGCCCGAAGGGCGACATCATCGCCAGCGAATTGACGAGCGTCAGATTGCTCGCCCGTTCGACGCTCTCCCAGTCGGCCTCCAGCTTGTTGGCATCGAGATAGGCCTTGAAGGCGGTGAGAAGTGCCGCGCGATCGACCGCGCCCTCCTCGTTCTCGGCCGAGAGATCGGCGATGAAGGGAGCGATACGGAAGGTGCGGAAGGGATGGCTGGTCGCTTTCTCCTCCAGCAGCCTGAAGCGGCAGACGCCGGTCAGCGACACGATATAGCGCCCGTCGCCGGTCTCGGCAAAGGAGGTGATGCGGCCGAGGCAGCCGACAGCGGCAAGGTTGGGCTCACCGCCCTTGTCCTCGTGTTCGCCGAGTGCCGGTTGGACCATGCCGATCAGCCGGTTTCCGGTCAGTGCGGCATCCAGCATCGCCAGATAGCGCGGCTCGAAAATGTTGAGGGGAAGCTGCCCGGCCGGCAGGAGGAGGGCGCCGGTCAGGGGGAAGACAGCGATCACATCAGGCAGATCGCCCGGCTTCAGGTATCTGGCATTCCCGACTTGCATGAAACCGTCCCGCATTCTTGTAACGGGCATGCCCGTTCTGACGAGAATGTGGTGCCCTCGTCCGAAAACGCAAGGGCAGATGCTCGAACTTACAGCGCCGCGCGTCTTTTTAGACGCGCAAAGGACGCTGTAACACTTTGAATCGCTGCATAATTTAATCCTTAAATCGATTCCGATTTAAGGAATTATGCAGTGGCGCTAACCTCGAAAATCGGAATCGATTTTCGAGAAGCACTACGCGTAGAATCAAAGTGATAGCGTGTCTTGTTGGACGCGCTACGCCCTAGGAGAACAGCATCGCCGAAAGCTTGCGGCGCGCTGCAACCGTCGCCGGATCCTTGAACCCCCAGACCTCGAAGAACTGCAGCAGCTGGCGGCGGGCGCCATCATCGTCGAAGGCACGGTCCTTGCGCATGATCAGCAGCAGATGGTCGGCCGCTTCGTCGCGCCGGCCTTCGACATTGCGGATCTTGGCAAGCTTGATCCGCGCCTCGTGGTCATCGGGATTGGCGGCCAGTTCACGCTCGAGAGCTACGGGATCGCCGAGCTTGCGGGCCTCCTCGATCTGCTCGAGCTTCATCAGCACGGCCTGGATGCCGGCGTCTTTCGCCAGCTCTTCCGGCAATTCCGTCAGTATTTCGCGCGCCCGCTGATGCTGGTTGGCGGCGATCATGCATTCGGCCATGCCGGCAAGCGCCTTGGCATTCTCGGGGTCGGCCTGCATCACGGCGCCATAGAGCTGGGCGGCCTCGTTGATATTGCCGGCGGCAAGCAGTTCCGCCGCTTCCGTGAGTACAGCTTCGATTTCGGCCGCCTCGTCGGCGCCGGCTGGACCGGCGATCCGGTCGATGAACTGCTGGATCTGGCTTTCCGGCACCGCCCCCATGAAACCGTCGGCAGGACGGCCGTTGACGAAGGCGATGACAGCAGGGATCGACTGGATGCCGAGCTGGCCGGCGATCGAGGGATGGTCGTCGATATTCATCTTGACCAGCCGGACGCGGCCCTTGGCTTCGTTGATCACCTTTTCCAAGACCGGCGTCAGCTGCTTGCAGGGACCGCACCAGGGCGCCCAGAAATCGACCAGCACCGGCTGCTTGCGCGATTCCTCGATGACGTCCTTGGCGAAATTCGCGGTCGTCGTCTCCGTGATGTAGCTGCCGGCCGCAGCCGCGGGTTCCGGCGTAGCGCCAAAGCTTGTCGTCGCCGTCATCTGATTTCCGAAGGAACCGTTATAGGGGTTGTCGCTGCCGCTCATAGGTATCTCCCGCCGCGCCGATCCTGCCGGCGTCTTTGCTAAAGCATGTCGCGCAAAACTGTGTGGCGGTTTTGCGATAAAGACATGCGCAAAACCAAAGACTAAAGCGCGGCAAGCGAATCTAAAAGATCGCGACGCGCTTTAGCGCTAAAATCGTATGTCAGGACGTCACTTTCAAGACAAGCGGCTTATGTCCGGTCGCCTCCATGAAACGGATGAGATCGCTGCTCGCAATCGAGGTCGTCGCATCATTGGATAGCGGATGGCAGTTGACGATCTCGTGCGCCATCAGCTCGGCATCGAGCACGAAGGTAACATTCTCAGTGGTATCGTTGATCGCGCCGAAGGCCGTGACCGAACCCGGAGCAACGCCGAGATACTCCATCAGCTTCTCCGGTCTGCCGAAGGAAACCCGGCCGGATCCGCCGATGGCATTATGCACCTGCTTGAGGTCGACGGCAGCATTTTCCTCCACGGTCAACAGAAAATACCTGTCCTTCTTGTCTTTGACGAACAGGTTCTTGGTGTGGCCGCCGGGAATTTCCTCACGCAGCGACACCGATTCCGCCACGGTGAAGACCGGCGCATGGTCGACCGTCTTATGGGCGATGCTGAGCCCGTCGAGAAAGGCAAACAATTCTTCTCGTGTCTTCGGGGCATTTTCGGACATGGGGCAATCCATTGGGCAGGAAGGGAAAAAAGCGAGGCGTCCTGATTAAGTCGGTCCACATCGTTTGGCAATCTTTGCGACCGACGCTTTGCCCCGCATTTGCGGCCTTTCCGGCGGGCCGCTGCGAACCCCGGAATTTTTCTTCGCCTCTCCGTCATTTCCCTGTTGCATTTGAAAACCCGTTAGGCCATATAGCGCCGGTCGCCGCGAGGCGGCGCCCACGGTCCAACAACTACCCCGGACCGATGCGGATTGAGCGGGTGTAGCTCAGGGGTAGAGCACAACCTTGCCAAGGTTGGGGTCGAGGGTTCGAATCCCTTCGCCCGCTCCAGTTTCCTCTAAGATGTTCATAAGCCTCCCAGAACCGGGCTTTCCACCATTTCTTTGTGGCTGCCTCTGCCTAGGCTTCCTATCGCGATAGGGGACCACGCGCCATGGAAGCCGCAGAAGTGTTGTCAACAAAAGGGGCCGCATTGGCGGCCCCGGGCTTCAGTGAGACAATTATCCCTTGGGAGGATAGGGATCATTGCCGTATGACCACGCTTCACGGAACTGACCGTTGCGACCCTGGATACGCAATTCTGCACTTTGATTTTGCGCAATTTCGCGACCTCGCGAAATTGCTTCTGCCTGCGTCTCGAACGAGCCGGTAAGGCGCTCATTGCCCTCACCACGCACGCCCCATCCCTTTCCATTCCTAACAACGTACTGATTTTTACCCATGTCTTACGTCCTTTTGGTTTAACGTGTCGCAATCACTTGACAGCAAGCGGTTGTCGTGATTCCAACTGTTTCAGGAGTAAGGCAGTTTCAGCAGTGATGCGACTTGTCTTACATGTGAGACACTATGGTTTATTAACTATGGAGTCAACTGGCTCTCGGAGAATGATATGTCACTCCCGATCACCGAACTGGGTCGGTTGATTACTCGCAAACGTGGAAATCTCGGCATCCGCGCGGCTGCCGCTCATGCAGAGGTGAGCCCTGCAACTCTATCACGTGTGGAAAACGGCCATTTGCCGGACTTGGCGACCTTTGCGAAGATTTGTCGTTGGCTTGATGTTGATCCAGCGCAGTTTCTCGGAATCGAGAAAGAGCCCAAAGGCGATGAGACTGTCGAGCGGGCGGTAGTTCACTTTCGAAAGAAGCCGACTGTTACTGTCGAGACTGCGAATTCGCTGGGTGCGCTGATCTTGGCAGCGCAACGCGCGAGGAAAGCGCGTTCGGACCTTATTGGTGGAAATTGAATGCGTCGCGGTTTCAAGGCTGAGGCAGAGCGACGAGCTCTTTCCGCGCGCACATCCCTTGGGATTGACGCGTTGGCTCGTCTCGATCCTTGGGCCTACGCCGAAAGCCTTAACGTGATGGTCCTTGAGGCGGCGGACTTGGATTTAGAGCCAGAGCACGCTGAACAACTGCTTCGACGCGATCCGAACAGCTGGTCGGGGATGACCTTGTTTGAAGACGGCGAACACGTCGTGGTGCTGAACACCTCCGACAGCCAGGCTAGGAAGTGCGCAACACTGATGCATGAACTAGCTCACATCCTGCTTGATCATACTCCGGCTGATGTCGACGTTTCGCCCAGCGGCCTCGTGTTGCTGTCCGACTATTCATCGGAGCAGGAGGACGAGGCCGATTGGCTCGGTGCTGCGCTACTCTTGCCTGAGACTGCGCTGCTCCACCATCGAGGCAGCGGACGTACCATTTCAGAAATCGCTGCCCTGTTTGAAGTAAGTGTGGACCTCTGCACATGGAGGTGCCGCATGACAGGAGTTGAGAAACGATTGGCCTTTCGCAAAAGAGCCTAGCAAGTAGCGCCTTGTCCACTGCATGAGCACTGCCGGATTTGGCCTGCGTCCATGGCCGTTGCAGCAAACTTGCTAATCCACGGATCCAGCAAATCGCGCGGGCCATCATCCAGAATATTGAATCCGAGCACGCTGCCCATAGTGGCGAGGCCGAGGAAGGAGAGGCTGGCGGCGGACCTAGATCCGGTTTGTGATTTATTTTGGTTGATTGGTTCGTTTGTAAACTTATTGTCGAGGCAAAAAGGACGCGTCTTCGGATCGGATCCCGAATGTTCAGTTTATCGCAGCACGAACTCTTTCGAGCGACACCGATCCGCACCCGGCGCATCGATACCGGCGCTGGAGCCGAGTTGCCAGCATCGCCCATAACTTCCTGATTGCTCCCAACATCAACTGAGGTTTCCCATGCGCATCGCCGTCGGTGGCATTCATATCGAGTGCAGCACATACAATCCCGTCCTGAACGAGGAGAAGGACTTTCGCGTCGTGCGCGGCGAGGCGCTACTGGACGCGCCGTATTTCGCCTTCCTCAAGGATTACGATGCCGAATTCCTGCCGACGATCCATGCGCGCGCCATTGCCGGCGGCCCGGTTTCGCGCGCCACCTACGAGGCCTTCAAGGGTGAATTCCTCGAGCGGTTGAAGCCGATGCTGCCGCTCGACGGTCTCTATCTCGCCATGCATGGCGCCATGTATGTCGAAGGCATGGAGGATGCCGAAGGCGACTGGATCAGTGCGGCCCGTGCGCTGGTCGGCAAGGATTGCACGGTTTCGGCAAGCTATGACCTGCACGGCAACGTCACCCAACGCATCATCGATGCGCTCGATATCTATTCCACCTACCGCACCGCGCCGCATATCGATGTCGAGGAGACGATGCGCCGCTCCGTCTCCATGCTGGTAAAGAGCCTGAAAACCGGCGAGCGGCCGAGCCTCCTCTGGACGCCGATCCCCGTCGTACTGCCCGGCGAGCGCACCAGCACCGTCGATGAGCCGGCAAAGAGCCTCTATGAGATGCTGCCTGGGATCGATGCGATCGATGGCGTCTGGGACGCATCGCTGATGGTCGGTTATGTCTGGGCCGATGAACCGCGCGCCACCGCCGCCGCCATCATGACCGGCACCGACCGCACTGTGCTGGAGCGCGAAGCGAAACGCCTCGCGAGGGCTTATTGGGATGTGCGCGAAGACTTTGTTTTCGGCTGCGAGACCGGCTCGGTCGAAGAATGCGTCGAAAAGGCGATCGCAAGCCCGACCGCCCCTGTTGTGCTTGCCGAATCCGGCGACAACCCGACCGGCGGCGGGGTCGGGGACCGGGCCGATGTTTTGGCAGAGCTGATCGCCAGGGGCGCCACCGGCGTCGTCTTCGCCGGCATCGCGGACAAGGCGGCAACCGAGGCCTGTTATGCCGCAGGCATCGGCGCCGAGCTGGAACTCAGCGTCGGCGCCTCACTCGATACCAAAGGCAGCAAGCCGGTTATCGCCCGATTCACCGTCAAATTCCTGCACGAAACCTCTGATCCGAGCGACCGCCAGGCGGTGGTTTCGACCGGCGGCATCGATCTGGTGCTCTCCGCCAAGCGCCGGCCCTATCACAACATCGTCGATTTCACCCGGCTCGGCCTCGACCCGCACCGGGCGAAAATCATCGTCGTCAAATCGGGCTATCTCTCGCCGGAACTGGCGCCGATCGCCAATCCGAACCTGATGGCGCTGTCCACAGGGGTCGTCGATCAGTTCGTTGAGCGCCTGCCGCGGCTGCGCAAGCAGCATCCGACCTACCCGTTCGACAAGGATTTTGTCTTCGAGCCGCAGGTCTTTCTCTCCGCACGCTCGACGCCGGCCTGAGTTTCACCTGAACCAATTGCGTTTTTTGGGATGATCGTGTCGATCGCGCCGCCGCCCTGTCGGCGCGAAAGGCCGTTTCCCATATTGGGGCAACGGGGGAATTGAGCAAAAAACGGGCAGATTTCCATTTGCACAAAAAAGCGCTTGACGGTCGGCGCGATTTGGTTTGCACTGAACCAATAGAAAATTGGTACGGACCATTTAAGCGAATGCCGATGGATGAAGCGCAGGGCAATTCGAATTATGCGCTGGAGAAGCTGAGGGCTCTCCTGCGATCCGACAGTCTCGACGCCGACGGCAAGCTGCCGACCGAGCGCACCCTTTCGGAAATGCTTGGCGTCGGCCGCCGTGCCGTGCGTCGCGCCCTCGAAGTGCTGGAGGCCGAGGGGCGCGTCTGGCGCCGCCAAGGCTCCGGCACCTATGCCGGCCCGCGCCCCGACGGCTGGAGCGATCATGTCGGCTCGATCGTTGCCGGCACCGATCTCATGGAAGTCATGGAAGTGCGCCTGCGCATCGAGCCGCAACTCGCCCAGCTTGCCGCCATGCGCGCCAAGACCGCCGATATCGAGCGTATGTACGATCTGGTGAAGAAGATCTACGAAAGCACCGATGCCGACGGGCGCGAGCTCTGGGACGGGGCCCTGCACCGCCAGATCGCCCAATGCGCCGGCAACGGTTTCTTCCTCACCATCTTCGACGTCATCAACCGGGTGCGCCAGGACGAGGCCTGGCAGACGATCCGCGAGCGTGCCCGCAGCGCCAGCCGGACGCGGCCCGTCACCTTTAACCAGCACACGGCAATCGTCGATGCGATCGCCGCTCGTGATCCTGCCAGGGCGGGCGAAGCGATGCGCCAGCATCTTCTGACGCTGCAGGAAAGCCTCGTCCGCATCACCTCGCTCGATCACAGCGAAACGGAGGCCGACAAGACCCTCGCCTGAACAGGGGGAGGTGAGCCGGGAGAAAAAATACAGGGGGGCCATAACCGCCGGAATGGAAGCAAAAACCAAACAAAAATAGACAGAGGAGAATGGAATGAAGATCGCCAAATTGCTGACCACCGCCGTTGCCGGCGCACTGCTTGCACTTCCTGCCTTCGCCGTCGACCTGAAGATCGGCCTGCAGGACGATGCCGACGTGCTCGATCCCGCGCAGTCGCGCACCTTCGTCGGCCGCATCGTCTATACCGCGATGTGCGACAAGCTGGTTGACGTCTCACCGGACCTGAAGATCGTGCCGCAGCTTGCTACCGAATGGAGCTGGTCGGCCGATGGCAAAGAGCTCACCATGAAGCTCCGCCAGGGCGTCAAGTTCCATGACGAGACCCCCTTCAACGCCGAAGCCGTCGTCGCCACCATCGAGCGCAACATCACCCTGCCGGAATCACGCCGCAAGAGCGAGCTTGCCTCGGTCGCAAAGGTCGAGGCTGCAAGCGAATACCAGGTCAAGTTCACCCTCAAGGCGCCTGACGTCACCCTTCTTGCCCAGCTTTCCGACCGCGCCGGCATGATCGTCTCGCCGAAGGCCGCCAAGGAACTCGGCGACAAATTCGGCGATCACCCGGTCTGCGCCGGTCCGTTCAAGTTCGTCGAACGCGTGCAGCAGGACCGCATCGTGCTTGAAAAGTTCCAGGACTACTGGAACAAGGACAAGATCTTCATCGACAAGCTCACCTATCTGCCGATCCCGGATACGACGGTACGCCTCGCCAATCTGCGGTCCGGCGATCTCGACATGATCGAGCGCCTGGCGGCAACCGACGCTGAAGCCGTGAAGGCGGATTCGAGCCTTGTCTATGCCGACGCCGTCGGCACCGGCTACATGGCGCTCTACACCAATATCGGCAACGGCGCACGTGCCGACAATCCTTTCGGCAAGGACAAGCGCCTGCGCCAGGCCTTCTCGCTGGCGATCGACCGCGATGCCGTCAACCAGATCGTCTATGAGGGCACGGCGGTTGCCGGCAACCAGCCCTTCCCGCCGAGCAGCCCGTGGTTCGACAAGGATATTCCCGTCCCCCCCCGCGATCTCGACAAGGCCAAGGCGCTGATCAAGGAAGCCGGCTTCGACCGTGTGCCGATCGAGCTTCAGATCCCGAACAATCCCGTTGCCATGCAGATGATGCAGATCATCCAGTCGATGGTCGGCGAAGCCGGCTTTGACGTCAGCCTGAAGTCGACGGAATTCGCCACGCTGCTGAGCGAGCAGACGGCCGGCAACTATCAGCTCAGCCGTTCCGACTGGTCCGGCCGCGTCGATCCCGATGGCAATATCCATCAGTTCATCACCTGCAAGGGCGGCATCAACGACACGAAATACTGCAACGCCGAGGTGGACAAGCTGCTGAACGAAGCCCGTGCGTCGACCGACGAGGCCGTGCGCAAGCAGAAGTACGATGCCGCCGCGGTCATCCTCAACGACGATCTGCCGATCATCTATCTCGGCCATCAGTCCTGGATCTGGGCGCTGCACAAGAACATCACCGGCTTCATTCCGTCGCCGGATGGCATGATCCGCCTGGTCGGCGTCAAGAAAGCCGGCTGATCCCTAGAGCATGATGCCGAAAAGTGTGAGCGGTTTTCGGACGACATCATGCTCTTCTTTTTGATCCAGTAAATCATGCGGCGGAAACCCGCCGCCGCATGATCCCAGTCGTGTCAGGATCGCCCATGTACACCTACATCGCCAAACGGCTCTTGGTCGCCATACCGACGCTTTTGATCATTTCGATCTTCGTCTTCTCGCTGCAGAAGCTGCTGCCCGGTGATCCGATCCTCGCCATGGCAGGCGAGGAACGCGACCCGCAGGTTCTCGAATTCCTGCGCGAGAAGTACCGGTTGAACGATCCCGTGCCCTATCAATATGTCCGCTGGCTGGGTGCCGCGCTTCAAGGTGATCTCGGCATCTCGCTGCGCACCAACCAGCCGGTTCTGCAGCTCATCGGCGAAAAGCTGCCGGTCACCATCCAGCTTGCCATCATGTCGATGATCTTCGCCTTTGTCATCGGCGTGCCGATGGGCATCCTGGCGGCCGTCAAGAAAAACACGATGATCGACTATCTCGCCAACATCATCGCGCTGACCGGCCTGTCGATCCCGAATTTCTGGCTCGGCATCATGCTGATCCTGCTGGTTTCGGTCAATCTAGGCTGGCTGCCGGCATCCGGCTACGAACCCTTCTTCAGCAACCCGCTGCGTTCGCTGGAAACCATGCTGATGCCCTCCTTCGTGCTCGGCAACGCGCTGGCCGCGACCCTGATGCGGCATACCCGCTCGGCAATGCTCAGCGTACTCAGCGCCGACTACATCCGCACCGCCCGCGCCAAGGGACTGCCGGAAAGGACTGTCGTGCTCGAACACAGCTTCCGCAACGCGGTGCTGCCGATCGTGACGCTGACGGCGCTGCTCTTTGGCGAACTGCTTGCCGGCGCCGTGCTGACCGAGCAGATCTTCACCATTCCGGGTTTCGGAAAGCTCATCGTCGACGCCGTCTTCAACCGTGACTACGCCGTCGTCCAGGGTGTGGTGATCTGCACGGCGATCGGCTTCATCCTGATGAACCTCTTGGCCGATATTCTCTATGTCCTGCTCAATCCGCGCATGAGGGCCGCCCTATGACCGCGATCGGAGAAACCGGCATTCCCACCGCGATCGACCGCACGCCGAGCCGTGCCTGGCGCAAGCTGAAAGCCAACAAGGGCGCCCTCGTCGGCCTGGCGATCATCGCCTTTTTCGCGATCCTCACCATTGCCGCGCCCCTTCTTCCGATTCCCGATCCGAACGCCACAAGCTGGTCCGCAATCCGCAAGGCCCCGTCCGCCGCCCATTGGCTCGGCACCGATGACATCGGCCGCGACATTCTTTCCCGGATGATCTGGGGGGCGCAGGCCTCGCTGATGGCCGGCGTCTTCTCGGTCGCGATCGCCGTTGTCATCGGCGTGCCCTTCGGCCTTATCTCCGGTTATTTCGGCGGCTGGATCGACATGGTGATCTCCCGCATCACCGAAGCCTTTCTGGCCATGCCTTTCCTCATCACCGCGATTGCGCTTGCAGCCTTTCTCGGCCCGAGCCTGACCAATGCGATGATTGCGATCGGCCTTTCAGCCATGCCCGTCTTCGTGCGGCTGACGCGTGGCCAGGTGCTTTCGGTCAAGACCGAGGAATATGTCGAAGGCGCCCGCTCGATCGGCCTCCGGTCATCGAGCATCATCACCCGCTATATCCTGCCGAACGTCTTTGCGCCGATCCTCGTGCAGGCAACGTTGACGATCGCAACGGCGATCATCGCCGAAGCGAGCCTCTCCTTCCTCGGCCTCGGGCAGCAACCGCCGGCGCCAAGCTGGGGCTCGATGCTGAACGTCGCCAAGAATTTCCTCTCCCAGGCGCCATGGATGGCGATGTGGCCGGGTGCCGCGATCTTCCTCGTCGTCATCGGTTTCAATCTCCTAGGCGACGGCCTGCGCGATGCGCTCGACCCGCGCGAAGCATGATTTCTTGAAAGGACATTTGACATGACCGCTTTCACGACCCGTCCAGAAATCCTCGGCACCTTCGGCGTCGTCACTTCGACGCACTGGATCGCCTCGGCCGTCGGCATGAGCATTCTCGAAAAGGGCGGCAACGCTTTCGACGCGGCTGTGGCGACGGGCTTCGTGCTGCAGATCGTCGAGCCGCATCTTTGCGGTCCGGGCGGCGATATGCCGGCGGTGATCTATTCGAAGAAGAAGAACAAGGTCGAGGTCATCTGCGCGCAAGGCCCCGCCCCCGCCGGTGCGACGATCGAACACTATACGGCGGAAGGCCTGAGCCTGATCCCCGGCGACGGGCTGCTTGCGACCGTGATCCCCGGCTCCTTCGATGGCTGGATGCTGATGCTGCGCGACTATGGCTCGATGAGCGTGCGCGATGTGCTGGAACCGGCGATCTACTACGCCGAGCACGGCCATCCGATGCTGCCGCGCGTCTCCGCCACCATCAAGGGGCTTGCCGCCTTCTTCGAGAAGGAATGGCCGACCTCCTACGAGACGTGGCTGCCGGGCGGCAGCGCCCCCGAAGTGCATGCGAATTTCAGGAATCCGGTGCTTGCCGAAACCTGGAAGCGCGTCATCGCCGAGGCGGAAGTGAAAAGCGGCCGGGAAGCGCAGGTCGAGGCGGCCCGCGACGCCTTCTATCGCGGTTTCGTCGCCGAGAAGATCGACGACTATCTGAAGACCGCCGAGGTGATGGATGCGAGCGGCAACCGCCACAAGGGCGTTTTGACTGCCAACGACATGGCGAACTGGTCGGCAACGATCGAGGAGCCGCTGACCTATGATTATCATGGCTGGACCATCGCCAAGATCGGTCCCTGGGGCCAGGGTCCCGTCTTCCTGCAGACCCTGTCGATCCTCAAAGGCTTCGACCTCGCCG
Organism: Rhizobium sp. SU303; assembly: GCF_021052345.1. Lineage (NCBI taxonomy): Bacteria > Pseudomonadati > Pseudomonadota > Alphaproteobacteria > Hyphomicrobiales > Rhizobiaceae > Rhizobium > Rhizobium sp. SU303. The sequence goes on from NZ_CP088095.1 coordinate 4,426,691, forward strand.
CCATGGACCCCGTCGGCGCCGATTTCGTCCATACCGTCGTCGAGGCGATGAAGCTCGCCTTCGCCGACCGCGAAGTCTATTACGGCGATCCTGATTTTGCGGAGATTCCCGTCGCGCATCTGCTGTCGGAGACCTATGCCGCCGAGCGCCGCAAGCTGGTTGGTGCGGACGCCTCCTTCGATCTTCGCCCCGGTGTCGTGCCCGGCTTCGAAGCGCAGCATGATCTGACGATGAAGATGCTCGGCGCGGATTCGAAGACCGGCGCCGTCTACGAGCCGACCATGGCGCATCTTTCCGAAAAACGCGGCGACACCGTGCATATCGACGTCATCGACCGCGACGGCAACATGGTCTCCGTCACCCCGTCCGGCGGCTGGCTCCAATCCTCGCCGACCGTGCCCGGCCTCGGCTTCTGCCTCAATTCCCGCGCCCAGATGTTCTGGCTGAAAGCAGGCCTGCCGACGTCGCTTGCGCCAGGCAAACGGCCGCGCACGACGCTGACGCCGTCGCTCGGCCTTTATGAGGGTCGCCCGACGCTGGCGTTCGGCACACCGGGCGGCGATCAGCAGGAGCAGTGGCAGCTCTCCTTCTTCCTGCGCTATATCAATCACAAGCTGAACCTGCAGGCGGCGATCGACCAGCCGCTGTTCCACACTTCGCATTTTCCGGGCTCTTTTTATCCGCGCACCCGCGAGCCCGGCAGCCTGATGGCGGAAGCGAATTTCGGCCCTGAAGTCCTCGATGCCCTGCGCCGCAGGGGCCACAAGCTGACGGTCGCCGATCCCTGGACGATCGGCCGGCTGACCGCCGCAAGACGCGATGCCGATGGGCTGTTGCGCGCCGCAGCCACCCCCCGCCTGATGCAGGCCTATGCGATCGGGAGATAGCCATGACCTGGTCCATCGTCGCCCGTGATCCCTTGACCGGTCATCTCGGCATCGCCGTCGCGAGCCGCTTCTTCGCCGTCGGCGCCCTTGTTCCGCATATTCGCGGCGGCATCGGCGCCGTCGGCACGCAGGCCTTCGTCAGCCCGCTTTACGGCGTCGACGGCCTGTCGCTGCTTGCCGCCGGCAGGGCGCCGGAGGAGATCATCGCTGAACTGACCGCGCGTGACGCCGGCCGCGATCAGCGGCAGTTGCACCTCATCGATGCGAAGGGGCGCAACGCCGCCTTCACCGGCGCCGCATGCATCGACTGGGCCGGGCACCTGATCGACGAAAACGTCTCGGTCGCCGGCAACATGCTTGCGGGGCCTGCCGTCATTACTAAGACGCTTGCCGCCTACAACAAGGCAATGGACAAGCCGCTGGCCGAACGCCTGCTCCTGGCGATGCAGGCAGGCGAAAATGCCGGCGGCGATAAGCGCGGCAGGCAGTCCGCCGCCCTCGTCATCCATCGCGACCAGGATTATCCCTGGCTGAGCCTCCGCGCCGACGATCATCCCGATCCGCTCGCCGAACTTGTCCGCCTCCATGCAGTGGCGGGTGAACGCTACCTGCATGTCGCCGAGACGATGGCGACGCGGCAAAATCCGAACGGCATGACCGACAGGCGCGAGATCGATGAAAAGATCGCGGCGCTGGAAGCGGCCCGTATCGCTGAAGGCAGGCCATCCGCCTCCTTTGCCACGCCGTTGAAGATGTGAACCCAGACAAGAATAAGGCAACGACATGAGTGATGTTTCTTCGGCCCCCGCCTCTCCGGTTCTCTCCGTCCGGAACCTGACGACCTCCTTCCTCGTCGATGGCGACTGGAAGCCGGTGGTGCGCGACGTCTCCTTCGACGTCATGCCTGGCGAGACAGTTGCAATCGTCGGCGAAAGCGGCTCGGGCAAAAGCGTCACCTCCCTGTCGATCATGCGATTGCTCGCCAAGGGATCGAGCCGCATCGATGGCGCCATCACCTTGAACGGCAAGGATGTTCTCAGCCTTCCGGAAAAGGAGATGCGCCGGGTGCGCGGCAATGACGCCGCCATGATCTTCCAGGAGCCGATGACGTCCCTCAACCCGATCTTCACCATCGGCCGCCAGATCTCCGAAGCGCTCACCTGCCACGGCGATATCGGCAAGGCCGAGGCGCGGGCCGAGACCGTGCGCTTGCTGGAAAAGGTCCGCATCCCCAACGCCGCGTCGCGCTTCGACGAATATCCGCACCAGTTCTCGGGCGGCATGCGCCAGCGCGTGATGATCGCCATGGCGCTCGCCAGCCGGCCGAAATTGCTGATCGCCGACGAACCGACGACGGCGCTCGACGTGACGATCCAGGGCCAGATCCTCGACCTGATCAAGATGCTGCAGGAAGAAGAGGGCATGTCGGTGCTCTTCATCACCCACGACATGGGCGTCGTCGCCGAAATCGCCGACCGCACCATCGTCATGTATCGCGGCGAGGCGGTGGAAACCGGCACGACCGACGATATCTTCCATCGCGGCAGGCATCCCTATACCCGCGCTTTGCTCTCGGCCGTGCCCCGCCTCGGCTCGATGGCCGACCGGAAATGGCCGCTGCGTTTCCCGGTCGTCGATACCACGACCGGCGAACGCCGCGAGCCGATCGAGGTGGCTGATACCGTCGACCGCCGCCGGACGCCGATCCTCGAAGTCAAGAACCTCGTTACCCGTTTCGATATCCGCGGCGGCCTGCTCGGCCGCAAGACTGGCGCGATCCATGCGGTCGAGGACGTCTCCTTCGATCTCTTCCAGGGCGAGACGTTATCACTCGTCGGCGAATCCGGCTGCGGCAAGTCGACCACCGGCCGCTCGATCACCCGCCTCGTCCAGCCGAACGGCGGCAGTGTCAGCCTCGACGGCTATGACGTGCTGAGCCTTGACGCGGTCAGTCTCAGACGGATGCGCCGCAGCATCCAGATGATCTTTCAGGACCCCTTCGCCAGCCTCAACCCGCGCATGACCGTCGGTGCCGCCGTCGCCGAACCGATTACGGAGCACGGCCTCGGCACTGGCGCCCAGGCCCGTGAAAAGGCGGCCGATCTTCTCGAACGCGTCGGACTGAAACCCGACATGATGAAACGCTATCCGCACGAATTCTCCGGCGGCCAGCGCCAGCGCATCTGCATTGCCCGCGCGCTCGCACTCGATCCGAAGGTGATCGTCGCCGACGAAAGCGTTTCGGCCCTCGATGTGTCGATCAAGGCGCAGGTCTGCAATCTGCTGATGGACCTGCAGCAAAGCCTCAACCTCGCTTTCCTGTTCATTTCCCACGACATGGCGGTGGTCGAGCGGGTCAGCCATCGGGTCGCGGTGATGTATCTCGGCGAAATCGTCGAGATCGGCCCGCGCGCGGAACTGTTCAGCAACCCGCAGCACGCCTACACGAAGAAGCTGATGGCAGCCGTGCCGGTTCCCGACCCCTCGCGGCGCGGCATCAAGCGCAATCTCGGAACCGACGAGCTCAAAAGCCCCGTTCGCCCGGTTGGCTACGTCGCGCCGCCGCGCCGATATCGGGAAGTGACGGCAGGTCATCTGGTGCGGCTCGATGAAGCCGCCTGAACGTGAAAATCTACTCTCCAAAACATCAGGAAAACAAGTATTGCGGGAAAATAACCCGTGCCGGTGGCGCGCGGGCTGTCTTTTTTGCTGCACCGCTTATATGACTTCTGCTAGATATTATTTTACCGATAATTATTAACGACCGATTCCACCCTTTTGTGTTCTCTTATCCTTGCGAATCAAAAAGGTTTGATTTGCCCGGGGACGGCCCCCATGTTGAAGCATGGGGCGATGCAACAGTTGGGTAGGAGCCTATGCTGCAACGGATTGAAGACATTGATGCAGCGCTCGTCGACAGGCTGCAGCATTCGGCGTTCAACTACTTCCTGAAATATACCAATCCCGAAAACGGCCTTGTGGCGGATACCTCGATCGGCGGGGTTCCGTGCAGCATCGCAGCCGTCGGCTTTGCGCTTTCCTCCTATCCTGTTGGTGTCGAGCGTTTATGGATCAGCCGCGAGGAAGCGGCCGAACGCACGGTCAATACGCTGCGGTTCTTCGCCGAGGCGCGTCAGGGCGAGGAACGCCACGCGACCGGCCACCGCGGCTTCTTCTACCACTTCCTGCACATGGATACCGGCCATCGCGCCTGGAACAGCGAGCTTTCGACCATCGACACGGCGCTGCTTGTCGCCGGCATCCTGACGGCTGCGCAATATTTCAATCGCGAAGACGACGAGACGGAAACCGAAATCCGTCAACTCGCGACCTTCATCTACGAGCGCGTCGACTGGCGCTGGGCGCTGAACAAGGGCGACACCATTTCCATGGGTTGGAAGCCCTCATCCGGCTTCCTGCGCTGGCGCTATCACGGCTTCGACGAGGCGATCATCCTCTATACGCTGGCGCTCGCTTCGCCGACGCACCCCATCCCGCAATCGAGCTACGACGCCTTTACGTCAAGCTATTCCTGGATGCTGCATGGCGAGCAGTCCTATCTCTATGCCGGGCCGCTCTTCATCCATCTTTTCTCGCATGCCTGGATCGACTTCCGCACCATTCAGGACAAGCCGATGGCAGAGCGGAACTGGGACTATTTCCGCAACACGCAGGTGATGATCAACGTCCAGCGTGACTATGCCGAGCGCAATCCCGGTCAGTTCGTCGGCTACAACAGGAATATCTGGGGCTTCTCCGCCTGTGACGGCCCGCCCCCGACACGGCGCATGCGCGGCGGCCGCCAGCCGAAGGTTCTGGGTTACGCCGCTCGCGGTGCCCCGCTCGGCCCGGATGACGGCACGATCGCACCCTGGGCAGCCCTTGCCTGCCTGCCCTACGACAAGCAGGCGGCTCTCGACGGCACCAAGGCGCTTCTGACCACCTATCCGAACCTGCTGTTGGAAGGCGGTTTTCCCGGCGGCTTCAATCCGACGGTCAAAACCAAGCGGCCGGAAGGCTGGGTCGACGACCGCACCGTCGGCATCGACCAGGGCCTTGTCGTCATGACCATCGAGAACGACCGTTCGGATTTCATCTGGAAACTGATGCGGCAATCGCCGGTCATCCGCCTCGGGCTCGAGCGCGCCGGCTTTACTGGCGGCTGGCTCGAAGGCATCGAGCCGGAAGAAGTGGTGCGCAAGTTCGGCTAGCGCATAAGTCCGGAAATCGAAAGTGATAGAGCCCGCGCGTCCAATAGGAGGTGCGGGCTCTTAGTTTAGTTCTCGAAGACATGAGCCTTGCCGGCGATGTCGAGGCGAACGAGATCGCCTCGCGCCGGAAGCGCAACGCTCGAAGTCTTGATCAGGATCGGCGGCAGCGCCACGCCGTCGAGCGAGACGGCGACGGTGCAGACCGCGCCGCCGAATTCCACCTCGACGACACGCCCGCCATAGTCGCGATCGCTTTCATCAGCAACGACGCGAATCTGCTCGGGCCGCAGCATGATTTCCGCCTTGCCCTGACGACTGCCTTCGACCGCGACACGGCCGAGGGCGCAGTCTGCGAGGCCGTTTCGGATGATGGCGGGAAGCAGCACGGCATCGCCGAGAAACAGTGCCGTCTCGCGATCGCGCGGATGCAGATACAATGACTGCGGCGACCCGGCCTGGATCAGCCGTCCTTCTCTCAGAACCGCCACCTGATCGGCAAAGGTCAGCGCCTCTTCCTGGTCATGGGTGACGAGGATGGTGGTGATGCCGGCCGCCTGCAGCACGCGCGCAACCGCCTTGCGCATATTTTCCCGCAGACCGGTATCGAGTGCCGAGAAAGGTTCGTCGAGCAGCATCAGCCGCGGCTTGCGGCCGAGCGCGCGGGCAAGCGCCACGCGCTGCTGCTGGCCGCCGGAAAGCTGATGCGGGCGCCGCGTCAGCATTCCGCGGTCGAGTTCGACCATGTCGAGCAGCTCAAGCACGCGCTTCTCGCGATCCGCAGCCCCTCGTTCGAAGCCGAAGCCGATATTCTCGGCAACGCTTAAGTGCGGAAACAGCGCGCCATCCTGCGAGACGATGCCGATGCCGCGCTTGTGTGCCGGTACTGTCGCCGGACCGTCCGCGAGCAGGTCGCCATCCAGCGTCACCCTGCCGACATCGGGTTGCTCGAAGCCGGCAATAATGCGCAGCAGCGTCGTCTTACCCGAACCGGACGGGCCGACGACGGCCGTGCGGCTGCCCGCCGAGACCTCGAGCGAAATATCCTTCAGCGCCTGGACGGGGCCATAACGCTTGCTGATGTTCTCGATCGTAAGCAGCGTCATTGGCCGGCGGTCCGTTTCGATTGGGTATAGAGCATCAGGGTGAGCGGCAGCGACAGCACGACCATCATGAAGGCGTAGGGCGCGGCCGAGACATAATCGATCTCGCTGGTCAGCGACCAGAATTTCGTCGCCAGCGTATCGACGCCATTGGGCGACAGCATCAGTGTCGCCGTGAGTTCATTGGTGATGCCGAGCGCGGCCAGTGCGACGCTCGCGGCCGCTCCGGGTGCTGCAAGCCGCATGGTGATCTGCCGCACCGCCTGGCCCGGGGTGCGGCCGAGACCCATCGCGGCGCGCTCCAGTTCCACCGGGGCCTGGGCGATGCTGGCTCGCAGTCCGACCATGGCGCGCGGCAGGAAAAGCATCACATAGGCAACGAGCAGCGTTGCGAAGGTCTGATAGAGCGGCAGCACCAGACGCACGGTAATCGTCACCAGCGCCAGCGCCACGACGACGCCCGGCAGCGAGCCGACATAATAATGGCAGGCTTCGAGCACGCGCTGGAAGCGGCCGGGCGCACGCACGGAAAGCCAGGCCATCGGTGCCGCGGCAATCGTCGCCAGCACGCCGCCGACAACGGCAAGCACGATCGTCTGCAGGAAGGCGCTGCCGACTTCGATGCGCCAGATAGCGATGCCGCCGAGATAGAGCCAGCGGCCAAGCGTCACCAGCGGCACGCCGAGCGTCAGCACCGCCAGGATGACGGGCAGCAACACGGCCGGCACCACGAACCAACCCAGCCGACGGCGATCCGCCGGACGTGGCGACCCGGAGCCGACGCGGGCATAACGTTCATTGCCGCGCACCAACACCTCGAAGCCGAGCAAAAAAAGACAGCAGGCGACGAGCACGCCGCCGAGCATGTTGGAGGCCGGGCTGTTGTAGGAAGACTGGAACTGATCGACGATCGCCGTCGCGAACGTGTCGAACCGGATCATGACGAACAGGCCGTATTCCGAAAGCAGATGCAGGGCGATCAGCAGCGAGCCGCCGCAGATGGCAAGCCTCAGTTGCGGCAGCACGGCGCGGAAGAAGACCCGCCAAGGATTAAGACCCAGCGAGGCCGCGGCATCCTCGATGGCCGGATCGAGACGGCGCAATGCTGCGACGACCGGCAGGTAAAGGAACGGATAGTAGGCGATGACCGAGACGAAGACGCCGCTCTGCAGGCCGCGCATGCCGGGAACGAGGCTGACCCAGGCATAGCTGTGCACGAAAGCAGGCACAGCGAGCGGGGCGATCGCAAGCCAGGCCCAGAGCCGCGCGAAAGGAATGTCCGTCCGTTCCGTCAGCCAGGCAAGCGTCACGGCAAGCGCGATCGACAGCGGGATGGTGATCGATTCCAGGAGAACCGTATTGACGAGAAGCTCGCCGACGCGTGGCCGGAAGACCAGGGCCTTCACCGTTTCCCAGCCGACATCGTAGGTGACCCAGCCGATGAAGCCGAGCGGCACGAGACTGAAGATCGCGACGATGGTTGCAAGCAGGATCACGGAAGCGTGCGGCATGCGTCCGCACGGCAAGGCCATTCGCGCGGCCCTCGGCGCGACCGGTGCCTCGTTGCCGGATCCGAGCAGTCTGTTGTCCTGCAGCAAGGCCGATGCCTTTACACGCTGAAAAAGGAAGGCAACCGCCTTTGAAGGTCGGTTGCCGGATATCGTCATGCCCTAAGGTTTTCTTGAGCCAAAAGCAATAGTTTTGGCCGCAGGACGCCTGCGGCAGAAAGGTTAGATCAAGCCGGCGGCCGTCATCAGCTCGACGACCTTCTTGCTGTCGAGGGTCGACGCTTCGACCTTCGGAGCATTGAGATCGGCAAGTGGAGTGAGCTTGTCGTTGGAAGGCGCATCCTTGCCGATGGCATATTCATAGGAATCGCCATCCTTGAGGACTGCCTGGCCAGCCTTGCTGGTGAGAAACTTCAGGAAAGCCTGCGCTTCCTTCATGTGCTGCGTGGACTTCAGGATGCCGCCGCCCGAAACGCTGACGAAAGCGCCCGGATCCTGGTTCTTGAAGTAGTGCAGGCCGACATTCTTGCTGTTCTCGCCTGTTTTGGCCTGATCGCCGAACCAATAATAGTGATAGATGATCGCGCCTTCGACTTCGCCTGAATTGACGGCCTTCATGGCGACGCTGTTGCCCTTGTAGGGCGTGGCGTTTTCCTTGAGAGCCTTGAGCCAGTCGGCCGTCGACTGCACGCCCTTGAGCTGCAGCAGGGCGGCGACGATGGCCTGGAAGTCGGCACCGGCAGGTGCTGCACCCCAGCGGCCCTTCCAGGCCGGATCTGCGAGGTCGATCATCGACTTCGGCAGCTTGTCTTCGGTGAGCTTCGTCTTGTCATAGGCAAAGACGGTGGTGCGGGCGGCAATGCCCGTCCACATGCCGTCAGCCGGGCGATACTGATCCGGAACCTGATCCAGCGTTTCCTTTTCGATGGGGGCGAAGAGGCCCGCACCATCGACCAGCGTCATTGCCGGCGAATTCTCGGTCAGGAAGATATCCGCGGGAGAGGCGTCGCCCTCCTGAATGATCTGGTTGGCGAATTGCATGTCGCTGCCCTGACGCATGGTGACCTTGATGCCGGTCTCCTTGGTGAAAGCAGCGATCCATTCGCGGCCCAGACTTTCGTGCTGGGCATTGTACACAACGAGACCTTCATCCTGCGCATTGGCGCTGCCTGCGAGCGCGGTGGCGGAGAGAAGCGAAGCGGCAAGCACGAGGGAAAAACGGTTAAGAGCAATGTTCATGATGGCCTCCATGGCGATGTCACCCGAGCTCTCCAAGGGCGATGAGAGCGTATATTTTTCCTGACTGCCGATTTCAAGTTTGGCTTGGTCGGAAAAGCCATCACAATATCTTGACTAAATATTTCATATTACAGGGGAATAAATCGCGATTGATCAAAAAAAGGCGACGCTCCGCGAGCGCCGCCCTCTTTTGCAGCCTTTTGCAGCCGGCTTATTCGACGTCGAACTTGACGCCCTGCGCAAGTGGCAGCGTTCTGCCGTAATTGATGGTGTTGGTGGAGCGGCGCATATAGGCCTTCCAGGCATCCGAGCCGGATTCGCGGCCGCCGCCGGTCTCCTTCTCGCCGCCAAAAGCGCCACCGATCTCGGCGCCCGATGGCCCGAGATTGACGTTGGCGATGCCGCAATCCGAACCGCGGGCGGAGACGAAGATTTCGGCCTCGCGCATGTCGTTGGTGAAGATCGATGACGACAGCCCCTGCGGCACAGCATTGTGCAGCGCCAGCACCTCGTCGAAATCGCTATACTTCATCACATAGAGGATCGGCGCGAAGGTCTCGTGCTCGACCGGGCCGGTCTGATCCGGCATTTCGACAAGCGCCGGGCGAACGTAGAAGGCCTCGGTCGAACCGGTTTCGACACGGTCGCCGCCGGTCACCGTGCCGCCGGCCGATTTCGCTTCACCAAGCGCTGCCTGCATGTTCTTAAAAGCCTGGCCGTCGATCAGCGGCCCTACAAGCGTGCCGGTCTCGAGCGGGTTGCCGATGGTGACCGAGCCGTAGGCCTTCTGCAGGCGCGGCACCAGCTGGTCGTAGACGCTCTCATGCACGAAGAGACGGCGCAGCGTCGTGCAGCGCTGGCCAGCCGTGCCCATGGCGGAGAAGGCGACGCCACGCAGCGTCAGGTCGAGATCGGCGCTCGGGCAGACGATCGCCGCATTGTTGCCGCCGAGTTCGAGAATGGCGCGGGCAAAACGCTGCGACAGGCGCGGACCGACGGCGCGGCCCATGGCTGTCGAGCCGGTGGCGGAAACCAGCGGGATCTTCGGATGATCGACCAGCACTTCGCCGACCTCGCGGCCGCCGATGATCAGCGTCGACAGATTGGCCGGTGCGGTACCGCCTTCGGCGACGAAACGCTTCAGCGCCTTTTCGAACAGCGCCTGCACGGCAAGCGCCGTCAACGGCGTCTTTTCCGAGGGCTTCCAGACGGTGGAATTGCCGCAGACCATCGCGAGCGCCGCATTCCACGACCAGACGGCAACCGGGAAATTGAAGGCGGAGATGATGCCGATCACGCCGAGCGGATGCCAGCTTTCCATCATCCGGTGCTCGGAGCGCTCGGTGGCGATCGTCAGACCGTAAAGCTGACGGGAAAGACCGACGGCGAAGTCGCAGATGTCAATCATCTCCTGCACTTCGCCCAGACCTTCCGAAGTGATCTTGCCAACCTCGATCGAAACGAGACGGCCGAGCGCCGTCTTTGCGGCGCGCAACTCCTCGCCGAGCAGGCGGACCAGTTCGCCGCGCTTCGGCGCCGGCACGGCACGCCATTCGAGGAAGGCCTGATGCGCCGCTTCGATTGCCGCCTTCGTCTCGGAAACGGAATGCTCCTTGAGTTTGCCGATTTCCTTGCCGGTGACCGGCGAGGTGACGGAAAGCGTGCCGCCGTGATAGCGGCTGGCATCGACGCCGAGTTCGGCAAGCAGCTTGGCGGTTTCGGTGGCGAGATCGAGGACGGCGATGGTCATTGTCGTGTTTCCAATCTTATTGTGCTTAGAAGCGGGCATCGGCGAAATGGGCGACCTGAGCGCCGGCTTCGTACCATATTTCCTTGAGTGCACGGAAGCTTGGCTCGGCGGGCGAAGTCAGCGGCAACGGCAGATCGGCTTCCGGAAGCCGGCCGAGGATATGCTCCGCCAGCGTACGGCCGAAGACCGTACCGGGGGCAATGCCGCGGCCATTGTAGCCCGAAAAGCCGACGACACCAGGTGCGAATTTGTGGAAGCGCGGCAGCGCATTGTCGGTCATGCCGATCTGGCCATACCATTCGCACTCGAATTCGACGTCGCCGATAACAGGGAAGAGCCGCTTCAATGCGCGTTTGGCCCAGCCCTTGTGAACGGCCAGTCCGGTATTGCGCAGCGCCCCGACACTGCCGAAAACGAGGCGGCCGGCCTGGTCCATGCGGAAGGAGGAGAGGATTTCCTTGGTATCCCATGCGCCTTCCCGCCCAGGCAGGATCGACTGGCGCAGATTGTGGCCGAGCGGCGCGGTGGCGAAATTGAAATAGGGCAGATGCACCTGCTCGCTGCGTACCTGCTCCCACGGGCCGGTACTGTAGGCATCCGTCGCGACGATGATCCACTCGGCGCTGACTTCGCCGCGTGCCGTCTTCACGGTCCAGCGGCTGCCATTGCGCTCCGTTGCGATGACCGGGCTCGATGTCTGAATAGCGACGCCCGCCTTGACGGCGGCATCGGCAAGGCCGCGCGCATAGGCAAGCGGCTGCAGTGTTCCGGCGCGTTTGTCGAGCAGCGAACCGGTATAGGCATCGCTGCCGATACGTTTTGCCGTTTCAGCCGCATCGAGCAGCGTCACGGCTGCGCCGCGAGCCGACCATTGCGCCGCGCGTGCCTCGATCTCCTTCAGCCCGTCCGCGCCGACTGCGCAATGCAGCGTGCCGTTGCGTTCGAGTTCGCAGGTAATCTGATGTTTGTCGATCAGCTCCATGACGAGCTTCGGCGCATTGCCGAGCAGATCGAGCAGTCGTTCGCCATGCACCGGGCCGAGCACGCCGGGCAGATCGTTCGGCATCACCCACATGCCGGCATTGATCAGCCCGACATTGCGCCCGGCACCGCCGAAGCCGATCTCTTTGGCCTCCAGCAACACCACCTTCGACCCGGCTTCGGCAAGATGCAGGGCGGAAGAGAGGCCGGTGTAACCGCCGCCGACGATGACGACATCGACCGACATCGCGCCGTCGAGAGGCGAGGTCGTCGGCGGTTCGGGCGCTGTCTTTTCCCAGAGGCCGTGGGAGCGCGGATCATTCAGCATGACTCAGTCCGATCAGAGCGAAATCGCGGGATACTCTAATGCACAAAAGAAAGTGTTGAACCTGCCATTTCACGCAACCGTCTTCAACGGCAGGCCCACAAGGCCGAGCGCCTCCAGCGCCGAATCCAGCGATGCCGCCTGGCGTTCGGCGTAGAGCGCCAGCTCGTCCTGGACGGCGGCGCCAAGTGCTGCCTCGAAGGCGTCGCGGTTCGAGCGGGTCGCGTAGTTCTGCTGCTGGTCGGTGCCGAGGTTCGACTGGAAGATGCCGGCCGCGCTGACGGGCAGGAAGTCTTCGTAGACGATCGGGGTGAAGGCGAGGTAACCCTTGGCGATCAGCGTCTCAGGATCGCCGGGCAGCGTGCTGCCGGCTGCAGCGGCAATGCCCGCAGGCGTCGCGGAATAGCGGAAGAAGGCCAGACCGTCGTTGCGCAACTCATCCCAGCTATCCGGCAGTGCCTTGAAACGCGCGGCGAGTTCGTCGTCGTAGACGCCGGCCTTGGCGCCGCCGGCGCCCACCTGCACCTCGCCGCGAACCGAGGCGAGCAGCTGATCGTAAAGCGCCCGGCCCTTCGCCGTCAGCGCCACGCCGCGCTGTTCGATCTCGCCGAAGCGGGCGGTATGCGTCCCTTGAACCGCACCGTCATCGTCGGAAAAGGCGATCGTTTCCTCCAGCGCCTTGAAACTCGTCTGTCGCAGCAGGATATCGCAATGGCGGCGTGGCGGCCCTTCGATGACAGCCTTCGGCGTGATGCCGCGTTCCGGCATGCGGGCCTGGACTGCGTCGATATCGAGCGTGCGCGGCGTCAGATGGTTGATATGCGGCCCCTTGAAGCTGACGACGTCGGCGATCAGCCGATGGGCGTCATGCAGCCGCTTGTAGGTGTCGGCGCTGACTGTCGCTTCGCCATGCCAGCGGAAGGTTTCAAGCGCCTCGGCGACGAATTCCGTCGCTTCTGCCTTGGTGAGGCCGCCGTTCTGCTCATGGCGCTCGATCAGCGTGACGGCGCGAGGCGTATAGATCCGCCGTTTCGCCAGAATGGCTTCGGCTTCGCCGCGCAACCCCTCGTCCTCGATCAGCTCCAATCGCAGCAGCGAGGTGAAGACCCGGAATGGATTAACGTTGAGCGCTGCCTCGTCGATTGGCCGGAAGCTGGTGGAATGAACCGGCACGCCGGCGACCGAAAGATCGTAATAGCCGACCGGCTGCATGCCCATGACAGCAAACAGCCGCCGAATGGTGAAGAGCTCATCGGCCGTACCGAGCCGGATGGCGCCGTGGCGCTCGACATCGATACGCTCCAGCTCGCCGGCTTGAGCCAGACGTTCGCGCAGATCGGGATCGTTTTCGAGGCAGCCGGCATTCACATCCGCCACCAGTTCGATCAGCGTGCCGTATTGCGGCACCTCCGCCCGGTACATCTGCGACATCGCCTCGGTGAACAGCGATCGGATGCGGTCTGGGGAAACGAAGGCTTGCGGCATTGGGAAACTCCGGCTCATTCCGTTTTTGTAGGATGAACCTCTTTACACGGGCGATAAAGCCGCAAATATCGTTATTTCGGAAATAGCCCATTCTGAAACGGAATGATCATGCTGACGTCTAGACGTTTTCTGCCGTCGATTTCGCATCTCGCCGCCTTCGAGGCGGTTGCCCGTACCGGCAGCGTGACGGCAGCGGCGCGCGAACTCGATCTGACGCAAAGCGCCGTCAGCCGCCAGGTAAGCGCGCTGGAGGAGCAGCTCGGCGTCGAGCTCTTCCTGCGGGAACGCCAGACCATGCGGCTGACGCTTGCCGGCGACGGATATGCCCGCGAGATTCGCGAGGCGCTGCGGCGGATATCGAGCGCCTCGCTGAACCTGCGCGCCAATCCGCATGGCGGCACGCTCAATCTCGCCATCCTGCCGACCTTCGGCACACGCTGGCTGGCGCCGCGCCTCGGGCGCTTTCTCGCCGCCAATGCCGGCGTGACCATTAATCTGGTGACCCGGCTTTCCCCCTTCGATTTCCGCCTCGATTCGATCGACGCCGCCATCCATTTCGGCCACCCGCACTGGCCGGGCGCCGAACTCGCGCTTCTGATGTCGGAGCGCACGGTGCCGGCCTGCAGTCCGGATTTTCTGAAGCAATATGCGATCTCAGGACCGGAGGATCTGCTCGCCGTTCCGCTGCTGCACCTGACGACGCGTCCTGACGCCTGGGAGCAATGGTTCGCCAGCAATGGCGTTTCTTTCGAAAGCGTGCACGGCATGCTCTTCGACCAGTTCGCTACCGCCGCGCAGGCCGCAATCGCCGGCCTCGGCGTTGCCCTGCTGCCGACATTCCTGATGCAGGAGGAGATCAGACGCGGCGATCTCGTCGCCGCTGTCGACCGTGAAATGGAAAGTCGCGAGCGCTATTATCTCGCCTTTCCGCCCGAGCGCGCCGATTATGCGCCGCTTGCCGCCTTTCGTGACTGGATCGTCGCAGAAGCCACCGCCAACCCGGCTGTGTGACGAACGGCTTGCATCGGCAGGGCGCTTTCGACCATTATGCGCCCCAAACAACTTTGCAGGAAATCTCCATGAAGCCGATCTTCGTCCAGCTCCAATGCGCACCCGGAAAGACCTATGATGTCGCCGACGCCATCTACCAGACCGAACTGGTCTCGGAGCTCTATTCGACCAGCGGCGACTACGATCTGCTGCTGAAGGTCTATATCGAGGAAGGCCAGGATATCGGCAAATTCATCAACGACAACATCGCCAATATTCCCGGCATCGTCCGCTCGCTGACGACGCTGACTTTCAAGGCGTTCTGAATTCCCGTCAGACACGGTTAACCCTTTTCGCGAAGAATCGCCCTCGCAGGACGTCGCCTAAACCGCGCTTTAACGCCGGACATATCTGGTCGTTGTTATCAAGGGCCTGCGTCAGAGCGGGCCGGCACGTGCAGCGTTAGGTGGAAAATGTCGATCGTCGAGGCAAATAGGGCGCGCGCAAAGCCGCAGTTGGAGACGGTCCCGCTGATCGTCCATGTCGTGCGCCAGTTCCTGCCCAATCGCGGCGGCCTGGAAGACGTGGTCGCCAATCTCGCCCGCCAGACCGTGCGCCGCGGCTATCGCGTACGCGTCGTCACGCTGGATTCGCTCTTCACCGCGCCTGAAGACAAGCTGCCGCTTCGCGAAGATATCGATGGCATCGAGGTGGTGCGCATTCCCTGGTCCGGCACCAGCCGCTATCCGCTGGCACCGCAGGTTTTCCGCCATCTCGCCGATGCCGATCTCGTGCATGTCCATGCCATCGACTTCTTCTTCGACGCGCTCGCCTGGGGCCGGCGGCTGCACGGCAAGCCGATGATCGTCACCACCCATGGCGGCTTCTTCCACACGCGGAAATACGCGACGATCAAGAAGATCTGGTTCCGGACATTGACCCGTGCTTCGGCGATGGCCTACCGCCGTGTCGTCTGCTGCAGCGCCTCCGACCTCAAGCAGTTTTCCGAGATCGTGCCCGACAGCCTGCTGATCGAAAACGGCGCCGATATCGGCAAATTCGCCGACACCGCTTCGCGCCGGGCAAAGCGCCGCATCGTCACGATCGGCCGGTTCTCGGTGAACAAGCGCATCGACCATCTGCTCGATGCGATGGCCGCGCTGAAGACCCGCGACCCGGAATGGCATCTCGACATCGTCGGCGCCGAATCCGACCTGGACCGGGCGGATGTCGAAGGCGCAATCGAAAGCCGCCATCTTTCCGGCCGCGTCACCCTGCATGTGTCGCCCGACAACGACACCATCCGGCGCGTCATCGCAGAAGCCTCGATTTTCGCCTCCGCCTCGGAATATGAAGGGTTCGGCCTGGTGGCGCTGGAGGCGATGAGCGCCGGTCTCCTGCCGGTGCTGAACGCCAACGATGCCTTTGCGACGCTTGCCGCCCGGCATCCCGCTCTCATGCTTGCCGATTTCACCAATTCTGAGACCGCCGCCACGGCGCTCGAAACGGCCTATGAACACCTTTGGCGCCAACCGGACACCGTTCGAACAGAGCTTCTCGACGCCGCCCGCGGCTATTCCTGGGATATCGTCGCCGGACGCTATATCGATCTCTACAGATCGCTTGATGTCGTCGCCGCGGAAAGCATCTGATCCCGTCTTCCTGCCGCATAAGCTACAGCATTGCGCGTGTGAAACGACGCGGCGCTGTAGCATCGCCGGTTATGCTTTCGCCAGACGGATGATCTCGTCGAGCACGAATTTACGCGATTGCGGCGGCGTCAGATTGTGATCGGCATCCGGCAGCATCAGCAGCCGCACGTTCGGATAGCGGGAAAGCCTGGCGCCGCGCGGTCCGAAGTGGAAATAGACGTGGTCGAGCCCGACATCGGCCTCGCTGTAGATCAGTGTCAGCGGTACCTTACGCTTACCGAACAGCGCGAATGAGTGCCGGACCTCGCGGGCGATATGGCGCCGGTCGGGAAGCAGCTCGAGCAGCGGCGCGATCCACGGCGACAGCCGGCGGCCGGCGGCGATGACGATGTTCTGCAGCGCCGCAACGACGTCGACCTGGCCGCGCAGCAGCCGCTTCAGCGTGTCGAGTCGCGCCAGGCGCTGGCTGTAATCATCAAGGCTACGCGGGACCGAGACGACATGCTCCCGGCGAACCGGCACGTCGGGATCCCAGTAATAGACGAACGGATTGATCGACACGACTGCCTTCAGCCGTTCGTCGGCGACGCCGGCGCGGAAGGCGACATAGCCGCCGCTGCATCGGCCGGCGACCATGACGGGACCGGCGACGACGTTTTCGAGTAGATCGAGCGCGGCGACAGCATCTGCGGTCTGCGTATCCGAATAAAGCACCTGTTCCGGCGCATCCGGCCGCGGCGGGCTGTCGCCGACATTGGCGGAATCAAAGCGCAGCGAAACGACGCCTTGGCGGGCAAGCTCGCGCGCCATATCAACCGTCGTGCGTCCCCAGCCGGCGTGCCGGTCATAGGCCGTCGACAGGAAGAGCACGGCATTGCCCTTGATCTCGCCGAGCGGCCGGCTGACGACGCCGACCAGATGGTTATGGCTTCCGAAACGGACCGGCGTTTCCTCAAAACCTTCGCCGGCAAGCGGCGGGTTGTCGATCGCTGCCGGCGAATGGGCGGCGGATGTTTCCGTCGTCGTCGCCTCCAGCCAAGCCGTCAGCAGCGCCACGACAGCCATCGGCGTCTTGGCAAACAGCGGATTGGTGGCGAGCTCGTCATAACCTTCGAAAGCCTTCTGCTCGACATCGGCGCCAAGCGCCTTCAGCGCATCGGCAAAACCGGTATCCTCGGCCTTGGCAGGACGTTCGAGGATCAGATAGCGGGGGGCTGCGATCCCCTGCGGCGAGGCGATGCTGAGCTTGCCGAGCTCGGCAGCGATCTCTTCGGGCATGACGAGCCCGGCGATCTGCACCTTGGCGGTCTGGACATGCTCCTTGCCGAGGCCGAGATCGGCATCGATGATCTTGGACCACATGTTGAGTTCGCGTAGATAGGCTCTGCCGCTCAGCACCGGCGCCAGCATGACGAGGCTGTCGACGCCGTCGATCGAGGAACCGACGCGATGGGCAAGGGTCGCGCCGAGGCCTTGGGCGATGAGGATGACGCGGTCGCAGCCGCTCAGTGATTTCAGCTCGGCGGCGGCCGCACGGATCGAGTTTTCCCAGGTTTCCAGCCTTGCCGGCAGCGCGGCGAAATCGAGCGCGTCACCGGTGCCGCGATAGTCGAAGCGCAGGCTCGCCACGCCGATATCGGAGAAATGCTCGGCCGCGACGCGGAAGAATTTCCGGCTGCACATCTCCTCGAAACCCCAGGGACTGACGAAGAGCACGGCGGCCGAACGTTTCTTGGCGAGAGGATTCTCAGGCATGAACAGCCCGATCGTGCCGTCGAAGACGACAGGCAGGGCGGCACTCCGTCCCGCGCCTTCTGCCGGCTCGAGCGAGAATTCACCAGGCGCGACCTTGGCGCGATCGGGATCGCCGGGAAGCCGCGGCGCGATGAAATTGATCGCATGGCCGACCGGCCGGCGCAGCAGGGACGGCATCTTCTCGAGAATGGAGCGCATGACTTCGACATCCTCGCCCGGCACGGCGCGCAGCACCCGCAGTGCTGCGAAATAGCAGAATGCGCCGACGATGATCGCGCCGACGAGGCCGAGCGGACCCTGGACGAATTCCAGGACGGAAATCGCGCCGCAAGCACAGAGCACGGAGGCGAGTGTCACCTTCGTCAGGCTCGCGTAGAGACCCGAAAGCTGGGATCCGAATCCTGTCTGTCTGATCATCATCACCGACATCGCAACGAATACGAAGATGCGCACGAGTGCGGCACCCTCGGCAGCAAGCCTAGGTATGATCAGTAAACAACCCGCTACCATCAGTAGGCCACCTATTACACTGATGTTCAGGCGAGAGCGGGCCCTGTCCATCGACAGCAGGTAGAGGCTGAGGATCTGCATGAAGGTATAGGCAGGAGCAACAAGCGCAAGCAGCGCCACCACCGTCCCGCTGCGGCGGAACGCTTCGCCGAACACCACAAGCACCAGTTCGCTGGAGATCGCGGCAAGCCCGAGGCTCATCGGCAGCACGATATAGGCCATGCTGCGGGTAACGGCGGTGAAGACCTCGACCGGCAATGTCGAATCGTCGCTGCTGTGCCGCCGCTCGGAATAATAGGGCAGCAGGCTGCCGGTCATCTGGATCGGCAGTTGCAGCGCGATATTCGCAATCGACAGGCCGACGGCATAATAGCCGACCATCTCTACCGACCAGAACTGCTGAAGGAACAGCAACTCGAGGCGGTTTAGGAAAATGGAATCGATGATGAACTGGATCGACAGGATGACGGAGGAGGAGGCGAGATATTTCAGCGAGACCCCGCACCAGTCGCGCCGCGCCAGAAGGATCGGCAGGGTGGCGAAAAACAGCACGAGCTGGCCGAGCGCATAACCGACGAGAACGCCCTCGACGCCGTAGAAAACGGCGCCGACGGCAACGCCGGCAAGCTGCACGATCGAGACGGCGACCGTCAGCTTAAAGAAGGCGCCCAGCTTCTTTTCGCCGATCAGGTAGAATTTGACGAAGGATCCGATCGCCTGGATGAAGAACAGCACCCCCGTGACTAGGGCGACGGATGGCGCGGTGTCGGCCCAGTGCATCTTTTCGGAAGTCAGGAAGAACAGCGCGTAGAGCGCCAGCAGCACGACGGTCGAGAACATCATGAAGCTGACGAGGATGGCGGCAAAACCCCGGCGGCGGCGCGCGTCGAAGCCTTCCGCCGAAAGTTGCGGCAAGGTCTTCAGCAGCGTGATGCTGGAGCCGAGCTCGGCGATCGAGGCGCCGGTCACCACCAGCCAGAGCGAGAAGGCGACGATGCCGTTGGCTTCCGGCCCGAGCAGCCGCGCGGTTATGATCGATGAAACAAAGCCCGTCAGAAGCAGCAGCATGCCTGCCGCTGCGTTCATCACCGAGTTTGCGATAATACCCTTCGACATCTGTCCATCCGTCAGGATCGGCCTAAAGCGCGTCGCGATCTTCAGATCGCTCCTCGCACTTTAGGTTTTTGTTTTTACGCATGTCGTTATCGCAAAACCGCTGCACACTTTTGCGCGACATGCTCTAAAGCCGCATACCCGCCATCTCTAATGCGAAAATGTTAAAATAAAGCGGAGTGACACCTTAGCTGGCCTGCATCGCCGCCAGCGTCTGAAGCGCCTTCTCGTAGCTGTTTTCCGCGAGGTAACGCAGCAGGAACTCTCGCGCCTTCTCGGCCTTCTCTCGTGCACGCTCGGGTGTGCGGAAGATATCTTGCAGGTGCGCGGCGGCTGCTTCTGGAGAGGGATCGGCCCAGACCGCGCCTTCGAGCCCGGCAAATTCGGGATGGGTATCGACCACCGGAATGAGGGGAGAGGCAACCGGCCAGCTGTTGTCGGGATCGCAGAAATCCACCGTGCCCGACCAGGCCGTGGAAATGACAGGCGTACGCTGCATGATCGCCTCGGCCACCGTCAGCCCGAAACCCTCGGAACGATGCAGTGAAAGATAGGCGTCTGAACAGCGGATGAGGCCATTAATATCGGAGTCCGACATCCTGTCGGTGACGATCCTGATCCGGGTATTACCCGCGACCGAGGCGACCAATTCGCGAAGGCCCTCGTCATTGTTGATGTCGCCACTGGCCTTCATCAACAGGAAGGCGCTGGGGCAATCGGCGGCAAATATCCTGAAGGCCTCGATGACGGCCTGCGGATTCTTCCGGTTGATCGAGGAGCCGGCGCTGAAGATGAAGCTGACGAGAAAGGCGTCTTCATCGATGCCGAATTTCTGACGCATGCCTTCCGTCGCCGGCTTCTCGGTGACAGGATGCGGAACGACGATGACCGGTGCCGCAGTGAGGGGCGCTATCGCCCGCCTCGTGAATTCCGACGGCACGAAGACGGCATTCATGTAATGCATCGCATTGCGCCACTCGGCCGGCACGACTTCGAGCTCCCAGGCGAAATAGCCGATGTTGAAGGCGCGGGTGAAATTGGCAACGCCCTTCTTCAGGATGGCGCGCGGCAGCATCGGCGGATTGAGATGCCAGATCCGGCTCCCCGCGGGTTCGGTGGAGAGATGTGACGGCATCCATCCGGCAAAGGAATTCTCGTCTGGATGCGTGCTGACGTCGGAGAGCGAAATCGCCCGCCCAGCCTCCGATAGAGCGCCGGCGCAGAGCCTTGCCGATTCGCCGACGCCGACCGCCATCGAGAGATAGCCGACGATTTCCACCGGCCTGCGCGGATTGAAGGCAAGACGCGACCGCGGGATCAGCCGCTGCAGGACATGGGCGCGCAGAAAGCGGTATATCGTTCTCAAATCACGGTCTTTCCCAATGGATCGGCATCATCCTTCGCAGGGGCGTCAGCCCTCGATTGCGACGCGATGCGAACTGCCTAGACTTCTGATCTCGCCCGCAGGCGGAATATCGCTTTCCACGCCGGACAGCGCGTGGAGCTTCACGCGCCGCATCGCGCCGGGGGCAAGGTGGAACCAGTCGTCGTCGGCCCGATAGCCTTCGACGTCGATATGCACAGATTGCGTCAGCCGGTCGGTCCTGAGGTCAACGAACCAGTCGTCGCCGTCTCTGGTGAATGATGCTTCGATCCCTGCATCATGCAACGCCTTCCCCCGTCCGCACGGGAAATGGAAGCTCTCGGCGAGAATGGTGCCGTTCGCCAGCGAGCGCAGGCGCGCCACACTGGCATCATGCGCCGGCGGTCCGAAACGGAAAGCATAGGTCGTGTCGAAGAAGGCGCCGAACAGCGCGGTGCAGGCAAGGCGCTCCGTGTCTCTTGCCGCCAGCTTGAAGGCCCTGCTGCCGCTGACGACCTGCTGTTTTCCGCCGCGCAGGCAGACGACCTCGAGCTCGACGTCGAGTGCTGCATCCGTCTCGTTGATGACATGCACGTCGAGACCGTTCGTTCCCTCGTCGGTGAAGACCGCTTGCACCGGCCGGAATGCACGGCGCATCGCATACCAGGCCGGCTTCGGCTCTCCGGTGGAATCGATCACTCCCCAGCCGGGGCCGGGCAGCAGGTCCTGCAGCGTCCAGACGAGCGCACCGTTGCAGGCGGAGCCCTTGCGCCGCCATTCGGCAAAAGTCTCCTCGATCACCTCGCCGGTGACGGCGCGGGAGAAATCGAGATAGCGTTCCGGATCTTCGCGGCGCAGATGGGCCGGATCGAAACCGTAGAGAAGCTGCAGGTAGAAATCGCGAACATCCTCGAAATCCCACGATGCGCTGCGGTCGCGGGGCACGCGAGCCTTCCACAGCGGGCTGTGGACGGCGGGCACATCGAGATGACGCAGCAGCGTCCTTTGCTGCGGCACATGCGCGAATGCGAGGCTTTCGGAGGCAAAACGCACATCGGCGCGGCGCGCATCTGCAATCGGCCGCATATAGGCGCCGACGCCGTAATAATGCGCAATACCGGCATTGGGCGAAAAGGGCATCGCCCCGCCATGCGGCGAGTTCGGCACGTAGGGCACGTCAGGGCGCATGCGCGCGACGACCGCCGGGATAATTTCATCGGTGACCGGCCCGCTCCAGAATTCCTCCGGCAGGCCGAGCATCGCCGCCTGCTGGTGGATTTCGCTGCCGCCGCAAAGCACGGCCAGTGAAGGCGACGCCTGCACGCCGTGCAGGAATTCTTCGACCTCCGCATGCACGTGGCCGAGAAAAGCCTTGTCGTTGCGCGGATAATCGAAATTGGCGAACATGAAGTCCTGCCAGACGAGCAGGCCGAGTTCGTCGCAGAGCGCGAAGAAATCAGGCGTTTCGTAGGCCATCGTGCCGCCGATGCGGATCATGTTCATGCCGGCTCCAGCGGCCAGCCGCAGGAACGGCTCATAATCCGCCCGCCCGCCCGGCAATCGCGCGATATCGGCGGTCGTCCACACCGCGCCGCGGCAGAAGATGCGTTCGCCGTTGACGAGGAGCGCGAAGTCATCGCCATCAGCACCACGGTCGACGTCGATACGTCGAAAGCCGGTCCTGCCGAGCGGATATTCCACGCCGTCGGAAACCAGCGTCAGCGCGTAGAGACGCGGAGCGCCATGCGTATGCGGCCACCATGCCTCGATATCGGAAAGCTTGAGGATAGCCGAGTAATGACTGTCACCGACCTTCTCGAAGGCCTGCTCCATTCCGCCGCAGCGCAGCAGCATCGCCGGATCCTCGGCATTGCTATGGAGGGAAACGCTGAGACGGCCGACGCCACTCTCCTCCAATACGGCGCGGATGGAGACATTGTCGATCGAGATCGGATGACGCCGCACCATCGAAATCGCCCGCCATGGCCCGACGGCATGGATATCGGGGCACCAGCCGGGCATATGACCGAGCAGCGTCGTGCGGAAATTCTTCAAGCCCGCCGGCGTGATCATCTGCGGCCGCCAGCGCGCGCGCGGGCCCGGCTCCGACAGGCGGGGGCCGAGCGCCCGGAAGCACAGCGCCAGTTCGTCACCGCCCGAAAGCGTCACCGGAATCTCGTGCGCCGTGAACATGCTCTCGGAAAACAGGATTTCCTGGCCGTTCAGGAAGACATGGCAGAGCGTCGCCAATCCTTCGAAACGCAGGATCGCGTCGCCGGGCTCGGCATCGAAAAGCCGGCAGAGATACCAGGCATCCCGAGTGTTCAGCGGCTCGGGATTTTCACGGTCGAAGAGCCCGGCTTTTTCAAGCGCGGCGGCGACGGTGCCGGGAACCGGTGCTGGAATGAATTGTGCCGACAGCGGGATGTCGTGCGGCACGGCGCAGGCGCCCGGCTCCGTCAGGATCAGGTTCCAGCCTTCGGAAAGTAGACTTTCCTCGGCACCGATGCTTGCCAAACGCCCCCGCATGGTCAGATCTCCGGCCTCAGATTCGCCCCGCAAGCGACGCCATCATGGAATCCCATGCATCGACGGCCGGATCAAGTGCTGCCTGCAACGGCTCGAATTTCCTGCGGGTGACGGCGCGGGCAAGCTGGAACTGCACCGACTTCGCCACCTCCGAAATACGCCTGGCATGCTCGGCGGCAGCCGCGAATTCATCGGGTGAAACCCAGGCGAGGTGATCGGCCGCCAGCTCGAAATTGGCGCCCACCTGGCGAAGTGTGTTGAAGGCGTATTTGTGGAAAAAGCCGAACGGCCGCTCTGCCACCGCCTCGACCTGTTGCGGAAAAACGCTTGCAAAGGCGCGGATCGGGTTTTCGTGGGGACGCCGGGCGAAGTGAAAGCCGGCAAGCCGCCGCGCGGTCGCGCGCAGATGCGCCTCGTCTGCCGGCCTTTCCGGGAAACGCGCAAATTCCGTATAGGGCAGGAACGGCGGGTCGTTTTCCGTCAGATGCAGCTGGAACAGTCCGTCGAAATCCTCCCCTTCGAGACGGAAATAACCGGCATTGTGGAAATAATCGACGCGCTTGGCCGCAACGTCCAGCCGGTTGATCGCAACGGTCGTCTTGCCGTGCTCCTGCCGGTAGGCGGTGCCGCGCGTATCCGGCATGTAGAAGGAATCCATTTCGATCAGGCAGAGACGAGCCCGAGCGATCTGAACCTCGACATGGCGTTCGACACGGTCGTAGATGGCAAGCTCGGTCGCACGAATGCCGTAGAGCGCTTCGAGATCCTCGAGCGGCACCTTGAAGAAGGTGAACTGGTCGCCCTCGAAATCCTGCGTCAGGGTAAAACCCAGCATCGCCTCCGGCGCAACGCCTGCTGTCGCCAGTACCTCGATCCAGAGATCGACATAACAATTGGTTTCCGGCCAGGCGCGCTCACTGGAATGCAGCGCATGCGGCCGGTAGGTTTCCGGGTGGATTCCCGAAAAGACCGATGTCATCGATTTGCTCAGCCCCACAGCGCTTTCCGTACGCTGGCCGGCCATTGCTTCACATCGAGTCCGTGATGATGGAAGAGGGCAAGGGCGATGCGCTCCAGTCCGAAGCCGACGCAGGCGGTGTGCGCGACACTGCCGTCTTCGAGATTGAGACCCCACTTCGTGCCGAAGGCATCCTGATGGTAGTTGAAGCTCATGCAGGCGGTCGGATTGGCAGCCGAGGTGATCGGGATCAGCAGCTCGAACTTCAGGTTCTGGTCGCGCTGATTGTTGGCGAGCATCTTGCCGGCGCGGCCGAAGAACGGATCATTGGCGACGTCGATCGTCACCTCGAGGCCGACGGTCTTCATCATCTCGACGCCGCGATCCATCCAGCGCTGGCGGAAATCGGTGACGTGCAGCTCTGTACCCATGCAGACATATTCGCGCATACGGAACAGCTGCTGGCGGGCAGGGTCTTTCGACGGCTCATGGCGGAAGCAATAGGATTGCAGGTCGAAAAGGCCGCCCGTCTTCGGCAGGTTGCCGCGCTTGGCGATCGTCGGATAGAGCGGATAGCAGGCAGCCGGCGTCAACACGATGTCGGTCGCCTCCTGTCCCTTGGTCCAGTCTTCGCCGACTTCCATGCATTGCAGCAGGCTGACATGATCGAGCTCGCTGCCGCAGAAGCTGTGGACCGTGCCGGCGAGCTGCGGAAAGCTCTTCATGTAGCCGCTCTTCTCGAAGAAGGCGCGGTTCATGCCGGGCGGAAAGCGCATGGCTTCGGCACCATCGGCGCCGCCGAACGTGTCGATCAGGCGCTCGAAGGCAGCGATCACGTCTTCGAACTGGCCGCTACGGCCGTAGAGCCCGTCGATGCCGGTATCGATCAGCAGACCGGATTCGAAAAGCCGGTCCAGAAACGAGGTCTGCATATCCATGACTGTCACCCCAGTAGGCTAGTGTCCTGCTTATGGACAAGAAGCATGCTCGACGTGTTGCCGAGGATGCGGTCGTTCGAAATCATGAGCTGTGCGGAATGCGCGTCGCGCAGATGGCGTCCGAGGCTGAAGGGCGTGCCGTTCTTATAGCCCATGATGCCGCAGATCAGCATGGCATGGTTGACGATCTCCAGGATCGTCTCGGACGAGGCGATCTTGACGTTGTTCATCGCCACCGCAAATCCCATCGAAGACAGCCTGTCGGCATCGGCCTTGGCATCCTCATAGGCCTTGAGGCCGGCGACCACGTTGGATTTCACCATCTGCAGCAGGTTCGAAACCTCGGCGAGGCGCAGCGCGCCCGGCGGTTGGGCATCCGGCGCCTTGCGGGCAGCGGCGCGCACGAAAGCCTGGGCGCGCACAACGGCGTCGACGGCGATGCCGTACCAGACGCCGCTCCACAAGAGGTGCGAGGAGGCAAGCATGGATTGCGCCGCAATCTCAGCGAAAGGCTTCGGCAGAATCTGGCAAGCGGGCGCTTCGCCCTTGAACAGGAAGCCGTCGGAGCAGGTACCGCGCATGCCGAGCGTATTCCAGACATGCGTTTTCTCGAGCGTGTACTGGTCCTTGAGGAATGCCGTCAGTACCTGATCGGAGGAAGTCGCCTGCGCGTGGGCACGCGAGGTGATAAGGATGGCGTCGGCGTGCGAGCCGTAGGAAATGACGGTCGCATCCTTTTCGAGGCGGCACGTGTCGCCATCGACCTCGACCGCACAGATGCTGTTGCGCAGGTTTCCGCCGATACCGCCTTCGGTGGTGGCGGATGCGATCAGCAGCTGTTCGGCGGCGATGCGGCGCATGAAACCGCGATGCCATTCGCTGTCGACGCCATGTTCAACGAGGCTCGACAGCTTGATGTGGTGCATGGCGAAGACCATGGCGCTTGCGGCGCAGGCCTGGCCGAGCATCGAGCACAATTCGGCGATCTCGGTGATCGAGGCGGATTCGCCGCCGAGATGGCGCGGCACCTGGATGCCGAGCAGCCTTTCGGCCTTCATCGCATCGACGGCTTCCCGAGCGAAGCGGGCTTCGGCATCAACGGTATCCGCGTATTTCGCCGCGATTTCGGCGACACGGGCCACCCTTGTGACAAGACCGTCCTGCATGATCTTGACGGGGAAATTCATCAGGCGACCTTCCGGCTGTCCCGGATGAGATCGACGGTCCTGGCGATCGCCGAGATGCTCGCGAAGGATTTGCGGTTCAGGAGATTGTCGGGAAATTCGATGTCGAAGGCCTCTTCAAGGCCAAGCATCAACTGCACAGAAGCAAAGGACGTCAAACCTGCCGCATAAAGATCGGCGTCGTCGGCGACCTGGTCGATCGACCCAGGAAGCTTGCCGAATTTGGCTACGAGGTCGCGGATTGCCTTATTCATCCCATCACTCCAAGATTCTCATGATCCCGAACCGGCGTTCATCGCCTTGTCATGAGCGTTCTTTTAGTGCGGAAAACAGAACATTCCGCTAATTTATTGAGTTAAATATGACTGAGGCTCACAGTTAGGATTTTAGCGATCATTCCCGCACCGTCGTAAACAACCACCTTATATCAATGACTTAAGGTAATTTCGATACTGCGACACACTCTGGTTTGTGCCGTGGAGAGTACAGAAATGACACGCAAAACGCCGCGTTTTGTCTCAATCGGCCGGCGGATAAGAATGCTCGTTGCCGCGATAATCGGTGACGGAATAACATCCGTCGCCTGTCGCCCGGATCGCGCTCGCACTGACGACCGCCTTGCCGTGACCGCCTGGGATATCGAGGATGTAGGCCGGCTGGCAGAGCCCGGAAATCCGCCCGCGCAATGCCGCGACGATCTCCTGCCCCTCCTCGATCGTCACTCTGAAATGGCTGGTGCCGGGCGCCAGATCCGGATGATGCAGGTAATAGGGCTTGACGCGGATTTCGACGAAGGCCTTCATCAACTCCGCCAGCACGGCGGGATCGTCGTTGACGCCCTTGAGCAGCACCGACTGGCTGACCATGGCAATGCCGGCATCGACGAGGCGGCCGCAGGCGGCCCGCGCTTCCGTCGTCAGCTCTCTCACATGGTTGGCGTGCAGCGCGATATAGACCGTCTTGCCGCTCGCCTTCAGTGCCGCGATCATCGCCGCATCGATCTTCCCGGGATCGACGACCGGAACACGCGTATGGAAACGCACGATCTTCACATGCGCGATCCCGGCAAGCGCCTCCATGATCTGGTGGAGCCGGCGCGAGGAAAGCACCAGCGGATCGCCGCCGGTGAGGATGACCTCCCAGATCTCCTCATGACCGCTTATATAATCGAAAGCGGCCTGCATCGCCGCGGCATCGAGTGTGCCGAGGCCCTGCGGCCCCACCATTTCGCGCCGGAAGCAGAAGCGGCAATAGACCGGGCAGACATGCACGGCCTTGAGCAATACACGATCGGGATATCGGTGAACGATGCCTTCGACGGGGCTGTGGGCATGATCGCCGATCGGATCGGCGCGTTCTTCCGGGGCGATCGTGAGTTCGGCTGCATCAGGCACGAATTGCCGAGCGATCGGATCATCGGGATCGGTGCGGTCGATGAGCTTGCTGATCGCAGGCGTCAGCGCAATCGCGTAACGCGCCGCAACCTCCTCGAGCCCTGCACGATCGCCAGGCGCGACCAGCCCCGCCTTCACAAGATCGTCGACGCTCTTGATCGGTTTGACGGCATTCATCTTCCAACCTCCGCCACCGGCGCCCAGAGCACCTGGTCGATGCGCGATGCTCCCGTCGCCAGCATCACCAGCCGGTCGAAGCCGAGCGCGATACCGCTTGCCTCAGGCATCAGCGGCAGCGCAGCGAGAAAATCCTCGTCGATCGGATAGGTCTCGCCGTAGACCCGCGCCTTCTCGGCCATCTCGATCTCGAACCGTCGCCGCTGTTCGGCAGCGTTGGTGAGTTCGCCGAAGCCGTTCGCAAGCTCGACGCCGCAGGCATAGAGCTCGAAACGCTCGGCAACCCTCGGATCGCGTGCCGAGGGACGCGCAAGGGCTGCCTCCGAGACCGGATATTCGTCGAGGATGGTGATGCGGCCGAAACCGAGGCGCGGTTCGATCTTTTCGACCAGCACCCGGCTGAAGAGATCGGCCCAGCCGTCGTCATCGGCAGCACGCATGCCGACGCGCTTCGTCTCGGCGGCCAGATGGTCGCGGTCAGTCGAACCGTCGGCTGCGACCGAGGCGAGAAGATCGATGCCGGCATGACGCTCGAACGCTTCGGCAACGCTGATCCGCTCCGGCCCCGCGAAGGGATCGCTCTCGGCGCCGCGATAGGCAAGCTTCCCGGTCTTCGCCGTCTCAGTCGCCAGCGCCAGGATCCGCACGCAATCCATCATCAGGCTCTCGTAGCTTTCGCCGGCCCGATACCATTCGAGCATGGTGAACTCGGGATGATGCAGCGGCCCGCGCTCGCGGTTGCGGTAGACATGGGCAAAACACGAAATGCGTTCCTCGCCCGCCGCAAGCAGCTTCTTGCAGGCAAATTCCGGCGAGGTGTGCAGATAGAACGGCGCCTTTTGCCCATCCGTCGTCAGTGCTTCCGTCGCGAAGGCATGCAGATGCGCCTCGTTGCCGGGGGAGATCTGCAGCACCGCCGTATCCACCTCGATGAAATCCTCGCGCGAAAAAAATCCGCGCAAGGCCGCTTGGATCGCATTACGCCCGATCAGGAACGGACGGCGGTCGGCATGCACGGACGGGGTCCACCAGGGGGACGCTTTCGCCGAAGAGTTCATTCCAAGCTTTCTTCGCCGGAGAGGCCGGTATGGGGGGTGGCTATTTCCCGGATTTTAGGTTAGTTGCGCCCCAAAGAAAAACATTTGCGTCTTTGGAGCGTCTCGTCAGTCATCTACGACGCCGAAAGCCGAGTTACAAGGAAGTCTTATGGTCAAGGTCATCGCCTCTTCGGTCCGCAAGGGCAACGTTCTCGATGTCGACGGCAAGCTCTACGTCGTTCTCACCGCCCAGAACTTTCATCCGGGCAAGGGCACGCCGGTCACCCAGGTGGACATGCGCCGCATCGTCGACGGCGTGAAGGTTTCCGAGCGCTGGCGCACCACCGAACAGGTCGAGCGCGCCTTCGTCGAGGACGTGAACCATCAATTCCTCTACGAGGACGGCGAAGGCTTTCACTTCATGAACCCTCAAAACTACGATCAGGTCGTCGTCGATGTCGACACGATGGGTGACGACAAGGCTTATCTGCAGGAAGGCATGACCTGCGTTCTGTCAATGCATGAAGGCATTGCGCTGGCGATCCAGATGCCGCGCCACGTCACGCTCGAAATCATGGAGACGGAACCGGTCGTCAAGGGCCAGACGGCTTCGTCTTCCTACAAGCCGGCGATACTGTCGAACGGCGTGCGCGCCATGGTGCCGCCGCACATCAATGCCGGCACCCGCGTCGTCATCGCCACGGAAGACAATTCCTACGTCGAACGCGCCAAGGACTGATCCTGGTTTCAGCCTATCGAAGAGGCCGGCTCACGCCGGCCTTTTTTGTATCCGCCGTCTCATGATGCCGAAAACCGCTCACACTTTTCGGCATCATCCATCTAAAGCGCGTCGCAATCTTTCAGATTCGCTCCTGACGCTTTAGCTCTTTGTTTTACGCATGCCGTTATCGCAAAACCGCGGCACACTTTTGCGCGACATGCTTTAGAGATGCGGGTTGCGCGGCCGGTATTTCTTGACGAGCTTCTGGTTGATCTCGGCAGCACCCGGCATGTTGGCGCTGAGATAAATCGGCGCATCGCCGGATTTGGAAAGCTCCGAGGCGACTTCGGCGAAGATCGCATTGATCACCGTCACCCCGACCGCCGTCGAGACTGGCCCAACCCGAAGCCCCGTGCCTTCGAGATCGATAACGGCGTCACCCGGTGGCAGCCCGTTGTCGAGCACCACATCGGCCACGTCGGCGAGCCGCCGGCGGCCATTGGCGATCGCTGAAGAGTAGGCGATCGACGTGATGGCAATCACCTTTGCGCCGATTTCGCGCGCATAGTCGGCGGCCTCGATCGGCGCGGCGTTCACGCCCGAATTGGAGGCGATGATGATGACATCGCCCGGCTGCATGCCGTAACGCTCCAGCATCGGCCGCACCAGGCCCTGCGTGCGCTCATAGACCGAACTGATGACCGCGCCCTCATGCAGCATGGCCGAGCCGACGAGTACCGGCACGGTGAAGGCGAGCCCGCCGGCACGATAGTGCACCTCTTCCGCCAGCATATGCGAATGGCCGGTGCCGAAGACATAGACGCGCTTGTCGCCGCGGGCAGCATCGAGGATGACGGCTGCTGCCTGCGCCATCGGCTGGGCAAGCGTCTGCTTCAGTTCTTCCAGCCGGCCGATGAGGTTGGAGAAATAGGCATCGGTAATGTCGGTCATCCCACTTTTCCTTGATTTCAGGCCGCTTCGCCGCTGAGCCAGGTGGCGGTGACGGCAAGCGCATCGGTGAGATGCACGAGATCGGCACGCGCGCCCGGCGAGAGATGGCCGCGATCGCCAAGCCGGAGGAACCGGGCCGGATAAAGGGTCGCCATACGCAAAGCCTCGGCGAGCGTCAGGTCGAGATAGGTGACGCCGTAGCGGATGGTCGAGATCATGTCGACGTCGGAACCGGCCAGCGTGCCGTCGGACAGCACCAGCTTCGAGCAGAAGCCGCCCCTTTCGCGCCGGACGGTGCGCCCGTTCAGCGTGAACGAGTCCTTTTCCGACCCGACGAGCGACATCGCGTCGGTGACGAAGAACAGCTTGCCTTCGCCGCGTTTGGCGCGCAACGCCGTGCGCAGGGCCTTCGGATCGACATGATGGCCGTCGGCGATAATGCCGCACCAGGTCGAGGGATGATCGATCGCCGCGCCGACGAGACCGGGCGCCCGGTGTCCCAACTGGCTCATGGCGTTGAAGAGATGCGTGACGCCCCGCGCACCGGCATCGAAACGTTCTTCCGCCGCCTCGCTCGAACAATCGGAATGGCCGATGCTGACAGTGACGCCGGCCTCCGCAAGCTCGCGCACCTGGGCAACCGTCACCTGCTCGGCGGCCATCGTGACGAGCAGCGTGCCGATTGCCTCGCGCGCCCGGATGAAGGCTTTGACATCGCGGTCCTCCACCGGCCGCATCAGTTCGGCCAGATGCGCGCCCTTGCGCGCAGGCGCCAGATGCGGGCCTTCGAGATGCAGGCCGGCGACGCCGCGGTTCATTTTCACTGCCTCCTTGGCCGCCTCGATGGCGGCAATGGAGGCCTCTGATGTATCGGTGATCAGCGTCGGCAGCAGCGACGTCGTGCCATAGGGTCGGTGCCCGCCGGCGATAATGTCCATCGAGGCAACGGACGGCTCGTCGTTCAGCATCCGCCCGGCGCCGCCATTGACCTGCGCATCGATGAAGCCGGCCGACAGAACACCGCCGGCAAGCGTCACCACCTCGCCGTCCGGCAGATCGTTTCTGGCAGCGATCGCTTCGACGCGGCCATCGGCAACGATGAGGGCTTTGTCGTCATGGAAGCGCTCGCCGTCGAAGATGCGGGTGCCGAGGAAGATCTTGCGTCCCATCAGACCGTCTCCGTCACCTTGAGCAGGTTTGCCGGCTTGTCGGGATCGAAGCCTTTGCGGCGCGTCACCGACTCGATCAGCCGGTAGTAGACGAGCAGCGACACCAGCGGATCGACCAGGCCGTTGCCCGTCGTCGGCACGCGCAGATGGGCGCCGGAAAGCGGCTGCGTCGAGAAGCCGACGGTGGTGGCGCCGAGTTTCTGCAGGCGTTCCAGCGCCTGGACATTGTTGGCGAAGGCCGCATCATCGGGCGTAAAAGCGACGATCGGGAAGCCCGGCTGCACCAGGCGCATCGGGCCATGCATCAGTTCCGCCAGCGAGAAGGCTTCGGCATGCAGGCCGGAGGTCTCCTTGGCCTTCAATGCCGCTTCGAGCGCGATCGCGAAAGCCGGGCCGCGGCCGGCGGTATAGAGCGAGGTCGCGTTGAACAGCACCTCCTCGGCTGCCGCCGTGTCGATCCCGGCAGTTGCCGAAAGCGCCTCCGGCAGCTTGCCGAGCGCAGCAGCCAGGTCGGACGCGCCGCCGATCGCAGCCGTCACGCCGGCAAGGGCGGCGACCGAGGCGATGAAGGATTTTGTCGCCGCGACGCTCTTTTCCGCTCCGGCATTGAGGCCGAGAACGATATCGGCCTGTTTCGCAAGCGGGCTGTCGGTGACGTTGACGACGGCAATCGTCGTCGCTCCGCCCTTCTTCGCCGCATCCTGCAGCGCGACGATGTCGGGGCTGGCACCCGACTGCGAGACGGTGAAATGGACACCACCCTTCAGATGCAGCGCCGCACCATAGACCGAAGCGATCGACGGGCCGACCGAGGCGACCGGAACGCCGCAGGTAATCTCGAAGAGATATTTGAAAAAGGTGGCGGCGTGGTCCGAGGAGCCGCGCGCCGCCGTCGTTACCACGCTCGGGCGGGCGGACGAAAACAGCCGGGCAATCTCGGCAAAGACCGGTTTTTCTTTTTCGAGCAGCGTGGCCACCACCTCTGGCGATTGGCCGGCTTCTTGCAGCATCAGTGACTGGTTGTCATTCATAGGTCATCTCCGATTCTCAATTCGGCTACGAAATCATAGGCATCGCCGCGATAATGCGAGCGGGTGTATTCGACGACGCGTTGGTCTTCCAGCCGCGACACACGTTCGATCAGGAGCGCCGGCGCGCCCGATTTGACGTTCAGGATTGCGGCGGAGGACGGGTCGAGCGTGACCGCCGTCAGCCGCTGCAGCGCGCGCACGGGCCTGTGGCCGCTGGCCGTCAGTGCATCATAGAGCGATCCCTCGCCACCGGCATCGTGCCCGAGGAACTTGATCGGCACCACGGCGCGTTCAATCGCCAGCGGCAGGCCGTCGGCAAGGCGCAAGCGGTCGAGTCTCAGCACCGGCTCGTCGCCGCTAAGGCCGAGCAGGAAGGATTCCTCCGGCGACGGCGTGTTGACCGCCCGCGACAATATCCGTGCGGCCGGCAAACGCCCGCGCGAACGCATGTCGGCGGAGAAGGAGGAAAGCCGCCAGAGCGACTGTTCCATGCGCTCCACTCTGCTCGACACGAAAGTACCGCTTCCATGGCGCGATTCCAGTGCGCCGGATGCCATCAGATCGCGATAGGCGGTGCGCACGGTGACACGGCCGAGCTTCAGAGCCTCGGCAAGGTCTCGTTCACCCGGCAGCGCGGTGCCGGGCTTCAGCAGCCCTTCCTGGATGAGGCCGGTCAGCGTCTGCGCCAGCCGCTTGTAGAGCGGCCCGGTCAGCGCCTCGTCACGCAGGCCGCGGCTGTTCAGTTCCGCTATCAGACTGGTTCTATCCATGGGCGCACAATAGAACCTATATAGAACCAATCGGCAAGGCACAATCGAACATGGAACGAAAAAACCCTCGCCGGCGGACCGGCAAGGGTTTCATAGCGCTCAAATTTGACAGTCGTGCGTCGACAGCACCTCGCGTTAGGAACGCGCGGCGCCGGAGGATGCTCAGTTCTTGGTGAAGATATAATCCGTCTCCTGGCGCAGCACTTCGCCGGGGCGCAGGACCGCATTCGGAAAACCTTGGTGATTGATGGCATCCGGCCAGACCTGCGTCTCCAGGCAGAAGCCGGCAAATGGGCCGTATTTGCGCCCGCCGATGCCGGGCGCCCCGACATCGAGCTTAAAGCCGGCATAGAACTGCACGCCTGGCTCGGTGCTGCGCACTTCCAGCGACACACCGGAATAAAGGCTGCGGGCAAGCGCGACGCTCCTTTTGGCGGTACGCTCGCGGGACAGGCAGAAATTATGGTCATAGAACACTTGTTCGCTGCCGACGAAACGCTTCATCGGCGCCATCTCGCGGAAATCGAATTCCGTGCCGTCGACGGAACGGATCTCGCCGGTCGGCACCTGCTTCTCATCGGTCGGCAGATAGTGATCGGCGGCTATCATGATGTCATGGCCAAGCGCATCTTCGCGGCCGTCGAGATTGAAATAGGCGTGCTGGCAGACATTGGCGAGCGTCGGATGGTCGCTGGTCGATTCGTAGGTGATCGACAGTTCGCCGTTGCCGTGCACCCAGAACGTCGCCTGGATGGTGCAATTGCCGGGATAGCCGGCGCGGCCATCGGGATCGACGATCTTCAGCACAACGCGGTCGACGTCGTGCTCGACGATCGTCCAATTGCGTTTGGCGATATTGTCGCTGCCCCCATGCAGATGCGTCACGCCGTTTTCATTCAGTTCGAGCTGATAGTCCTTGTCGTCAAGCGCAAACCTGCCGCCGCCGACGCGGTTGGCGCAGCGGCCGGGTGTCGCGCCGAAATAGGACGAATAGAGAGGGTAGCTGTCAAAATCGTCGAAACCGAGCTGCAGCGGCGCATCATGTCCCTCGAGGCGCAGATCCTGGATGACCGCGCCCCAGCTGATGATCTTGGCCGTCAGCCCCCCGCCCTTGATCACGACGCGATAGACGGTCTCGCCCGCCTGCGTCTGCCCGAAAACGTCCCGCTCCAACTTATCCGACATGATCGACCGTCCATTCTGTCCCTGCTGCACATCCCTCAATTCGGAATCGATTTGAGGAATGTGCAGCGATTGAAAGTGTGCATTGCACGTCCGACGAAGACGCGCGGTGTGGTAGGCTTCAGGACAGGAACCTGCCCGGATTTGCTTCGATCCGCAACCGGCGGATCAGAAAGAAAAGCCACAGCAGTGGTGCGGCGGCATCGGCTCCAGGCGTGATCGGCAACGGTCAGAGATCGCTGCCGATCTCTTCCACATCAAAGGGCGTCGTCTGGTAGATTTCGTTGATCCAGTTGCCGAACAAAAGATGCGCATGGCTGCGCCAGCGGTTCTGCGGCGCAAGCGCCGGATCGTTATGCGGGAAGTAATTGTGCGGCATCTTGATCGGCACGCCGGCATTGACGTCGCGGAAATACTCGTCGGAAAGCGACGTGGAATCATATTCGACATGGTTGAACATGTAGAGCCGCCGGCCCCTCTTCTCGTGCACGAGGCAGACGCCCATTTCGCTGGACTCCATCAGGATCTCCAGGCTTTCGGATTTCTCGATATCGGCGCGGCGCACCTCGGTCCAGCGCGACACCGGCACTTCGAAATTGTCGGAAAAGCCGTTGAGATAGATCGAGGAAGGCTTCAGGTTCCGGTGGCGGTAGACGCCGAAGGCCTTCTCTTTCAGCTCGTATTTCGGAACGCCGTGAAAATGATAGACCGCCGCCATCGCGCCCCAGCAGACATTCATCGTCGAATGGACATTCGTTTCCGTCCAGTCGAGAATCTCCTGCATCTCCGGCCAATAGGTGACGTCCTCATAGGGCAAAAGCTCGATCGGCGCCCCGGTGATGATGAAGCCGTCGAACTTGCGGTGCTTTACCTCTTCCCAAGTCTGGTAGAAGGCGAGCAGATGATCCTCGGACGTATTCTTCGCCTTGTGGCCGCCGATGCGAATGAGCGACAGCTCCACCTGCAGCGGCGAGGCGCCGACGAGGCGGGCCATCTGCAGTTCGGTCTTGATCTTGTTCGGCATGAGGTTGAGCAGCCCGATCTGCAACGGTCGGATATCCTGACGGATCGCCAACGTCTCGGTCATCACCCGCACACCCTCCTGAACCAGGGTTTCGAAGGCGGGCAGCGTATCGGGGATCTTGATGGGCATTGCGGACACTCGATCAAAAACAAAAAACCGGCGGCGACAAAAATCGCTACCGGTCCGCACGCGGCCCTTTAGCGACTTTTTTAACGTGGCTGCAAGCCGGCCGGCCAAATCACCACGGAGGCCTTAATTAGACCCAGTCGGATTGCGAATCAACTGGCGAATACATGCAGGAGAGACTCATGCAAGCATCATCACACTTTAATGACTGATAGAATCTGTTGATAGACCGGTAACGCCACCATGTTATTTATAAGGGTATGGGCGATTTGGAAAAGCGTAATGGCAGATAAAATCGAGGGGAGGCCGGGCATCCGGAGGCAGGATAGGGTAGGGTATGATTTAAGCCTGACATATCGCCTCGGCGTCATGTTCTCAGCATTCTGGAATTCGGAAGTGCGTGGCAAGGTGCTGTTTCTGGCGACCGTGCTGATCCTCGTTATCCTGGCGACGTCCTACGGCCAGGTCATTTTGAACGAGTGGAATGCGCCCTTCTACGACTCGCTGGAGCGCCGCGACCTCGGCGAATTCTTCCACCAGCTCGAAATCTTCGCGATGATCGCCGGCACACTGCTGCTGCTCAACGTGCTGCAGGCCTGGCTGAACCAGATGACGGCGCTCTATATGCGCGAAGGCTTGTCACGCGATCTGGTTGACCAGTGGCTGAAGCGCAAGCGGGCGCTGCGGCTTGCCTCCAGCGGCCTGATCGGCGTCAATCCGGATCAGCGCCTGCACGAAGATTCCCGCAACCTCGCCGAAAGCACGACGGGGCTGGTTCTCGGCCTGCTGCAGTCGACCATTCTTCTGGTGAGCTTCATCGGCGTGCTCTGGGAACTTTCCAGCGGCTTCATCTTCCGCATCAGCGGCCATAGCTTCTCCATTCCAGGCTACATGGTCTGGGCGGCGATTTTCTATGCCGCTTCCGCCTCGGTGCTGAGCCAGGTCGTCGGTCGGAAGCTGGTGAAGCTCAATGCCGACCGTTTTTCGAAAGAGGCCGAGCTTCGCTTCACGCTGATGCATGCCAATGAGAACATGCCGGCAATTACTGTTGCCCGCGGCGAGGAGAACGAACGCCGGCGCATCAACACCGACATCAGCTCGGTCCTGACAGTCGTCAAGCGGCTTGCCATGGCCAATACCAATCTCACCTGGGTTTCGGCCGGCTATGGCTGGCTGGTGATCGTCATCCCGATCATCGTTGCCGCCCCCGCCTATTTCTCCGGCGGCCTCACCCTCGGCCAGCTGATGATGTCGGTCGGTGCCTTCAACCAGGTCAACACGGCGCTGCGCTGGTATGTCTCCAATTTCGGCCCGATCGCCGAATGGCGCGCCACGCTGATGCGCGTCACCGATTTCCGCCAGGCGCTGGTCGAGATGGAAGAGGACTTCGACCTCAAGGACAGCATCGCCTATGAAAACGCCGCGCCCGACACGCTGACGCTGAAGGACGTGGTGATCGTCGCCAAGATCGGCGAAGACATCGAGGAATGCGGCGGTTTCCGTCTGCGTGAAACCAATGTCGTGATCAAGGCCGGCGAAAAAATCATGATCAACGGCGATCACAGCGTCAATCGCAAGCTGCTCTTCCAGGCGATGGCCGGCCTCTGGCCGTGCGGCAGCGGCACGATAGGCCTGCCGCCAATCGACGACATGCTCTTCGTTCCGCAGGTTGCCTATGTTCCCGGCGGCACGCTGCGCGAGGCGCTGGCCTTTCCCGAACGTCCCGAAGCCTACGAGAAAGCCGCCGTCGAGGCGGCCCTCGACAAGGTTGGCCTGCATTCGCTGATCGCAAGGCTCGATACCCGCGCCCGCTGGGACAAGATGCTCGACGGCGACCAGCAGAAAGCGATCGGATTTGCCCGGCTGCTTCTGGTGCGCCCGCGCTGGATCGTCTTCGACGAAGTGCTGGAAGGCATGGAGCCGGAATTACAGGAAACGATGGCCAAACTGCTCACCTCGATGCCCGAAAGCGGCATGATCTATATCGGCCGCTCCGAGGCCTATCTCGAGGCGCTGAGGCCGCGCGTGCTGCATCTGCAGGCGCTGCCGTCAGCATCCGAGGAGCCGCCTGTCGTCCAGACCGGCGCCAGCGCCAGTGTCGGCGCTGCCGCCGTGCCGGCGCCGGCGCTTTGATGCATGCCGCCCAAAAGTGTGGAGCGGTTTTGGGATGACGGCATGCATAAGACGAAGATTTGAGCCGATGGTCACATCGGCGGTATGACGCCGTTGAGGCCGACGGCGATCTGGCTGGCCGAGATGCTGCCATCCGCCGCCTTCTCGCCGGTGACGACGACGCCGGCGCCGGCCTTCAGATCATCCTTGGTCGCAGGCGCCAACGTCACGATCGGCGTGCCATCGGCAATCGTGATGGTCTTTTCCTTGCCCTGATAGGTCAGCGTGATCGTGTGGCCGTCGACGGATTTGACGGCGTTGCTGACAGTCGCGTTGGTCATCTGGCTGTTCGGCTGCGCATCCCAGGGACGGTTGCCCTCACCGGTTCCTTTCATCGACGCCGGAAAGATCAGCACCTCGATCGCCCCGTCCGGGCCCGTGCCCTTCGGAAGCGAAGCGACGCCGACGAAATCGCCGGGTTTGATATCCTCGACGGAAGCGTTCTTGATGCCGCCGACCTTCCAGCCGGCCTTCAGCGCGACCGTCGCATCTTTGCCCTCGCGCGTCTTGACGACGAGCGTATCGCCGGTGAGGCTTTCGATTGCGCCGCGAACACGAATGCGCTGGGCATCCTGCGCCTGTGCGGCTTGCGACAGGGCAAGCGCAACGAGGCTGCCGGCGGTAAGTGCTGTGAGAAAACGGGAATGAGGCTTGCGAGACATATGACTTTTCCTTGTCGCCATTGCGATCGGCAATATCCCCGGCTACCGGACGGCACCTTATGCCGCAGGACGACACACTGACGAATCAAGGAAAAGTGAGCCTCGAGCCTCGAGAAAATCTCAGCCTTCCAGCTTTTCCCGCAGCATTTCGAGCTCCAGCCACTCTTCTTCCATGTCAGTCAGGCTGGCGCGCAGTTTCTCCATCTCGCCGGCAAGCCGGTTGAAGGCTGCAGGATCGCGCGTGAAAAGATTGGGATCTGCCATCACCTGTTCGCGCTTGGCGATTTCGGCTTCGGCCTTCGCCATTTCCTTCGGCAGGTTTTCCAGTGCGAATTTCTGCTTGAAGGAGAGCTTGACCTTCGAGCTGCCTGAAGCTGTTGCTTGCTGGGTCTTCGGCTTCTCCGCCGCCTTCTCGGCCCTCTTACGCTCCTCGAGCGCGCCCTTGCGCTGTACAAGCATGTCCGAGTAGCCGCCGGCATATTCGATCCAGCGACCATCAGGCGCATCCGGCACGGCGGGTGCAATCGTCGAGGTCACGGTGCGGTCGAGGAAATCGCGGTCGTGGCTGACGAGAATGACGGTGCCGGGAAAGCCGGCGACAATTTCCTGCAGAAGATCGAGCGTTTCGATATCGAGATCGTTGGTCGGCTCGTCGAGGATCAAGAGGTTCGTCGGGCGCGAAAGGATGCGTGCCAGCATCAGCCGGGCGCGTTCGCCGCCAGAGAGGTTTCTGATCGGCGTACGCGCCTGTTCCGGCTGAAACAGAAATTCCTTCATGTAGCCGGTAACATGACGCTGCTCGCCGTTGACGAGCAGGTTTTCGCCGCGCCCATCCGTCAGATAGTTGGCAAGCGTATCCTCGGGGTCGAGATCCTCGCGTTTCTGGTCGAGCGTCGCAATCTCCAGATTGGTGCCGAGCTTGACGATGCCGCTATCGGGTGAAAGCTGCCCGGTCAACATCTTCAGCAGCGTCGTCTTCCCGGCGCCGTTCGGCCCGACCAGACCAATGCAGTCGCCGCGATGCACGCGGATCGAAAACGGCGTGACGATTGCCCGCTCGCCGAAGCTCTTGGTGATCTTGTCTGCCTCGATCACCAGCTTGCCAGATTCCTGCGCGTCCGAAACCGTCGCCTGCACCGTGCCCTGCGGCCCCTTGTGGCCGCGATAGTTCGAGCGCATTGTCTGCAGCTCGCCAAGACGGCGCATGTTACGCTTGCGCCGCGCCGTGACGCCGTAGCGCAGCCAATGCTCCTCACGCTCGATCGACTTGCCGAGCTTGTGCTGCTCCAGCTCCTCGGCCTCCAGCACCTGGTCGCGCCAGGCTTCGAAATGCGCAAAGCCTCTGTCGAGCCGGCGTGAGGTGCCGCGGTCGAGCCAGACGGTTGCCGTCGAGACTTTTTCGAGGAAACGCCGGTCGTGCGAGATCAGCACCAAAGCGCTACGTGTCTTTTGCAGCTCGCCTTCCAGCCATTCGATGGTCGGCAGGTCGAGATGGTTGGTCGGTTCGTCGAGCAGAAGAATGTCCGGCTCCGGTGCCATAACCCGGGCAAGGGCTGCGCGCCGCGATTCGCCACCGGACAGCATTTTGGGGTCTTCATCGCCGCTCAGCCCGAGATGCGACAGCAGATAGGTGACACGATAGGGGTCATCGCCCGGCCCGAGGCCAGCCTCGGCATAGGCCTGCACCGTGTTGAAGCCGGCAAAATCCGGCGCCTGCTCGAGATAACGCACCGTCGAGGACGGATGGCGGAAGACCTCGCCGGACTGCGCCTCGACCAGGCCGGCGGCAATCTTCAGCAGCGTCGATTTTCCCGAGCCGTTACGCCCGACGAGACAGATTTTGTCACCGGGCTCGATCTGCAGGCCAGCACCCGCCAGAAGCGGTGCACCGCCAAAGCTCAGGAAGATATCGTCGAGTTTCAGAATGGGAGGGGCCAAAAATCAGACTCCGGAAAGATCATAGGGCCGGGCGAGCACAATTGCCCGGCCGCTGCGGAGCGAAAAGCGAACCTTGCCTTCCGCAACATTGGAAATGGTGCGCGACGAGCCGAAAGGCAGATGGAAATCTGCCAGCGGATAACGCGCATTCTCGATGGTAAGCCCTCTCAGCTCGCTGAATCCGGGCACGGAAAACAGGCTGCCTTTGGGAAGGTCCAGTTCG
This sequence comes from Rhizobium sp. SU303, assembly GCF_021052345.1. Lineage (NCBI taxonomy): Bacteria > Pseudomonadati > Pseudomonadota > Alphaproteobacteria > Hyphomicrobiales > Rhizobiaceae > Rhizobium > Rhizobium sp. SU303. The sequence continues at coordinate 4,467,746 of NZ_CP088095.1, forward strand.
ATCGTACCGGCCACCAGCGGCACGGCCTCTTCCTTGCCCGAGGTCAGCAGCAGGTCGAAACCCTCTTCTGCCAGGCTGACGGCCGACAGCAGATGCTGAAGCGCGTGGTCGGAACGTTCACCGCCGAGCGCACCGGCCAGGATGAGCCGCCGCGCACCCCGCGCGATTGCTTCCGCCACTGCGATTTCGCCGTCCGTCGCCGCCTTCGCGGCCGGATAGGGCTGTTTCGGCACATCGGGAAATGCACCCGCGAGATCATCAGGTGTCGAATCGAAATCACCGACCCAGAGCTCCGGCGTAATACCGAGTGCTGCCGCATGCCGCATGCCGCCATCGGCCGCAATGAAGCGGCTGTCTTCGATGGCATCGCGCAGGCGCTCCGTCAGGCTGAGTTCGCCGCCAAGGAGAATGGTGAAGGTGGATTGGCTCATGGGCATTGCCCTTAGCGCAAACGAGGGGTCGAGGGGAAGGGCCGGCGAACGACGGCGTCTGCCTCAGCCCGGCGTATCCTTGTCGCGCGACAGGAAAACCGCCTCGTAGCCGCCGATGAAGCGCTCGAAAAGCGCTGCGAAGCGCTCGACATCTTCCTGCGGCCAGTCCGAAACAATTTCGGAAATGATCGCAAGCTTCTGCGCGACGATCTCGGCAAGCAGGTCCTGGCCGACCTCGGTCATGACGACGACGATCCGCCGCGCATCGGCCTGTGAGGCCTCGCGGCGCAATACGTTGCGCCCGACCATGTCGGCCACCACCCGGCTTGCCCGTGACGGATCGATGCGCAGCATCTCCGCGATCATGCCGACCGTGACCTCGCCGGCAGGCTGCGCCCTGCGCACGGCATCGAGCACGTCGAGATGCGAAAGCTCGAGGCCCGGTGCAGCACTCTGGATCGCCAGCCGGCCGATTAGCCGCCGCCCGGTCATCAGCCGCATGCGCGCCATGCTCCGGCCGATACGCGGCACGTTTTCACGATCCGGCTCGGCCGGCTCCGCAGAAGGGGTCTTGGTCAGGACGTCGCTCATCACAGGACCATAACAGAGCCGATTCAAAAATTGAATATGCCGATGTCATTAATGTGCCATTGACAATTATATGCTGTTAGCACATAAAAGCACATCAACCTGGAACGATGCCTCCCATGGACATGCAACTCGCGCCTGCGCCGCTCGTGACGGATCCTCATCGCCGGCTTATCCTCTTCTTCTTCCTGATGACGGCCATGTTCATGGCGACGCTTGATAATCAGATCGTCTCCACGGCTCTGCCGACGATCGTCGGCGAATTCGGCCATCTCGAGCGCTTCGGCTGGATCGGCTCGGCCTATCTCCTATCGCTGAGCGCCGTCATGCCGGTCTACGGCAAGCTCGGCGATCTGTTCGGCCGCAAATACGTGATGATGACCGCGATCATGATCTTCACCGTCGGATCGACAGTCTGCGGCCTTGCGGTCTCGATGGACACGCTGATCGCCGCCCGCGTGCTGCAGGGCCTTGGCGGCGGCGGCATCATGGTGTCGATCTTCGCCGTCAATGCCGACCTGTTCGAGCCGCGCGAGCGGGCTCGCTACCAAAGCTATTCCAGCCTCGTGCTGATGGCATCGGGCGCGATCGGCCCGGTGCTCGGCGGCACGATGAGCGATCTCTTCGGCTGGCGCTCGATCTTCCTCGTCAACGTGCCGATCGGCTTCATCGTGCTCACCGGCCTTGCCTTCATGCTGCCCTACCGCAAACCGCATCGCCGCCCCAAGATCGATTATGCCGGTGCGCTTCTGCTTGCCATGACGACGACAAGCATCGTGCTTGCCACCGACAGCAGCGAACTGTTCGGTGCACTGATTTCGCCTGAGAGTATCGGCATCGTCGTCTTCGGCGTCGTCTGTGCGGTCACCTGGGTGTTCGTCGAGCGCCGTGCGCCCGAACCGATCGTTCCCCTGCAGCTGTTTCGCAATTCGACCTTCAGCCTGCTCCTGGTGATCTCGATCATGGGCGGCGCCATCGCCATCGGCATGGTCAATTATCTCGCCCTCTTTCTGCAGACCACGACCGGCCTTTCGCCGTCTGCCGCCGGCCTGCTCTTCATCCTTCTGACCGGCGGCCTCGTCTGCGGGTCGCTTTCCGCAGGCCGCATCATCTCGAAGACGGGGCGCTACAAGCCCTTCGCCATTGCAAGCCTCACCTGCAGCGCCATCGCCTTCGCACTGATGTCGCAGATCCACGCGGGAACGCCGATCGCCTTTATTGGCGCGGTCATGATGCTGCACGGCATCGGCATCGGCCTTGCCCAGCAGGTTCCCGTCATCGGCGTACAGAATGCAGCACCCGCCCGCGACGTCGGCGCCGCCACCGGCTCGGTGACGCTGTCGCGCATGGGCGGCGCCTCGATCGCCATTTCCATCTATGGCGCCATCATCGCCTCTCAGCTCGGCAAGGTCGGCATTTCCATTCCCGGCGTCGCCGATATCGAGCAGCTGACGCCGAAAATGATGGCCGCCCTTCCCGAAGCGAGCCGCCAGGCCGTCGCCGATACCTATGCCGCCGCTTTCTCGCCGCTCTTCATGACTTCCTGCGCCATTGCGCTGATCGGCCTTGCCGCCGCCATCATGCTGAAACCCGTGCCGCTGCCTCGCGCCGGGGAGACCACGAAGCCGCAACCGGCGACGGCGGAAGCTGCCGAATAGTCGAATCGTTACTGCGAGAGGATGCTTCATCGGGAGACGTTCCTCTCGATGCCTATATCAAAGGTTGCAATTTTCTCGCAGGACTGTCGCTATCGAGCCGGTTGCTTCAATCGGGCCGTTCTTTTTCCGCACCGTCGACGAATCTCCGCTTTGTGACGGAACTTTCGCCATAATTTCATCCGAGCGAAAGGAAGCCTTAATGCCTGAGGCTTGCTAAAATGCAACGGCGCCACATTTAAACGAAGTCTCGCTATGCAACCGATGCGTAAATCAGCTACAGCAACGACTTGTATCGGCCGATTGTGCAGCGCGAGATCAGGGGTGCGCACCTGTTGAGTTCCCCTTGCCACGGTCGGTCCGAATCTGCGGCAAACCGGCAAAACAGCGACATGATGCGGAGAATCAGACTGGACAGCTTGACGACGTGGAAATCGCCCGCGCTTTCCAGTGATGCCATCTCCGCGCCGCGGCGCTTCGCGCGTCGCATGATGCTGCTTTCGGCCCTCGCAATGGCGCTGAATGGCTGTCAATCGCTGATCGACCAATCCTATCAGCCCAGTGTTTCGCCTTCTTCCAATCCGCAGATCGTCGACGAGGTGCAGAAGAACGATCCGCGCGCAGCGATGGGCGCCCGTGAGCATCCGCGCATCGTGGCCAGCTACGGCGGCGAATACAAAGACGCCAGAACCGAGCGCCTCGTCGCCCGCATCGCCGGCGCGCTGACGGCGGTGTCGGAAAATCCGAGCCAGTCCTACCGCATCACCATCCTGAATTCGCCGGCGATCAACGCCTTCGCGCTGCCGGGCGGTTATCTCTACGTCACCCGCGGCCTGCTCGCCCTTGCCAACGACGCCTCGGAAGTCGCCGCTGTGCTGTCGCACGAAATGGGTCATGTGACGGCAAACCACGGCATCGAGCGGCAGAAGCGCGAAGAGGCCGAGGTTATCGCCAGCCGCGTCGTCGCCGAGGTCCTGTCCAGCGACATCGCCGGCAAGCAGGCGCTTGCCCGCGGCAAACTGCGGCTCGCCGCCTTCTCCCGCCAGCAGGAACTGCAGGCCGATGTCATCGGCGTGCGCATGCTCGGCGAAGCCGGCTACGACCCCTATGCCGCCGCCCGGTTCCTCGATTCGATGGCCGCTTACAGTCGCTTCATGTCGGTTGATCCCGAAGCCGACCAGAGCCTCGACTTCCTGTCGAGCCATCCGAATTCGGCCCAACGCATCGAACTTGCCCGCACCCACGCCCGCGCCTTCGGCCAGGAAGGCTCGGTCGGCGACAAGGGTCGCAATTATTATCTCGACGGCATAGACGGACTGCTCTACGGCGACAGCCCGGAAGAAGGCTATGTGCGCGGCCAGACCTTCCTGCATGGCGGTCTCGGCATCCGCTTCGACGTGCCGCCGGATTTCCACATCGACAACAAGGTCGAAGCGGTGATGGCCACCGGCCCGAACGACATTGCCGTCCGCTTCGACGGCGTCGCCGACAATCAGAACCAGAGCCTCACCAACTATATCTCCAGCGGCTGGGTGACCGGTCTCGACCCGTCGACGATCCAGCCGATCACCATCAACGGCATGGAAGCGGCCACCGCGCGCGCCAGCGCCGACCGCTGGGATTTCGATGTGACCGTGATCCGCAACAATTCGCAGATCTTCCGTTTCCTGACCGCCGTGCCGAAAGGCAGCGGCGCCCTCGAGCCAACGGCAAATGTGCTGCGCGCGAGTTTCCGCCGCATGACGCCGGCAGAAGCCGCCTCGCTGAAGCCGCTGCGCATCCGCGTCGTCACCGTCCGGCCGGGTGAGAACATCTCGACACTCGCCGCCCGCATGATGGGCACAGACCGCAAGCTCGATCTCTTCAAGCTCATCAACGCCCTGCCCACGGGTGCAGCCGTTGCAACAGGCGATCGCGTCAAGATCATCGCCGAATAAAAAAGGCCCGGCTTGCGCCGGGCCAGTCTGTGCTGCTGGAGGGGATGAAACATCTGGCGCAAACTGTGCGGCGGTTTTGCGACAATGACCGAAAGCGCAACGCGCTTTCGGTTCAGGCGTAGGCCGCCATATGCGGATCGGCGCTGACGAGCGCGCTGCGAAGCTTCTCCATCGCCCGGCTTTCGATCTGACGCACGCGCTCCTTGGAAATGCCGAGATCGGCACCGAGCTCTTCGAGCGTGGCACCGTCTTCCGCCAGGCGCCGGGCACTGATGATCTTCATCTCGCGTTCGTTGAGGTGCTTCAGCGCCGAGGCCAGCCAGACGCGACGGCGCTCGCCGTCGATCATGTTGGAAACCTGCTCGTCCGGCAGGGGATCGTCGCTGACGAGGAAGTCCATCTTCTCCGCGCTCTCGGCATCGCCGGAGACCGAAGGCGCCTGCAGCGAGGCGTCGTTGCCGGAAAGCCTGGCATCCATTGTCTGCACATCGGAGAGGCTGACGCCGAGGGCCGCGGCGATTTCCTGGTGAATGGATTGCAGCGTCAGCTGCGTGTCGCCCTTGGCGAGCTTGGCGCGCAGACGGCGCAGATTGAAGAACAGCGCTTTTTGCGCGGAACTTGTACCGCCGCGCACGATCGACCAGTTGCGCAGGATATAATCCTGGATCGACGCCCTGATCCACCAGCTTGCATAGGTGGAAAAGCGCACGTCGCGTTCCGGCTCGAAGCGGGCGGCGGCCTCAAGCAGACCGACATAGCCCTCCTGCACCAGATCGCTCATCGGCAGGCCGAAATTGCGGAACTTCCCGGCCATGGATATGACGAGGCGCATATGAGCCATGGCGATCTGGTTGCGCGCGCCGCGATCGTCGTGATCTTTCCAACGAGTGGCGAGATCGTGCTCTTCCTGACGGGCGAGATAAGGCGCGGCCATCGCGATTTTGATCATGCGCCGATCTGCAGACATGTTCTTCATTTCGATCTCCCGAAACAGGCCTCTCGCCCTGAAATGAACAATAAAACTCATCTTCCGGAACGTCGCTGTCCGGATTGAATGGGGTTCTGAATGCATAAAAGCCTCGCCCCTGGACTTTTCAGGGGGAGGCCCTATTTCTCATCATGTGCCGGTAAGACGGCTGGGCAGGATCTGTTTCTTCACCTTGCCGGATGGGCAATATAGAAAAGGCATGACCCGCTCCTCATCGAACATTGACGGAATAGCAGTTCGCCCGTGAGGCCATTGCCCGACGAGCAGTCCGCAATTACGTGTGATAAACGCGGCAGTCGGGAAAAAGTTCCAATAAAAAAACCCGGCTCGAAGGCCGGGTTTTTTGACAGAAAAAACAGGGTCGCTTTATGCGGCTTCGTCCTGTGAATCGTCTTCTTCGATCGCCTTGCCGCGCTTCGGACCCTTGTTGAGATTGGTCTCGACGAGGCGGACGGCTTCGGTTTCCGACATCTTGTTGACCGCGGCGATTTCGCGCGCCATGCGGTCGAGCGCAGCCTCATAAAGCTGGCGCTCGGAATAGGACTGTTCAGGCTGGTTCTCGGCACGATAGAGATCGCGCACGACCTCAGCGATGGAAATCAGGTCGCCGGAATTGATCTTGGCATCATATTCCTGGGCGCGGCGGGACCACATGGTGCGCTTGACGCGCGCCTTGCCCTGCACGACCTTCAAAGCACGCTCGACGAAATCCGTTTCCGAAAGCTTGCGCATACCAATGCTCATCGCCTTCGCGACCGGAACCTTCAGACGCATCTTGTCCTTCTCGAAATCGATAACGAAAAGTTCGAGCTTCATGCCGGCAACTTCTTGCTCTTCGATAGCGGTGATGGTACCGACGCCATGAGCGGGGTAGACGATCGATTCACCGGTCTTGAAGCCGTGACGTGCTGTAGAAGGTTTTTTCTGCTGAGTCGTCATTCTATTCAAAAACTCCCTGTTACGCTTCCGGCGGCGGCCGGAGCCGGGTCAGTCAGGCCCGGGTGAGACGGTAGTATCCGTCGGGTGACTTCACTCTGGTCCCATCGGGCAAAAGCAAAGACTTCTTGCGCACGATCTTGGGACCCGGCGCTCAAAGCGTTGATATGTCACGGAAACCGTGTACGGATTTGTTTTGCTTTCGTGATGGTTTTGGGCATGCGTTATGCCACAAATGGAACAGTAGACGAAACCTATCATAAAAATATGAGGAAATCAATAATTTGCTTCGCTTGAGTCATGCGGGCAACACATGTCACCCATATGCCTCACGCAGCTTTTAAAACGTTTTGCCCCGCGGTCGCCCGAATCCGGGGCCCGAATGTGGGCGCTGTCTCAATCGCCGGAACCGGGCTTCTCCGAAAAATACTTTTCGAATTTTCCGGTCTCGCCATCCATGTCCTTGGCCTCGGGCAACGGGTCCTTCTTGACCGTGATATTCGGCCAGATCGTGGCATATTCGGTATTGATTTTCAGCCATTTGTCGAGGCCCGGCTCGGTATCGGGCTTGATCGCCTCGGCGGGACATTCAGGTTCGCAGACGCCGCAATCGATGCATTCGTCGGGGTGGATGACGAGGAAATTCTCGCCCTCATAGAAGCAGTCGACAGGGCAGACTTCCACGCAATCGGTGTATTTGCACTTGATGCAATTGTCGGTCACGACATAGGTCATGAAGAACTCCAGGATTTCCATGCGGATGGGGCCGGGCAACCTGGAACGTCGCGCCTATCCCCGTGCCGGAGGAAAAGCGTGAGCAGGCTTGGGAGGCAAGCACGCTTCCGGCAGGTTGTCAGTGACCTATCGGCTTTATCACCGGATTTCAAGGATAAACGATCTGCAAAAGCCGCCGCCGCAGACAGAGTTTTCTAATCCTCGTCCGACATCAGCCTGTCGATTGCACGTCTTTCCTTTTTGGTCGGACGGCCGGTGCCGGTGGCCCGGATCGCCTGCTCGTAGGGCGTGAGACGTTTTGCCTCATCGGGCGGCGGGGATTGGTCGTCGTAGAGCAGGCGCGCCTCCTCGTAGGGCCCCCGCCGTTCGCCGGCAAGGCGCATGACGAGAACGACATCGCGCCGCTCCATCGTCAGCTCGATACGGTCGCCCGGCTTGATCATCTGGCTTGGATGGCTGCAACGCTCGCCGTTGATACGCACATGGCCCGATTGGATATGGCTCTGCGCCAGCGAGCGCGACTTCACCATGCGCGCGAAGAACAGCCACTTGTCGATGCGCTGGCGCGAACCGCTTGTCGGCTGTGTCTCCCCGCTCATGATTACTTCTTCATCTGCTCCTTGAGAGCTGCAAGCTTGGCGAAAGGCGAATCCGGATCGATCGGCTTCTCCTTGCGCGGCGGCTTGGCCTCGAAGCGCAACGGCTGCGAGCCACCCCGATTGTTGTTGCGGTCGTTGCGATCGTTACGCTCGCCGCGATCCTTGCGATCGCCACGGTCCTGCCGGTCACCGCGCGGCTGGTCGCCCCGTGGTTGGTTATTGCGGTCGCCTCTTGCCTGCTGCGGCCGGCCGCCATCGCGGCCGCCACCCTCGTTGCCGCGGTTCTGGCGATTGTTGTCGCGGCCGTCACCATTGCGGTTGCCCTCGCCGCCTTCACCGCCGCCCGGCCGGCGATTGCGGTCGCCGCGCTCCTGGTTTTGACCGCGCTGCTCGCCCTGGCCGCCACGGCGTTCGCCATGCCCGCCGCGCCCCTGGCGCTGATTGTCGTTGCGACCGCCAAGTCGCCACAGAAGAACCGGCTTCGGTTCCGTCGGCTCGCCGGCTTCCCCAGGAGCAGGTCCTGCTTCCTCGGAAGCCGATACCGCTTCCGCAGGAGCGGAAGTTTCTTCGGCAGCTGAGGCTTCCACGGGAGCGAGTGCCTCGATCGCCTCGGCCGGAGCAGGGCTTTCGACCGCTTCCGTCACCGACGCGTCGGCCACCGCCGAAGCCGCCTCGGTTGCGGATGGCTCGGCAGCAGTCTCTTCCGCGGCGCCATCGGCATCGTCGTGATCGGCCTTCTCGGCTGTCTCTTCCGCAGGCGCTTGTGCGCTGGCGGCAGGCACTGAGGCGGCATCCTGCGCCGCAAGATGGACCGATGCCTCTTCCGCCTTCACGGCATCGGCGCGATAGCCGAGACCCTTGAGGATTTCTTCCATGTCCTCGAGCGTCGCCCCGAGGATCGACAGCATCGCCGTCGTCGTCGTGAAGCGGCGGCCGTCATAGGCGCCCTCCGGGCGGTTGTTCTGACCGGGCTTCCACTGCAGCAGCGGACGGATGATATCGGCAAGCCGTTCCAGGATGTCGATGCGCACGGCACGCTTGCCGAGGAAACGGAAGCCGGCGAGCTTGTAGAACATCCGCTCATAGCTCGGATCGGTGACCACGGAGGTGCGGCCGGCGGCAAGCACCGGAATGAGATCGCCGTAGCCCGGCTTGTCGAGACCGTCGTTCTTCAGCGCCCAGAGCAGCGTGATGAGTTCGGCCGGCGCCGGCTTCAGAAGTGCGGGAACGAAGATATGATAGGCGCCGAAACGCACGCCGTAGCGGCGCATGGAGGCGCGGGCCTCCTGGTCCAGCGACTTCACCTCCTCGGTCACGTCGCGGCGGAACAGCACCCCGAGATTCTCGACGAGCTGGAAGGCAAGACCCTTGGCGAGACCCTGCAGATCCTCGGCACGCGACAGATCATCGAGCGGCTTCAGAACCGTGCTGATATGATGATTGACGAAGCGCTCGATGCGGGCGGCAACGTGATCGCGGGCATTGCCCGTCAGTTGTTCGTCGGCGAGCAGGATCACGCGCGGACGCATGATGTGATCGCTGCCCGAAAGCCGCGCCACCGGATCGCCCAGCCAACGGATCAACCCATCCGAACCGATCACCAGATCGCTGTTGCCGGCGGCATGCATCCGGGCCGCGCGGGCTTCGAACTCGAGCCCGAGCGCCTTCTGCGACGCAGCCTGAACCGCCTTGGCATCCGGTCCGTCCGTTCCCGCCACCGGCGTGAAACGGAATCCGCTCAACTGCCCTACATGATGTCCTTCAACGAAGACATCGCCATTCACACTGATTTCAGCTTCCAGCATCGCATTCTCTCTCAGGCGCTTCATGAGCACAGATGTCCTGCGATCAACAAAGCGTTTCGTCAACCTTTCATGTAACGCGTCGGACAATCGATCTTCGATTTCCCGCGTCTTTTCCTGCCAGTGTGTCGGATCGGCAAGCCAACCGGGCCGATTCGAAACGTAGGTCCAGGTCCTTATCTGCGCGATTCGCGCCGAAAGCGTGTCAATTTCGCCATCTGTTCGATCGGAGCGATGAACCTGCTCCGCAAGAAACTGCTCGTTCACCGTGCCATAGCGGACGAGATCGGAAAAGAGGGTCGAGATAAGATCGGCATGTTGTGCTGGGGTGATACGCCGATAGTCGGGAAGCGCGCAAGCCTCCCAGAGTTTTTCGACGCGCGCCGGCCTGTCGGCGAGATCGATGACCTCGGGATAACGCGAAAGCTGTTCCAGCGCCTGCTGGTCGACCGCAGGCAGCGCCCGCGTCAGCCCCGGCACGCGCGGACCCGCCTCGAGGCTGGCGCGCAGCGACGGGATGGAGGAGAAGTCCATCTCCGTCGTCCGCCACTGCAAAACCTTGACGTTGTCGAATTCGTGTCCTTCGATCCGCTGCACCAGCTCGTCGTCGAAGGGCGAGACTTGCCCGGTGACGCCGAAGGTCCCGTCCCGCACATGCCGCCCGGCGCGCCCGGCGACCTGGCCGAGTTCGCCCGGATTGAGATTGCGGAACTGGTAACCGTCGAATTTCCGATCCTGGGCAAAGGCGACGTGATCGACATCGAGGTTGAGGCCCATCCCGATTGCATCGGTCGCCACCAGATATTCGACGTCGCCCGCCTGGTAGAGCGCCACCTGCGCATTGCGGGTGCGCGGGCTGAGCGCGCCAAGCACCACGGCAGCGCCGCCGCGCTGCCGGCGGATGAGCTCGGCGATGGCATAGACCTCGTCGGCGGAGAAGGCGACGATGGCCGAGCGCTGCGGCAGCCGGGTGATTTTCTTCTGCCCGGCATAGAAAAGATGCGAAAGCCGCGGCCGCTCGACGATAGTGATACCGGGCAGGAGCTGCTGCAGGATCGGCCGCATCGTCGCCGCGCCGAGCAGCAGCGTTTCCTCGCGGCCGCGAAGATGCAGGATGCGGTCGGTGAAGATATGGCCGCGCTCGAGATCGCCGGCGAGCTGTACCTCGTCGATCGCGACGAAGGCGGCCCTGGTTTCGCGCGGCATCGCCTCGACAGTGCAGACGGAAAACCGCGCATTGGGCGGCGAGATCTTTTCCTCGCCGGTCACCAGCGCCACGTTGTGTGCGCCGACCTTCTCGACCACCCGTGTATAGACCTCGCGCGCCAGCAGCCGGAGCGGCAGGCCGATCACGCCCGTCCCGTGCGCGACCATGCGCTCGATGGCATAATGGGTCTTGCCGGTATTGGTCGGCCCGAGCACCGCGGTCACACCGCGCCCACTCAGAATCATCGGCTGCGAAGTCAGAGTCATGGATCCATGCAAATGAGGCGGGGTGGCCCCAGGAAAATCTCGGCTCCTCGATGGAAGCTGGACAACACATGGACAGCTGCCGCCGCAAACGCAAGGGCAGATTTCAAAATGCCTCAGGGATTACCACCTCTGCGAGTCGCCCGGAACGCCCGAATTTCCGATTCGGAACAGCGTGAGAACGAATCAGCGACGAATCGATGACTCACGCTGATTCAGCTTTTGTTCACGGCTAAGTATTGATTTTGAATCACTTTTTCCCACTAGATGCTGAATCGTGAGACTCTCTCCTGTTCGCACTTTCGCCGCCGTGAGTGACGATCTTCGCCCGATTTTGAACAGGCAAAAATCCGCCCGAAATTAACCTCTCGATCAAAGCCTGAACGAATCGGAGACGAATCGCTCACTCCATCGTTTTCACCTTTCGTTCACGGCCACCTCTGGTAGCGCTATCAGGCCCGGACACTAGACGCGGATCAGCGGCAGGAGCCGTCGCCCCGCTCCGCCGCACCGACGTTAATCCTTTGCGAGCCGGATTCAGACGGCGTTAAGTCGGGACGGCCAATTGTGGCGCGCCGATCAAAAACGGAACGAATCGCTGACGAATCGGCGACATCGCGATTTTCCTGCTTTGTTCACCGCAACATATTGTATTTAAATGTCTTTTTAACCATAGCGGTATTTTCCGAGATGACGGAAATTAAACCGTGAATCAGGCTTCGTCACATTTCCAGATCCTAACCGGGAACAAAAATCGCCAATGCGTGTTTCTCGTCCATCCAAATTGCGGATGAAATGAAGGAAACACACCATGCTTGGCACGATACTTCTTATTATCCTCATTCTGCTCTTGATCGGAGCCTTGCCGAATTGGGGTTATAGCCGTGGCTGGGGCTATGGACCTTCCGGCGGTTTGGGGCTAGTTCTCGTGATTATCATTATCCTTGTACTAATGGGCCGCATCTAAAGGCCAACTAACCTGGGGAGTTACGACATGATGAAGAAGATTGTTCTTATTGGTGCCCTCGTCGGCGCCTTGGCATCCTGCACAGCGACCGAGCAGGGTACGGCGATCGGCGCCGGCACCGGTGCGGTCATCGGCGGTGCTGTCACCAACAGCTGGGGTGGTGCCGCCGTCGGCGCCGTTGCCGGCGGCCTGACCGGTGCTCTGATCGGCCAGTCGGTCGAACGCCGCGGCTACTGCGTCTATCGCGACCGCTACGGCCGCCGCTACGAGGCCCGTTGCCGCTACTGATCGGCAAAGCATATCGGACTCCCAACGGGCGCTTCGGCGCCCGTTTTCTTTTGGCCGGTCGCATCCGTCAACGAGACGTTGACAATCGGTTGCGAAAGTCAAACCTACCGCCGCCCAACGGGCAGGCACATATTTCCTGCAGAGCATGATGCCGAAAAGTGTGATCGGTTTTCGGACGACATCATGCTCTCACTATAGAATGTAGAACAGGATTCAGATTTTAGGCCGACCCGGCCTAAAATCATGCTGTTCTAGAGCGCAACGGACAGTCAGAGCCGCCCGGCGCACCGGAAAGGAAACGCTTCCATGATTCAGATTTTGCTGAATTCCCTCGTCGCCGTTCTCATCGGGTCGGCTTTCCTGACGACCGCGATATCAGCCCTCAGCACCGATGATCCTTCGCTGCGCAAAGTTCCGGCCAGAGTTCGGCCACAGCGACGTCCGAACACAGACCGCCGCTCTTGATCTGCCCGAAAAGGCACCAGTACTCCGGCCACAAACCGGCATCACGAGAGACGTCCAAAAACAACGATAGCTTTGAATCTAATCTCTACTATCGACTCGAAGACAGAAAGCCTAGGCGAAGAACTGTCCGCCATTGGCCGTCAGCGTCGAACCGGTGATGAAGCCGGCGTCGTCGGAGACGAGGAAGGTGACGCAGCGCGCGATCTCTTCGGGTTCGCCGAGACGGCCGACGGGGATCTGCGGAATGATGCGTTCGTTCAGCACCTTCTCCGGCACGGCAAGTACCATTTCCGTTCCGATGTAACCGGGGCAAATGGCGTTGACGGTGATGTTCTTGTTCGCCCCTTCCTGAGCCAGCGCCTTGGTGAAGCCGAGATCGCCAGCCTTGGCCGCCGAATAGTTCACCTGGCCCATCTGGCCCTTCTGCCCGTTGATCGACGAGATATTGACGATACGGCCGAAGCTGCGGTCACGCATGCCGGTCCAGACCTGATGCGTCATGTTGAACAGGCCGGTGAGGTTGGTATTGATCACCTCGTGCCACTGCTGCTGCGTCATCTTGTGGAACATCGCGTCGCGGGTAATGCCGGCATTGTTGACGAGGATTTCGACCGGACCGATCTCGCTTTCGACCCTGGCAATTCCCTCGCCGCAGGCGAGGTAATCCGAAACATCCCATTTGAACACCGGAACGCCGGTAACGTCGTGGAAGGCTTTGGCCTTCTCGTCGTTGCCGGCATAGCTGGCGGCGACCCTGTATCCGGCATTTTTCAGTGCCATGGATATTGCCGCGCCGATGCCGCGTGTACCCCCGGTGACCAAAGCCACTCTGCTCATGTTCCGCTCCCCTTTTGTTTTTTGCTCCGCCGCTTGGCGGGATCTTCAATCAAACATGGATCGTATGCTATTTAAAGCGCTTCAAAGCACATGGCCACACCCATGCCACCGCCGATGCAAAGCGTGGCGAGACCCTTCTTTGCGCCGCGGCGCTTCATTTCGAACAGCAGCGTGTTGAGAACGCGCGCACCCGAGGCGCCGATCGGATGGCCGATCGCGATCGCTCCGCCATTGACGTTGACGATCGACGGATCCCACCCGAGATCCTTGGTGACGGCGCAGGCTTGCGCCGCGAAGGCCTCGTTGGCTTCGACGAGATCGAGATCGTTGACCGACCAGCCGGCCTTCTCGAGCGCCTTGCGCGAAGCCGGGATCGGTCCGGTGCCCATGATCTGCGGATCGACACCCGCCGTCGCCCAGGAAACGATGCGGGCGAGCGGCTGGATGCCGCGCCGGACTGCCTCCGCTTCGCTCATCAGCACCGCCACAGCGGCACCGTCGTTGAGGCCGGACGCGTTCGCGGCCGTGACCGTGCCGTCCTTGTCGAAGGCCGGGCGCAGCTTCCCCATCGCCTCTATCGTCGCGCCGTGACGGATATATTCGTCGGCATCGACCGTAACGTCGCCCTTACGTGTCTTGATGACATATGGGATGATCTCGTCGGTGAAGCGGCCAGCCTTCTGCGCCGCCTCCGCCTTGTTCTGCGAGCTGACCGCGAACTGATCCTGGTCGTCGCGCGAAAGCTGCCACTGACGCGCGACATTCTCGGCGGTGATGCCCATGTGGTAGCCGTGGAAGGCGTCGGTCAAGCCATCCTTGATCATCGTGTCGATCATCTTCATGTCGCCCATCTTGACGCCGCCGCGCAAGTGCGCGGCATGCGGGGCCATCGACATGGATTCTTGGCCGCCGGCAACGATGATCTTGGCATCGCCGGTGGCGATCTGTTGCATGCCGAGCGCGACCGCGCGCAGGCCCGAGCCGCAGAGCTGGTTGACACCCCAGGCAGTTGCTTCCTGCGGAATGCCGGCCTTCATCGCCGCCTGGCGGGCCGGGTTCTGGCCCTCGCCGGCGGCAAGCACCTGGCCGAGGATCACCTCATCCACCTCGCCGGCATCGACGCCGGCGCGCTCGAGCGCGCCCTTGATGACGGCCGCCCCGAGCTCATGCGCGAGGACCGTCGCGAAAGCACCGTTGAAGGCGCCGACTGCTGTTCGCCCTGCACTGGCGATGACGATGGATGGATTGCTCATGGGGACGCTCCTCGTTTTCGTCTCACTTACATAAGTCGAAACTGGCAAAGCTTGGAGCACAAGTCAAACGCGAAGACCGGCCGCCGTCATTTTTAGGCAAAGCCCGTCAAAGCCCGATTCATCTGCTCTGTTAAAGGTTTGCCGCATCGCACAAAGAGATTGTCACCGGGCTTCTTTTGCGTTTACAGTCTCAAATGGAGGAATATCCATAAATCAGACGGGGGTTCAGGAGACTGATATGGCGAAGCATGAGGGTCAGATCGTTATCAAGAAGTACGCCAATCGCCGCCTATACAACACAGGCACCAGCACCTATGTGACGCTGGAAGACCTGGCGGAGATGGTGAAGAAGGGCGAAGAATTTAACGTACAAGATGCAAAAAGCGGAGATGACATCACCCATTCGGTGCTGACCCAGATCATCTTCGAACAGGAATCGAAAACCGGCAACACGTTGCTTCCGATCTCCTTCCTGCGCCAGCTCATCACCTATTACGGCGACCAGATGCAGATGGTCGTGCCGAGCTTTCTCGAACATTCGATGCGCTCCTTCACCGAACAACAGGCCCAGATGCGCGAGCAGGTAAACCGCGCCTTCGGCGAAACGCCGCTCGGCAAGAACCTGCAGTTGCCGATGCAGATGGTCGAGGACCATGTTCGCCGTAACACCGAGCTGTTTCAGCAGGCGATGCAGATGTTCTCGCCCTTCATGACGCCGCCCGCCAAGGAAAGCCGCAAGGCCGAGGCCAAGGATATCGACGAGCTGAAGGAACAGCTCCGCGCCCTTCAAAACAAGCTCGACAACCTATAATCCGATCGAGACGTCCCGCCCGGCGCTCCGGATCGACACGGCAAAACCGCCGATGACATCGATCAGAGCGATCGTCATCAAAATGAAGAAGACCTGCGTCGCAGCATCCCGGACGAGCAGAAACTCGACCAGGAAGGCGATGAACACCAGCATCGACAGCATGTGGTTGACGAGATTGCCGGGACCGGTTCTGGTCGCTTTGAGGATTTCGAAGAACAGCACGACAAGGGCGATGACGATGAAAAGATCGCCGAGCGCCATGCTCCAGATCGCGCCCGAGATCATCGACAGCACGATGATATCATGTTGCAGTGCCGGAATGCCGCCATCGCCCATCAGGCCCAGCATCGCAAGATTGTAAAGAATAAACGGGATAATCATTAGGGGCATGGCGGCTATCATCGGCAATCTCCCAGCGCATCATGGAAGAATACTGCCGCAAACCCTTGCCCCACCGCAAGTCATTGCAAATATTATATTGTCGAAATGCAAAAGGCCGGCATGACGCCGGCCTTGAAACTTCGATCGGACAAGCCGAATCGGGAAATTATGCGCTTTCCTTCGGCGTCAGAACCTGGCGGCCGCGATACATACCGGTCTTCAGGTCGATATGATGCGGGCGGCGCAGTTCGCCGGAGTTCTTGTCTTCGACATAGGTCGGAGCCTTAAGGGCGTCTGCCGAACGGCGCATACCGCGCTTGGACGGGCTTGTTTTTCTCTTCGGTACAGCCATTTCTCTTACTCCACTTGCGGGCAAAACATTCCCACGGCCACACCGGCGGCCGAAACGGACATGTCGCGATTTCGGAATTTGGCGCGCTTATACATGCAAGGGGTGACCTTGACCAGTCCCCATGCGTATTTTTTGCAAAGCCGATGATTCCAGGCTCAGACTTCGTCTTCCGGCACGATCCAAGGCTCGGCGCGGGCCGCCTCTTCCCATTTCCGCCAGGCCGGATGCGCCTTCATGGTCTCCATATAGGCCAACGTATCGTTTCGGCTGACGAGGTCATAAATGTCGAACCGGTTGACGACAGGCGCAAACATCGCATCCGCCCCGCAGAATGCGCCAAACAGAAACGGTCCGCCGGATTGCTGCAGTAGGTCGCGCCAGATCGTCTCGATGCGGCTGATATCGGCGTCGACACCATCCGGCAACGCGATCCTGCCCTTCGGCCGGCGAATATTCATCGGGCAGGCACTGCGCAGCGCCCGGAAGCTCGACAGCATTTCCATCGAAACCGAACGGGCGAGCGCCCGCTCGGCGCGATCCCTCGGCAGAAGGTCGGCGTCCGGATAAAGCTCGGCGACATATTCGATGATCGCCAGCGATTCCCAGATCTTCAATGCGCCGTGCTGCAGCAACGGCACACGCCCGGTGGGTGAGATGGCCTTGATGTTGGGATTGCCACCCGCATAGTCGAAGGGGATGAGGACTTCCTCGAAATCGACACCGGCGCCCGTCAGCGCCATCCACGGCCGGAACGACCAGGAGGAATAATTCTTGTTGGCGATGTAGAGCGTCGGTCTGTCCATAGGCCTCTCCCGTTCAGGCTTCGAAATCGAAGATCAGCAATTCGTGAAGATGGTTCATGTCCTTGAGCACGCAGAATACCGGCGGGGCAAGCTCGAAAACAGGGCGCCTCGATGACGCTTGCCGCTTCTCATGATGCCGAAAACTGTGAGCGGTTTTCGGGCATCATCATGCTCTAATGACAAGTTCTGGTCTCAATCGTAGATGCACTTGATGTAATCGCCCGAACCTTGCGCACGCCTCTCGATCAAGCCGGCGAGCCGGCGAAGGCCTCGTCCGGGCTTGCCGGCATTGCGGTCGATCGGGTTCGGCAGCGAGACGGCAAGCAGCGATGCCTGGCGCCGCGTCAGCTTCGAGGCCGGCACCTTGAAATGGTGTTGGGCCGCCGCCTCGATGCCGTAAATGCCGGGACCCCATTCGGCGATATTGAGATAGATTTCCATCAACCGCCGTTTCGACAGAACGAAATCCGTGGTCACCGCGAGCGGAAGTTCCAGCGCCTTGCGTACGAAGGAGCGGCCGTTCCAAAGGAAGAGGTTTTTCGCCGTCTGCATCGGGATCGTACTGCCGCCGCGCGTCGCCTGACCTTTCAGCGTATCCTCGACCAGCATGCGCATTTCCGCCCAGTCGACACCGCCGTGAAAGCAATATTGCCCATCCTCCGACATCATCACCGACTGCACCACAACAGGGGCGATCTTATCAAGCGACACCCATTGCCTGTCGTAGCCACGCAGCAGCACGAGATCGCGCAGCATCAGTGTCGAGACGGGGTGAATGAAGGGCAGCAGATAGAAAAAGATCAGCGCATAGGGAAGGATCAGCACGATCAGCACGGCAAGAACAATGCGTTTCAACACACGCCTGTCTTCGAACCATCGCCGACGAGCCGGCATGTCGACGCTGTCCTCTCTCTCCGGCGCTATATCCAATGTCCCCAGTCCGATTTCGCTCCTGTGGTTCTCATAACGCCTGTGCGGAGCTTATGCCAGAGTGCGCGGCGAATCTTGCTGCCGCCATCGACAATTCCGTTGCAAGCCCGGGGGCGCTCATGCCAAACAGCGCCCATGGACGCGAACCCGGACACTTTCGAGACGAGGCTGAAGAACAACGCCCGCGACATCGAGGCGCTGCTCGACGCGTTGCTTTCACCGAGTGCCCTTTCCGATGAAATCGCCAGGCCCGAGACGCTGCGCGATGCCATGTACTATGCCGTGCTGAACGGCGGCAAGCGGCTGCGCCCGTTTCTGGTCGTCGAAAGTGCCGCCCTTCTCGGCGGCGACGCCGAGGCGGCACTTCGCGTCGGCGCCGCGCTCGAATGCGTCCACTGCTATTCCCTCGTGCATGACGACCTGCCGGCCATGGACGATGACGACCTGCGTCGCGGCAAACCGACGGTCCACATCAAGTTCGACGAAGCGACGGCGATCCTCGCCGGCGACAGCCTGCTGACCTATGCCTTCGACATCATCGCCGCGTCGGAAACGCCCCTTGCCGATACGAGCAAGGCATCGCTGGTGCTGGCCCTTGCCCGCGCAGCCGGTCTCGGCGGCATGGCCGGCGGCCAGGCGCTTGATCTCGCGGCGGAAAAGCAGGCGCCCGACGAGGCCGGCATCATCCGTCTGCAGGCGATGAAAACAGGCGCGCTGATCCGCTTCGCGTGCGAAGCCGGCGCCGTCATCTCGGCAAGCCCGCCGGAAGATCGCCGCCGCCTGCGCGCCTTCGGCGAAAAGATCGGTCTTGCTTTCCAGCTTGCCGACGACATTCTCGACCAGACTTCGGATGCGGCGACCATGGGCAAGGCGACCGGCAAGGATGCGGCCCGCGGCAAGGGAACACTCGTCGCCCTGCGCGGCATGGAATGGGCCGAGACCCAGCTCCGTGAGCACGTCCGCGATGCCGAAGCGCTGCTTGCCCCTTACGGCGCCCGTGCCTCGACCCTCATTGCTGCAGCGCATTTCATCGCCGACCGGAACAGCTGAAGCGGCAGGTCAGGCCGCCAGTATCTCCTTGAGAACGGATACCAGACGGGCACACTCCTCATCCGTGCCGATGCTGATCCGCAGGAAGTCTGAAATACGCGGCTTGGCAAAATGCCGGACGAGAATGCCGCGCTCCCGCAAAGCGGCTTGAAATGCTGCGCCCGAACGGCTTTGGTGCCTTGCGAAAACGAAATTCGCCTGCGACGGCAGAACCTCGAAATCCAGCGCCTCGAGTTCCCTAACAAGGCTTTCGCGGCTGGTGATGATGTTCCTCCGGCCTGTCTCGAACCACGCCTCGTCCTTGATCGCCGCCGTCGCGGCAAGCTGCGCCAGACGATCGAGTGGATAGGAATTGAAGCTGTCCTTGACCCGCTCCAGCGCCTCGATCAGCGGCCTCTGCCCCAGCGCGAAGCCGATGCGCAGACCGGCAAGCGAACGGGACTTCGACAGGGTGTGGATCACCAGCAGGTTGGGATATTTGGAAATGAGCGGCACGGCGCTTTCACCGCCGAAGTCGACATAGGCCTCGTCTATCACGACGACCGCATCTGGATGGGCGGCAAGAAGCGCCTCGATGTCGGCACGCGGCAGGCCGATGCCGGTCGGCGCATTCGGATTGGGAATGATGATCGCGCCGCATGGCCTATCGTAATCCGCCAGCCGGATCCGGAACCTCACATCGAGCGGCACTTCGACCACCTCGACACCATATAGCAGGCTATAGGTCGAATAGAAGGCATAGGTCACATCGGGATAGAGCAGCGGCCGCTCATGTTTCAGCAGTGCCTGAAACGCGTGGGCGAGAACCTCGTCGGAGCCGTTGCCGACGAATACTTCCTCCGCCGTCACGCCGAAACGGGCCGCGATCGTCTCGCGCAATTCGGTGGCGGCGGGGTCGGGATAGAGCCGCAAACGATCGTCCGCGGCTAGCCTGATCGCCTCGAGTGCCATCGGGGACGGCCCGTAGGGATTCTCGTTGGTATTGAGCTTGACCAGGCCGGCGATACGCGGCTGCTCGCCCGCGACATAGGGCTGAAGCTTGCTGACAATGGGCGACCAGTACTGGCTCATCCGAACTTGCCGGTGGTCATTCCGCCGCCGTCCGCTGGCCGAAACGCTTCTCGATATAGTCGACGACAAGCGCCTCGAAATCGGCGGCAATATTGGGACCGCGCAGCGTCAACGCCTTTCGGCCGTCGATGAAGACGGGGGCGGCCGGCGTTTCGCCAGTGCCCGGAAGCGAAATGCCGATATCGGCATGTTTGCTTTCGCCCGGCCCGTTGACGATGCAGCCCATGACTGCGACGTTCAGCGCCTCGACGCCGGGATATTTTTCACGCCATACCGGCATGTTTTTGCGGATGTCGTTCTGGATATTCCGGGCAAGTTCCTGGAACACGGTCGACGTCGTGCGTCCGCAGCCCGGACAGGCAGCAACCACGGGTATGAACTGGCGGAAGCCCATGACCTGCAGGATTTCCTGCGCCACCTGGACTTCGCGCGTGCGGTCGCCGTTCGGCTCGGGCGTCAGCGACACGCGGATCGTATCGCCGATGCCGTGCTGCAGCACGAAGCCCATCGCCGCCGACGAGGCGACGATGCCCTTGGTGCCCATGCCGGCTTCGGTCAGGCCGAGATGCAGCGCATGATTGGAGCGTTCGGCGAGCATGGAATTGACGGCGATCAGGTCCTGAACCTGGCTGACTTTGGCCGACAGGATGATGCGGTTGCGCGGCAGGCCGATCTCTTCGGCAAGGGCTGCCGACAGCAGCGCCGACTGCACGATCGCCTCGCGCGTCACCTGCCGGGCCGAAAGCGGTGATCCGGCTTCGGCGTTCCGGTCCATCAGCGCCGTCAGCAGATCCTGATCGAGCGAGCCCCAGTTGACGCCGATGCGCACCGGTTTGTCATAGCGGATCGCCATCTCGATGATCTCGGCGAACTGCTTGTCCTTCTTGTCCTTGAAGCCGACATTGCCGGGGTTGATGCGGTATTTCGCCAGCGCTTCGGCACAATCCGGATGATCGGCGAGCAGCTTATGGCCGATATAATGGAAGTCGCCGATCAAGGGCACGTCCATGCCGAGGCGCAGAAGCCGCTCGCGGATCTTCGGCACGGCGGCCGCACTCTCGTCGCGGTCGACGGTAATGCGCACCAGCTCCGAACCCGCCCGGTGGAGAGCGGCGACCTGCGCGACGGTGGCATCGATATCGGCCGTATCGGTATTCGTCATGGACTGCACGACGACCGGCGCCCCGCCGCCGACGATGACGCCGCCGACATCGACGGCAACGGAAGCGCGGCGCGGTTTCGGATCAAAATCGGCGGCTGAAGACATGGATAGTTCTTGCACCCCTAAAAACAATGCTTTTCAGGTGGATCAAGGCCGGCTGCTTGTCAACCGCCCCTGATATCACTTTTGTTGGGAGGCGGCTCAGTGACCGCCTCCGGAGGTCTCATCGGCATAATGGGCTAGGTTGGACAGCAGCAGAACGACGAGCAGCAGCACCGGCAGCGCCATGAAAACGACGGCAAAACCGATATGCTCGGCGACGAAGCCGATCAACGATGGCGCAACCAGCATGCCGGAATAGCCCATGGTGGTGACCACCGAGATGCCGATGCCGGGCTTGAGGCCGGGAATGTTGCCCGCCGCCGAGAAAGCAATCGGCACCATGTTGGAAATGCCGATACCGCAAAAAGCAAAGCCCAGAATGGCAAGCTCGGCATTGGGGGCCAAGCCTGCAAGCAGCATGCCGACAATGGCAAAAAGCGTGCAGATCCGCAGCGTCTTGACGCCGCCCAGACGGTCGCGCACTAGGTCGCCGCCAAAGCGCATGATTGCCATGGTGGCCGAAAAGGCTGCGAAACCAAGACCGGAAAGCGCGACGGACGCATCCATTTCCTGCCGAAGATAGAGCGCGCCCCAGTCGAGAACAGCACCTTCCGGCACCATGCTGAACAGCGCCATCAATCCGAGCAGCCACGGCAGCGGCACCATCGGCAGCTTCGTCTTTTCCTTCTTGGTGTCGGGATGCGGCGGATCCGCAAGGATCATCGGCCAGGCGACGGCAACGAAGATCGCCGCCAGCACCGTCGCCAGTTGCGCATGGCCGAGAATGCCGAGCTTGGAGATCACGATGCCGCCGAGACCTGAGCCGATCAGTCCACCAAGGCTCCAGAAAGCGTGGCAGGACGACATGATGGCGCGGCGCATGGATTTCTCGACCGAGACCGCATTGGCATTCATCGCCACATCCATTGCGCCGATGAAGCCGCCGAACAGGAAGAGCGAGATCGCCCCGGTGAGCACATTTGGCGCCAGCGTCAATGCCAGCAGCAACGGCAGCACACAGACGGCCAGGACTTGAACGACGATACGCGAGCCGTGTTTGGCGATCTGCGCACCGGCGATCGGCATCATGACCAGCGAGCCGACGCCGAAGACCAGGATCATCAGCCCAAGCTCGAATTTGGTCAGCGCCAGACGCTCGGCGAAATCCGGGATCTTCGGCGCCCAGCAGCCGACGACAAAACCGTTCATAAGAAAGAGCAGGGAAACCGCCGCCCTGCTTCTGGTAATGAAGCCGCTCCGGGCCCCCGGCGTACTCACATGACTATCCATTTCCGGACTTCCTCATTGCCGGGCTTTCACCCGCCCGGTTTCCCTAAACTCTACGACGTCGCCTCAGTTCGTTTTCTCGGCGAGAACAGTTCTGCATCCGCGCTCGCGATAACGGGCGAGAATGGCCGGATCGGCATCGTGCTCGACAACCAGGCATTCGCAATGGGCAACCGGCAGGATGCTATGGGGAGCAGCAGTGCCGAACTTCTCCGAGGTTGCAGCCACCAACACTTTTCTGCTCCTGGACGTCGCAAACCGCTTGAACTCCGCATCCTCGAAGCCGAACACCGTGATGCCGGCCTCGAGATCGACGCCGCAGGCGCCGAGAATGCAGAGATCGGGCGAAATCTGCTCCATATCCCGCAAGGCCTTGGCGCCGAGGGAACCGCCCGTCTGCCGGTCGACCATCCCGCCGATCAGGATGACGTTGACGGCAGGCTTGTCGATCAGCGCCGCGGCAATCGCCGGCGCATTCGTCGCAGCCGTGAGTGGAAGTTCGGCCGGCAATGCGTTGGCAATCGCCAGATTGGTGCTGCCGGCATCGAAGAACACGGTCGAACCGGCTGCAATCTGCTTTGCCGCAGCGCGCGCCAGCGCCTGTTTCCGGTCAGCGGCAAAGCCGATGCGTTGCGTCATGCTTCCATGTGCCGGCGAGACCGGCAATGCACCGCCATAAACCCGCTCGCAGAGCCCTGCCGCCGCCATCTCGCGCAGATCCCGCCGTACCGTGTCCTCGGAGACACCGAATTCGAGCGCAAGCTCGGTCGCCAGCACGCGGCCATTCAGCCGCAGCCTCTCGGAAATTACGCCTTGGCGCTCTCGCAACAGAAAATCCTGCATGTTCCTACCGGTTCGCGACCTCATAAACCAGAAACGTGCATAACCGCTTATGATCATGCAGGCAATATGCACGGTCACACGTTTTCTGACGTTTCGAAACAAAGCTCCACCGCCAGAGCCAAATATGCCCTGTTGACCGATCCGAGAGGCGGGAATGCAGGCGGCCGTGCTCTGGGCCTGCGCCATGGTGCTGCTGCGCAAGACCTCACTGCACGAAAAGACCATCATCCAGCTCGCCGTTTCCAACGTCTTTTTTCTTGCCATGACCGGCATTGCCGTTCTCTACACTTGGCAGACACCCGACATGACGCAGCTCGCCCTTCTCATCGCCACCGGCGTCGTTGCGGGCTGCGCGCAGTTCGCCCTTTTCGAAGGCATGCGCCTGGCGCCCGTCTCCGTGCTTGCGGGCCGATATCTCCACGCCCAATGTGGTCGTCGGCGCGGCGATGATCCTTGGCGCCGGATTGATCATCATCGTCAGCGAAAAGCTGCGCCGCCGCATCGCGCCCTGTGCCTGTTTCTGCAGGATTCGTGATTCAGACGGCCGCTTGAGAAAAATATTTGCAGTTGCTGCTTTTATTCGCAGTTTTCTACGCTTCCGGCGCCCTAATTTTCTGCAAACTATCCCCACCCGATGACAACCTCCCAAGGATGGATAAAACAATGAACTGGTTGAAAACCGTCGCCGCCGCTGCCCTCATTCAGGCTGCAGCCCTGCTGCCCGCCCATGCCGGCGAAAACCTCGCCGCCATCAAATCGGCCGGCGTCTTCAAGATCGGCACCGAAGGCACCTATGCGCCCTTCACCTATCATGACGAAAGCGGCAAGCTTGTCGGCTTCGATGTCGAGATCGGCGAAACGATCGCCGCCAAGCTCGGCGTCAAGGCCGAGTTCGTCGAAGGCAAGTGGGATGGCTTGATCGCCGGCCTCGACGCCAAGCGCTACGACACGGTCATCAACCAGGTCGGCATCACCGAAGCCCGCAAGCAGAAATACGATTTCTCCGAGCCCTATATCGCCTCCAAGGCCGTGCTGATCGCCCGCGAGGGCGACGACAGCATCAAGACCTTCGCCGACCTGAAGGGCAAGAAGGCCGCCCAGTCGCTGACCAGCAACTTCGGCAAGCTCGCAACCGAAGCCGGCGCCGAGCTCGTCGGCACCGATGGTTTCGATCAATCGATCCAGCTGGTATTGACCAAGCGCGCCGACGCCACGATCAACGACAGCCTCTCCTTCCTCGATTTCAAGAAGCACAAGCCGGACGCGCCGGTAAAGATCGTCGCCGAGCAGGAAAATGCCGATTACTCCGGCATCATCATCCGCAAGAACGAGCCGGAGCTTCTGGCCGAAATCAACAAGGCGCTTGCCGACATCAAGTCCGACGGCACTTACAAGAAGATCGCCGACAAATATTTCGGCCAGGACGTTTCCAAGTAAGCTTCGTTCAAGAAAAAGTCCCTTCCCCAACCCCTCCCAACAAGGGGGAGGGGCTTTGGCGGCGGACGGATCGCCTCATCTCAAAATAATCGTTTCCGCTGGCAGTTCGGTTGCTATTTCGTGCAGGGCGAGAGACTAGATGAGCCCCTCCCCCTTGTGGGGAGGGGTTGGGGAGAGGTATTCCGAGATATCACCACCCAACCCGACCAGAAGGAACGCCCTTGCCGCACTGGCTCCAACTGATGGCGGAATCGCTCCCCTCGCTCCTCTGGGCGGGGTTGATCTTCACCATTCCGCTGACCCTGCTATCCTTCGCCTTCGGGCTGACGCTTGGGCTCGCCACCGCGATCGCCCGGCTCTTCGGGCCGATGCCGCTGTCCGCCGTCGCGCGCTTCTATGTCTGGGTCATTCGCGGCACGCCGCTGCTCGTGCAGCTCTTCGTCATCTTCTACGGCCTGCCGAGCCTCGGCATCCTGCTCGATGCCTTTCCGGCCGCCCTCATCGGTTTCACGCTGAATATCGGCGCCTATAGCTCCGAGATCATCCGCGCCGTCATTTCCTCAGTGCCGAAGGGCCAGTGGGAAGCCGCCTATTCGATCGGCATGAGTTGGCGCCAGGCGATGAGCCGTACCATCCTGCCGCAGGCGGCCCGCGTCGCCGTGCCGCCTTTGTCGAACACCTTCATCTCATTGGTCAAGGATACCTCGCTTGCCGCCGCCATCACCGTGCCCGAGCTCTTCCAGGCGGCACAGCGCATCGTCGCCACCACCTATGAGCCGTTGATTCTCTATATCGAGGCGGCGCTGATCTATCTCGTCCTGAGCTCCGTCCTTTCGCAGCTGCAGGGGCGGCTGGAACGCCGCTTCGCGCGTTACGGCGGCATGCTGGAGGCAAATGCATGATCGAGCTTTCCAACATCGAAAAGCGCTTCGGCGATGCCGTCATCCTGAAGGACATCAGCATCCGCATCCCCGAAGGCAGCGTCACCGCACTCGTCGGACCTTCCGGCGGCGGCAAGAGCACGCTGCTGCGCTGCATCAACCTGCTCGAAATCCCGACTGCCGGCTCCATCCGCCTCGGAGAAGAAACGCTTAATTTTGCGCCCGGCAAACGAACGAGCTGGCCGGCGATCCAGAAGATCCGCCGCCAGACCGGCATGGTCTTCCAGAACTTCCAGCTCTTTCCGCATCAGACCGCGATCGAGAATGTCATGGAAGGCCTGGTGACGGTGCTGAGATGGCCGAGGCCAAAAGCTCGCGAGCGTGCGATGGAATTGCTGACCAAGGTCGGCATGACCCACAAGGCCGATGCCTGGCCTTCGACACTATCGGGCGGCCAGCAGCAGCGCGTCGCGATCGCCCGTGCGCTGGCGCCCTCGCCGCGCGTGCTTCTGTGCGACGAGCCGACATCCGCCCTCGATCCCGAGCTTTCGGCCGAAGTGGTCGATGTGCTGGGCAAGCTTGCCAGCGAAGGCACGACGATGGTGATGGCGACCCACGATCTCCGGCTCGCCTCGAAGATCGCCAATGACGTCGTTTTCCTGGAAGCCGGCAGCGTGGTGGAAACGGGCAGCGCCAGAGCAATCTTCAGTGCGCCGGAGCGCGAACGCACCAAGCGCTTCATCTCGACGATCAACGCCGCCCATACTTACGATATCTGAGCTAGAGCCTTTCCGGGTTAGATTGAAGCATTCTGCCGGAGCAGGTTTTCGTCAGGGCAGAGGCGATTGGCGAAGGGCATACCCCAAGGTACGTCCGAGCCGATCGCCTCTGATCCTGGCGGAAAGATGCCCGGCCCTTCGGGTTGGCTGAAACGGGCCGGCTGATCGACCGGCCGGCTTGGCCGTAGAGCTTGGCTACGACGCGCGCCGGCCGGTCGACCATCCGACTCCGTTTGAGCCAACAGAATGCTTCAATCTAACCCGGAAAGGCTCTAGAGCATGATGCCGAAAAGTGTGAGCGGTTTTCGGACGACATCATGCTCTATTTCTTTGATTTAGGCCGACCTGGCCTAAAATCATCCGGATCTAATGCCGGGATGCGAAGATCCCGGCATTGCTGGAACGCCAATCAGGAGGCGGTGACGACGGCGCGCGCCGCCTTCAGCGCATTGCCCCACCAGGTGAGCTGGTCGAGCTGGTTCTTCGCCGCTTCGTTGAGATGCGCGTAATCGCTGAGGCTCTTGCCTTCCTTGAGGACGCCGAGATATTCGCCAAGCGCGATATGCACGCCCGTTTTCACCGAAGCCGCCCCCATTTCCACGAAGATCAGCCGGAGATGCTCGACCGCACGTGCACCGCCGACACCGCCGTAACCGACGAAACCGACCGGCTTGTGGATGAACTCGCCGAGGTCGATGGCGTTCTTCAGAACCGCCGTCGGAGCGTGATTGTACTCGGCGACGGTGAAAATGAAGCCGTCGAATTCACGCAGCTTCTTTTTCCAGCGCTCTGCCGTCTCGCTTTCAGCGGTCGTGGCACGCTGCTCACCGAAAAAATGCATGGGGTAGTCGAGCAGGTCGAGAACCTCGACCTCGATGTCCTGCCGCTCGGCGGCGATAGCGGCAATCCACTTGGCCGGATGCTCGGCAAAACGGCCAATACGCGTGCTGCCGACGATGACCGCAATCTTCAATTTGCTCATTGATATCACTTCCTGATTGGTCTTGGGGGCGGATGGTGGGAGCGCAAGTTTATGAGAAAGCCTCCGCGCCGGGCAAGGCGCGAAGGCTTCGAAAAATCAGCTTTTTGACAGGCCGATCGTACACAATCGAGTGAATGGAGCCAGCACGCAAAGTCGGCTGATGGGCGCCTTTGCGGAGGATGGCAGCGCTTCAGCCTGCGTAGACGACGAGCAGGTCCTTGGCATCGATCTGATCGCCGGCCCGCACCAGTACTTCCGAAATCGTCCCATCCTTTTCCGCATGCAGCGCCGTTTCCATCTTCATCGCTTCGATGGAGACGAGCACGTCACCGGCATTGACGGCCTGGCCGGGCGAGACGAAGACACGGCTGATGACACCCGGCATCGGCGCGCCGACATGAACGGCATTGCCCGGTTCGGCCTTGCGGCGGACGGCGGCACCCGTGGCCCCATGGGCCCGGTCCGGCACCTTGATACGGCGCGGCTGGCCGTTGAGCTCGAAGAAGATGGTCACCATGCCCTGGCTGTCGGTCGCGCTCATCGCCTGATTGACGATGACGAGCGTCTTGCCGCGCTCGATATCGGCAAACAGCTCCTCGCCGTCCCTGAGACCGTAGAAATAGGCGGGTGTCGGCAGTACCGAGACCGGGCCGTAGGTATCGGAGGCGAGCGCGAAGTCGGTGAAGACCTTCGGATACATCAGGTAGGAAGCGAATTCGAAGTCGCTGACCTCGCGCTCGAGTTTCGTCTCGATGACTTTGCGCTCCGCATCGAGATCAGCCTCCTTGAGCAGCGAGCCGGGGCGCACGGTATAGGGCTTGTCGCCCTTCAGCGCCTTCTTCTGCAGCGCTTCGGGCCATCCTGACGGCGGCTGGCCGAGATCGCCCTTCAGCATCGAGACCACCGATTCCGGGAAGGAGACTTCCTTGTCGGGGCTGACGACGTCGGCAACCGTCAGGTCCTGGGACACCATCATCAGCGCCATGTCGCCGACGACCTTGGAAGACGGCGTCACCTTGACGATATCGCCGAACATCTGGTTGGCGTCGGCATAGGCCTGCGCCACCTGATGCCAGCGGGTCTCGAGGCCGAGCGAGCGGGCCTGTTCCTTGAGGTTGGTGAACTGGCCGCCCGGCATTTCGTGCAAATAGACTTCGGATGCCGGGCCCCTCAGATCGCTTTCGAAGGCGGCATACTGGTTACGCGCCGCTTCCCAATAGAAGGAGATGCGGCGGATCCATTCCGGATCGAGGCCCGGATCGCGCTCCGTACCGCGCAGCGCCTCGACGATCGAGCCGAGACAGGGCTGCGAGGTATTGCCGGACAGCGCATCCATCGCGGCATCGACGGCATCGACGCCGGCATCGACGGCGGCAAGAACGGTCGCGGCCGCAATACCCGATGTATCATGCGTGTGGAAATGGATCGGCAGGCTGGTCGCTTCGCGCAGCGCTTTGAACAGAACCTTCGCAGCCGCAGGCTTGAGAAGGCCCGCCATATCCTTGAGCGCGATGATATGCGCCCCGGCCTTCTCGAGCTCGACCGCAAGGTCGGTGTAGTATTTCAGATCGTATTTCGGACGGGCCGAGTTCAGGATATCGCCGGTATAGCAGATCGCTGCCTCGCAGAGCTTGTTCTCCTCGGCAATGGCATCCATCGAGACGCGCATGTTCTCGACCCAGTTCAGGCAGTCGAAGACGCGGAAGAGATCGATGCCGCCCCTGGCCGCCTGGCGGACGAAATATTTGACGACATTATCGGGATAATTGGTGTAGCCGACGCCGTTGGCGCCGCGCAGCAGCATCTGGAGCAGAAGGTTCGGCGCGCCCTCGCGGATCAGCGCCAGGCGCTCCCACGGATCCTCGGTCAGAAAGCGCATGGAGACGTCAAAGGTCGCGCCGCCCCAGCATTCGAGCGACAAAAGGCCTGGTAGCGCATGCGCATAGGTGTCGGCAATGCGGGCGATGTCATAGGTGCGCATGCGGGTGGCGAGCAGCGACTGGTGGCCGTCGCGCATCGTCGTGTCGGTCAAAAGCACGCGCTTTTCGTTGCGCATCCATTCGCCGAATTTCTTCGGGCCAAGCGTGTCGAGGAGTTGCTTCGTACCATCCTTGACCGCATTGCCGTTGGCGTAGGGAACCACCGGCTCGGCAGCGTTATCAAGCGGCCTCGGCCTATCCTTGGCCTCGGGATGGCCATTGACGGTGACGTCGGCGAGATAGGTCAGGAGCTTCGTGGCGCGATCCTGGCGCTTGACCTGCTGGAAGAGTTCCGGCGTCGTATCGATGAAGCGCGTCGTGTAACTGTTATCCCTGAACTTCGGATGGCCGATGATCGCTTCGAGGAAGGTCAGGTTGGTTGCCACGCCGCGAATGCGGAATTCGCGCAGCGCCCGATCCATGCGGGCGATCGCTTCGGACGGATTGGGCGCCCATGCCGTGACCTTGACGAGAAGCGGATCGTAAAAGCGGGTGATGATCGCACCCGAATAGGATGTGCCGCCATCGAGGCGGATGCCGAAACCGGACGCTGAGCGATAGGCGGTGATGCGGCCGTAATCCGGAATGAAATTATGCTCCGGATCTTCCGTGGTGATGCGGCACTGCAGCGCATGGCCGTTGAGACGGATATCTTGCTGGAGCGGCACGCCCGATTCCGGCGTGCCGATCGCAAAACCGTCGAGAATGTGGATCTGCGCCTTGACGATATCGATGCCGGTGACGACTTCGGTCACCGTATGCTCGACCTGGATGCGCGGATTGACTTCGATGAAGTAGAATTTGCCGGTATCGGCATCCATCAGATATTCGACGGTGCCGGCGCCGATATAATCGGTCGCCGCCGCGATCTTCAGCGAATAGGCGGCGAGTTCCTGGCGCTGCGCCTCAGAGAGGTAGGGCGCCGGCGCGCGCTCGACGACCTTTTGGTTGCGGCGCTGGATCGAGCAGTCACGCTCGAAGAGATGTACGACATTGCCGTGCGTATCGCCGAGAACCTGGCTTTCGACATGGCGGGCGCGCTCGACGAGCTTTTCCAGATAGACCTCGTCCTTGCCGAAGGCCGCCATCGCCTCGCGCTTGGCTTCCGTCACCTCGCGGGAGAGATCCTTTGGATCGCGGATCGCGCGCATCCCGCGCCCGCCGCCGCCCCAGGAGGCCTTCAGCATGACGGGGTAGCCGATCCCGTCCGCCATCTTCGCCACTTCGGCCATGTCCTCCGGCAACGGCCCGGTGGCCGGCACCACGGGAACGCCGACCGAGATCGCCAGGTTACGCGCTGCGACCTTGTTGCCGAGTTGGCGCATCGTATCGGCCTTCGGGCCGATGAAGATGATGCCGGCCTTGTTGCAGGCATCGACGAATTCGGGGCTTTCGGACAGCAGGCCGTATCCCGGGTGGATCGCGTCCGCGCCCGAAAGCTTGGCGACGCGGATCACCTCCTCGATCGACAGATAGCTCTCGATCGGGCCCATGTCCTTGGAAAGATGCGGACCGCGGCCGACCTGGTAGCTCTCGTCTGCCTTGAAGCGGTGCAGCGCCAGCTTGTCCTCTTCCGCCCAGATCGCCACGGTTTTTATTCCAAGCTCGTTGGCCGCGCGGAACACGCGAATGGCAATTTCGGAGCGATTGGCAACGAGAATCTTGGAAATGGGCAAAACGGTCTCCTCAGACGTTCAGACGCGGGAATGCTGCACCCGCGAAGGAAATTCTTAACTTCTTGTCACAGAAACTTCAATTTATCTTGCGACTGCGAAATGCAATTTTTCGACATGCTGAAGCAATTCCAGGAAAAGTGCGATGCGGTTTCCGTCCGGAGTTGCGTAAAAACAAAATGCAAAGCGGTTTCGCTTCGATGAGAAGCGGAATTGCCCTAACTTATCAGGCCATGACGGAAGGCAAGCGCTACCGCCTGCTGCCTGTTTTTCGCCTTCAGCTTGTCCTGCAAGCCGTTCATATACCAGTCGACGGTGTGGTTTGATATCTTCAGCATCTTGCTGATCTCCATCGAAGTCATGCCTTCGGCGAGATAATGCAGGATTTCCATCTCGCGCCGCGTCAGCGGCGTGTCGGCCGGCAGCACGGTTTCCAGTGCCTGCGCCTCGCCTTTCAGATCGAGCAACCGCCAGAAGGCCTTGCGCGCCACCGCCTCCAGCAATGCGATTTCCACCGGCGACAGCTCGATCGGCTTGCCGGCGAGACTAAGGCTGGCGAGAATGCCGTTGCGTCCGTGGATGGGAAAGATGTAGCCATCCTCCAACCCGTGCCCGAAGGCATCGACCATCATCTGCTCCATGCGGCGATGATACGCGTCCTTGCGGAAGGCCGCCATCGCCTCCCGCCAGCGGAAAGGCCGCTGCGCATGAGCGAGATAGCGCACCATCGGATCGATCAGCGCATATTTTTTCGCGGTATATATCTGCGGCCATTGTTCCGGCCAGCGGCCGGCAAGCGCCGCGGCCCAGGGCTCCGGATTCTGCTGCACCGGGGTCTGCGGCAAATGGCGTGGCAGACCGTAATATTCGAAGCCACAACCGTGGAGGATCTGCTCCAGCTCGGTGACGACAGCTTCAGGATTTGAGCATTCTTCCAGAATTACAAGCAATTGAATTAACGAATTAATATTCACAAAAATGCCCCTTGCCCGGACCTGATGCCCGCATGAGGCCGTCGGCGGCTGGTCAAACTGGTCGCGAAACGGTCTTCAATAAATGCAGTCTGTAATTTTAATGCTGCGCTAAAAATTTAATAAAATGCAAGCGCAAATTGTTGCGAGATATAGCCGAACGGCAATTTCTGCGCCATGGCCATCTCGTCGCGTCCTGCAATAGTACGATCGTATCAATCATCACATCGGTTGAACCCTGAATACTCCGTTAATCGCCCGTTCAGGTAGCCTTTTGTAGCATCGCATCATCCCGTTTTCGCAGATGCACAAGAGGTTCCACGTGACGCTATTCAAGGTCTATGCAAGAGCTCTGCGCTATCTTGGCGCCTACAAGCTGCGCGTATCCCTGGTCGTTGTCGCAAACATTGTTCTTGCGACGATCACTATCGCGGAGCCGATCCTGTTCGGTCGTATCATCGATGCGATTTCGGGCAAGGGTGAGGTCAAGCCCATCCTCTTCATGTGGGCGACTTTCGCCGTCTTCAACACCATTGCCTTCGTTCTGGTGGCCCGCGAGGCCGACCGGCTGGCCCATGGCCGGCGGGCGACGCTGTTGACGGAAGCCTTCGGCCGCATCATTTCCATGCCGCTTGGCTGGCACCATCAGCGTGGCACTTCCAACGCGCTGCATACATTGCTGCGCGCCTGCGAGACGCTGTTTGGCCTCTGGCTGGAATTCATGCGCAACCACCTGTCGACGGTCATCGCGCTTGCCCTTCTGATACCGACCGCAATGTCGATGGACCTGCGCCTTTCCGCCGTGCTCATGGTGCTCGCCATCGCCTACTGGCTGATCGGCCGCGTCGTGATGAGCCGCACCAAGGACGGCCAGGCTTCGGTCGAGAACCATTATCATACCGTCTTCTCGCATGTCAGCGACTCGATCAGCAACGTTTCGGTCCTGCACAGCTATAACCGCATCGAGGCCGAAACCAGGGCGCTGAAATCCTTCGCCGACCGTCTGCTCGAAGCCCAGTATCCGGTGCTCGACTGGTGGGCGATCGCCAGCGCACTGAACCGCATGGCGTCGACCATCGCGATGATGGTGGTCCTGATCATCGGCACCATGCTCGTCCAGGCCGGCCAGCTGCGCGTCGGCGACGTCATCGCCTTCATCGGCTTTGCCAACCTGTTGATCGGTCGTCTCGACCTGATGCGCCAGTTCGCAACGCAGATTTTCGAAGCCCGTTCCAAGCTCGAGGAATTCTATGCGCTGGAAGACTCGGTGCGTGAACGTGAAGAGCCCGCAGGCAACGGCGAGATCAAGGACGTCAAGGGTGCGATCGAGTTCCGCGACGTCTCCTTCGGCTTCGGCAACAGCTCACAGGGCCTGCACAACGTCTCCTTCTCGGTGAAGGCAGGCCAGACGGTCGCGATCGTCGGCCCGACCGGAGCCGGCAAGACGACGCTCGTCAACCTGCTGCAGCGTGTCTACGAACCCCAGGGCGGCAAGATCCTCGTCGATGGCACCGATATCACCAAGGTGACCCGCAAGTCGCTGCGTCGCCACATCGCCACCGTCTTCCAGGATGCGGGCCTGCTGAACCGTTCGATCAGCGACAATATCCGCCTTGGCCGCGAGGGCGCCAGTGAAGAGGAAATGCGCCGTGCGGCCGAAGCCGCCGCCGCTGCCGACTTCATCGAGACCCGCGAGGATCGCTACGATACGCATGTCGGTGAACGCGGCAACAAGCTCTCCGGCGGCGAGCGCCAGCGCATTGCGATCGCCCGCGCCATTCTGAAGGACGCGCCGATCCTGGTGCTCGACGAGGCGACCTCGGCGCTCGACGTCGAAACCGAAGCCCGAGTCAAGGCCGCGATCGACAATCTGCGCCAGAACCGCACCACCTTCATCATCGCCCACCGCCTGTCGACGGTCCGCGAAGCCGATATGGTGCTCTTCCTGGATGACGGCCGCGTCGTCGAACAGGGTAGCTTCGACGAACTCAGCCACAGCAACGGCCGCTTCGCCGCCCTGCTGCGCGCCAGCGGCATCCTGACGGACGAAGAGGTCCGCAAGGCCCACACCACCGAAGCCGCCTGATCGGTTCGGGTTTCAAGATAAAGGCCGGAAGGGTAGCTCCTTCCGGCCTTTTTGTTTGCTCTCGGACCGCGGATCGATCGACATTCGCAAATCGGTGGGCACGGAGGCCTTTGATGGGCGTGAAGCGACACGAGTTGAACGAGGCGCAATGGTTAAGAATTGCGCCTTTGTTGCCAGGTAGGGCCGGCGATCCAGGTCGGACGGGGGTAGAGAACCGGTTGTTTGTGAACGGGTGTTTGTGGGTGCTGCGCTCCGGCGCACACTGGCAGCATCTGCCGGAGCGCTACGGCAAGTGGAAGACGGTCCATCGCCGGTTCAGTCGCTGGTGCCATGCCGGCGTATGGGAGCTGGTCTTTGATGCCCTCACTGCTGACCGGGACAATCTGTACTTAATGATCGACACCACCATCATGCGTGCCCATCAACAGGCTGCGAGCGGAAAAGAGGGGCCGAGGATCAGGCGCTGGGGCCTTCCGGAGGTGGACTGACGGCCAAGGTCCATATGCTGGTCGATACGCTCGGGCGCGCTTTATCGTGACGGCCGGCCAGGTCGGCGACATCACGCAAGCTCCCGCTCTTCTTCATGACCAGACAGGTCAGGCCGTTCTGGTCGATAAAGCCTATGACAGCAATGCCTTGCGCGCAACGATCGCGAAGATGGAGGCCGAGGCGGTCATACCCTCAAACCCCTCCCAAAACCGAGAGATGGTGTCGTACCTGCCGGGCATCTCTCCGCCAGACCAGACCATGCCGACCTCCCGAGAAATCATCACGGAAGTGTCAGGCATGTCTCCGAACATCTGTCAGCTATGTATCAAGGCCGTCGGGGAGATGCCCGGCATGCCCGAGGGATATCCGACGCCGCAATGTGTCTCCGCAGGACTTGGACGATTGATCCCCGCCCCGATCTCCCCTAGCCTCCGCCAGTCGAAGAGCAACGGGGAGAAAACCCATGAAGGTCCTGCGCATCGTCGCCAATATCCAGGCAGCGGATATCGCCCTGGCCCGGCGCTTCTATCAGGATATCCTCGGTCTTGACGTCATCATGGATCACGGCTGGATCATGACGTTGGGAGCGGCGCGCTCGATGCACGTTCAGCTCAGCATCGCCAGTGAAGGCGGTTCCGGAACGGAGGTGCCCGACCTCTCGATCGAGGTCGACGACCTCGATGCCGCTTTCGAGGCGATGTCGGCCTCAGGCTTCCCGATCGAGTACGGCCCGGCCGACGAGCCTTGGGGCGTCAGGCGCTTTTATGTGCGCGATCCCTTCGGCAAGCTGGTGAACATCCTCGTCCATAAAAATTGAGCCGGGGGCCATCGGCCACCGGCTCCTTCATGTCGGGCAAATCCGAGCCCTATTTCCGATCGTTCTGGCGATAGGCATTTGCCGTCCGGCCAATGCGGACGGGAACGGGGATGGTGGCGGTATCGGCGACAAGTTTCCCCTTGACCTTGCCCTGCTGACGTTTGCGCTCGAGATAATAGGCATAGGCGAATTGTATCGCGATCCCTGCAATCACGAAGAGCGGACCGACCAGTTGGTCCTTGTTGGTGATGTAGAGCACCACCTGGCCGATCATGGCGAGGATGGTGCCGGCGACGAAGATGTTCAGCGAATGGCGGCCGAGGATCGTCAGCGGATGGTCGGCAGGACGGCGCAGGATACGCGAGAGCGCGGGAATGCTGATAACGAGGTAGGTCAGCGCCAGCACATGCAGCAGCCGCGGCAGCGACAGGAAGGTCTTGTCGAAACCGGTGATAACAGTCGGCAGGCCGAGTGCCGCCAGCGAATTGCCCCAGATCCAGAGATGGCCGGTCACCCAGATGAAGGACAGCATGACGTAACCGGCAGCGGCCGCAAGCAGCAGCGGATGCTGCGGGATCGCACCACCGCGCTTGATATGCAGCATCGAGACGATGCCAATCGCAAACAGGAACTGCCAGGAGAGCGGATTGAGGAACCAGTAGCTCTCGATCAGCATGTTGTGCGGCGCCACTTCATAGATGCCCGCAAGCAGCCAGACCGTGGCCGATACGCCGAGCGCCAGCCACGGGCTGCGCGCATTTAACAGCAGGATGATCGGCACCATCAGCATCAGCGCGCCGTACATCGGCAGGATATTGTTGTAGCCGATCTGGTGGCCGAGCAGGAGCAGCGCCGGAATGCCTTCCTTCAGATTCATCAGAACCGCCAGGATATTGATTTCAACCAGCAATCCCGGCCGGTGGAACAGCCAGGCACCGCAGATGAAGAGCGCCAGCGTCATGAAGGTGGTGATCATATGGGCGAGATAGAGCGTGAAGGCGCGCTTTACCGCCTTGATCGCCACCGCGAGCCGGTTGCCCGGCTGGAAGCGGGATCCATAGGCAAGGCCGACGGCAATGCCCGAGATCAGCACGAAGGCCTCGGCGGCATCGGAGAAACCAAAATTCTTCGTCGTTACATATTCGAAGATCTGTCCGGGAACATGATTGATGAAAATCATGATCAGCGCCACGCCGCGCAAGACGTCGAGCCTCGTGTCACGCACTGGCGCAGCTGCGGATAGGGAACTGCGCCCCGTGACGATGGCTTCTGTCGGCGTGCTTGCCATGGGTCTCTCCTTATTATCCGATTTGCAAACGCGACGACGGCCAAAAGGGTTCCCTTTTGGCCGTCGCGAATCGCCGTGTTTTTCAGCGTGGAGAACGCTGTTATCCGAGCGGATATCCCTCTTCGGGATCGGTGACTTCGCAGCCGTTGATAGACAGAGTGTAGCCGCTGTCATTGGACGCTTTTGAGACCGAAATGCGGTATTTGCCGCCGCCTTGCTCCACCTCTGCCGCAAAACCGTCCCATTCCGACGGGAGCGACGGGCGCACATAGAGCCGGCCGTCCTTCAGCCGGATGCCGAGGATGCCCTCGACGGCAGCGCGGTAGAGCCAGCCGGCTGACCCGGTGTACCAGGTCCAGCCGCCGCGCGACGTATAGGGCTCATGTCCGTAGACGTCGGCCGCCACGACATAGGGTTCGACGCGGTATTGCTCCGCTGAAGCCTTGTCGAGCGCATGGGTGATCGGGTTGAGGATCTGGAAGCAGCGGAAGGCATCGTCGCCCCGCTTCAGCTCCGCCAGCGCCATCACCACCCAGGTCGCGGCGTGGGTATATTGCCCGCCATTTTCGCGCACACCCGGCGGATAGGCCTTGATATAGCCGGGATCCCTGGCGGAATTGATGAAAGGCGGCGTGAACAGCCGGATGATGCGGGCATCCTCGTCGACCAGCTGATCGAGCACCGCATCCATCGCCGTGACGGCGCGGGCCGGATCGCCCTCGCCGGACAGCACGCTCCAGGACTGCGCGATCGAATCGATCCGGCATTCCGGACTTTCCCTGGAGCCGAGCAGTGCACCGTCGTCGAACGTGCCGCGGCGATAGTAGCCGCCGTCCCAGGCCGCAGTTTCGAGCGCTTTCTTCAGCTCGGCGAGATGCGCCGACCAGCGCCCCGTACGGACCGTGTCGCCGCGCTCTTCGGCATAGGGAATGAAGGAGCGCAATGCCCCCGCCAGGAACCAGCCGAGCCAGACGCTGGTGCCGCGGCCGCCGACGCCGACGCGGTTCATGCCGTCGTTCCAGTCGCCGCCGAGGAACAACGGCAGGCCGTTTTCCCCCTTGCGAGCGATGGCGAGATCGAGCGCCAGCGCCGCGTGTTCGTAGACGCTCGCCTTGTCCTCGGAAATCTCCGGCTTGTAGAATGAGTCGTGCTGGCCTTCGAGCAGTGCCGGCCCTTCCAGGAAGGCGATCTCCTCGTCAAGGACGCTTTTGTCGCCGGTGACGCTGCAATAGTGATGGATCGCGTAAGCGAGCCAGACGACGTCGTCCGAGATCAACGTGCGCACGCCCGCACCCGTTCCCGGCAGCCACCAATGCTGGACATCGCCTTCGCGGAATTGCCGCGAAGCGGCATTCAGAATCTGCCGGCGGGCAAGCGAGGGTTCGTGCAGCACGAAGGCCAGCGTGTCCTGCAGCTGATCGCGGAACCCGAAGGCGCCGCTTGCCTGGTAGAAGGCGGTGCGCGCCATAATGCGGCAGCCGAGGCTCTGATACGGCAGCCAGGTGTTGACGAGATTGTTCATCCCGCGATCCGGAGTCGATATCTGTAGCCTGCCAGTGAAGTCCCGCCAGAAGGCGCGGTTTGCCTCGACGGCATCGTCGAACGAAGCCTTACGGATATCGGCGATGACGGTGCGCGCTTCTTCTTCTGTCGGGGTATCGCCGAGGAAGAAGGTGAAGTCGCGCTCCTCGCCGGCGCTAAGTTCGATGTCGATTGCAAGCGCCGCGGCCGGATCACCGTCGAGTTCCGTCGCGCCGGAAAGGGCGGCGGCGGAAGTGACGGCCTGCGGCGCCTGGATCGTCCCCGCCTTGCCGATGAATTCGCGCCGGCTTGCCGAGAAACTCGAAAGTGTCTCGCTCGCCGCGAAGAAGGCGGTGCGGTTGGAAAAATCGATGCTGTAGGGATTGGTGGCAAATAGCGCCCCCGTTTCCTCATCATGGCTCGACAGGATGAAAGGCACCGTGCGTCCCGGATTGCTACCGAGGATCCATTCGACATAACCGTAGAGACGCAGCTTGCGGCTGGTCGAACCGGTGTTGCGCAGGCGCAGACGTTGCAGTTTCACCGGCTTTTCGCGGTCGATCGTCTGCGTCAGCTCGAGCGCGATATCGTGCTGAACGCTGGAGAAGACGGAGTAACCGAGCCCGTGGCGGGCTTCGAAACGAATGTCCGGCCGGCGGGAAAGCGCCGCGAACGGCGTCATGACGGCACCGCTGTCCAGATCGGTGAGATAGAACGCCTCGCCCGAACGGTTGACCACCACATCGTTCGACCAGGAGGTCAGCTGATAGTCGCGCGAATTGACGCTCCAGGTGAAGCCCGAACCTTCGGCCGACACGTGGAAGCCGAAGCTGTCGTTGGAAATGACATTGATCCAGGGCTGCGGCGTCGCATGACCTCCAGGCAGCCGAACGACATATTCGCGTCCATCGCGGGCAAAGCCGCCGATGCCGTTCCAGAAGTCGAGATCGCCTTCCTCCTCGATGACGACAGCGGGCACGACAGGCGGCGGCACCGGCGCAACACGCTTGACGGGGGCCTTGTTGCGCTCGGCCCGTTCCATCTCCTGCAACTCCTCCTTGGAGGGTGCAAACAGCGCGACGGCGCGATTGATCTGGTCGACCACCTTGCCGTTCTTGGTGTGCAGCGTGACGCGGGAAGCCGCGATCAGCGCATGGTAGGTGCTTTCCTCCATCAGGTCCTTGCGAACCGCAAAGATATGCTGGCGCAACCCATCGGCCTGGCCCATGCGGCGCACGTTTTCGCACATGGCGTCGAGCGCATGCTGCATGTCTTGCGCATAGGACGAAGCGCGTTCGTTCATGATCACCAGATCGGCGGTGACGCCGCGCGAGCGCAGATATTCCTGCGCCAGCAGCGCCTCGCGGGCGATGTCGAGATCCATGTCGTCGTTAATGCGCAGCGTGAAGATCGGGAAGTCGCCGGAGATTGCCAGCGGCCAGAGCGCCGATTGCGACTGCAGGCCGGCCTCGACGGTCGCCTCGTCCTTGCGCAGTTGCATATCAGGATAGACCAGATAGCGTCCAAGATGCTGGAAGGCCGCCGCCTGCTGGGAGGTGACGCCGACATGGCGCATCTGCACCTGCGTGCGTGTCCAGGCCTGGACGAGCTCGTGGGTGAAGGCATCGGGATGACGGTAGCGATTGACCGCCTTGTCGACTTCCTCGCGGCTCGGGGCAGCGATCGTCCAGAAGATCACGCTGACCTTCTTGCCGGCCGGCACGCGGACGGTGCGGCGCAGCGACATGACGGCATCGAGCATGAAGCCGTCGCTGCCGGAAAGCGTAGCGCCCGGATCGAAGGCCGCCGCATCGGCAAGGCTGCGGCCACGGCCGATGAACTTACGCCGGTCGGTCTCGAATTCGGTATGGCGGGTATCCCCGGCATTGTCGACGATCAGGTGTGCGATGCTGATATTGGGCTCGTTTGGATCGCGCTTGTTGCGTTCGGCGCGAATAACGTCGCCGCGCTTGCCGATCTCAGTCTTGACGAACATGCGGGCGAATGCCGGATGCGCATTGTCGGTATCGTCGGAGATGATCACCGGTTCGAGGTAGGAGGTAACCTCGATGAAGCGGTCTTCCGTACCCATGTTGAGCAGCGTGACGCGGCGGGCCTCGGCATCATGCTCGGTCGCGACGATGCACTCCACCTCGCTTGTGAGGTCGCCGACGATCTTGGTGAACTGCGCCTTCTCGTCGGCGAATTCGACCTTGATCTTTTCACCTTCGATACCCTTCGGCTCTGATGTCGCCGACCACCATTCGTTGGTGGCGGTATCGCGCAGGAAGATGAAACTTCCCCAGCGGTCTTCGGTCGGATCGGCTTTCCAGCGTGAAACGGCAAGGCCGTTCCAGCGGGAATAACCGGCGCCCGTCGCCGTCAGCATCAGCGAATAATGGCCGTTCGACAGGAACACGAGTTCGCGGTCGCGCGAAGCCGGATCGCTGATCTTCCTGAGCTCCGGCCGCAGGAGATCGTCCTGGATGCTGGCCGGCGTGTCGGATTCATGCTTGCCGCTCATGACGGGAATGTCGCGCGGCGCCTTTTCCTGCAGCAGCAGCTCCGCTGCCTCGATGACGGGATCGGCGTGGAAGAGCTCGCGCAGATGGCCGTTGAAGGCGACGTTAGCGACTGCCGCGATCGACATGCCGTGATGGTGGGCATAATAATTGTAGACCACGGCGCATTTCTTGCCTTCCGGCACGCGCGTCGGCGTGAAGTCGACGGCGTCGTGGAAGCCGAACTTGCCGAGCGCCCCGACCTTGCGCAGCCTCTGCAGGTTTTCCAGCGCGGCCGGCGGGTCGTACTGGGCGGCAAGCAGCGAGGCGTAAGGGGCGATGACGGCATTGTGGCCGAGACCGCGCTTCAGGCCGAGCGTCGGCACGCCGAAATTCGTGTACTGATAATTGAGGTTATGGTCGCGGGCATTGAAGGCCGCTTCCGAAATGCCCCAGGGAATACCGAGCTTGCGGGCGTAATTCATCTGCTCGACAACGACCAGATTGTTCGTCTGGTTGAGGATCCCCCCACCGCGCTCCTGCATGACGAGCGGCGGCATCAGATATTCGAACATCGAGCCGGACCAGGAAACCAGCGCGCCGCGCGAACCGACCGGCACGACCTGGCGGCCGAGGCGGTACCAGTGTTCCGTCGGCAGGTCGCCCTTGGCGATGCCGAAGAGGCTGGTCAGGCGGCATTCCGAGGCGAGAAGGTCATAGCAGGCCTGGTCGAGTTCACCGCTTTCGACGCGATAGCCGATCGACAGCAGACGCCGCTCCGGCCGGAACAGGAAGCCGAAATCCATCGAGAAGGCGAGATCGCGCGCCTTGTCGCGCAGCGCCACCAGCCGCGGCCTCAGCGCATCGACCTTGGAAAGATCGAAGGTGCTGTCGGAAATATGCGCCTCGCAGACCTTCACCAGCGATGCCGCCCACAAGGTGACCTCTTCGCTCTGCTTTGACTTGACCTCATGGTCGAGATTGGCGGCGAGCTTCTCGATATCGCGCGCGAGAACGGCGAGATTGATGATGCGGATCGAGGCGAATTCGTGCTCGCGCTTGACGGCGGCAAGCGCGTTCTGGAAGCCGACAATGCGCTCCTCCAGGCGCCGGCGCAGCGGGCGCACGGTCTTGCGATCGTCGGGCAGGTCCGCCAGCACTTCGCCGAGAATGCCGGCCGTGTCGCCGACGCCGTCGAGATTGCCCTGCATATGGGCGGACGGCGCCTCGGCCCAGTTGCGGCAGGCCGACGAAATGGCGATCAGATGGCCGGCGAGATTGCCGCTGTCGACAGCCGAGACGTAACGTGGGCCAAGCGTCTGCAGCGTATCGGTGTGGTACCAGTTGAACAGGTGACCGCGGAATTTCTCCATTTTGTCGATCGTCGCGATCGTCTGCTCCAGCCGCTCGAGCGTCTCCTCGAAGGAGAACCAGCCGAAATGCCGGCCGGAGACGACGGAAAGCAGATAAACGCCGATATTGGTCGGCGAGGTGCGCGCCGCGATAATCACATGCGGCGTTTCCTGGATATTGTCCGGCGGCAGATAGTTCTGTTCGGCCGTCGTGAAGGTCTCGAAATAACGCCAGGTGCGCCGGGCGATCTTGCGCAGTTCGCTCGACACGGAATCGGCGACCTCGAGCCGGTCCTCGGTCTCCGCCGACTGGCTGACATACCAGGCGACAACAGGCGACAGGATCCAAAGCAGCGCGAAGGGAATGCCGACGAGGAAGGCGTTGTCGCCGGGAAGGGCAGCAAAACCGAGCGCCAGCAATGCCAGCACCGGTGCATGCCACATCGCCTTGTAATAGGAGATCAACGTACCCTGGCCGCCGGCCTGAACGCTGGCGGCGGTCCGCCACTGCAGCATCAGCTTGCGGCTGACGAACAGGCGGTAGAGCGAACGGCCGATCGCATCCGCCATCATGCAAGCCGAATCGGCGATGAAGACGATGCGCAGCGCAACCTGCGCATTGGCGGCGGTGATATCGGCCCAGACCGTATAGAGATGAGCGCGGGCGATGATATCGCTGGTGCGCGGGATGATGCCGTTGATGAGCGACAGCGTCGGCGCGACAAAGAGGCAGAAGATCAGCAGAATCTGCCAGATGAGCGCGCCGAGCGGCCCCATGAAATACCAGCCGAGCACCGAGGCGAAGAACCAGGCGATCGGCGTCAGCGAGCGGCGCAGATTGTCGAACATCTTCCAGCGGCCGAGTGCCGTGACGCCGTATTTCGGATTGAACATGTAGGGGAGAAGCTGCCAGTCGCCACGCGCCCAGCGATGCTGGCGCGAGGTTTCCACCTCGTAGCGGATCGGGAAATCCTCCACCAGTTCGAGATCTGTGACGAGCGCGCAACGCGCCATCGAACCTTCGAGAAGATCGTGGCTGAGCACGGAGTTCTCGTCGATCCGGCCCTTCAGCGACGCTTCGAAGGCGTCGACATGGTAAAGGCCCTTGCCGGTGAAGGTGCCTTCGCCGGCGAGATCCTGATAGACGTCGGAAACGGTGAAGACATAAGGATCGAGGCCGCGGTTGATCGAAAAGACGCGCTGAAAGACCGACGCGTCCTTGCCCGTCGTCAGCGACGGAGTGACCCGCGGCTGCAGCACACCATAGCCGCTTTCGACGCGGCCGGTTTTCGGGTTGATGACCGGGCGGTTGATCGGATGATAGAGCTTGCCGACGAGCTTGGTGACGGCATCGCGCATCAGGCGCGTATCGGCATCGAGCGTCATGACATATTGCACATTGGCCGGCACGGTATTGGCGCCCGGCAGGTAGGTCGTGTCGCGGTCGCCGCGCAGAAGCATGTTCAGCTCGTGCAGCTTGCCGCGCTTACGTTCCCAGCCCATCCAGACGCCTTCCGAGGGGTTGTAGAGGCGGCGGCGATGCAGCAGATAAAAACGCGTCTTGCCGTCATAGGCATAGCGGGCGGAGAGATTGGCGATCTCGCGCCTGGCATAATCGAGAACCTCGAGATCGGCAGGCGTTTCCTCGGCCTCGCTGTCTGGCCAGTCGCTGAGCATCGCGAAATAGATCTCGCCGCGCGGATTGGCGAGATAATGGACCTCCAGATTGCGCACGTGGTCGTCGACACTGTCGCGGTTCGAGATCAGGCAGGGCACGACGAGCAGCGTGCGCGCATCTTCTGGAATGCCTTCCTTGAACTCGTAGCCGACGAG
The DNA here is from genome assembly GCF_021052345.1 of Rhizobium sp. SU303. Classification (NCBI taxonomy): domain Bacteria; kingdom Pseudomonadati; phylum Pseudomonadota; class Alphaproteobacteria; order Hyphomicrobiales; family Rhizobiaceae; genus Rhizobium; species Rhizobium sp. SU303. Next base: position 4,512,078 of record NZ_CP088095.1, read on the forward strand.
GCGCGCCGGCGTCACGAAGAAGGACAGCAAGGTGTTGAAGAGGCCTGTCGCCCCCTCCGATGCCGGCACTGAGAACATGATCAGCAGCAAGGCGATTTCGAAAGCACCCATGCCGGCATTCGCCATGAATTTGCCGACGATCGCCATGGCGATAACCGTCAGCAGCATGACGGGCACGGCAATCGCCAGCCAGTTGAACCGGCGCACGGCGCGCACGAAATGCTGGATGACCGTCGGGCGATAATTCGCCCGCGCCTCGAGCTTCGGCCGCTGCGCGCCCGACAGGAAGCCGCCAACGTTCGGTTCATGCGGCTGCGGCTCGTCGGAGGCCTTGGCGGCATCGGTCATGTCGAGCGCCAGCTGGGCGATTTCCATTTCCGACAGCGGCGAGCGCTTGGCCAGCTTCTCGATCTGCTTGCGATATTTGTTGCGCGAGCCGGAATCGAGGATGCCGTAATCCGAATGCTCCCAGAGCAGCTTATCGACATGGCTGACCTGCTCGACCCAGACGGACCATTCGGCATCGTCGATCTCGCGAAGGCTGCGGATGATGTTACCCATGGTCACGTTGCCGGAAGAGAGCCGGCTGTGTTCGGCCGTCGTCGCCTCTTCGGTGTTGCGGCCGAGTTGTTCCAACCGCTCGTCGAGCCAGGTGATCGCCAAGCTCGACGTCTGCGAGCCGTCGCGCAGGCGATAGAGGAACTGCGTCGAGAAGGTATTGTCCTCAGCAAGCGGTTCCAGCGTCTTCAGATAGGCGGCCGCCGCGGCTGGATCGGTAAGGCGCACCAATTCGTCGGCCGCCTCGTTGGCGCGGCGACGCAGGCGGCGGCTGGCTTCGACACGGCTCGAAATGCGACGAAGATTTTCCACGAGCACGTAGCGCACGAGGGAGGGCAACGCCCAGAGTTCGCCGATCCTGAGCGTTTCGCTGGCCTGGAAGCCGTCGACCAGCGCCGTCAGACTTTCCTGCGAGATCGTGCTGTGGGTATGGGCGACATAGAGCCAGGCAAGCACGAGGGTCCGCGGTACTTCGACGCCGCCGACGACCATGGTCGGCAATTCGCGATAGAAGCGCCGGGGGAAGTCGCGCCGCACCTCCTGGATCGCCTCTTCGACGATATAGTGATTGTCCAGCAGCCATTCTGCCGCCGGCGTGATAGTCTCGCCGGCCTCGACGTCGGTCGCCGTGGTCCGGTAGACACGCAGGATTTCCTTCTCGTTTTCCTTATGGCGCGCGAAGAAATCGAAGGGGGCGAAAGCCGGCAGCTGGTCGACGCCGTTGCGGGCGACCGCATCGCCCATCGCCTTGATGTCCCCGATCGACAGATAGGTCGAACGGATCGAACCGTTGTGATCGATCTGCTTCATATCGGGTTCGCGCGGAAGGCTCGGAGAAAGATGAGAAATAGACATGGGTTCGGTTCTGGATCCAAACAAAGTTATGGCTGTTTTGCTCAGCCTTTTGCACTGCTTATCATGACTGCTACATGAACGGAGCCCTATTCTTCAAAGATCGATGAAGCTGGGGGTGACGACACTCGGGCCAAGCAATGCAAACGGGCTAAGCCCTGTTCAGGACGTGACCCGACGGGATCAAGACCATCGATACCCTCTCTGCGAAAGCCATGTCGAAAATTTGGACACCCTCGGGAAAATTCAAGTCAAGCGGCATGCGCCGCCGCCCGGCGAGCTTGTCTGGGCGGCGGAAATGACGAAAATGCCGGCACCTGGTTCCGGCAATGCAAGAGCTCTTCGATTCGAGAAAAACGAAAGACGCTGATCGCCTGACCATGCGTCTGGCGGCGGGTTGGGCGGTTGCGGCCCACGCCGCTTCCGCTCGAGATCAAGGTCGCTCGGGCGTGTTTTGGATGGCGTGAAAAAAGTACAGAAGACGATGGGGATCGGAATGCCGATCACCATAACAAGATGTCTCTCGTGACCATTCTCCTTTTGACATTCGAGTGTCAGGAGAATGCCGAGACAAATTAAATGTTCCGGAATTCAATAAAGGCAGAAACCGCCGCAGCGCCGGCACCTGCCGACGCTTGATCAGGCCGGATTACCCGACGACGCCGCAAACCATGGCTACGACGAACAGGAATGCTGCGGTGAAGATCGCGCCATGAAGCATCGTCTGAAGCCTGTGGCGCGTGGTGAGCGGCTTCTTGGTCGGTACGGAACCATACTGGTTCACGTGAGCATGCGAAATACCCAGATCTGCCATATGTCGCCTCCGTTGTTCTCGTGCGGCCGGTTGTGCGGCTCGCGCTTATATTCTTATTTTCTCTATCAAGTAGGTAGAGATAAATTTCCGTCCAGAGCGAGCGGAAGAGAAAATTCAACCAGCCCTTTTAGCAGAGCGTGCGCCATGCCCAGATCAACGAGCGCTCGACGGCGTTCTCGTTCTGCGACGGGTTGGAGGAAGTCTCGATCAGCCGACGGCCCTTTTCCGCAGGAATGGATGCCGAAATCTGTTCCCGGCGATCGGCTCGAACAGGAGGATCGAGGTAACCCATGGTCATCCCACCGAGAAAGAACATGCATCAACCTCCATCGATCACGAAAGCTAACAATCGTTAACGGGATCATGACAGAAGCGAGGCAGCTGTCAATAGTCTAGCTGAATGGTCGTCTTTTAGGGAAGCATTATCCTTAACACCGCCGCCGGTCTTTTCTTTTCAACGGTTTGAAAAGACTGGTTTTCAGGCTTTGACGAAACCCTTGCTCGCGATCATCAAATTTCTCGTATAGTCCTCGTGAACCGCGCCTTGCGCCAGTTCCTGCGAGCTCAGCCGCTCGACGACGGCGCCGTTGCGCATCACGGCGAGCCTTTCACACATATGGGTGACGACACCGAGATCATGGCTGACCATCACGAAGGTGAGCTTGCGGTCGCGTCGGATCTCTTCCAAAAGGTTCAGCACTTCGGCCTGCACCGAGGCGTCGAGCGCCGATGTCGGCTCGTCAAGCAGCAGGATCGACGGTTCCACGATCAGCGCCCGGGCGATCGCCACGCGCTGGCGCTGGCCGCCGGAGAGCTGGTGCGGGTAGCGGAAACGGAAACCATTGCCGAGGCCGACCTCGTCAAGCGCGCGGGCGATGCGCTTCTCGCCGTCGGCGATGCCGTGGATTGCTAGCGGTTCGAGCAGAAGCCGGTCGATCGTCTGGCGCGGATGCAGCGAACCATAAGGGTCCTGGAAGACCATTTGCACGCGCCGGTAGAAGACTTTGCTGCGTTTCGAACCTTTCAGCGGCTCGCCATCGATGTTGATCGCGCCGCCGCTGACCGGCGCAAGTCCGGCAACGGCCCGCAGCAAGGTCGATTTTCCCGAGCCGGATTCGCCGACAAGACCAAAGGATTCGCCGCGTTCGATGGCGATGCTGACATCCTTCAAGGCATGAAAATGGTCGTAAACGACGCTGAGGTCGGCGATCTCGAGAGCTGCACTCATGCCGCCCACTCCGGCTTGCGGTCGAGCACCGGTAACGGATGACGGTTCGCGCCGATCTCCGGCATGCAGTTCAGCAGCCCCTGTGTATAGGGATGCTGCGCATGTTTGAGATCGGCCGCCGCCAGCTCCTCGACGATCTTTCCGGCATACATGACGATGACGCGGTCGCAGAAGGAGGAGACCAGCCTCAGATCGTGGGAGACGAAGATCAGCCCCATGCCGCGCTCGGACACCAGCCTGTCCATGATCCGGAGCACGTCGAGTTGCACCGTCACGTCGAGCGCCGAGGTCGGCTCGTCGGCAATCAGCAGTTCCGGCCCGGCAATCAGCATCATGGCGATCATCGCGCGCTGCCCCATGCCACCCGAGACCTCGTGCGGATGCAGGTCGAAGACACGCTTCGGATCGCGAATCTGCACCGCTTCCAGCATGGCGAGCGCACGATCGCGCGCCTCCGTCTTGCCGACCTTCTCATGCGTGCGCAGCGTTTCGCAGATCTGCCGCCCGATCGACATGACGGGATCGAGTGAATATTTCGGATCCTGCAAGATCATGGCGATGCGCTTGCCGCGCAGCCTGCGCCTTTCGCCGGCCGAGGCATTGATAAGATCGATGCCGTTGAAATTAAGCCTGTCGGCCGTGACGATGCCGTGTTTCGGCGTCAGGCCCATGATGGCCCGTCCGGTCTGCGACTTGCCGGAACCGGATTCGCCGACGATGCCGAGCCTTTCCTTGCCGAGCGTGAAGGAGACGCCGCGCACGGCCTCGATCACGCCTGTGCGCGTGGGGTAGCTGACCTTGAGCTTGTCCACCGTCAGAAGTGTCGTCATTGGCCGCTCTCCTTCGGATCGAGCGCGTCGCGCAGGCCGTCGCCGAGGAGATTGAAGCCGAGGCTGACGATGAGGATGGCGATGCCGGGCATCGCCGCGACCCACCATTGATCGAGGATGAAGCGCCGTCCCGAAGCGATCATCGCCCCCCATTCCGGCAGCGGCGGCTGCGCCCCCAGGCCTAGGAAACCGAGACCGGCGGCCGTCAGGATGATGCCCGCCATGTCGAGCGTCACGCGCACGATCAGCGAGGAAATACAGAGCGGCATGACATGGCGCACGATAATACGAAGAGGCGAGGCGCCCATCAGCTTCACCGCCGAAATATAATCGGAACGCCGAACCGTCAGCGTCTCGGCGCGCGCGATGCGGGCATAGGGCGGCCAGGAGGTGATGGCGATGGCGATGATTGCGTTCTGAATACCGGGACCGAGCGCTGCGACGAAGGCGAGCGCCAGCACCAGCTTCGGGAAGGCGAGAAAGATATCGGTGATGCGCATCAGTGTCGCATCCACCCAGCCTCCGGCATAACCGGAGACCGTGCCGACGATCAGCCCGACCGGCGCCGAGATGACGGCGACCAGCACGACGACGAGCAGCGTCAACCGCGATCCGTAGATTAACCGCGAATAGATATCGCGGCCCTGGTCATCCGAACCGAGCCAGAATCCCCCCGTGCCGGGCGGCAGCAGGCGGGCATTGCGAAGATCGCCGACGACGGGGTTATGCGTGGCGAGCACATCGGCAAAGGCGGCGATAAAAAGCAGCGCCACGATGATCAGCAGGCCGACAACGGCGAGCCTGTTGGCCGTGAACTGCCGCCAGGTGACGTAGGTGCGGCCGAGGCGAGCCTGCAGGCGCGATTGCGGTCGATCGGAAAGCAGCCATTCACGGCGGCTCATTGGCTGGGATGGGTTGGCGGGAAACGTCATCGGTTTCGCGTCCTCGGGTCGAGCGTCCGGTAGAGAAGATCGGACAGAAGGTTGATGCCGATGAAAACAGTACCGATGACGATCGTGCCGCCGAGCACGGCGTTCATATCGGCGTTCTGCAGCGAGTTGGTGATGTAGAGCCCGATGCCCGGCCAGGAAAAGACGGTCTCGGTCAGCACCGATCCTTCGAGCAGACCGGCGTAGGAAAGCGCAATGACGGTGACGAGCGGCACGGCGGCATTGCGCAGAGCATGGCCCCAGATCACCCGCGTTTCCGAAAGCCCCTTGGCCCGCGCGGCAACGATATATTCCTGGGAAAGCTCGTTCAGCATGAAGCTGCGCGTCATGCGGCTGATATAGGCGAGCGAGAAATAGCCGAGCAGCGAGGCAGGCAGGATGATGTGGCGGAAGACATCATAGAAGACGTCCCATTGCCCCTGCCAGGCGCTGTCGAAGAGGTAGAGGCCGGTGATCGGCGTGAACGTATATTCGAAGACGATGTCGATGCGGCCGGGAAAGGCCACCCAGCGCAGTTGCGCATAGAAGATGACGAGCGAGATCAGCGCCAGCCAGAAGATCGGCACCGAATAACCGACGAGGCCGACGACGCGCACCACCTGGTCGGCAATGCTGCCGCGGCGCACCGCTGCGAGAACGCCGAGCGGTACGCCGACGAAGGCGCCGATGAGCGTTCCGAGCGTTGCGAGCTCGATTGTCGCCGGCAGCACCCGGCGGATATCGACCATGACAGGATTGGTCGTCAGCACCGAATTGCCGAAATCGCCGGACAGTATGCCTTTGATATAAATGAAAAATTGCTGGTAAAGCGGCAGGTTGAAGCCCATTTCCTGGCGTACGCGCTCGACAACGTGGTTGGGCGCGCGGTCGCCGAGAATGGCGAGCACGGGATCGATCGGCACGACGCGGCCGATGAAGAAGGTGACGGCCAGAAGGCCGAGATAGGTGGTGACGGCGGCAAACAGAAACCGCCCTAGCGCCTTTGCAAAGGCCCTAGCACGGCCCTTTCGGGGCCGCGCCTCCTGCGTTGTTTCGACGGTGCTCAAGCGACCAATCCTGCCGGACTATTCCTTGGCGATCGGACCGACGAAATTGGTGTCGAAGCTCGGACCCAGCTTGAAGTCCTTCAGGTTCTTGCGGTAGCCGGCCACCTCGGTCTGCTGGAAGATGAAGACGAAGGGGCTGTTTGCCAGATACTTCTTCTGGATGTCCTGGTATATGGCGGCACGCTTGGCGGCATCGCGTTCCAGAAGGGCTGCCTTGGCTTGCTTGTCGAGTTCCGGCGCTTCCCAGCTGTTGCGCCACGCGAGCGTCTTCACCGTGCCGGCATCGGAATTGTCGGGATTGCTGGTAAAGGTGTCGGCATTGGAATTCGGGTCGAAATAGTCCGAACCCCATTGGCCGATATACATGTCGTGGGTACGGGCGCGGTACTTGGTCAGCGTCTGCTTGCCGTCGCCGGGGATGATTTCCATCTTCACGCCGGCCTGCGCCAGCGTCTGCTGCATCGATTCGGCGATACCAGTCACCGGCTGGCTGTTGCGCACGTCCATGGTGATCGAGAAACCGTCGGGTACGCCGGCCTTGGCCAGCAGTTCCTTGGCCTTGGCGACATCGAGCTTGTAGGGATTCTCATCGAGTGCGCCGAGCTGACCCTTTGGCAGGAAGGTCTGATGGATCTCGCCGATACCCTTGATCAGCGTTGCGCTGATCGCATCGTAATCGACCAGGTATTTGAAGGCTTCCTGGACTTCCGGCTTCTTCAGGTTCTCGTTCTTGTTGTTCAGGCTGACATAATAGATCGTGCCCTTCGGCGCACTCGTTATCGCAAGATCGGCATTCTTCGAAACGGCGTCGATGTCGCCCGGCTCGAGATTGCGGGCGATATCGATATCACCGGCTTCGAGCGCCAGGCGTTGGGCAGCGCTTTCCTTCATGTAGCGGTAGATGACGCGGTTGAGCTTTGCCTTGTCGCCATAATAATTGTCGTTGCGCTCCAGCACGACGACTTCGTTGGCGCGCCATTCGCGCATCTTATAGGGGCCGGAGCCGGCATAGCCGGTCTTCAGCCATTCATTGCCGAAGTCGTTGTCGTATTTGTGGTCGGCATCGGGCGTCACCGCCTTCACATGCTCCAGCACCAGCTTCTTGTCGACGACGGAAGCGACAGTTGCCGTCAGGCAATTGAGCACAAAGCTCGGCGCATAGGCCTTGTCGACCGTGAAGACGAAGGTGCCGGCATCGGCCGCCTTGGCCTTTTCCGTGACGTTGTCGCCGGTCAGACCGAATTGGGTGAGGATGAAGGCCGGGCTCTTGTCGAGCTTGACGGCACGCTCGAACGACCAGGCAACGTCTTCGGCGGTGATTGGGTTGCCAGAGGCGAATTTCAGGCCTGGCTTCAGCTTGAACGTATAGGTAAGGCCGTCATCGGAAACGCTCCAGCTCTCGGCGAGATCGCCCTTCACCTTGGACGTGTCGTCCATGTCGAGACGGACGAGCAGGCTGTAGCTGTTGGTGGTGATTTCGGCGGTCGAAAGCTCGAAAGCCTCGCCCGGATCCATCGTGATGATATCGTCGATGGCGAAACCTTCGACCAGCGTATCCTTCGGCGTCTCGGCAAAGGCCGAGGGTGCGGCCATCATCAGCAGTGAAAGCGCAGCTCCCGCGGAAAGCATGCGGAAATTGCGGTTGAGCTTGGTCATCATCATGGTCTGTTCCCCTGTTTTTTGATTGGATACGAAAGGCTTAGGCGTGGTCCTCCCGCCAAGCCTGCGCCAGAATGCGAAGCCAGTTTTCACGGGCGAGTTTTGCCAGGTCGGCATCAGCATAGCCAACCTCTCTGAGAGCGGCAATCAGCTTCTGATTACCGGCTGCATCACCGATTTCCTCGGGAATGGTGGCCCCGTCGAAGTCCGATCCGAGCGCCACGCAGTCGATGCCGATGCGATTCACAAGATAGTCGATGTGGCGGATCATGTCGGCAAGCGGCGTATCGCTGTCCGAGCGGCCGTCGGCACGCAGCATGGCGGTGGCATAATTGATGCCGACGAGCCCGCGGCTTTCGCGGATCGCATCGAGCTGCCTGTCCGTCAGGTTACGCGCGACCGGCGTCAGGGCGTGGGCATTGGAGTGGCTGGCGACCAGCGGCTGGTCCGTCTTCTTCGCCACGTCCCAGAAACCCTTCTCGGTGATATGGGCAAGGTCGATCAGGATACCGAGGCGATTGCATTCCCTGACCAGCGCGAAGCCGGCATCGGTGAGGCCGGGCGCCGTGTCCGGCGACATCGGGAAGGCGAAGGGCACGCCGTGACCGAACACATTGTGCCGGCTCCAGACCGGACCGAGCGACCGCAGCCCTGCCGCATAGAACACCTCGAGCGCCGAGAGATCGGCGCTGATCGCCTCGCAGCCTTCCATATGCATGACGGCGGCGAAAATGTCGTCCGCCATGGCGCTGCGGATATCCTTCACCGTCCGGCAGAGCCGCCAGGCGCCGGCCTGGTCGAGCCGCAGCGCGATCGCGGCCATTTCATTGGCGATGGCAAGCGAAGGCAGCGGATCGAGAGGGGCCGCCATCGGCGTCACATAGCGACCATCGGCATCCGGATCGGCGAAGACGAGATCGCCCGAGGGAATGTAAATGGCGCAGAGACCGCCCGAAAGACCGCCCTCTCTGGCGCGATGCGCATCGATATGGCCGACCGTCGTGCCGTCTGCGAATTCCGCAATCGGATCGCTGCCGTCTTTTGAATGTGTCCAGAGCCGAAGGAGAACGTCGTTGTGACCGTCAAATACGAATTGCATCTGTCTTCCTGCGCTGCCCGAGCGGGCGAATGAAGCGGCCAGAATAGAAAAGCTGACGGAATTCGCTACCTCTTTTTTTGAAATCCGTCATCGGCGCTAGAACAGCATGATTTTCGGCCGGATCGGCCTAAAATCTGAATGCTCTTCTAAGTTAAACAGTTAGAGCATGATGTTGTCCAAAAACCGCTCACACTCTTCGGCATCATGCTCTGAAAACGGAACGGGGGCCGAGGCCCCCGCAAAATTATCAGATCACGCTGCAGGAAATTAGTGTTTGCGGCGTTTTTTCTGTCTGTAGACGTCGATGACGACAGCCGCGACGATGATGAGGCCCTTGACGATCTCCTGGTAGTAGGCGTCGATCCTCAGGAACGTGAAGCCGGAAGTCATGACGCCGAGGATGATGGTGCCGATGACAGTGCCGGTGATGCGCCCGACACCGCCGGTGAGCGAGGTGCCGCCGATGACGGTCGCAGCGATCGCGTCGAGTTCATATCCGACGCCCATGCTGGCCTGTGCGGTTTCCGCACGTGCCGCCGTGACGATACCGGCAAGACCTGCAAGCAATCCGGCAATCACATAGACCTTGACGAGATGCGCCTCGATGTTGATGCCGGAAACACGCGCGGCCTGCGGGTTGGCGCCGATGGCATAGGTGAACTTTCCATAGCGCGTATAGCGCAGCGCAATGTGAAAGATCAGCGCAACGACCAGGAAGACGACAACCGGCCAGGCTTTCGTTCCGATGAAATGAAACTGCTCGGTGACCCCGGAAACCGGCTGTCCCTTCGTATACCACTTCGCGACACCTCTGGCCGAAACGAACATGCCAAGCGTGGCAATGAACGGCGGGATCTTCGTGTAGGCGATGAGCGCGCCGTTCGCGAGACCGGCGGCCGCCCCGATCAGCAGACCAACGACGATAGGTACGAAAGCCGGCAGGTCGGTCAGCGAGGGAAATACGGCCCGTCCCCAGGTCGAGGATTGGGCAAAGCTCGTTGCGATCATCGCCGTCATGCCGACGACCGAACCCGACGAAAGATCGATGCCGCCGGTAATGATGACCTGCGTGACGCCGACGGCGATGATGCCGATGACGGAGACCTGCAGGATCATGATCGTCAGACGCTGCGAATTCATCAGAAAGCTTTGGCCGATGAACATCCAGCCGAGCACTTCGTAGATGAGCGCGATGCCGACGAGCACAAGGAAAATGCTGAGTTCCGTCGGTATGCGCCGCCGCCGTTGCCGGGTTGCGAGCGGAGCCGCGCCCTCTGCTGCCTTGGTAGTCATGTCAAACCTCCCTTGGGCGATCGCCGTCAACGCATCACTGCGCAGCCAGCTCCATCACCTTGATCTGCGTTGCTTCATCGCGATTGAGGAAACCGGTCACGCGTCCCTCATGCATGACCATGATGCGGTCGCTCATCCCGAGAACCTCGGGCATCTCGGACGAGATCATCACCACCGCCACACCGTCTCGCGCCATCTCCGTGACCAGCCGGTGGATTTCCGCCTTTGCGCCGACATCGATGCCACGCGTCGGCTCGTCGAGGATGAGGATGCGCGGATTGGTGAGCAGCCAGCGCCCGATCAGCACTTTCTGCTGGTTGCCGCCCGAAAGATTCTCCACCCGCTCGTAAAGATTTGGCGTTTTCACGCGCAGCTTTTTTGCCATGTCTTCGCAGGTTGCCTCGACTGCGCCCTGCTGCACGAAGCCGCCCTTGACGTATCTGTCCTGCAGAACGGCGATCTGCATGTTCTCGAGAATATCGAGGATCAGCAGGCAGCCGGTATCTTTCCGGTCTTCGGTCAGAAACGCCATCCGATTGCGGATGGCCTCGGTCGGCGAAGAAATGGCCACCGGTTTGCCGTAGAGCTCGATCGAGCCGGAGCTTGCCGGCGTCACGCCAAAAAGCGTTTCGGCGACGTTCGACCGGCCGGAGCCGACGAGGCCGGCCACACCGAGGATTTCGCCGGCTCTCACTTCGAAGGAGATGTTGTTGAAGACGCCCTTGAGACAGAGATCCTTGACGGAGAGCACGACTTCGCCGATCGGCACCTCTTCCTTGGGAAACATCTGGGTGATCTCGCGCCCCACCATCATGCGGATGATGTCGTCGCGGGTGACATCGGTCGAGGCATGCGTGCCGATATATCGGCCGTCGCGGAAGACGGAGAACTCGTCGGCGATCTCGAAAAGCTCGTTCATCTTGTGGGTGATGTAGACGATGCCGATGCCTTGGGCCCTGAGGTCGCGGATAATACTGAAAAGATGCTCGACCTCGCGCTCCGTCAGCGCCGAAGTCGGCTCGTCCATGATCAGCACGTCGGAATTATAGGAAACCGCTTTGGCGATCTCGACCATCTGGCGGTTGGCGACCGACAGGAACCGGACCTCGATATCGGGATCGATTGATATATTGAGCCGGGCAAACAGCTCCTCGGTCATGCGATGCATCACGCCGTGATCGATGAAGCCGAGGCGGTTCTTCGGTTCGCGGCGAATCCAGATATTTTCGGCAACCGTCATGAACGGCATCAGGTTCAGTTCCTGATGGATCATGGCAATGCCGTTCTCCAGCGCGTCGAGCGGAGATTTCAGCCGGATCTCGATCCCCTTCAGGCGAATATCACCCTTATCGGGCGTGTAGATGCCGGCGAGGATCTTCATCAAGGTCGATTTGCCGGCGCCGTTTTCGCCCATCAGCGCATGCACGGAAGCGCGCTTCAGCCGGAACTGCACATCGTCGAGTGCGACGACGCCAGGAAATTCCTTGCGGACACCCTCGGCGCTCAAGAGATATTCCGCATTCGGGACGGCGCCGCTCGCGCGCACGGCGGCCATGGTTGTCGGGCTGACGGCCATATCATCTCCTCCAGATACGGGTAGGCGAAAGGATGCGGGCAAAGCCCGCATCCTGCTTGGCATTCGCCTCAGTTCTTGGTGACGAAGTCCTTGACGTTGGCAGGCGTGACGAGTTGGAAGGGAATGTAGACCTTCTTCTCGATCTTTTCGCCCTTGGCGAGCTTGAGCGCTGCATCAAGCGAGCCCTTGCCCTGGCCGGCGGCATCCTGGAACACGGTAACGTCGAGATCACCCGCCTGCATAGCGGCAAGCGCGTCCTGCGTGGCGTCAACGCCGCCGACGACGACCTTGCTCATGTCCTTGCCGGCTGCCTTCAGCGCCTGGATGGCACCGATCGCCATTTCGTCGTTATTGGAGATGACCGCGTCGAACTCGATGCCGCTGGAGAGCCAGTTGGTCATCAGGTCGGCACCCTGGGTACGATCCCAGTTGGCCGTCTGCTCTTCGACGATCTCGATGCCTTTGCACTCGTCTGTCTTGATGACGTCATGGACGTCCTGGGTCCGCATGCGCGCAGCCTGGTTGGAGAGCTCGCCCATGATGACGACGGCCTTGCCCTTGCCGCCGAGAATACGGCAGATTTCCTTGGTTTCCAGCGTGCCGGATTCCAGCTCGTTGGAAGCGACGAAGGCCTGCTTGTCCGGCAGCGTGTCGACGTTGACCGGCTGACGGTTGACGTAAACCAGCGGAATGCCGGCATCGGCCGCGAGCTTCGACATCGCCGTGGTCGCATCGGTATCGACAGGGTTGACGATGATTGCATCGACCTTGGAGGCGATGAAATTCTGGATCTGGCTCTGCTGCTTGGAAACGTCGTTCTGCGCGTCTTCGACCTGCAGCGTCACGCCGCTCAGTGTCTTTGCATAATCGGTCATGCCGTTGCGCAGAACCGTCAGGAAATTGTCGTCGAATTTCGCCATCGAGACGCCGACCGTCTCTGCGTGAGCCGCCGTCGACATGACGAGCGCCATCGCAGTGCCCAGGATAAACTTTTTCATTTTACTTCCTCCACAAAGCGGTGCCCGGCTGCACCCTCCTCACGCCGGAGCTCCAGGCATTTGCTCTGAAGCCGCAATTTTCTGCGCCACCTCTCCCGCGGCGCTCCGCAAAACGGAACAAACAAACCGTCAAATCTGTTCTGCGGAATATTCATTCCATTTTCTGGGGACGACGTCAAGTATCTTTAGCGGCGACGAGATAGGGAGGAGAGCGCAATGCCATGCGGGCTTCACGACCGACGCCCGCATTCGCTCTGTTGTGAAAGACCAGGCGAGCATCCATCTATGGGAGGGTCGAAGACGGGCTCACGGCCACAGACGCCTTCGACCTCTCGCCGCGACCCAATCATTTGAAGATTTTGGAGACAGGACAGATGTCCATTTCGATGTATCGCCTCACCGTTCCGATGTTCCAGCGCGGCCTCGCCAGCCTGAAAACCTACCTCGACAAGGCCGAAGCCTATGCCAAGGAAAAGAATATCGATCCCGTCATCTTGGTCGCCGCTCGCCTGGCGCCCGACATGCTGCCGCTCTCCGGCCAGTATCAGCGCGCCAGCGACACCGCCAAATTTGCGCTCGCCCGCCTGACGGCGACCGACGCCCCGAAGTTCGAGGATAACGAAACGACGTTCGAAGACCTTCGTGAGCGCCTGGCAAAGACTGAAGCCTATCTCGCCGGTTTCTCGGTGGAAGCACTGGAAGGCACAGAAACCCGCCAGATCACCCTGCCGGGAAAGAGTGGTATCGTGCTGCCGGGTGACGAATATATCGCCACCTTCGCCCTGCCGAACTTCTATTTCCACGTCGCGACGGCCCACGCCATCCTGCGTAGCCAGGGTGCTCCGATCGGCAAGCGCGATTATCTCGGTTGAGTGATTGAGTGAATATCAGGGCCGGCGCGTCACCGGCCCTCTTTCCGTCAGCTCGGTATAGGCGAGCGTCTGATCGAGATGGCGTGCTCTGAGCGACAGCAGCTTCTCGGCATAATCGAGCCGTATCGCCGCATAGGCCGGATCCGCCGCAACATTGTCGAGTTCCATCGGATCGTCGGCAAGATTGAAGAGCAGCGGCGGCAAAGCGGTAAAATGCACATATTTGAACCGTGCGTCGCGGATCACCGCGAGATTGCATTCGTTGGGCCGCAGCCGGAAATGCCGCTCGGCCTCGCCATGCGCAATGTCGCGGAAATCGAATTCCCAGAATGCCGCATCCCGCCAGCCCTCTCCGCTCCCACCCCTGACAAACGGCATGAGCGACCGGCCATCGAGCCCGTTCTTCGCGTCGATGCCGAGCCTTTGGCAAAGTGTCGGAAAAATATCGGCAGCGCTGGTGAATTTGTCGACGACCCCACCCGCAGCACTGCTTGCGGGATCGCGAATGACAAGCGGAATATGATAGCTGCCGTCGAAGAAGCCGCCCTTGCCGAGCGTCCAGTGATCACCCGCCATTTCGGCGTGGTCGGACGTGAAGACAACAAGCGTATCGTCCCAGGCACCCGCATCCTTGAGGGCCTGCCAGATGCGGCCGAGCTGCGCATCGACCTCTGATATCATGCCGTAATAGATCGCCCGGATCGCGGCGAAATCCTCATCGTTCCAGCCGCTGAGCGGCCCCGCTGCACCGTGGATGAAGTTGCCCTTGTCGGAGCGTGGCATGGCATAGGCGAGGTAGGGATGACTGTCCTGTTCGGCTTCGCAGGTTGCCGCGCGTGCAAAAACCGGTCCGTCCCCCGGCTTGAACATTCGGTTGAACGGCTCAGGCACGGAGAATGGCGGATGCGGACGTAAGAAAGAGACATGCGCAAACCACGGCCTGTCCTGTTCGCCCATCCAGCGGATGAACTCGCCGGCCAGGAAAGCCGTCTGGGTCTCGTCGCGTGAATAGGCCGGCGCTGCATCGGAAATGTCGCCCGCTTCCACGCCGACGGGAATATGGATGTCGCGGCTGACGGCATCCGCGTGGCCACGGGACCTGAGCCAGGAGAGCCATTGTTTCTCATGCTCGGGCAGAAGCTGGCGGGCGGTAAAACCCGGCAGCACGCCTTCGTAGGTCGTCAGATGCGGATCGCCGGCATCCATCCCGCGCGGATCGGGCGCCGTATCCGTGTAGCCGAACAGCGTCGGGTCGTATCCCGCCCGCCGGGCGGCCAGCGCCAGATTGTCGAAGCGAGCATCGAGCGGCGAACCGTTGCGGCAGACGCGGTGGTTCATCTGATAGAGACCGGTATAGAGTGTTGCCCGCGCCGGCGAGCAGGGTGCCGCCCCTGCATAGTGCCGCCGGAAGAGGGTGCCTTCGCGCGCCAGCGCATCGACACCCGGCGTCTTTACGCAGGCATGGCCGACGGCCGACAGGCAATCACCGCGCCACTGGTCCGCCGTGATCAGCAGGATGTTCGGCCGGCGGGCTTTCTCAATGCTGATTGGCTCAATGCTGGTTGGATTTTGCATGCCAGTCCCAGGCGGAGCGGATGATCTGAGACAGATCATACTGCGGCACCCAGCCGAGCACGTCGCGCGCCTTGTCGTTATTGGCGACCAGCGTATGCGAATCGCCTTCGCGACGGCCGATATATTCGACCGGGAAAGGCCGGTTCGACACGTCCTCGATGGCGCCGAGCAATTCCTTGACCGTCGTGCCGGTGCCGGTGCCGAGATTGAGCGCGACGGAATCGCCGCCCTTCAGCAGATATTCGACGGCGCGCACATGCGCATCGGCAAGATCGAGCACATGGATATAGTCGCGCACACAGGTGCCGTCACGGGTCTCGTAATCGCTGCCGAACACCTTGAAACCCTGACGGCGGCCGAGCGCCGCATCGATCGCCAGCGGTATCGCATGGGTTTCCGGCTGATGCCATTCGCCGATCCGGCCCTCGAAATCGGCGCCGGCCGCATTGAAATAACGCAGCACCACCGAGCGCAGGCTCCTGTACTGGTCGTAATCGGCAAGCGCCTGCTCGACGATATATTTCGTCCGCCCGTAAGGATTGATCGGCACCTGCCGGTGCGTCTCGTCGAGCGGCACGCTCTGCGGCAGGCCGTAGGTCGCGCAGGTGGAGGAGAAGACGAAGGCGTTGATGCCGGCCGCCTGTGCCGCTGAGAGCAGCGTCAAGGTGCCGATCACATTGTTCTCGTAGAAGGAAACCGGATCCTTGACCGATTCGCCGACCTCGATCAGCGCCGCGAAATGCAGGATCGCCGCCGGCTTGTGCTTGGCCAGTACCTCATCCAGCCGGGCGCGATCGCGAATATCGCCTTCCTCGGCCGGCCCCCATCTGACGAACTCGCGATGGCCGTTCGAAAAATTATCGAAGACGACAGGCCTATAGCCCTTATTCGCCAGGTCGAGGCACGTATGCGAGCCGATATAGCCGGCACCGCCGACGACAAGAACCGTTTCACCTGCCATGCACCACCCTTATTATTCATTGAGAGATGGGAGAAACCTAGACGAGATACACGTCAATAAAAAGAAGGAACTACGATCGGCGTCAATGGACAATACGTCAAATGCCGAAGTCGCCCCATTCGTGCGGTTTGTGCCGAGTCAGCAGATAGTCATGAATTATTCGCGTGATTTGCACAGCCGCCCGATCTAATGGGCTTGCACCACCATGTGATGATCAACGTCTGCAGTTATAAAGCAGGGAGAGCGCAAATGAGGAAGGCAATGATCGTTTGGGGCGGCTGGCAGGGTCATGAGCCAGAGCAATGCGCCCATATCGTCGCCGATCTCTTGCGCGAGGACGATTTTACGGTCGAGGTGACCGGCGATCTCGGCGTGTTCGGATCTCCGACGCTGGCGAAAGCCGATCTGCTGGTGCCGATCATTACCGGCGAAAAGCTTGAGAAGGAGCATGCCGCTGGCCTCGTCGAAGCCGTGCGCAGCGGTCTGGGGCTCGCCGGCCATCACGGCGCGCTCGCCACGTCCTTCAAGGAAAGCGCGCCTTTCCGCTATGTCTCCGGCGTCACCTGGGTCGCCCATCCCGGTAATATCATCGACTTCCGCGTTGCCGTTACCCGCCAGGACGATCCCGTCATGGAGGGCATTCCCGATTTCGACTATCGTTCGGAGCAATATTACCTCCATTACGATCCGACCGTCGAAATCCTCGCGACCACCACCTTCACCGGCGCCTACGATCCGGCGGCCCGCAATGTCGTGATGCCCGTCGTCTTCAAGCGCCATTTCGGCGCCGGCCGCATCTTCTATTCCGCCCTCGGCCACGTCGCGGCCGAATTCGACCATCCCTACATGCCCCTCATCCTGCGGCGTGGCCTCAGCTGGGCCGCACGCCAGTAGCGCCAGAACGATCGCCCGCGGATGAGGATCGGCAACGATATCCGGGCGATGTCGGCGGCTAAAGAACGCGGATTTCAGGCTGCAGGGCAGCCTCGCCTGATCGGCCGGCATGGGGCGGCCGCTTGCCGATCGTCCGCCCGCGCCATAACTTGCCCGGATGCAGGATCGCTTCTCTTTCTTCCCCGCTACCGCCGACCGCCTGGCCGACATAGAAGCGGTTTTCGACGATTGCGCCGACGGCCGGAATTGTCGCTGCGCCTACTGGTATCTTCCGAATGCCGACTACAAGGCAGGATGGGGCGAGGGAAATCGCAACTGGTTCCGCAGCCTCGTCGCCGAACGACGCCCGCCCGGCATTCTCGGCTATCACGAGAATGAGCCGGCCGGATGGTGCGGTGTCGCGCCACGCGCCGTATTCGATCGGCTGCGCCGCTCAAAACCCTTTGCTTCAGTCGATGACAGGCCGGCCTGGTCGATCAATTGCTTCATCGTCCGCAAGCCGTTCCGGCGGCAGGGTCTGTCGCGATTGTTATTGAAACACGCGGTTGAATTTGCAAGCGCGAACGGCGCCGAATGTCTCGAAGCCTACCCTGTCGATCAGTCAGCCCGTGCTTCGAACGGAGCCGAGCTCTATCCGGGAACTCTATCGATGTTTCTGGATGCCGGTTTCGCCGAAGTGGCAAGACGCCTGCCGGCAAGGCCGATCGTGCGCCTGGAATGCCGCTGAATATTTCGGCAACCCAGGGATTGATAGATACCGCCTAGCGAGCCGCCTTGATCTGCCGGTCGTTCTCCAAGGCGGGACCCGCCTCGTCATAGATCCGCATCAGCCGCCCGGCGGCCTTGAGTTTCTCGATGAGGTCGTTTCCATCAGGCGAGGCCTTCGTCCGCTCCAACTGCTCGAACTCCCTCAGCGCCTGCGCCCAATGGCTTTCCCCACGCCCATCCGGCCTGCCTTCCGATTCCCATAGTGAATAAGCGCGCTGGCTGACCCAGGCGTCTTTATTATGACTCATAATCAACCCCAGCGAGAAATTTGGAAGCAATATTCGACAGGCAACAAGGTGCCAAAACCGGCTTTAGGAGTCGTTACAAGGCAGCGTTAGTTTTTAGCTAATAGCGACGTGCCGAAGGATTATCCCGCGCATACATTCCCGGACCTTGGCCTCGTACCGCCTCCAGGGTAGGTTTATCGCAGAAACGACAGCGATGACCGATGGCAGCCAAGACAACACTCAATGCGAAGAATCTCGAATCCCTTGGCGCGCAGCGTCTTGCCGAACTGCTGATCGAGATCAGCACGGGCAGTGCTGCCCACAAGCGGCGGCTTCGAATGGAGCTTGCCGGCAATCATGGCGGCGCCGAGGTGGCGCGTGAGGTGCGAAAGCGGCTTGCCAGCATTGCCCGTGCCCGCACCGTCATCAACTGGCGCAAAGTGAAAGCGCTGAAGAGCGATCTCGAAACCCAGCGCAAGACGATTGCAGAGACGGTTGCCGCCGATGATCCCCAGGAAGCTTTCGAACTGATATGGCAGTTCCTCGCACTGGCGAACCCGATTTTTGAGAGATCCAGCGACAGCAGCGGTTCTCTCATCGAAAGTTTTCATCAGGCTTGCGTGGATGCTGCCGCAATCGCCGCGTCCGCCAAGATCGACTCCAAAGTCCTGGCCGACAAGGTGTTCAAAGCCGTGCAGGACGATGGTTACGGTCAGTACGACAACCTCATTGCGGCGATGGCGCCCGCTCTCGGTAAGGATGGCCTCGATTGTTTGAAGACCCTCTTCGTCCAATGGTCCAAGGAGCCGAACGACAAGCCGGCTAATGACAAGCTCGAGGTCATCGGCTGGGGCAGCGCTGGTCCCCTTTACGAAGATGAGATCTACGGCACTCAGCGGGATCTGACGGTGCGCATAGCCTTGCAGGAAATTGCCGACGCCCAGGGCGATGTCGATGCCTACATCGCCCAGCAACCCGAGAACACACGCAAGGCGCCGATGATTGCGGCCGATATCGCCACTCGCCTGATCTCGGCCGGCCGGGCGAAGGAAGCGCTTGAGATGCTGAATGAGGTCGAGACGAAAGACCGGGTCGACATGCCGTTCGAATGGCAGCTCGCGCGCGTCGAGACGCTGGAGGCCCTGGGGCGCGCAGAGGAGGCGCAGACCTATAGATGGACGTGCTTCGAGCAGTCGCTGCACGACCAGCATCTCCGCGCCTTCCTCAAGCGACTGCCGGACTTCGACGATCTAGAGGCGGAGGAGAAGGCATTCGCCCATGCCCAGGCTTTCCCGGACGTCCACCAGGCGCTTGCATTTTTCCTGCTTTGGCAGGCACCCGCCGAGGCAGCGAAACTCGTGATGAGGCGGAAGGCGGAACTGGATGGCAATCTCTATGAGCTGATGCCGCCGGCGGCCGAAGCTCTGGCGGAGAAACATCCGCTTGCGGCAACCATCCTCTTGCGCTCCATGATCGATTTCGCGCTCGATAGCGGCCGGTCCAGCCGCTATAAACATGCGGCGAGGCATCTTGCGGACTGCGCATCGCTTGCGCCTCATATCAATGACTTCGGCGACACAAGACCCCATGACGTCTATGTCGCAGAACTTAAGCGTCGACACGGCAAGAGGCATGGCTTCTGGAGCCTGGCGACCTAAGTCGCTTCAGACATCTCACCTCCGGAGGAATTCCATGACCACCACCGCCTGGCACGCCGATCCACTGAATTGGGGCAACGGACCCCGCATCTTCGAGGCCTTTCTGGAGCCGACTTGCCCCTATTCGGTCAGGGCGTTCAACAAGTTCGACCAACTGCTGAGCCAGGCCGGCGAAGACAAGATCACCGTGAAGATCCGCCTGCAGTCGCAACCTTGGCATATGTATTCGGGCGTCCTCGTCCGCTGCATCATCGCAGCCTCGACGCTGGAAGACGGCAAGGAGACTGCAAAGCAAGTGATATCAGCTATCGCCGCCCATCGCGAGGAGCTCGAATTCGAACATCATGCCGGCGGCCCGAATATGGATGTGACGCCGAACCAGATCGTCGAGCGCCTGGAAGGCTACAGCGGCGTCAAGCTGAAGGAAGCCTTCGCAATTCCGGATCTCGATCGGGAGATCAAATGGCACTGCAAATATGCCCGCCAGAACGGCATCCATGTCTCGCCAACCTTCATGATCGACGGGCTGGTGCAGCCCGACATGAGCAGCGGCGACGAAGTTGGAGCCTGGGTGAAGAAGGCGCTGGGCAATTGACGCTGGCCGTGTGCCAGAGACTATCAAGGTGAGCCGTCTCGCCGCTGTCCTTATCGTGTTCGCATGGGGAATGGAGTCAGTAATCAATCTGGGCTAATTGCTTTTTAAGGCATTGCTGATGAACTGCCGTCATGACAAAGCCGCCCCGCAAGCCTTCCAAGCCGCTGCTCGGTGAAGCCTACGAGCCGCTCCGCAGCCGACCGCGCCGGCGGCGAGATCCCCCTCAGCCTAATCCTCCTCTCGATCCGATGACGGCGCGTATCGCGCCGTGTCGGGCGTCAGTGGGAAGGACACGGTTCAGATGAGCGACGACCCGAAATTGAATCGTGCCGAAGGTCAGCAATGTCAGCAGCAGACGAGCGACTGGGACATGGTTTCTCGCAAATACCCGAGCCTCGACACTGCGATCTTGCTGGGGATCCTGTTTATTGCCATCGTCTTCAGGTTTCATAAGATCACCTTACCGCTGGTCGACGGCTTCAGCTGGCGCGAGATAAGCACCGCAATGATGGCCGACAATTTCCAGCAGCGCAGCTGGAACATCTTCTTTCCGGAGGTCAGCTGGACCGGGCCCGGGCCAAGCTATCAGGGCCGTGAGTTCCAGATCGTCAGCTATCTCACGGCCCTGCTCTACCAACTCTTCGGCTGGCACGATTGGTTCGGCCGCGCGGTTGCGGCCTTATTCGGCCTGGTGACGGTGTTTTCGCTGCACAGGCTAACGGCGCTATGCTGGGGCGAGATGCACGCTCACGCGGCGGCGCTGGCCTACGCGCTGATGCCGGCGGCGATCATGATCGACAGCTCGTTTCTTCCCGATCCCGCGATGCTGGCCTTGGTCACTCTTGGTGTCTGGCTGTTCGCCAAATACTGGGCCGGCGGCAGCCGCTGGCTCTTGCCGCTCGCCACGCTCAGCTTCTCGCTCGGCGTGCTGTCAAAGCTACCAGGCATCGCTGCCGGCGCCGTCATCTTCTACCTGATGGTCTGCTGGATTCGGGAGAAGAAACGAAAGCAGGCAAGCTGGGTTTTCCTGTCGGGGCTTTCGAGCCTGGCCGTCATCGGCGCTTATTACATCTGGGCGATTTATCTCGGCCGCAGCTATCCGCCGTTTCATGTCGCCGGCACCGGCGGCTATATCTGGGATGACGGCTTCTGGACTTATGTCAGGGACAGATTCTACTTCAAATCCTTGTGGAACACCTCGGTCTTGTGGTTCTACGGCTATCCGTTCCTGGTGCTGCTGGCCGTCGGCTTGTGGATACCGCTCAGCCGCGCCGAAGACCCGAAGCAACGCAGCCTTTCGGCCATTCCCTATGTGTGGCTGACTGCGGCCATCATCCTCTATCTGGCGGCGGCAGGCGAGATCACCAGCAATGTGTGGAACTTCCATATCTTCCATGTGCCGATCGCGATGTTCTGCGGCCATGGCGCGCTTCTTCTGGCAACGCTTGGGTCGAGAACCGTTCTGACGCCGGCGGTGGTGCTTCGCTCGATCTTCATCGTGGCCATCGCGCTTGCCTGGTCGACCTTGCCCCTCGTCAGGACGATGAAGAAGCCAATCGCCATGAACGGCAAGCTGCTTGGCGAGGAACTGGCGCGGTTGGCGCAACCGGGCGACCTTGTCGTCGCCATCGCGCCTGAGGTCGGCGATCCCGTCGCAGTCTACTACAGCAGGGCGCGCGGCTGGGTGTTCCCGCCTGGCGGAGGTGATGCGGAATGGTCGAAATTCGTTGCGGATGACGCCACTGCGATCGCGCAGCTCGAGGAACTGCGGGCGCAAGGCGCGGATCTGTTCGGCGTGACCAAGAACGCGACCGACAAGGAGGGCCGGCTGTTCGTCGAGCATCATGATGGGGTTATCGACCATCTGGACAAGACCGCAACCAAGCTTGCGGATTTGAATAATTTGCTGATCTATAGGATAACCCGTCCATGAGAGCCGCGACAGTCAGGGGTCATGGGCCTTCGACCGCATCACGCCCAGCATCTTCGCAGTGAAGACGATCGCGTTTTTCCTCACCTATGTCTTGGAAATGCTGCGCATCTGCAATGAGTTTCGTGACGTGGTGCAGAGCCGTTTCGGCGCCGGCCGCAATCGGTCGCGCACCGCTCACCTCAAGCGCCGGGCTGCAGCATGTGGCTCTGACGACCGCGGCTTGAGCCCACGCAGCGTGGCAGCACAGATGGTCTAGGAGACAGCCGATCTCGATCGTGTGCTTCGACTATGTAATAACCCATGAATTAATGCCATATTGCCGAGCCGCATCATGGACCGACTTTCTATGATCTGCTGAGCCGCGTGATGCCGGATTGGTCAAATCGGAAGCAACGGCTCGAGCGAGTTATGGCCTGAGGCGGAAATTATTTCCGCTTCAAGCCATTCGGTAATGCGGGTGATAGCGCTAATTTGTTGTGCCATCGAGCAAATAGTCCGCCCGATCTAATGCGTTCTGATCCGCCTCGATGATTGTGCGAAGGTCGGCAAGGTGTGTCTTTGAGAAATAGAGGGTTGCGTCAGTCTGCGCGAGAACAATCTCCAGTTCATTTTCGGCCTGTGCTGCTAGTCGCCCCTTCAGCGTCGTCCGCGAGGGATTTGCGTGTTTAAACATGGCTGCATGATTCGGGCAGAGGCAAAGATAGTTCTGATCATAATGCAGCTTCAGCTCTGGCAGAAGTTCCACGGCTTCGAAATAAAAGGACCCATCGCCGAGCGTAAACGGAAGAACATCCTTGCAAATCTGGCAAATTTGTTCCGCGTCGACGTTGGTATATTGTTGGCGCAGATACTGCTTGGCCTCGTCCTTAACCCCGTCCAGTCCTATGGAGACAGACCGTGTACGCTCCTCCGTTCTACGTAGGGGCGCGTTTGCCGAATGGGCAAAAATACGTTCCCGGCGACGCGTCGGATTGCCTGGGGTGTGATCTGGTAGGGCAACTCTCTTGCGTCGCTCGAATTCGGCGAGAGCCCGTTCTTGTTCGTCGGGTGGCATGGCTGAAAATCTACGCGCGGTGTCGGCATCCTTGAAGCCAAGCGACTCCGCAGCCTGCTGTTCCTTCTTGTGCCGTTCTATCGCAGCGGAAAACTCGGCCTGCGCCTTCTCGCTCTCCAACGTGATATTTACGCCAAACTGGATTGCCTTGATCCAAGGCCAGCCGGCATCGAAGGTGAAGCCGCCGGGTAGCAGTTCCGAGCGGGCATCAGCTGGTTTCACAAAGCCGCTGCCTCGCTGCGGCACCCAAGCAGCTCTTCGTAGCTGGTGAACAAGCTGCGAGTGGGCGAAGTGCGCACCGCCTGTTTCGTTCTTTCGATAAACAGCGCGCAAAAGATTCTCGTGGTATGTTGAATCATAGCCATGGTTCGTATTAGGCAGAGAGCACATCGTGCTCCAAATTAGTTTGGACAGCTTTTCCGATTTCCGTTCAACCATTGAGGCAAAGCTGCCAAACGAAAAGTCGCGGTCAATCGGAGTGGTGTAGCGGGAGCCCGAGACCGAGGACAGATATTGCCATTGAGGATTTTTTTCGCATTTCGCGTTAAAGACCGGGAGTTTGGTGCGAGCGCCAAGTACTTCAGCAAAGCGCGCGATTTTTGCCGTGTCGATTTTCATCAATTGGTAAAAGTCTGCCAAAGGTGAAAGCTGGTACGCCCCTCCCAACCCGAAGTATTCGCTTAGGCCGGTGTCGAGATAAGGCTCATCAAGGTAGATTTCGGAGGCTTTTCGCCAAGTGTTGTCCTTCCCCATGAAGAGGCGGAAAGGGGCCAGGGTCGAAGATGTTGAAGCGTCTTCATCGAGGACTTTCATGAAGCGACGCAGATCGGCAAGGTATTCGCGTTCGTTAAGCGCGCGCTTCTCGCCTTCGTACTTAAACTTGAGCTCAGCTTCAACAAGCTGGCGCTCTCCCACTGGCGTCACCCCAGTTGACTCCAGAAACCGCCGCGCGCTTTCCTGTTGGGCTTTACTCTTTCCCGCCGTGTACACAGCCGAATCGACGCAGCGTACACCGTCTGTCTGCGGATGACGCTCTTCCGAGAAATGACATGCTGAACCGATGGCATAGTTGCTGTCGGTGAGTCGGATGATCCGGCAGCGCTTCAGCCGGTAAATTTCGTCCCGCGCTTCGCTTTCGCGGTCGAGAAGTGAATAGAATTGCTGATGCCAATCGACACTCTTGCGCCCGAGCCATGCCATGAACTCTTTGTCGACGCCGCCCCAATTGCCATCGGTGGCTTTGTCACCGAGGCAGTCAACGAAGGCCTCGATATCCCAATCCCTGATTTCCAGTCCTGTCATGAATCGTTCGACGTTCGTCCCCTGCAGGGCACGGCTGGCGGCCCAAAGGGGCTGTTTGTTTTCGTATTCTATCAGGTATTTGATATCATCCTCGTTGAGGAGTTCCTTGAGGGATGCCTTGGCCTGCACCAATCTGTTAGCAGGCGCGTGACCCTTACCATGAGTGGGGAACAGCGGTTCCGTCTTCATGGCCTCGGTGATCGCATCGCGGATTATTTCGTATCCGTACCCTTTGCCAAGCGGGTCCTGTGCGTTCGGAAGAACGCCCAGGAAATCAGTGGTCAGAAGGCCAAGATCACGGACGTCGTGAAGCGCGGACGCCGACAGCGCGGCCAGCTGGTCATAAAGCGGGTTGTTCGCCGGCGTGTCTTTGATGCTGGCCCTACTCAGTTCAGGCACAAAGGGCGCATGCAGGTGAAAACGGAGCCCCGATGACTCCTTGCTTGCCGGAAAAAATACGCAGACCTGCCCGGAGACGGGTACGATCCTCAGCTGCTGAGAAAGAGCCTTGTCTGCCGATAACGTCTTGACGTTGGGCAGGAAATCCAAAGCAAAAGCGACCGCAACGCGCTGCTTTTCCAGGCCCTTGACCGCTTGATCGAACTTCAGGAAATGGGCGCTCGTTGTCGTCTGTCCGTTGATCTGCTTGAGCACCTCCACATGAACCGGTGTATGGGCTATCCGAAGGACTTCGCCAGAGACAGTGTCGCCAACCTGCCATTTGATCGACTCGATGTTCGGCAGAAACAGAATGGTTGTTTCGGCAAGTTCGTTGAAACCAGCGGCGATTTCGGCGTAAGCGATGTCCGGCGTCTTCTTCGGATTATTAAAGGGCAACCAGAACCTTGTCTGAGCGTCGATCCCAACATCGTCGGCAACGGGCTCGGGCATGACATATTTTACGATCTTGAACGAGAAATCCGCAGCGTAGATTGTCGGCGTCTGCGTGTAAACGAACACGGACTTGAAGCCGACGCCAAACTTCCCGATCTGGTCCGACGATTTAGTTTTCGTGCTGTTGTGAATGCCGGTAATCGCGCGCACGTCGGATTCGGTGAAGGTCCGCGCGCCATTGTGCTCGAACCAGCAGCCTTCCTTCGACAGCTTGAAAGCGGCTTCCGTCGCGCCCGTGTCCTCGGCGTTTTGAAGCAGCTCGAACACAAAGTGAGCCTGGTCCGGATAGAAATCCTCGAAGATGTCGAGGTTGATATCGTTTTCATTGGCGTCGAGTCCATCGAGGAACTTGCGCCTTTGTTCCATCAGGGATTGCAAGAAAGCGTTCATGCGGATGGCCTCGTCACGGTCAGCATACCAAAAACTACCGGCGAAACGCGAATGTCACCGGTCGCCGCAGCGCGCCTCAGCTCATCCATGCGGCGCTCGAAATCCACCTGCGCCCGCCCAAGTTCGCTTTCTTTCATCAAGCGGATTTTTTCGTTTGTCGCGCGCGCCAGCTGGTCCTCGATAGCCTTGCAACGAGCGCGATGGCTGACAGTGAGGCTTTGGACGCGCAGCTCGACGAGTTGATGGTTTTCAGCGACATGTGTACCCTGTGCCTCCGCCCACTTGGCATGATGGCGGGTATCGAGACCGTCCTTGTCGGCAGGTGCGGGTGAAGCGCCGCCTTCAACGATTCGCGCGTTCTGCAGTACGGTCAACAGTGCGGCCTCGAGCGCGGGGTCAGCCACAGGTACGAGCATGCGGTCCGGTTTTACCCCATGCAAGGACCAGCGATAAATCGCAAAAGGATGATTTCCGATTGGCAGATCGGCGGATTCAAAGGTGACCGCGCAGGACTCCGTATCCACCACTTCCAGAGCGTGGGCGGCTTGCCGCACGAGGGGATGTACAACGGTTAGATGCAGCGCCTTCGGGTTCTCGGCGGCGGTCTGCTGATCGAACGTAGCGGAGACCGTCGGCTGCGATCCTTTCAGCCACTTCTCCCATTCGCGCGAGATGGGTTCGTTGGACCGTGGCAGACGCCGGAAATCATCCAGAAGCGATGCACGGGCTGCCTGGTTTATGCGCAGGGTCTTCAGAGGCTTTTCGCCAAGCAAATACTCTGTGTCAGTGCCCAGACGTTTGGCCAGATAGACGCCCACACAGGCCTGTAGCGCACCCGGCGAAAGCCAGAACGATTCGGCGGCGTCGATCTCATCCTTCCAGGACGGTTTCGGCACATTCAGGCCGAACAGTTCTGCCTGGCGCGACTCCAGCTCCTGTTCCTCCTCAATCTGGCGAATGCCGTTGTCGGCCAGCTGCTGCAGCCGCGCCACCCGCTCGTCGGGGGTCAAGGTGAAACTTTCCGCTATATCGTGCAGCTCTTTGGTTACTGCCCCAAGTATCTCTTCACTACCGCCGACGGCGTGATGGAAAACGCCGATCCGCCAGAGGCAGCGATTATAGATGTCCGCGTCAACGGTGCCCGGCGTCACGAAGTTGATGATCGCCACGGTCTCGCTCTTCTGGCCGTAACGATCCACGCGTCCGATCCGCTGTTCGATGCGCATCGGATTCCACGGAAGGTCGTAGTTCACGAGGAAATCACAAAATTGGAAATCAAGACCTTCGCAGCCCACTTCGGACGAAAGCAGGACATCAATGGCGTCTTCTTCGGCCTTAGGCAACGCAAAGCGGCGACGTAATTCAGAGCGCTCGTGATCCGGCACGTCACCGTGAACTAGGCCCACGCGAAGATCGGTGTCTGCCGTGCGCTGCACGAGATAGCGGAGCGTATGTCGGAATGTGCTAAATACGAGTGCCTTGTTATTATCGCGGCTGCTTTTGTCTCGTAGAATTTTCACGAAGGCTTCAGCCTTGGGATCGTTCTCGTCGAGCGCTTCAGCCTGAGCAAGCACGGCCTCGATGTCAGGCCGGACCTTATCAACAAAGCGCAAGTCGCCGTCACTGTCACTATCGCTGGCTTCCATCAGCTCCAGCTGGTCGAGTTTCCCGTTGAGCATGTCCGAGAGCAGCGGCGCGAGGCCGTAGAGGCAGCTTGCTGCCTGACGGCGAATGGTGGTCATCATGAAGGCTACGTTCTGCTGTCCATGCGCGTAGCCAAGGATTCGGGCTATCACGGCGAGCAGATCGTCATGCAGCTGCTTCTGGGCCGTGGTGAACTCGACCGTCAGCGTTTCAGGTTTGCGGCTTGTGAACTCGCCTATATCACGCCGACGGGTACGGTTGATCAATGGGCTGAAAGTATACAGCTGCTCGATGCCGTGGATCGTCCTGATGCGCTCCTGATCGCTTAGGGATTCTGCGCCAAGCCAATCGTAGATATTTTGGAAAGCGGGTGTCTCGCGGATGAAGAGACGGCCCCAGTCGGTTTGAGCGACGCTGTCAAGGCAGCCGCGCGCTGCTTCCTGCCAGCCGCGCGCGGCTGCACGGCAATGCTTCACAGCTTCATTGATAAACTGATTTGGCTCCGCCATTTGCTGAAAGCTGGCAGGATCGATGACGAGATCAGGCCGCAATACGTTGAGGAGAGTATAAAGATCGTGGCTGCCGAGTTGGACCGGTGTAGCCGTCATCAGCACGACGGCCTGCGCGTTATCGCAAAAATACCGGATTCCTTGGTGTAGATATGTCTCGGAGTTTCTGATGTGATGCGCCTCATCCACGATCACAAGATCAAATTTAGGTGGTGGATCGAGCGATACAAGGCCTTGGTCCTTGCGGCGTCCAGTTCCAGTCCCGAGCACGAGGTCGGAATCGAAAAGGGAGAAGGGTAGGATGGCCTTTGCGTACTGTTCTGGCCACTCGCCTTCGAGCTCAGTCTCCTTGATGCAGTGACGCAAAAGCGCGCCGTCGAGCGCCGTGAAACTCTCATCGAACCGCTTCATTTCGTTGTGCCACTTGCGCTCGGCAACGAGCGCTTTGGGGCAGATCACCAGTACCGATGAAATATCCATCCGCGCCCGCAGTTCCTTAATGATCAGACCTGCTTCGATCGTCTTGCCCACACCGACTTCGTCGGCAATGAGGATGCGCGGGCGATCGGCGCGGATAATCTTGAGAACTGGCCGGTATTGGTAGGGCACGAACTGGACGCGACCCGAGCGCAGTGAGAACAGGTTGGCTGTGGAAGGTGAGAGTATCTGAAGGCTGGTCAGATGCGCCTGCAATTCACTGGCTCCGAGTAGCACTTCGTTGGATGACGAAGTGCTGGTAGGCTGGAGTTGGCTTTCGTAATAAAGCGCCTTCGCGCCATTCTCGAAAACATGGTAGCGGTATTCGCTGCTACCAGGCAGCACTTCCACAACCGGTAGGTGCTTCGTCGGGTCCGCTCGGAGTGCCACGATGTCTCCCAGCCGAAAGAGAGAGGTCATAGTCGTTGACGTAGATGGTGGCGTCGTTGATTGCGAGTTGTCAGAGTTGGTGGACGCTATTGCCATTAGCACCCGCCGCTTTTCTGCCTCTACTTTTTCGAGCATGTCAGATGGCGCACCGATCAGCATGAGCAGTCGAACAAGCGTATCTGCATCTCGAAAGATTTCACCCAGTGGAGGCTCCTCAGTTGATCGATGCGCCCACCTGTTCCGGATTGTCTGGAGCTCCTTAATCCAGTTTCGCCCGTCGCGCGGCCACTGGAGTGCTTCGGAAAGCTCATACCAATTTTGGTCCAACACTCGAAGAAGCGCCGCTAGGTCCAACTGCTTTAACGAGGTTATCCGACGCTCAGTGGCCATACGTTGCTGCTGGAAGCTTAACCGCTCAATTACAAGGATTCGCCACCAGTCTGCAGACTGCTTGGGTAACTGGTCGTCAAGGAATGAAGCCAAGATAGTTGTTGTATTGTTGAGGAGTTCAATCATATCTCTTGCTACCAAGATTAAAATAAGTCTGCGCTAACAAATTAGCTGTTTAACCACGTTACGCCCCGTCTAGCCCCAATCATCGAACAGGGAAGGCTCGCTACGCTGAACATTCGCGGTGGAATAGCTCTCCAGGGTACGCCGATTGCTTCAGGCGTGAGAGGGTCAGCCAGCTTATCCCCATTGAACTCAAGAACGCGTAAGACCCGACGATTCTTCGGCCTGCCTTCAGAGATTTGGTATGCCCATTGCACTTTGAGGATATCCAGCACCTCAACGTGCAATTCTTTCCTCTTAACTAATCGCCAGAATTCAGCGTCTTCGATCACGAAATAGCAGTCACGGCGAACCTGGTCTTTTCCTTTCCATTGACGTGCCCTCTGGTCTTCCTCATCCCAGTTGGGGGAGGTGACGTAGATACTTTCAATGGCTACCGTCCACTCCGGTGGTTCCTCTTCTTTTTCTTTACGAGCGGGCTTCTGAGCCCGTTCGGCAAAAGAACCGCGAGGAACCGGGAAGTCATCGTCGGCGTGAAGCCTATCCGTTTGACTTTCCTATTGTTGAGACAAGCAACATAAAACTCCGAGCGTGCGTCCAATGCTTTGGCGAGGCCGACTTCCATCCCGATCTTGCTTAGTTCCTTATTTTCCTTTTCAAGAACTCCGCGGGTCATAGCGACGATTATTTTTTCACTTGATCGGCACGCGCCTGGGTCGCTGTCCGGTATCGCGTCGATTGCGTATGCATGCGTCGGCTCGGAAGTGTCTTGTGGATCGTCTTCGCTAGGCTCGATCATCTCATAAGCCTCTTGTACGCGCTCTCGATGATCTTGCCCGAGCTCTTGTGCCCATTCGACTGGCGACTTTCCTGTCAGCCCCTCGACATATGCCGCACCTACGTCACTGTTCAAAAAAGCAAATACCGCCGTCGTGCCCGCGCTGACCCAGACCACAAGCTTTGTTAAAAAGCTGCCGTCATCTGGTGGCAAAACGATCAGATCAAACTTCAATGAGCCTTGGAAAAAAGTCTCGTCTAGCGCCGTGATAATATCACGGGCACTTTCTGCAGTTTGAATGAACGTATCGAGCTTGAGAAAATGATCTTCGACATCGAAATGGATAAATAAGTGGCTTGAGAGCTCTTCAACCTCCCAAAGTGAAGATTCTGTCATAGTCCTGCCGGTCCCTCAACTCTCGCTAGAAAGTCTAGTTGGCAGCCGCACATTGGGCAAGTGTTCTGTCCGCGATATAATTGGCGTTAGCATCATGAACTGATGCCGCTGAGATGTCTGTGTGTGGTGCAGATGGGAATTATTTCCGCATGCGGTCAAAACTCCCACACTGTTGTGCAAGACTGTCGTATTGAATCGCAGGTGATCGGGATTTAATGGCCGTCTCAACGGCTTGAAAAGAGTGAATTCCTTACTTGGGAATCCCGGCTTCGGAGGGCCGCACGGCCTAAGCACCTTTAATCTTACGCCCTCGCGTGCGCTCCGCCCTGGCCAACTTATCGAAATCCAGCCCAAGATATGGAGATAGATCGATATCCGGAAGCTGCATGTATGCAATCTGCCGTGCCTTGGTTTCGGTCAAAGTTTTAAAACCATAAAGCTCATGCTCGTCCGCACCAAGTTCATGGCCGGCCTGAAGCTTTCGATCACGGGTTTCGATACCTTTATCGCCGGAGGCCGAAATGAACCCGCTCCTCAGGGAATGGTACACCTCCTGACGAACCTCCTTGATGCCCGCCCGTTCAAATAACCGAGCCATGTATGACGAGGCGCTCTTGCTCGGGTCCGCCAGCCTGTTGAGTTCCTTGAAAATAAACTCACCACCCTGCTCTTTCGCCCACTGCGGAAACCCGATTTCAACGAGGAAATTGTGGAGAACGAAAAAGCTGACACTGGCATTTGTCTTGTACGGAACTCGCCGCCAGATACCGTCGCCGTAGACGATGCCGCCAGTCTGCGCGACCCAGACGCCCTCGAACTTCTCGCGGAAATCGATCCCTTGAAGATGAACCAGCAAACCGAGCCGCCTTCCGGTCAACAGGCCGAGGAGTGGCAGCATTGCATTATCCAACAAACCCGACTGCACGCCCGTCTTGAGCAGCAACTCGACTTTCTTGTTGGATAGCGCCGAAGCCTCCCGACCGATGCGCACAAGCCCGCGCATCATCTCGAAACCTTTGGCCTCTTCCGGCGTCGGGGCGCGAGCGGGCTCGCGCAAGTCGAACAGTCCGCCTTTGAGAATCAGCGTCGCGAACTCGAATGGCCAGTCGTCGGCAGGGATGTCCTCGTCGGCAAGGCCGCTCACGATGTGCGACAGATCGGGTCCTTCGTAGCCAGCCATTCTCTTTTCAATCTCCTTGAACACCGTCCGCGCCAATGCGGCTAGCGCATCCGCGAGTTCTCGTGCCTCCTGATGTGGGAGGGCACCAAGGCTGACCCGAATGGGTCGAGAACCCGCACCGCCGCCAATGCGTTTCGGCAATCTGATCTGGAAGAGATAGATACCCCCGCTTCTGACCAGATAGAGCCCGGACGATCGCTTTTTAAGCTTGCGATTCCGTTTCTTCGCGGAAATGATTTCCGCGTCCGGCGATACATCGGACTGTACATGGCGCGATACAATGCGCGATACATTCATGACTGAACTTCCCTTTTTGGGTGATCGGTCAGGAAATCAGCGAGGAAACCCAAGGCTTGCGGGTAATTGGGGAAGAGTGACCCAAGTCATGGCGGAGAGGGTGGGATTTGAACCCACGATACCCTTGCAGGTATGCCGCATTTCGAGTGCGGTGCATTCGACCACTCTGCCACCTCTCCGCGGTCTGGTCGGCGCTTGTTCGGCGCGGGCGTTCTCATAACGGGCAAATGACAGGCTGGCAAGCCGAAAAGTCGAAGCATTCCATCCTTTTGCCTTGACACCTTTTTGTCACTCGCGTATCTCGGCTGCGCAATAGGTTTGGAGAAATCCGCGCCTTGGCCGTCCCGCGCTCGCGCGGGGCTTCACCGGCAGGAAGAGTTCGAGGATTAGACCTCTGAAATCCCTGCTTAACTTCGACTGATAAAAAGACAGCCACCTGCTGGATTAGCGGGGAGCGCTGGAACGAACATGAAAGGATAAAAAATGTTCGCAGTCATCAAGACCGGCGGTAAACAGTACCGTGTGGCAGCCAACGACGTGCTGACCATCGAAAAGCTGGAAGCCACCGCTGGCGACTCCATTGAATTCACCGAAGTGCTCGTGATCGGCGAAGGCGCCGACGCTGCGATCGGTGCGCCCTTCGTTACCGGCGCCTCTGTCAAGGCAGAAGTCGTCGAACAGAACCGCGGCAAGAAGGTCATCGCCTTCAAGAAGCGCCGCCGTCAGAATTCGAAGCGTTCGCGCGGCCATCGTCAGCATCACACGGTCGTCCGTATCACGGACATCGTGGCTGCCAAGTAAGATCAACGGGACAAGGTTTAAAGGAGAACTCCAATGGCACACAAAAAAGCTGGCGGTTCATCGCGCAACGGTCGCGATTCTCAGTCCAAGCGCCTTGGCGTGAAGAAGTTCGGCGGCGAAGCCGTCATCGCAGGCAACATCATCGTGCGTCAGCGCGGTACTGAGTGGCATCCGGGTTCCAACGTCGGCCTCGGCAAGGATCACACGATTTTTGCGCTTACCGCCGGCAATGTGAACTACCGAACCAAGGCCAACGGTCGCGTCTACGTGTCTGTCATGCCGAAAGCGGAAGCAGCGGAATAAGCCGGTAGCGCTCAAAAACAGCCGGCGTCTCATCGACCCGGCTGGCCGTATCAGGTTCAGTCTAGAAAACAGGGGAGATGGGGCGCCATCTCCCCTTTTTCTTTACCCCTCAAGGAGGACTGTACCATGCAAGGCGAATTGTTAAGGGTAGACCAATCACGGTCTCCCCAGGAAGACCAGCGGTCTTCCACGGAGCGGCTGAGGCCGGAACGGTTAAGGACCGATTGCCCTGTCTTGTTATCGGAAAGGCTCGTCATGCGCGCGCCCCACGAAGAAGACATCGACGCCCTTGCCCATCTCGCCAATAACGCCAAAGTCGCCACCATGGTATCGCGTATGCCGCACCCTTATACCGCCGATGATGCTGCCGACTTCGTGCGTCGCACGAAAAATGGCGAGATTGGCAAGTGCGTCTATGCGATCACCAAGGCCGAAAACGGCGCATTTATCGGCTGCTGCGGCGTGGAACCGCAGACAGACGGCAAGACCGTCGAGATCGGCTACTGGCTGGGCGAGCCCTATTGGAACAAGGGTTATACGACCGAGGCCTGCCATGCCCTGGTCGATATGGTGTTCAGGACCCGTCAGGACGTCGATCAGATCGACGCCCGTTGCCGGGTCATGAACGTCGCCTCGCGCCGCGTCATCCAGAAGTGCGGCTTCCAGTTTCAGGGTTCGGGGCTCGCCGCCTCGCTGGCGCTCGGCAGCAACGTGCCGGTCGAATGGTACAGGCTCGACCGCAAGACCTGGATGTCCCTCAGAAGCTGGGGGAACATCGCATGAGCACGACTGCGCTGCAAAGGCCAGAGGCCAAGCCGATGATGCCCGGCCCCGCGCCGGTCATCTCGACCGCCCGCCTGACGCTCCGCCCCCACAGGCTGAGCGATGCGCCTGATATCGCGGAATCGCTCTCCGATTTCGCGGTCACGCGCATGCTGTCCCGCGTACCCGCGCCGTTCGACCGGCAGGATGCGCTGGACTGGCTGATCCCGGTCACATCGGGCACCTTGCCCGACTGGCCGCTGGCAATCACCGGCAAGGACGATGTCCATATCGGTAACGTCTCGATCGAGTTGCGCCACGGCCGCTGGCACCTCGGCTACTGGCTGAACCGCTACTACTGGCGGCGCGGCTATATGAGCGAGGCGGTGACGGCGATCATCGAACGCTTCTCGCGCCGCATGCCGGAGACGCCTGTTCATTCCGGCGTCTTCGCCGACAACCCGGCTTCGCTGCGATTGCAGGAGAAGCTCGGTTTCCGCATGACGGGTTGCGGCGAAATCTATTGTTTCGCCCGCAACACGATGGTGTCGCACATCGAGACCGTGCTGGAGCCGGGCATGCTGCAGCCGCGGAAGGTCGCCTGATAGAGCATGATGCCGAAAAGTGTATGCGGTTTTCGGACAACATCATGCTCCAGGACTAGAAAGGAGACGTCGCCGCACCGGCGGCGTCTCCATCAATCGCCGATCTCGACCCATACGGGGAAATGATCGGAACCGACGGATTGCGTATCGATCCGGGCGGATTCCAACCGGCTCTGCAGGCCGCAACTGACGAAGCAATAATCGAGATGCATGCGTTTGCCGCGATCTTCAGGATCCATCCAGCTATAGCTCCCCGGAGAGTAAGCCTCCAGCGCCGCAAAGGCGTCGACCGGCGTGCCAATCCTCGCCACGCGGCCGTAATATCCGCCGGCAGCACCGGCAAGCGCGCAATATTCCGGCGATTCCGGCTCCATGTTGAAATCACCCATGATGACATAATCCTCTGGCAGCGGCGGCTCCGGCAGATCGAATTCACCACCCCCCGTCAGCGACCCACCCTCCTGGACGAAGGCATTGATATGCGCGTTCAAGAATTCCAATTGGCGGATGCGCTCGTCGGCAGAGACATGGTCGAGATGGACAGAGTAGACGCGGATCGCACCGCCGGGTGCATCGATCACCGCCTCGGTCGCGCCGCGCTGGAGGTTGATCTTGCCGATCGTCCGGCTGCGCGGCAGAAGCAGCGTCCGGGTCGAGACGATCGGCCAGCGCGACAGCACCATGTTGCCAAACTGGAATCGCGTGCCGCGCGCCGGCTGCAGCCCGCCTTCGGCCGCCTTGACATGCATGTCGCAGGCCGGCCCATACACCCAGAAATAGTCGGGAAAGAAGGCTGCAACATCGGCCGCCATGTCGGCGAAACCGTTGCGGGAGAATCCGCGAGTGACCTCCTGCAGCGCGATGACATCGGCACCCTCGAGGCTGCGGGCAATGCGCGCCAGATCGTATCTGCCGTCGAGACCGAAGCCGTACTGTATGTTATAGCTCGCAAAATTCACGATAATCTTTGACCTCCGTCGGAACCGCCTATATCGAATGGGCCAAGACGGGCCGTCCAACTGCCACTGAATATTGGAAGTAAAATGAAATTTCTCGACGAAGCAAAGGTCTATATCAAGTCCGGGGACGGCGGCGGCGGCAGCGTTTCCTTCCGACGCGAGAAATTCATCGAGTTCGGCGGCCCGGATGGCGGCGACGGCGGACGCGGCGGCGACGTCTGGGTTGAGACCGTCAACGGCCTCAACACGCTGATCGATTTCCGCTTTCAGCAGCATTTCAAGGCGACGATCGGCACCCATGGCATGGGCAGGAACCGCACCGGCGCCAACGGCAGCGACGTGACGCTGAAGGTCCCGGTCGGCACCCAGATCTTCGAGGAAGACCAGGAAACGCTGATCTGCGACCTGACCGTCGAAGGCCAGCGCTACTGTCTCGCCCATGGCGGCAATGGCGGCTTCGGCAACGCCCATTTCAAAACCTCGACCAATCAGGCGCCGGATTGGGCCAATCCCGGTCTGCCCGGCGAGGAAAAGACCATCTGGCTACGCCTGAAGCTGATTGCCGATGCCGGCCTCGTCGGCATGCCGAATGCCGGCAAGTCGACCTTCCTGGCATCAGTCACCCGGGCCCGGCCGAAAATCGCCAACTATCCCTTCACCACACTGCATCCTAATCTCGGCGTCGCCACCATCGACGAGCGCGAATTCATCCTGGCCGACATTCCGGGCCTCATCGAAGGCGCCCATGAAGGTGTCGGCATCGGCGACCGTTTCCTCGGCCATGTCGAGCGCACCCGCGTGCTGCTCCACCTCATCTCCGCCCAGGAGGAAAAGGTAGGCAAGGCGTATAAGACGGTCAAGCACGAGCTCGAAGCCTATGGAAACGATCTGGCCGACAAGGCGGAGATCGTGGCACTGTCGCAGATCGACGTGCTCGATGATGCCGAACTGAAGAAGAAGACCAAGGAATTGGCCAAGGCCTGCGGCAAGACGCCGTTCCAGATTTCGGCCGTCACCGGCAAGGGCATGACCGAAGTGCTGCGTGCACTCCGCGACATCATCGTCGAAGCCAATACGGAGGAGAAGCCGGCCAAGGTGCCGAAGCTGCGCCATCGCGACATGGTCGTCACCGATGAGGACAAGGGTGGGGACGAGGACGATGACCAGCCGTAAGCCGCTTGGCCGCTACCGCCGCATCGTCATCAAGATCGGATCCGCGCTTCTGGTCGACCGCAAGGCCGGGCTGAAGAAGGCCTGGCTCGACGCCATGTGCGCCGATATCTCAGGCTTGAAGGCCAAGGGCATCGACGTGCTCGTCGTTTCCTCGGGCGCAATCGCGCTCGGCCGCTCGGTGCTCGACCTGCCCTCGGGCGCGCTGAAGCTGGAGGAAAGCCAGGCGGCGGCTGCCGTCGGCCAGATTGCGCTGGCGCGCGCCTGGTCGGAAAGCCTGTCACGCGACGAGATTGTCGCCGGCCAGATCCTGCTGACGCTCGGCGATACCGAAGAGCGCCGCCGATATCTCAATGCCCGCGCCACCATCAATCAGCTTTTGAAGATCGGCGCCGTGCCGATCATCAATGAAAACGACACGGTTGCCACCAGCGAGATCCGCTATGGCGACAACGACCGGCTAGCCGCCCGCGTCGCGACGATGACCGGCGCCGATCTGCTCATTCTTCTCTCCGATATCGACGGTCTCTACACCGCGCCGCCCCATCTCGATCCGAACGCAACGTTCCTCGAGACAATTGCTGAAATCACCCCGGAGATCGAGGCAATGGCCGGGGGTGCTGCCTCCGAGTTTTCGCGTGGCGGCATGCGCACCAAGATCGATGCCGGCAAGATTGCGACGGCATCAGGCTGCGCCATGATCATCGCCTCCGGCAAGACCGACAACCCACTGTCGGCAATCGAAAACGGCGCGCGTTCCTCCTGGTTCGCGCCGTCGGGCACACCCGTTACCGCCCGCAAGACCTGGATTGCCGGGCAGCTGCAGCCGGCCGGCGAACTGCATGTCGACGACGGCGCCGTCGTTGCCCTCGGGGCCGGCAAGAGTCTGCTTCCCGCCGGCGTTCGCAGCGTTTCCGGCCTCTTCAGCCGCGGCGATACGGTGGCGATCATCGGCCCGGCCGGCCGCGAGATTGCCCGCGGCCTGGTAAGCTACGATGCCGACGACGCCCGCCGGATTGCCGGCCGCAAGTCGGCGGAGATCGAGGCCATCCTCGGTTATGCCGGGCGCGCCGCCATGATCCATCGCGACGACATGGTGATGACCGCGCAGACCGGTTCGAAATCGGAAAGGCAGAAGAAGGACGCGAGCTATGCTTGATACCGTTGCGCCAGGCCCTGACATTGACGTGCTGATGAACGACATCGGCCGCAAGGCAAAGGCTGCGGCACGACCGCTGGGCTTTGCGTCCACCGAGGCGAAGAACAGCGCGTTGAACGCCATGGCCGATGCGATCCTGGGCAACAAGGCGCATATTCTTGCCGAGAACGCCAAGGACCTGAAGGATATCGAAGGCACCGAGACGCTCGCTTCCTTCGTCGACCGGCTGACACTGAACGACAAGCGCGTCGCCGAAATGGCCGAGGGAATCCGCGCCATCGCTGCCCTTGCCGATCCGGTCGGCGAAGTCATCGCTGCCTGGGACCGGCCGAACGGGCTGAAAATCGAGCGCGTCCGCACGCCGCTCGGCGTCATCGGCGTGATCTTCGAAAGCCGACCGAACGTTACCGCGGATGCCGGCGCCCTCTGCCTCAAGGCGGGCAATGCCGTTATCCTGCGTTGCGGCTCGGATTCGCGCCGTTCATCGCAGGCTATCCATGCCTGCTTGGTCGAGGGCCTGAAGGCGGCGGGACTTCCAGAGCATGCTATCCAGCTCGTGCCGGTCACCGACCGCGCCGCAGTCGGCGCCATGCTGCGGGGCTTGGACGGGACGATCGACGTCATCGTGCCGCGCGGCGGCAAGAGCCTGGTTGCCCGCGTGCAGAGCGAGGCTCGCGTGCCGGTTTTTGCCCATCTCGAAGGCCTTTGCCACATTTATGTCGACGCTTCGGCCGATATCGAAATGGCCAAGAAGATCATCGTCAACGCCAAGATGCGCCGCACCGGCATCTGCGGGGCGGCCGAAACCCTGCTCGTCGATGGCGCCGCGATCGGCACGCATCTTACGCCGCTGCTTGAGGTTCTGACGGAGGCCGGCTGCGAGATCCGCGCTTCGGCAACGGTGCTGAAGGTCGCACCCGGCATGAAGCCCGCGACCGAAGAGGACTGGTCGACCGAATATCTCGACGCGATCATTTCCGTTGCCGTCGTCGACGGCATATCGGGCGCCATCGCCCACATTCAGACATATTCCTCCAACCACACCGAGGCGGTTATCGCCGAGGACCCCGCCGTCGTCGCGCGTTTCTTCACCGAAGTCGATTCAGCGATCCTCCTGCACAATGCCTCGACGCAGTTTGCCGATGGCGGCGAGTTCGGCATGGGTGCGGAAATCGGTATCGCCACCGGCAAGATGCATGCCCGTGGCCCCGTCGGCGTCGAACAGCTCACTTCTTTCAAATATCGGGTGCATGGTGCCGGACAGACGCGGCCCTGACGTGACGACCGAGAATGTGGACGGGCACTATCTCCGCATGCCGCACAGCGAGCGCGGCATGGTCGTCGGTCTGTTCGGCGGTTCGTTCAATCCGCCGCATCAGGGCCATGCGCTCGTCGCCGAAATCGCCATCAAGCGGCTCGGCCTCGACCAGCTCTGGTGGATGGTCACCCCGGGCAATCCGCTGAAGAGCCGCAACCAGCTCGCTCCGCTTGCCGAGCGCATTGCCGAAAGCGAGCGTGTTGCCGCCGACCCTCGCGTCAAGGTCACCGCCTTCGAACAGACGCTCGGCACCAGCTACACCGCCAACACGCTTGCCCGCGTCAAGGCGCGCAATCCGCATGTGCATTTCATCTGGATCATGGGCGCAGACAGCCTGCAGTCCTTTCACAAATGGCAGAAATGGCAGGAGATTGCCCGCACCTTCCCGATCGCGGTGATCGACCGGCCGGGCGCGACGCTGTCCTTCCTCTCCTCGAAAATGGCAAGGACCTTCGATTTCGCCCGTGTCGACGAGGATGATGCCCGTGTTCTCTGGAAGAAGCGTGCGCCGGCCTGGACCTTCATCCACGGACCGCGCTCCGGCCTAAGCTCGACGGCAATCCGCAACGGCTCGTCGCACAGCGACGCCGAATAGCCTAATTTTCAGAAAATCCGGAAAACGAGAAAGCCCGACGGGGGAGGAGATCCGTCGGGCTTATAAACTCGATCGACAACTGGGAGGAGGAGTGCTGTCGATCCTATCGAACGGCTATGGGAGGAGGAGAAGCCGTTTCGATGAGTGTGTTGTAGCATATTTCGCAGGAAGATGAATATCGATTGTTGCATTGCAGCAATGCATTGCGTGCAATCCTGCGCAGTCTTGTGGCTTTGGTATTGCCGTTTTTCTTAGCAGAAATCGACGGTGCATGGCCTGCCGCCGGGAGTCCTTGCGGTCTGCCAACCTGTCGCTCGGGTATTTCCACCCTGTGGATCTCACGCTGCGGTTCAAGCCATGCACTTCAACAAAGCGTCACTATGGGGTCGTTGCGGAGATCGCGATCCAATATGGTTATATTTTCCTGGATATATCCCTAGCCAAGACGCTTCACCCGTTATATTCGTCGCAATATCTCGTACTCCGGGGAATTGAATGATGCAAAAGCGCCGCCGATGGATGAAACTGGCCACCGCCGCGATCGCAGCCCTCTGGCTTGGCGCAGTA
Source organism: Rhizobium sp. SU303 (assembly GCF_021052345.1). Taxonomy (NCBI): domain Bacteria; kingdom Pseudomonadati; phylum Pseudomonadota; class Alphaproteobacteria; order Hyphomicrobiales; family Rhizobiaceae; genus Rhizobium; species Rhizobium sp. SU303. Next base: position 4,552,527 of record NZ_CP088095.1, read on the forward strand.
GCGCTTCCGGCGCCTGCCGCCGCAACCGAAAAACTTACCGTCTTTGCGGCGGCGAGCCTCAAGGATGCGCTCGACACCGCCAATGCCGCCTGGGCGAAGGAAAGCGGCAAGGACGCCGTCGTATCCTATGCGGCAAGCGGCGCGCTGGCCAAACAGATCGAAAACGCCGCACCCGCCGATATCTTCATCTCGGCCGACCTCGACTGGATGGATTACGTCGCCAAGAAGGACCTGATCAAGACCGATACCCGTTCCAACCTGCTCGGCAACCGCATCGTGCTCGTTGCCGAAAAGGACAAGGCAAAAGCGGTCGAGATCAAGCACGGCTTCGATCTCGCCGGGCTCCTCGGTGACGGCAGGCTTGCCATGGGTGAGCCGAAATCGGTTCCGGCCGGCAAATACGGCATGGCCGCGCTCGAAAAGCTCGGCGTCTGGAAATCGGTCGAAACCAAGGTCGCCGGCGCCGAAAGCGTGCGCGCCGCCCTGGCCCTCGTTTCGCGCGGCGAAGCGCCCTTTGGCATCGTCTATCAGACGGATGCCGCAGCCGATAAGGGTGTCACCATCGTCGGCACTTTCCCCGCCGATTCGCATCCGTCGATCGTCTATCCGATCGCGATCCTCGCCGAGAGCAAGAACCCGGATGCGTCAGCCTATCTCGACTTCCTGAAATCCGACAAGGCTGCAGCCCTCTTCACGGCGCAGGGTTTCACCACACTGAAATAATCGGGGGCCGAAATGATTGCGGATTTGCACGACGGTGCCTGACTTGAGGCTCACAAGGGTGCTTCAGTCTGCTGACGAAGACCGCTAACTACTCTATCGTCATGCGAGTTTTTGTCCCGAGCATCTGCAGCCCGTCAATTTTTGAATAGGGCAGCAGATCCTCGGACAGCCGAGTAAAGAGCGTGATTTGGCAACAAATGGCTTGCATGTGCGAGCCTTCATTTTGAGGAATAGAAGCGCTTGCTGGACGCTCTGGGCTTGAGCAATGAGGAATGGACGGCGATCCTGCTCAGCCTGCGCGTCTCGATCGTCGCCATGCTGGCAAGCCTGCCCTTCGGCATCCTCGTCGCCTTGTTGCTTGCCCGCGGCCGCTTCTGGGGCAAGCCGGTGCTGAACGGCGTCGTTCACCTGCCGCTGATCCTGCCCCCGGTGGTCACTGGTTTTCTTCTCCTCATCCTGTTTGGCCGCCGCGGTCCGATCGGCAGCCTGCTCGACCAGTATTTCGGCATCGTCTTGTCGTTCCGCTGGACGGGTGCTGCACTGGCCTGCGCCATCATGGCCTTTCCGCTGATGGTGCGCAGCATCCGCCTGTCGATCGAGGCGGTCGACCGCAAGCTGGAAGAGGCGGCCGGAACGCTCGGCGCCGGCCCGGTCTGGGTCTTCCTGACGATCACCCTGCCGTTGACGCTGCCCGGCATCATGGCCGGCATGATCCTCTCTTTTGCCAAGGCGATGGGCGAATTCGGCGCGACGATCACCTTCGTCTCCAACATTCCCGGCGAAACCCAGACGCTGTCGGCGGCGATCTATACCTTCACCCAGGTGCCGGGCGGCGATGCCGGCGCGCTCCGCCTGACGCTCGTCGCCGTCGTTATTTCCATGGCCGCCCTGCTCGCCTCTGAATTCCTCGCCCGTCTCGCCGGCCGGAGGATCGACCTGGAATGACGCTGATCGTCGAGGCAAAACAGAGGCTCGGCGCCTTTTCGCTCGATGCCGCCTTCACCTCCGAGCGGGGCGTCACCGCGCTGTTCGGCCGTTCCGGCTCCGGCAAGACCTCGATGATCCGCATCATCGCCGGCCTTGCCCGCCCGGATGAAGGCCGCGTCGTCCTCGACGGCGAGGCCTTGACCGAAGTCGAAACCGGCATCTTCGTCCCGAAACATCGCCGCCGCTTCGGTTATGTCTTCCAGGAGGCGCGGCTTTTCCCGCATCTCAGCGTTCGCGCCAATCTGTTCTACGGCCGATGGTTTGCGGCGAGAACGGCGCGCGGCGAGAGCTTCGACCGCATCGTCGACCTGCTCGGCATCGAGACGCTGCTGGAGCGCAGCCCCGCGAAGCTTTCCGGCGGCGAGAAGCAACGCGTCGCCATCGGCCGCGCGCTTCTCTCCTCCCCCCGCCTGCTGTTGATGGACGAGCCGCTCGCCGCCCTCGATGATGCGCGCAAGGCCGAGATCCTGCCTTATCTAGAACGAATGCGCGACGAAACCGACATCCCGATCGTCTATGTCAGCCACTCGATCGCCGAGGTGGCGCGGCTGGCAAACCAGGTCGTCGTCATGCGTGACGGCAAGGTGGAAGCGACAGGCTCCGCTATCGACATATTGAGCCGCCCTTCCACCGCCGCCGACCGGCGCGAGGCAGGCGCACTGCTGGAAGGCACGGTGGAAAGCTTCGATGCGCGGCACCATCTATCGACGGTCGCGCTGAAATCCTGTCGGCTCCATATTCCGGGTGCGGCCCTTGCGCCCGGCAAATCGGTCCGCATCCGCATCCCCTCCCGCGATGTCATGCTGGCGACCGCAAGGCCCGAGGGGCTCAGCGCACTGAATATCCTGGAAGCAAGAATAGACGGAATGTCGTCGGCCGAGGACGGAACGGTGGAAATCCGGCTCGATTGCGGCGGCGATATCATTCTTTCCCGGATCACGACACTGTCCTGCGAGCGTCTGGATCTTCGACCGGGAAGGGCGGTCTTCGCCATCATCAAGACAGTTGCCCTGGAGGCCTGATCATCAGCGCTCGCCCTGCTGCAGGTTGCGCTTGGCCTCGAGCCAGGCGAGATCTTCGGCAAGGCTCGTGCGCATCGTCCTTTCCATCCGGCGGAAACGCCCGAGCAATTCCTCGCCGAACGGCGTCAGCGCCGCGCCGCCGCCCTTCTGCCCGCCGCGCTGCGATTCCACCACCTGTTCGTTAAACATCCGGTTCATCTCGCTGACCAGCAACCATGCCCGCCGATAGGACATGTCCATCGCCCGCCCGGCAGCCGAGATCGATCCGGTCTGGCGGATATGCTCCAGCAGCTCCATCTTGCCGTGGCCAAGACGATCCTCGTCCGGGAAGCTGATTCGCAGGACGGGCACGAGTGTTTTTGCGGCTGAGTCGGTCATTGAATCTGGAGATCGTGGAATTTGCCGCACTTTACGCTGCGGCAGGGAAACTGTACACCGCCCGCACGAGGCCGCCCCGAGCAGCCAAATACTTCAATTCGAACGGCAGATCGGATTTTCGACCGTTCTGTACCTTAGCATGTCTTGAAACATTAATGGTTTGATGCCTATCTTAACCATGATCCGGTCGCGATCGGATCTGTGTTGTGCATAGTTTGTCATTCCAGGAAAGGGAAAGCACTGACAACAGTACACGCCAAGGGAAAAACGCTCGCCGTTATCCCGAAGAGTGCGGAACGTGGCGCCGATGCCGCCGCCCGTGCCCTAGAAACCGTCCTCGCCAGCCTCGAGGACTCCAAAGCTGAAGATATCGTCACCATCGACATTGCCGGAAAATCGGCCCTGGGAGACTACATGATCGTCGTCTCCGGCCGCTCGAACAGGCATGTCATGGCGATCTCGGATCACCTGCTTACCGACCTTAAGGACGACGGCCTCGGTACGGCCCGCGTCGAAGGTCAGGAAGGCGGCGATTGGGTCCTGATCGACACCGGTGACATTATCGTGCATGTGTTCCGTCCCGAAATCCGCGAGTTCTACAACATCGAAAAGATGTGGGCGGCTCCGGATATGGATGAAGAAACACGGCACTGACAGGCGAGCCGGCATTCTGTCCGGCGCCTGAGACGTGGCATTGGCTGGCCGGCAAACATCATAAGCCGGCCGGTGGCGCAGTGCGCGCCCGATGTGCCGCATGGGCGGAGGCGGATGAATGCGAATAGGTCTTTTTGCGGTGGGACGGCTGAAGTCCGGCCCGGAAAAGGATCTTGCCGCCCGTTATTTCGACCGTTTCGCCAAGGCCGGGCCTGCCGTCGGCCTCGAATTGACCCGCGTTGCCGAAGTTGCCGAAAGCCGGGCCTCCAATGCGGAGACCCGCAAGCGTGAAGAGGCGGCGTTGCTTCTGAAATCGCTTGCCGATGGCAGCATCCTCATTCTTCTCGATGAACGCGGCAAGGCGCTCGACAGCGAAGCCTTCGCAAACCTGCTCGGCTCCTATCGCGACCAGGGCAAACGCGAGCTGACCATCGCGATCGGTGGCGCCGACGGCCTCGATCCCTCGCTTTACGACCGTGCCGACGCCACGCTGTGCCTGGGCAAGATGACCTGGCCGCACCAGCTCGTGCGCACGCTGATCGCCGAGCAGCTTTATCGTGCCGTCACCATCCTCTCCGGCCACCCCTATCACCGCGTCTGAGGCCGCGTCGGCCTGATGCGTCGGCAATCGCAATGTCACGCAGCCGTGTTTTGCTAGGCAGCCCGTTCTCCTGCAAACTTTCTGGCAAAGCTTACCAAATCAGCTTAGTCTCCGCGCGATTTGAGAAAGTGCCCCAACACGCATGACGAGAGCATCCACCAGGCGACACCGCATGATCCTGCCGGCTATCGCGGCTGGCGTCGGTGTGGCGGTGATTGTCATGTCGGCAAACCCGTTCATCGTCCGGGCGCAGGATGCCGCGCCCGAGGCGGCACAATCCGCACCGCAGCCGGCAGCCGGGCCGCCGCCCGATCCGGCAGCCGAACTTGCCGCCAAGCGTGACCAGACCCGTGCCGAACTCGAAACCCTGTCGAAAACGATCAGCCTCTCCACCGACAAGGTGAGCGCGCTTCAGCAGAGCATCGCCGATCTCGAAAAGAGCACGGAAAGCATCCGCCAGGCACTCATCGATTCCGCTGCCCGCCGCAAGGCGCTCGAAAAGCAGATCCTCGAAAGCGAGAAGAAGCTTGCCGATCTCGGCGTCAAGGAGGACGGCATCCGCCGTTCCCTGCATCAGCGCCGCGGCCTGCTGGCCGAGGTGCTGGCAGCGCTCCAGCGCATGGGCCGCAATCCGCCGCCCGCTTTGCTCGTCACCCCCGATGACGCGCTTGGCTCCGTGCGCAGCGCCATTCTGCTCGGCGCCGTCGTGCCCGGCATCCGCAAGGAGACCGACAAGCTTGCCGCAGACCTCGCAAGCCTCGCCGCATTGCAGACCGCAAGTGCTGCCGAGAAGATTTCGCTGACCGCGACGATGACTGATGGCATCGAGGAAGAGCGGCGCATGGACCTGCTGCTTGCCGAAAACGACAAGCTCAGCCGCAGCAACGCCGCCGAACTCGAGGCCGAAAGGAAACGCTCCGAGGAGCTGGCGGGCAAGGCGACGAGCCTTGAAGGCCTGGTCGACTCGATGGAATCCGAGATCGCTTCGGTGCGGGATGCCGCCGCTGCCGCCCGTCAGGCCGAGGAGAACCGCAAGCTGCTGACGGACGAGCAGCGCGCCCAGGCCAAGGCGCTCGCCGACAGCGGCGTGCCCGATAAAAACCGCATTGCGCCCGCATATCCCTTCGGAGAATTGAAGGCGAAATTGGAGGTGCCCGTTACGGGCGATATCCTGCGCCAGTTCGGCGATGCCGACGGCACCGGGCACGAAGCCATGGGAATGACGGTCGCCACCAATCCAGAGACGGTGGTGACGGCGCCGGCGGATAGTCTGGTGGTTTTCGCCGGCGCATTCCGCAGTTACGGCCAGATGATCATCCTCGACGCGGGCGATGGATACCATCTGGTTCTCTCGGGAATGGATACGATCAATACCCGTCAGGGAAAATTCGTTTTCTCCGGCGAGCCGCTTGCCGTGATGGGCGCGAAAAGAGTGGCAAGCGCAACTGCATTGGCGCTGGAAACGAACCGGCCAACGCTTTACATTGAATTTCGAAAGGACGGTAAACCGGTCGATTCCCGGCCGTGGTGGACCGCCAAAGACACTGGAAAGGCACGCAATGATTCGTAGGGCTTCTCTTGTTCTGGTCGGCGCATTGATGGGTGCGACCGCAATGAGCGTCATTTACTCGGCGGGTGTGCCGGCAGAAGCGGCCGGATCCTCGACCTACAAGGAACTTTCGGTTTTCGGAGATGTCTTCGAGCGTGTGCGTGCGCAATATGTGACGCCGCCTGCGGAAGACAAGCTGATCGAGAACGCCATCAACGGCATGCTCTCCTCGCTTGACCCGCATTCGAGCTACATGAATGCGAAGGACGCCGAGGACATGCGCACCCAGACCAAGGGTGAGTTCGGCGGCCTCGGCATCGAAGTTACGATGGAAGACGAACTCGTCAAGGTCATCACCCCGATCGACGATACGCCTGCCGCCAAGGCCGGCGTTCTCGCCGGCGATTACATCTCCGAGATCGACGGCCAGTCTGTGCGCGGCCTGAAGCTGGAAGACGCCGTCGAGAAGATGCGCGGTGCCGTCAACACGCCGATCAAGCTGACGCTGATCCGCAAGGGTGCCGACAAGCCGATCGAGCTGACGATCGTCCGTGACGTCGTCGCCGTCCAGGCAGTCAAGTCGCGTGTCGAGGACGATGTCGGTTATCTCCGCATCATCTCCTTCACCGAGAAGACCTATCCCGACATGGAAAAGGCGATCAAGAAGATCAAGGACACCGTTCCCGCCGACAAGCTGAAGGGTTATGTTCTCGACCTGCGCCTCAATCCGGGCGGTCTGCTCGACCAGGCGATCAACGTCTCCGATGCCCTGCTGCAGCGCGGCGAAGTCGTTTCGACCCGCGGCCGCAATCCCGATGAAACCCGCCGCTTCAATGCCGGCCCGGGCGACCTGACGGATGGCAAGCCGGTGATCGTGCTGATCAACGGCGGTTCGGCTTCCGCATCGGAAATCGTCGCCGGCGCTCTTCAGGATCTGCGCCGTGCCACCGTTCTCGGCACGCGCTCCTTCGGCAAGGGCTCCGTCCAGACGATCATCCCGCTCGGCGAAAACGGCGCGTTGCGCCTGACCACGGCGCTCTACTACACGCCGTCGGGCCGCTCGATCCAGGGCACCGGCATTGCCCCCGACATCAAGGTCGAGGAGCCACTGCCGGAGGAACTGCAGGGCAAGATGGTGACCGAAGGCGAATCCAGCCTGCGCGGCCACATCAAGGGCCAGAGCGAGACGGACGAAGGTTCGGGCTCCGTTGCCTACGTCCCGCCGGACCCGAAGGACGACGTACAGCTGAACTACGCGCTCGACCTTCTGCGCGGCAAGAAGACCGATCCGGCCTTCCCGCCGAACCCGGACAAGGCCGTTGTCGCCAAGTAATCGATTACGTCAAGGCCGGGCACTCGCTCGGCCTTGACCCTTTCTGCTGTTTCCCGGTTTTGGAGCGGGCGAAAAATTGGGAACGGACCTCCATGCGCCTTTGGGCCGCAACCGCAAAACCGGCCGCCGGCGCCCAGGTGTCCTGCGCCTCGGTCGTATCGCCGCCAGTCTTTGCCTTTTCGCCATAGGCGGCTTTTCCCTCTATACGGCATTTCGCGGCGATGGGCTCGAACGCACCAAACCGCCGGCGGCCGAACAAGCCGCAACACCCCCTGCCAATACCCCCCAGCCGCCGACGGCCACCACGGGCCAAGCGGCGGACGTTATGCCCCGCGCCGACCCGCGCTCGGGCGCCAATGTCGAGCAGATGGTCACCGGTGACGGCTCGGTCGTCACCAAATACAGCCCTCGCCCGCGCGACGGCGGCGGGCCGGTGCTGGTCGACGCCATGCAGATCGGCCAGGATCCGCGCATGGCGGCCCAGCCCAATGAAGCACTGCTCGAAGAGACGCCTTTTGGCAGGCTGCCGATTATCGGCCCCGATGGCCGGCGGCCGATGGATCAATATGCGCGCCCCTCGTCCGGCGCGCGTGGCGTCCGCATCGCCATCGTCGTCAGCGGCCTCGGGCTCAGCCAGACGGGAACGCAGCGCGCCATCGCGGAATTGCCGGAAGAGATCACTTTCGCTTTTGCCGCAAGCGGCAACAGCCTGCAGCGCTGGATGCAGGAGGCCCGCCGCAGCGGTCACGAGATCCTTCTCCAGGTGCCGCTCGAACCCTTTGATTACCCGGCGAACGATCCAGGCCCCGAAACACTGCTGACCACGAAACCGGCCGCACGCAACATCGAGAACCTGCACAAGGCGATGGGCGAGATCACCAACTATACCGGCGTCATGAATTATCTCGGCGGCCGTTTCCTGTCTGATCCCGCCGCCATGGAGCCTGTCATGCGCGACATCGGCAAGCGCGGATTGCTGTTTCTCGACGACGGCACATCGGCGCAGTCGAAGACGGCGGCGATCGCCAAGGGAACCGAACTGCCCTATGCCTTCGCCGACCTGCAGCTCGACGGCCAGCTCGATATCAACGCCGTCCTGAAGAAGCTCGACGAGCTCGAGCGCATCGCCCGCAAGAACGGCCAGGCGATCGGCGTCGCCTCGGCTTTCGATGAGAGCGTTGACGCCATCGCCAAGTGGAGCGAGGAGGCCGCGATGCGCGGCATCGAGATCGTCGGCGTTGCCGCCCTTTCCAACGACCCCAAGAATCCTTGAGAGGATCCTTGAGAAGAATTCCAGAACGGAGAAGAAGATGAGCCAGGCGACCGTGAAAGCCGAGGATCTGCCCTACCGCCCCTGCGTCGGCGTGATGATCCTGAACCGCGATGGCCTCGTCTGGGCGGGGCGGCGCATCTCCGACGGCAATTCCGAATATGACGGCTCGCCACAGCTCTGGCAGATGCCGCAGGGAGGGATCGACAAGGGCGAGGATCCATTGGACGCCGCCTACCGCGAGCTTTACGAGGAGACCGGCATCAAGACGGTGACCCTGCTTGCAGAAGCGAGAGACTGGATCAACTACGATCTGCCGCCGGCACTGATCGGCATCGGGCTCAGGGGGAAATTCCGCGGCCAGACGCAGCGCTGGTTCGCCTTCCGCTTCGACGGCGACGACAGCGAGGTCGCCATCAATCCGCCACCTGGCGGCCACGAGCCGGAATTCGATGCCTGGGAATGGAAGCCGATGCGGCAACTGCCGGGGCTGATCGTCCCCTTCAAGCGCGCCGTCTACGACCAGGTTGTGGCCGAGTTCCAGCATCTAGCAGCACTACATTCGGAAGACTGATCGATACAGCATGATCGCGATTGATCAGTTCCATTTAATTTCAGCAGATGGAAATAAGGCGCACCGGTTTCAATCCGGTTTGATGCAGTCGATCGCGGTGGCTGGCAGCTGATAATTCGATAGGTAACACCGGCCGCCATAGGCGGCCGGCATCCCGTTCGAATATTATTCGGCTTCGTTGGCGGAATCGGCGTTGAGCTGGCCGTATTTGCTCTCGCCGATTTTCTCGAGCAGGTCGATCTGTGTTTCGAGGAAGTCGATATGACCTTCCTCGTCCGCCAGCAGCTCTTCGAAAAGTTTCATGGAAACGTAATCGCCGGCGTCATGACAGATATCGCGCGACTTTTTGTAGGCCGCGCGGGCGTCGTACTCGCCGGCAAGATCGGCTTCCAGAACTTCTTTGACGTTCTGGCCGATGCGCAGAGGTGCAAGGGTCTGCAGATTGGGATGGCCTTCGAGGAAAATGATGCGCGCAACGAGCCGGTCGGCATGGTGCATCTCTTCGATGGATTCGGCGCGCTCCTTCTTGGCGAGCTTGGTGTAACCCCAGTCCTCAAGAAGACGATAATGAACCCAGTATTGGTTGACCGCACCGAGTTCGAGGAACAACGCCTCGTTAAGCCGCTCGATGACCTTTTTGTCGCCTTTCAATGTCCGCTCTCCTGTTTTCCTCATGGAATTGTTTCAAGCGGGACATGAAATCAAATATTTCGGCCTCCGTCGAGTGGCGACGGGCGTGATATTCCTCGGTTGTCTGGATAATGAGGTCGACGACGTTGGGGAAACAGCCGCAGCAGCGGCCGCGTTTTTCCATAGCGTGGTAGACTTTCGCAGGCACGATAAGCTGCCAACAGTCTTCATCGAGAAGGTTGGTGATAACCTCCCGGATTTCTTTATCGGTTATGTAATTGCAGCTGCAGACAAGCACGTCTTCATTCCAAACATGACACTGACTATCGTGTTTTCTGCTAAAGAAGATGGTGGCTGTCAAGAAAAAATTCGAGCCCCGCATCATTGAATAGCGGTGTCCGGTGATGCCTTCATGCATATCGTCCGGGATTATGCAGCGGTTTCAGGGTGATGACGCCATAAGGCAATTGAAGCGCGCCGCATGGTCTTGATCGATGCGATGCATTTTTAATGAAAGTTGCGTCCGCGCGGCATCACCTGAGCGGTTTCCGCCGCGCCCGCATGGCGGCCCGAGGCAACCACCCGTTTTTCCAGCTCGGCCCTCTCCTGCGCATTTACAAGCTTTTTCTGCCGCTGATCGGCACCCGGCCTCAGCACCTCGTCTGCCCGCTCGCAGACGCCGAAACGCCGGGCCTCGCGTTGCAGGATACCGAGCGCCGGCGTCATGTCCTCGATATGCTCGACGACGGTATGGATCACCCCGCTCTGGCTTTGCAGCCTGCCGCGGATTTTCACCAGCCGGGCGCCCATCACGACCGAGCGGTATTTGTCGAACATTTTCGACCAGACAATCACATTGGCCACGCCGGTCTCGTCTTCCAGCGTCATGAAGATCACACCTTTGGCCGAACCCGGCCGCTGGCGCACCAGCACGAGGCCCGCGATCGTCACCCTCTTTCCGTTCGCGACCTTCAACAGATCGACATTGCGTGTCACACCGGCCTTGCGCAATTCCTCGCGCAGGAAGGACAGGGGGTGCGCCTTCAGCGACAAAGAGAGATAACGATAATCCTCGATGACCTGCTCTCCGGGCAGCATTTCCGGCAGCTTTGCCGCAGGCTCGATCTGGAGGTCGACATGACGGACCTGCTCGAAAAGCGGCAGCTCCTCGGCAGCACTCTTCACATCCAGCGCCCGCACCGCCCAGAGCGCGTCGCGTCGCGATAGTTTGAGGGATTGGAATGCATCCGCATCCGCCAATCGCTCGATGACGGATTTCTGCAGACCCGACCGTAGCCAGAGATCGCGGACCGAGCTGTAGCCTTCGCCTCGATTGCTGACGAGCCGTTCCATATCGTCTGTCGAAAGGCCCTTGATCTGCCGGAAACCCAGCCGCACCGCATGTCGGGTCTTGATGATCTCGCGCATCTTGTCATGCCGGAAATCGATGGCATTCCGATCGAAGGCAGCTTCCTCCAGACCGCAATCCCAGTTCGATTCATTGATATCGACCGGCAGGATTTTTACCCCGTGCTCGCGTGCATCCCGCACCAGTTGCGCCGGTGCATAAAACCCCATCGGCTGGGAATTCAGCATCGCCGCACAGAAAACGTCGGGATAATAGGCCTTGAGCCATGAGGAAGCATAGACGAGCAGCGCGAAGGAGGCGGCATGGCTTTCCGGGAAACCGTATTCGCCGAAGCCTTTGATCTGGTTGAAACACTGCTGCGCGAATTCCTGGGCATAGCCCTTTGAGACCATTCCTTCGATGAACCGCTTTTCGAAGTTACCGATCGTACCCGTTCTCTTGAATGTTGCCATCGCTCTGCGAAGCTTGTCGGCTTCCGCCGGCCTGAACCCTGCTGCGGTAATGGCGATCTGCATGGCCTGTTCCTGGAACAAGGGCACGCCGAGGGTTCTTTCCAGAACAGTTTCCAGCTCCTTGCTCGGATATTCGATCGGAATGTTCTTGGCCCGCTGCTCCCGGCGCTTCAGATAGGGATGCACCATGTCGCCCTGGATCGGACCCGGCCGCACGATCGCCACCTCGATGACGAGGTCGTAGAATCGCGTCGGCCGGAGACGCGGCAGCATGCTCATCTGCGCCCGGCTTTCGATCTGGAAGACCCCGAGCGTATCGGCCCGGCCCATCATCTCATAAACCGGCTTGCCCTCATCCCCATGCTCCTTGTTGCCGAGGTCTGCGAGCGTCTTCTTCACGTCGTAATGCAATTCAAGCAGCGAGAAGGCCTTCCGCAGGCAGGTCAGCATGCCGAGCGCCAGCACATCCACCTTGAGGATCTTGACATTATCGAGGTCGTCCTTGTCCCACTCGATCATGTAGCGATCCGGCATCGCCGTCTTCATGATCGGCACCACTTCGTCAAGCCGGTCCCGCGTGATGACGAAGCCGCCGACATGCTGGGTGAGGTGGCGCGGGAAGCCGAGGAGCTCGGAGGCATATTTCAGCACGTTCCGCGTCACCGGATCCTTGACGTCGAGGCCGGCCGCCTTGGCATCGCGTTCGGAAAGATTGTCCTCCGACCACCCCCAGACGAGACTGCTGATCGCCGACTGGACATCCTCCGACAGCCCGAAGGCCTTGGCGACCTCGCGGCCGGCCGAACGGGTGCGGTAGGTGGTCACCCCCGCCGTCAGTCCCGCATGTTCTCTTTTGTAGTTTTTGTAAATAAACTGGATGACCTCTTCACGCCGGTCATGCTCGAAATCGACATCGATATCCGGCGGTTCGTCGCGATCCATGGAAATGAAGCGGTCGAAGAGCAGTGTGCTCTTTTCGGGATCGACTTCCGTTATCTCGAGACAATAGCAGATGACCGAATTTGCCGCCGATCCGCGCCCCTGGCACAAGACCTTGAGTTCATAGCGGGCGTGCTGGATGATCCTGTGCACCGTCAGGAAATAGGAGGCATATTTCTTATCCCCAATGAGTTTCAGTTCATAATCGATCTGTTGCGCCACCTTGGGCGGGATACCCTCGGGATAGCGTCTTACCGCTCCCGCTCTCGTCAGCCTTTCGAGAGTCTCCTGCGGCGTTTCGCCGGGATCGTTTTCTGGCGGATAATTGTGCTCCAGTTCCTTCAGCGAAAAGGTCAAGCTGTCGAAAAATACCTGCGTATTCTCGACCGCACCAGAATAGTCCCGGAAGATCCGGGCCATTTCACGTGAATCCTTGAGGTAGCGTTCAGCATTCGGCGCCAGCAGGAAACCGGCTTGCGCTATCTGTACATGCTCCCGGATCGCGATCACGACATCCGAAAGCGGCCGGCGTTCGGGATGATGGTAAAGCGGTTGGTTGGTGGCAATCAGCGGCACACGGTTTCGGGCAGCAAGCATGGCAAGCACCGCAAAGACCTGCCTGTCGCGGCCGTCATAGGCTGGCGCCAGCGCCATAAAAAAAGCCTTGCGGAAGCGTCTGCGAAACCGTTCCAGGTAATCTTCCAGCGTCGACTGAGCCGCCTGATGATCGACAAGGGTGCGATCGGGAACGAGGGCAAGCATCATTTCGTCCCCCCATTCCATGAGTTCCGCTTCCGTCAGAATGCAGCTTCCCTTGACCGCTTCCTCCTTCAGATTGCCGGCGCTCAGAAGACGGCAGAGGTTTGCCCAGCCTCGCCGGTTTTGCGGATAGGCAAGGATATCAGGCGTTCCGTCGGAAAAGACGAGACGGGCGCCTGGTTGAACCCGGATAGGATCGAGGATGACCTCCATTTTTCCTTCCTTCTTCGCTTCGGCCAGAATCTCATCCCTGTTCTTGTATCTCTCCTCAAGTTGCTCCGCCTGCGCATGCGCCCGCACCACGCCAGCAACCGAATTCCGGTCCGCAATCCCGAGACCGCCGAGCCGGAGATGAGCGGCTTGCACGACCATCTCCTCGGGGCCAGAGGCGCCTTCAAGAAACGAGAAATTCGTCCTTGTGCCGATCTCAAAGAATGCGCGCGTGGTTGTCATGCGAACACGCCATGCATGAACCAGCGAGGGTCAAGCTCCTGACCATAAAAGCCCCGCCGATAGATCCAGAAGCGATGTCCGGTCTCATCCTCGATGCGGAAATAGTCACGCGCCTCGGCGTCATCCCCATCGATCCACCACTCCATGGCAATCCGCTCCGGCCCTTCGCTTCTTGCCACCTGATGCTGCATCCGCCGCCAGCGGAAGATCTGCGGCGGACCATCGGGCACTTCGGCAAATATGGTCTCGACGGGCTCCGGCGTTGCAAAGAGCCGCAGCGGGCGCTCTTCGCGGAAAGGAAGCTGGATGTCCTGCGCGGCCTTCCGCCTGGGAAGGCTCTCCATCACAGGAACCGTGATGACGGCGCGTTCCGGCACATGGCTCTCGCGGAGCTGAAAGCTTTGCAGGCAATCCGCACCAAGCCGGGCCGAGACCCGGTCGACGAAGGCCGAAAGCGAGATCTCTCCCTGACGGTCGCCCTCGAAATCACCCTGCGTCTCGTTGAAGGGATCGTGCTGCAACACATTCAACCGCAGGATCTCGAAGCCATAGCCGGCATCGAGATCGTCATAGACCGCCTGCAATCGCTCAGAAAAAAGCCCGGCGATGAACTTTGGTTCGCGAAGCGGCTGTGAAGCGCCGACGGAGATACGAAAGACCCTGCCGTCGACGCGGAACAGGACCAGTTCGAACACCCGCCCGCCAGCCCCCCGCGCCTCCAGCGACGGCTGCAGCGATAAGGCGATCTGCCTGGTGACGGCAAGGATCTGTTCTTCCGTCCCGATGGGCTCGATCAGCCGGCTTTCGGCCGAGAGGCTGGCAACAGGACGCCGGGGCGAGACCGGCTCCTCTTCACGTCCCAGCGCCTGGTCGAGACGCAGAAGCAGCTCCGGGCCGAACCGGCGGGTCAGCGGCGCCCGCGGCGCTTCGATGATGTCGCCGACATATTTCAGACCGAGTTTCTTCAGGGCATCGACAGTTTGTCCTTCCAGTCGCAAGGCTGCAACCGGCAAGGGCGCCAGCACATGTTCCGTCTCTTCGTCCTCGATCACGCCGCCCTGCCCGAAGCGGGACACGGCCCAGGAAAGGCCGGGCGCCGATGAAATTGCACCGCGCGCATCGAACCCCATATGACAAAGCCGCGACAGCACATCCCTGAGAAGCGCCTTTTCACCACCGAAGAGATGGGCGCAGCCGCTAATATCGAGAAACAGACCGTCCTTGCCGTCGAACGCCACCAGCGGCGTATAACCGTCGCACCAGTCGGCAATTGCCTCCAGCAACCGGCGGTCGGCCGCCGGATCCTCTTCCGCGACCTCGAGCATCGGATACATGGCGCGCGCTTCGGCAACGCCCAGCTCCTTCCTCAGCCCCAACCTCTCGGCCAGCTCGTCCAGTGCCGTCAGCCGCATGGCATTGTTGAGCTTGCCGGAACAGACGATAGGCGGCGTCTCAGGACGCCCTTTCGAACGCCAGGAGAGCCCCCATCGCCTGCGGGCGATGCGGTCCGTTGGCAGATGCGGGAAGCTGAGCGCCAGAATGCGCTGACTGTTCGCCTGGAGGACGAACGAGGTTTGGTTCGGCGACAGGGAGAAATTCGCGTTCATGGGGATTCCACTCCAGAAGAAAGGAGAGCGGGGCCGGATTGCGGCTCTTCTCCAGCGTCAGACGGAAAATTGGATTGCCGATGCTGCCGGAAAGTTTCGATCCATCCGGCAACGGCCGCAGAGCGGACGGGGCCGGTTCGACATGCAGACGCAAGGCCGCACTGCTTGCCTCCTCCGCCCCGGCCTGACGGACAAGAAAGAGCGGACGGCGGGCAGCATGCGCCCTGAGACTGAGCCTGCGGCTTTCGGTCAGACCGAAATGGGCAGGATTGCCCCGCACTTCGAAGATGATGGCCGAGAAGGCAGCGCTTTCCACCGCGGCCTCCGCCAGCCAGAGCGCCTCGTCCAGCTTGCGCGGCGCCGCATGGAGAAACCGCTCCGGGTTTAGGCCGAAATCCCGAAGCCCGGGAGCATAGGGACGACCGGCCTCCAGCGTGCCGACGGCATCGCCGATCCAGAGCAACGGCAGAAGGCGACCGGCATCCGCTTCCTGTTTTTGCAGCCGCGCGGCCACAGCCATCGCCAGCCCGCTTGCAGCACCGGCATCGCGAGACAGAGCGGAACGGAATTCGGTGATCGCATCGAGCGGCAGGCCGCCTTCCAGCGCCCCGTCGAGAAACTCCACCCCAAACGGCAGGGGCGGCAGCGTGCGCTCCTGGCGGGCCTTACGTCCTTCCGCCAGGGCTTCCCGTTCCGCTGCAGCAAGCGCCGGCGCGGGCCTTCCCTCCAGTCTGGCGATGGTTTCGCGGAGCGCAAAAAGCTGCTCGCGCGCCAGGGCGTGCTGCGCCATGGCGTTCTCCGATCCGTCTTGTTCCTGTTATGTTCTTATAGATTCCAGAGAGCTAATGAAGAGTCAACGTCCATTTTCTATGAAAATATTCCTGCCTTTGATTCCGCACTCGAAAATCGGCGATAAAGGTTCTATATGGGCCCGCAAAGGAAGGAATATTCATGGCCCGCGTAGACCAGAGCGATGATTGGCAAGACCGCCATGCACCGACGATCAGCACCTTCGAGTCGCTGGCCATGGAGGCCTACAGCCATCTGCCGGATGAATTCCGCCAACTGACGACCAACCTCACGATCGAGATCGAAGATTTTCCCGATGACGACGTTTTCGAGGACATGGCGCTGGAAACGCCTTTCGATCTGCTCGGCCTTTTCGAGGGCAGGGGCATTTCCGAACGTTTCACGGTGGAAACCGGCGAGATGCCGAACCGCATCCGCCTCTACCGCCGTCCCATTCTCGACTACTGGGCTGAGAACGACGAGACGCTCGGCGATATCATCACCCACGTCCTGATCCACGAGATCGGCCACCATTTCGGGCTGAGCGACGATGACATGGAGCGGATCGAGGCAAGCGCCGAGGAAGCCGCCGAACGATAGAGCGCCGCGCGTCCAAGGACGCGCTAAGGACGCTCTATCACTTTCAATCACGCATAATCCTTTCCGAAAATCGATTACGATTTTCGGGGTTATGCGCTAAAACCTCACTGCTCGGAGAGTTTCATCTCGGGATCGTAATCCTTGCCTTCGACATGCTTGACGACGGCCTGGCCGCACTGCATCGCACCGGTTGCGGCATTGAAGGCATAGGTCGGCGAGCCCTCCAGCGACCAGCCCTTGTTGAGGGCGGCGGTAACCTTATGGCAGAAGGAAGCATCGTCGGGACCGGTCAGGAAGCGGTAGAGTTTCATCACATCGTCTTTCGTGCTGCAGCCTGGCGGGCTGCGATCAGGCGGGCTTTATGGACCAGACTTTCCGCCTGGACAAGATGCAGCCGCTCGACCATCCGCCCGCCTGCATTGATGACGTTCAGCCCATCGGAGGCGGGGTCGGCAAAGGCTGATATGATCGCCTCCGCTTCCGCAATCGCTGCCGGATCCGGGCCGAAATGCCGGTTGGCGGGCTCGATCTGCGCCGGATGGATCAGCATCTTGCCGGCAAAGCCCATGGCCCGGCCTTGCAGACATTCGGCATCGAAACCCTGTTCGTCCCTGAAATCGTTGAAGACGCTGTCGATCGCATCGAGCCCGTAGGCGCTGACCGCAAGGACGACCTGCATCAGCCACGGCACGAGATAGGCCCGCCCCGGCTGCGGCAGCACGCCGGTTTCCTTGCGCAGGTCGTTAAGCCCGATGACGAGACAATCGAGCCGTGAGCCCGGCGTGCGCCCGGCTTCGGCAATGGCCGCCGCGTTCAGGATGCCGCGCGGTGTCTCGATCATCGCCCAGATGCGCAGATCTTCCGGTGCATCGGCCTCGGAGAGAAGGTCACTGAGCGCCATGATATCCTGCGGTTCGTCGACCTTCGGCAGCAGCACGGCATCGGGACCAAGCGCCGTCACCAGCTCCATGTCCGCCAGGCCGAAATCGGTGGACAGACTGTTGATGCGGATGATCCGCTCCTTGCCTTGAAGCAGCCGAGCCGAAAAGAAATTCCTCAGATTTTCCCGCGCTTCCGCCTTCTTTTCCGGCGCCACGGAATCCTCGAGATCGAAGATCACCGCATCGCAATCGACCGCATGGGTTTTTTCGAGGGCGCGGGGATTGATGGCAGGCACGCTCAGCACCGAACGGCGCAGGCGGATGGAGCGGGTCGCGGGGTTTCGGCTCATGGCGAATTAGTGCCAAGCTTTGAAAGCCGAAGCAAGCAGCCCACCCCAGAACCTCTCACAGAACAACAAAAAGCCATGCTTGCCTTGCAGAGAGGAAAGAGAAGGACCACATTCCTTTCCGAAGAAAGGTCTCTAACATGCAGAACATTCGCTCCATCTTCCTCATGCTTGCCGGCGCCACCGTTTTCGTGGCCATGCTGCTTTTCACCTTCTCGGTGACGCTTGCCGTCGGCGGCATCCTGACCGTGCTCATGGTCGGACGCGCGCTTTCGATGAAGATGAAGCCCGCTCCCGTCCGCGCTAAGGCAAATAACGGCCAGCGCGAGATGCGTGTGTGGAACGACGGCCGCGGCACGATCATCGATCTCTGATCACCTTTTCGCTGAAAATTTTGGTTCGCTGAAAAATTTCGGCCGACACTGTCGGATCACGCTTCCATGCTACGTCCTTGAAGCAGCCAGGCATTCAGCCGGCGCTCAAAAACGAATGGAGGACAAGCATGGATGCGACGACAGAGAGCAACCCGACCAAGATGCCACCGGTCAAGAACGGCCTGCTGCCCTATCTGACGGTCGGCGGCGCGGTGAAAGCTGCGGAATTCTACAAAAAGGCTTTCGGCGCCGAAGAGGCATATCTCGTGCCGGTCGACGAGAGCGGCAGAACGATGCATGTGCATCTCTACATCAACGGCAGCTCCCTCATGCTGTCGGACGCCTATCCCGAATACGGCCATCCCTTTAAAGGCCATGAAGGCTTTGCAATCCAGCTGATCATCGACGATATCGATTTCTGGTGGGATCGCGCGGTTGCCGCCGGCGCCGAAGTCGTCATGCCGGTCGAACTGATGTTCTGGGGCGACCGCTATGGCCAGCTTCGTGATCCGTTCGGCGTCCTCTGGGGGTTGAACGCACCGTCCAAATAAAGGACCGGCGCAATCGGCGGGCCGCGCGAAACGTCGCGTGGCCGCCATCTGTGAAAGATTCTCCTTCATTTCGGCGAAAAACTGGACTAGATGCAAATTCAGGAAGTAGATTTGCTGAAATGGAGCATGGGTCATGGATAAATTCGTGAAGCTCACGGGCGTTGCAGCGCCTCTGCCGGTCGTCAACGTCGACACCGACATGATCATTCCGAAGGATTATCTGAAGACGATCAAGCGCACCGGCCTCGGCACCGGCCTCTTCGCGGAGGCTCGTTATAACGAAGACGGCTCAGAAAACCCTGATTTCGTGCTGAACAAGCCGGCCTATCGCGATGCCAAGATCCTGGTTGCCGGCGACAATTTCGGCTGCGGCTCCTCGCGCGAGCACGCGCCCTGGGCGCTTCTGGATTTCGGCATCCGCTGCGTTATTTCGACCAGCTTCGCCGATATTTTCTACAACAACTGTTTCAAGAACGGCATCCTGCCGATCAAGGTCAGCCAGGAAGATCTCGACAAGCTGATGGACGACGCCTCGCGCGGCTCCAACGCCATCCTGACCGTCGACCTCGAAAATCTCGAAATTACCGGCCCCGATGGTGGCTTGATCAAGTTCGATCTCGACGAGTTCAAGCGTCACTGCCTGCTGAACGGCCTCGACGATATCGGCCTGACGCTGGAAAAGGGCAAGGCGATCGACAGCTTCGAAAAGAAGAACGCCGCTTCGCACCCTTGGGCAGCTTGAGCCCTTCCAATTGGTTACCGATCAAGCCGGGCTTATGCCCGGCTTTTTCTTTGTTGTGGGTCAAAGAAACTTTTCTTTCCAGGCCCTGAGTTTTTCGAGCGACACGCCGATGCCGCCGCAGACTTCGATAAGCGGATTGTCGAAGCGCTGAAGCAGCCCGGCGTGCACATCGGCAACCGCAAGGGCCGCACCGCAAGCCGGCTCGACCAGAATGCGCTGCGCATCGGCAAATTTCAGACAGGCGGCAACGGTATCGGCGTCGCTGACGAGAACACTTTCGATCGGATGCTGTTGCGGTAGGTCGAAGACATGCTGCGCCACCTGCCGCGCCCCGAGCGAATTGGCAATCGAGGTAATGGCGGGAAGGGTGATACGCTCATTCGCCTTGAGGCTGGCATGGAGCGAGGCCGCTCCTTCCGTTTCGACGGCGATAACAGGCACATCGGAAAGCCCGTTGCGCTTCAACCCCTCAACGATACCGGCAAGCAGCCCGCCGCCGCCGACGCTGGTGACGACGCAATCGAATTTTGCCCCCTTCGCCACCACCTCGTCGATCAGCGTGGCATGGCCATCCCACAGAAGCGGATGGTCGAAGGGGTGCACATAGGTTGCCTTGCGGCTCCGGGCGAGTTCGACCGCATGGGCATTGGCCTCATCGAAAACCGAACCATGAACGAGGACATTCGCGCCCGTTGCGGCAATCGTCCGGCGTACGTCGGCCGCCGTCGTCTCCGGCACGACGATTGTGACCGGCACACCAAGCGCCCGGCCGGCATAAGCGGCCGCAATGCCGGCATTGCCGCCGGAAGCGCAGAAGATTTCGCGCGCCCCATTTTCCACCTCGTGCTGGCAAAGCCGGCCAACGCCGCGCAGCTTGAAGCTGCCGGAAGGCTGCAGCGCATCGAGCTTCAGCCAGAGCGGTTTGCCGCTGGCGCTGTAGCCAGGTGCCGTCTGGAGCAAGGGCGTGTCGAGGTGGAGAGGCGCGAAAGGCATGGGAACCATCCAGAATAAAGATAGGGTCAACGTTCTAATTCGTTTGTGGACGCAGGAGCAACCGTCGCGGCTCGGAGCGAAGCGTACCGATTCACCGCTTCTGTCGCTTGAAATGCCCATTTCCGGGGTCTAAGAAACCGCAACTTGTTTTTCCCAGGAGGGTTTCATGACAGCGCGCAATCTTTTCCTGCTGCCGGGTGACGGCATCGGTCCCGAGGCCATGGGCGAGGTCCGCAAGATCATCGCCTATATGAACGAGGCGATGAATGCCGGTTTCGTCACCGACGAAGGCCTTGTCGGCGGTTGCGCCTATGATGCACATGGCGCTGCCATCTCGGAAGCCGACATGCAGAAGGCGCTTGCCGCCGATGCCGTTCTGTTCGGCGCCGTCGGCGGCCCGAAATGGGATAGCGTGCCTTACGAAGTGCGCCCGGAAGCCGGCCTGTTGCGCCTGCGCAAGGATCTGCAGCTCTTCGCAAACCTGCGCCCCGCCATTTGCTATCCGGCCCTTGCTGCGGCCTCGTCGCTGAAGCCGGAGCTGGTCGAAGGCCTCGATATCTTGATCATCCGCGAGCTGACGGGCGGCGTCTATTTCGGCGAGCCGAAGGAAATCATCGACCTCGGCAACGGCCAGAAGCGCGGCGTCGACACGCAGGTTTACGATACCTACGAGATCGAGCGCATCGCCGGCGTCGCCTTCGAAATGGCCCGCACGCGGCAGAATCGCGTCTGCTCCATGGAAAAGCGCAACGTCATGAAGTCGGGCGTGCTCTGGAACCAGGTGGTAACCGAGACGCACAAGGCGAAATATTCCGACGTCCAGCTCGAACACATGCTGGCCGATGCCGGCGGCATGCAGCTGGTGCGCCAGCCCAAGCAGTTCGACGTGATCGTCACCGACAATCTCTTCGGCGATATGCTCTCCGATGTCGCCGCCATGCTGACCGGCTCGCTCGGCATGCTGCCGTCGGCCTCGCTCGGCGCGCCCGACGGCAAGACCGGCAAGCGCAAGGCGCTCTACGAGCCTGTGCACGGCTCGGCCCCCGACATCGCCGGCAAGGGCATCGCCAATCCGATCGCCATGATCGCCTCCTTCGCCATGTGCTTGCGTTACTCCTTCAATCTGGTGAAGGAAGCCGACGATCTGGAAAAGGCGATCGCCAACGTGCTCGACAAGGGCATCCGCACTGGCGACATCATGGCCGATGGCGCAAGGCAGGTCGGTACCGTCGAAATGGGCGATGCGATCCTCGCCGAGTTCAAGACGCTTTCCGCCTGATATTTCACGTGAAACAGTATCCAACCCTTCGCATCGCGCATGCGGAGGGCTTTTCTTTGCGGGCGGTGAAGCGCGTCCCGCTTGGTCGAATTATCCGAAACGGACTATTCTCGGCCACAATCTCGTGTATTTTTGCGCCGGATTTCGATCAGCGCGCAACCCGAAGTCGGAGCAATTTTCGACGAAGGATCATGCGTCAATTCAAATAATCGAGCGTCCTTAGCGTGTCCTGTTGGACGCGCGGCGCTCTAGGCCAATTCGAACGGACGACGAAATGCGGGCATTTTGGGCTTCCCTGGACAGGCGCTGGCGCCGGAGCGACGTCGGCATGCCGCCTTTGCGCTGGCAGGCCTGCCTCTTCGTCACGATCAATGCCGTGATCCTTTCCATGCTGCTCTTCGACGCGCCGATCGGTGCCAGCGAAGCTCCCGCGGCGGTGAAACACCTCGGCGAGGTGCTGACCGGTTTCGGCGATTCCGCCTGGCTGATCTACACCAGCATCCTGCTGTTCTTTCAGGGCCGGGCGGGTTACAAGCTTTTGAAGACGGCGCGCTCCAAGGCGCAGGCGCTTTATGTGAGCTGGATCGGCGCCTATCTCTTCGCCACCGTCGTCTTCTCAGGACTTCTCGCCAATCTGCTGAAGCGTGCGATCGGCAGGGCGCGTCCCGATCATTTCCACGACTACGGCATGTTTTCCTTCGCGCCCTTTTCGGGCCACTCCGCTTTCGAAAGTTTCCCGTCCGGCCATGCCACCACGGTCGGCGCCTTCTTCGCCGCCTTCGCCCTGCTGTTTCCGCGCTATCGCGTTGCCTTCATCGCCTGTGCCATCTGGCTCGGCATGACGCGCGTCATGGTCGGCGCCCATTATCCGAGCGACGTCATCGCCGGCCTTGCCTTCGGCGGCTGGTTCTCGCTGCTGACGGCGATTGTCTTTGCCCGCTGCAGCTTGCTTTTCAAGCTGGCGCCGGACGGCTGGCCACTCTCGAAGCAGCTGTTTCGCTCGGCATAACTCCTTAAATCGGAATCGATTTAAGGATAAAATTATGCAGCGATTCAAAATATTACAGCGTCCTTTGCGCGTTCGAAAAGACGCGCGCTGTAATATGGAAAAGCCCGGCGCCTTGTGAGCGCCGGGCCTTTTTTCTCAAGCAAGGATTGGCCTCAATCAGCCGCTCAATCCATGGCGTGGATATCCCTGTTCTTCGTTTCCGGCAGGAAGATCAGGCCGATCACCAGCGTGATTGCAGCAAAGACGATCGGATACCATAGACCGTAGTAGATATCGCCCGCGGCAGCGCTCATCGCGAAGGCCGTTGCCGGCAGCAGGCCGCCGAACCAGCCGTTGCCGATGTGATAGGGCAGCGACATGCCGGTATAGCGGATGCGGGTCGGGAAAAGCTCGACCAGCAGGGCGGCGATCGGGCCGTAGACCATCGTCACATAGAGGACGAGGACGAACAGCACGGCGATCGTGCCGATCCAGTTGACGCGGGCGGGATCGGCGGTCATGGCGAAAGTGCCGCCATTGGCGATGTTGTAGACCGCCATGTCGGTGACGCCATTGGTCTCATCCGCCGTCAGCAGCTTGCCTTCGACCAACTTGGCGGCCGGCATGGTTTCCTTCTCGCCGGCGCGCACGGTATCGGCGTTGAGCGCCAGTTCAGGAT
The DNA here is from genome assembly GCF_021052345.1 of Rhizobium sp. SU303. NCBI lineage: Bacteria > Pseudomonadati > Pseudomonadota > Alphaproteobacteria > Hyphomicrobiales > Rhizobiaceae > Rhizobium > Rhizobium sp. SU303. The sequence continues at coordinate 4,576,050 of NZ_CP088095.1, forward strand.
TGGCCGCGATGAAGGCATCGAGCTTGGCATCCGGCACCTTGACGGCGCCGCGCTTCAGCGGGTAGCCGGCACCTTGGAGCGCGATGTTGACGCCCTTTTCGAAGGCCGCAGTCATGCCCTTGGCCTTGTCGCCGGCGGCAGCGACGTCGAAGCTCGGGATCGTCGCGTTGCCGACCTTCACCGTCGCCGGCTGTCCGGCGGTACCGGGCACGACGTCATAGGGCACCGAGTTCTTGGTCAGGAACGCCGTCGCCACGTCGCAAGAGCTGGTGAACTTCGCCGTGCCGGTCGGGTTGAACTGGAACCTGCAGTCCGCCGGATCAGCTGTCACCGTTGCCCGAATCGAAGCCTGCGCTTCGGCTAGCGCCGGGTTTGCCGTCCAGGTCATCGCCTTGAACAGCGGATGATAGGTCACCGCCGCAATGAGAAGGCCTGCCATGATGATCGGCTTGCGGCCGATCTTGTCGGAGAGGCCGCCGAAGATGACGAAGAACGGCGTGCCGAGGAGAAGTGCGATGGCGACCATGACATTGGCCGAGAACAGGTCCACCTTCAGCACGTTCTGCAGGAAGAACAGTGCATAGAACTGGCCGCCGTACCAGACGACCGCCTGGCCCATGGTAGCGCCGAGCAGCGCGATGATCGCAATCTTGGCATTTTTCCATGTCCCGAAGGCTTCGGTCAACGGCGCCTTGGAGCCCTTGCCTTCCGCCTTCATGCGCTGGAACGCCGGCGATTCGTTCATCTTCAGGCGGATCCAGACGGAAATGCCGAGCAGGACGAACGAGAGCAGGAACGGAATGCGCCAGCCCCAGGCGGCGAACTCAGCCGCACCCATCAGATATTGAACAAAGACAATAACGATCAACGACAGGAACAGGCCGAGCGTCGCCGTCGTCTGGATCCACGAGGTGAAGTAGCCGCGGCGCCCGTTCGGCGCATGTTCGGCGACATAGGTTGCCGCACCGCCATATTCACCGCCCAGCGCCAGACCCTGGAGCAGGCGAAGCGCGATCAGGATGATCGGGGCTGCGATACCGATGGTGGCGGCACCCGGCAGAATGCCGACGAGGAAGGTCGACAGACCCATGATCATGATCGTCACCAGGAAGGTGTATTTACGGCCGACGAGATCGCCGAGACGGCCGAACACCAGCGCGCCGAAGGGGCGGACCAGGAAGCCGGCGGCAAAGGCGAGCAGCGTGAAGATGTTACGCGTTGCCTCGGGATATTGGGTGAAATAGGTCGCACCGATATAGGTGGCGAGCGAACCATACAGATAGAAATCGTACCATTCAAAAACGGTGCCGAGCGAAGAGGCGAAGATGACCTTCTTCTCCTCGCCGGTCATCGGACCGGCCTTCGCGCCGTCGATGCTTGCGACATTTGCCATTGTCTGTCCTCCACAGAGTGATGATCAACGCGCGCGACCTGCTTCTCCTCAAAGCATACCCCTGGCCGCGACTCGCCTGACGGGAGTGTGCCAGAAACGACAGATCAAAAAGAGAGAGGCTTTCGGATTATGACTTTAGTCTAATGAGACCACGTTCCATCGTCCCCATCGGGCCGCTGCGTAGCCTCCTACCGGCAATGCTATTTTGGAGGCGGAAGGTTCTGCTGCTTTACGAAGCAGACCTGCTAAGCCCTCAGCGCCTGCACCGGAGATTGCGGCCGCCGCTTTCGCCTTCCGGCTCTGAGCGCAAAAACCTTGACTCCTGTGGAAAACCTTCTAAGAGCAACAGCGGAAAAGGAATCTCCATGGTTCGCGACGAACACGCCATTGCCGAATGCAATGACCGGGCACGAGTTGCCGGGGTGGACATTGCCGTTCCGGTTTCTTCCAAAACCAAGGCCAAAACGACGACGAAAACCGTCTGACGTCTCTGGCCTGCCGCTCTCTCCCCGGCTCGGCTGGGGACAGGAAGACGCGATTAATCGCGCCTTTCCCCTCACCGGACAAGAGGAGAGAAGAGAAAGAGAGCTTGAGAAATGGGTTTCAAAGTAGCAGTTGCGGGAGCGACCGGAAATGTTGGCCGGGAGATGCTCAACATCCTCTCCGAGCGAGGCTTCCCCGCCGATGAGGTCGTGGCACTCGCCTCCTCGCGTTCGCAGGGCACCGAGGTTTCCTACGGTGACCGAACGCTGAAGGTCTCCAATCTGGAGAATTACGATTTCTCCGATACAGACATCTGCCTGATGTCGGCCGGCGGCGAGGTCTCCAAGAAGTTCTCACCGAAGATCGGCCAGCAGGGCTGCATCGTCATCGATAATTCCTCGGCTTGGCGCTACGACGCCGACGTGCCGCTGATCGTGCCGGAAGTGAACCCGGATGCCATCAGCCAGTTCACCAAGCGCAACATCATCGCCAATCCGAATTGCTCGACCGCCCAGCTGGTGGTGGCGTTGAAGCCGCTACACGACTTTGCCAAGATCAAGCGCGTCGTCATCTCGACCTACCAGTCGGTCTCCGGCGCCGGCAAGGACGGCATGGACGAGCTCTTCAACCAGACGCGCGCCGTCTTCGTCGCCGATCCGATCGAGAACAAGAAGTTCACCAAGCGTATTGCCTTCAATGTCATCCCGCATATCGACGTCTTCATGGAGGACGGCTACACCAAGGAAGAGTGGAAGGTGCTGGCCGAGACGAAGAAGATGCTCGACCCGAAGATCAAGGTGACCTGCACCGCGGTGCGCGTGCCGGTTTTCATCGGTCATTCGGAATCGGTCAACATCGAATTCGAAAACGAGATCACCGCCGACCAGGCCCGCGACATCCTGCGCGATGCACCGGGCTGCCTCGTCATCGACAAGCGCGAGGATGGCGGCTACATCACGCCATATGAATCCGCCGGCGAGGATGCGACCTACATCTCGCGCATCCGCGAGGATGCGACGGTCGAAAACGGCCTCAACATCTGGGTGGTCTCCGACAATCTGCGCAAGGGCGCTGCGCTGAACGCCATCCAGATCGCCGAGTTGCTCGTCAATCGTGGTCTCGTCAAGCCCCGCAAGCAGGCCGCCTGATACCATTTGTAAACCATAATATGCTAAAGCCCTGCTGATGATGAAGGCAGGGCTTTTTGCCGAATTGTGGACGCTTCTGTCCATAAGCGCTTGCTGAAAAAGGTGATCGTGACAAGATCGCCTTCGGCTGGCATTCTGCCCGGCATCAAGCCAAAGCATGCCGTCCAAAACCGTGCAGCGGTTCGGGACAGCGACATGAACAGAACGAAGACTTTGAGCGCGTCGCATAGCCCCGATCGGCTGCGGCGCGCTTCAGTAGATCGGAAGCGGGGTTTCTCATGCGCATGACAAAATTCTTTCTGGCGGCGTTTACGGCGGCGGGCGTCCTCCACGCGCTGCCGGCAGCGGCACAGGGCGCTCAATGCGGCAATAATAGCAGCGGTTTCGGTGCATGGGTCGCCGACTTCAAGCAGGAAGCGGCGGCAAACGGCGTCAGCCGCTCGGTCCTCGACCGCGCCTTCGCCAATGTCAATTACAACAGGCCGACGATTGCCGCCGACCGCGGCCAGAAGAGCTTCAAGCTCTCCTTCGACGCTTTCATGCAGAAGCGCGGCGGTGCCACGATCATCTCCCGCGGTCGCAGCATGAAGGCAGCCAATCAGGCGCTTTTTGCCTCGATCGAGCGCCGCTTCGGCGTTCCGGCCGGCCCGCTGATTGCGATCTGGGGCATGGAGACCGGTTTCGGCAGCTATATGGGCAACCAACATACGCTGTCGGCTGTTTCGACCCTTGCCTATGACTGCCGTCGTTCGCAATATTTCACCGACCAGCTCTATGCAGCACTCCAGCTCGTCTCCGAGGGTTATCTGAGCCCGCAGGCCAAGGGCGCTGCCCATGGTGAAATCGGCCAGACGCAGTTTCTGCCGCGCAATGTCGTGCGCTTCGGCGCCGACGGCGACGGCAACGGCCGCGTCGACATGGTCGGTTCCCGCGCCGATGCACTGGCCTCGACGGCGAATTTCCTCAAGGGCCACGGCTGGCGCGCGGGCGCCGGCTATCAGCCTGGAGAGCCGAATTTCGTCGCCATCCAGGGCTGGAACGCCGCCAGCGTCTACCAGCAGGCGATCGCCTATATCGGTCAGCAGATCGACGGCAGATAGGCCCGATAGAATAAGCCAAAACGCCGCTGCGATATGCGGCGTTTTTTATATGCGGGAATCAAAGCCGCCGCCGGACGCCGTCTTGCGTCGCTGCTGCTGCACCGGGGCCGGGATGATTGGTCCCGAGACGACGCAATTGCGGCCGGAGGCCTTGGCGGCGTAAAGCGCCAGGTCGGCGCGTTTGACCAGATCCTCGAAGTTCCGGTTGGTGGCTTCATTTGCCCGTCCGGCGCATCCGAAACTTGCCGTCACCTTGAGAACATCGCCGCTCGGCAGGGGGATTTCCGCCGCCTCGATCGCCAGCCGCACACGCTCGGCAACGATTGCAGCATCGTCAGGCGTCGAATCCGGCAGAAGCGCCAGGAACTCCTCGCCGCCATGGCGCACCAAGAGATCGAAGGAACGAAAATTCTCACGCGCGACGCCCGCGACATGCCGGAGCACGGCATCGCCGGCGTCATGCCCGTGAACGTCGTTGATCTTCTTGAAATGATCGAGGTCGAACAGCACGACGGAAATCCAGCGTGATCCGTGCTCGGCCTGTGTGAGAAGTGCGGATGCGGCGACCTCGAAGCCGCGCCTGTTGTAAAGGCCGGTCAGAAGATCGGTCTGGGCGGCGCTGCGCAACTCGCCCACCAGCGTCTCCCGATCCTGGGTCAGCCGGTCGATCAGGCGCAGGCCCTTTGCCGCCAGCAGCAGCACCAATGTGGCGAGAATCAGCAGGCCGGCACACAGCGCCAGGATCCGCGTCAGGTGTATGTGCGAGCGCGTCGAAAGGTTTTCGCCGGTCTCGTGAATATCCTGTGCGGCCTCGATCATCTTCTGCTGCAGGAAGCTCATGCGCTCGCTCTGCGCGGCGACCCAGACGTCATGCACGGCGCGTGTCGGCCGCGATCCGGCGAGAATGGCATCGGTGATCGCATCCGCCTTCACCTGGCTGCTGCGACCGAGATAAGCAACGATGCGGCGCACGACCGGCGCGGAGGAATGGAAAACCATGTGATCCATGCCCTCGCCGAGCATGACCTTGCCCTGTACGAAGAGCTCCACCGGCAATCTGGCGGAAGCCCCTTGGTTGAGATAACGGGTGCCGATCCCGGTGATCAGCCTTTCGCCGTAATAGGTCAGCAGGATGCCCATCAGCTGGTTGGATTTCTCAAGCAGCACCGGATCGCTGATCAGCGGCGAAAGCGCATCGACCACGGCAAGCTGCTTGAGAGCCGCATACCAGTAGATGGAACCGGGATCACTGCCGGTATAACGCCCCTGGTCGACGGCGCTGCGCGCCGCGACGATGCGGCTGTAGGCAAGGCTGAGAATCGATAATTCGCCGACGAGCCCCTCGTCGAGCGTATCGCGGGAGGGCAGGCTGGCATAGAAAGCGCGGCGCTCGCGATCGAGCGTCGCCCGGCTTTGCTGCATGTCAATGGCAGTCCTGCTGCTGGGATGTGCGAGGTAGCGGCGGGTGGCGCCAATCTCAGTCAGAATCTCCGTGGCGGCGATCGACCCACCACGGGCAAGCACATCGGCGAATTGCCGGTCCTTTTCGAGGTTCTGGTATTGCTTGACCGAAGAACGTATGACGACAACGCCTTCAATGAGCATGAAGACGAAGGGCAGCATGATGGCGGCCAGGATAACCCTTTTGATTGTTTCGAACTTCATCGCCAATCGCCACGGTGATCAAAAACGTCGGTCGTGCGCGACCAATTGACGGCGAGCTTAACAACAATCCTTAAAAAACTGATAAACTGGCATGTCCCTAGATTTCGGGACGAATGAAATCGCGTGTCTCGGCGTCCATGACCCAGAGTTCACCGGTCGAAATGTCGAACCAGGCACCGTGGAGATGAATCTTTCCCGCTTCCTCGAGGGCCTTGATGTCGGGAAAGCTTCTGAGATTGTTGATCGAATTGCGGATGGAGACACGCTCCAGCGCCGTCTGCCGCTCGGCGGCCGTCATCACGTCGTTGCTCTGGATCTGCTCGGCGGCGGGTTTGACCAGCGACATCCAGCGGCCGATGAAATCGCCGGGCGACAATGGCTCGGCATTCGGATCGAGCGCCGAGCGGATGCCGCCGCAGCGGCCATGGCCCATCACGACGATATCCGAGACCTTCAGCACCTGCACGGCAAATTCGAGTGCGGCCGAGGTCGAATGAAAATGACCGTCCGGCTCGTAGGGCGGCACCATGTTGGCGACGTTGCGGATGACGAAGAGCTCGCCTGGGCCGGCATCGAAGATCAGCTCCGGTGCCGCGCGAGAATCCGAACAGGCAATGACAAGCGTATGGGGATTCTGACCGTTTTCGGCAAGCTGTCGATACCTGTCGCGGGCGTCGGCATAACGCCCGTTCATAAAGTTGCGATAGCCGTCCAGAAGGGGATTTGGAAAACGCTGCATGCTTCTGGATTAGCGCGCGCGGAAGACAAGATCAACTGCTGCACCGCAAAATGAACATATTGGCAGATGCGTCACTTTTTCCGCCGCTGCGCCGGGTGCACGAGGCGGCGCATCTGCACCATGGCCATCGGCGTCGAAAGGCTGGAAGCATCGCTTGCCAGCATCAACTCGTTGCTGCCGCGCTTGACGGCACGCGCAAGCACCTCGAAGACGCTGGCGGTGGCAAGCTGCAGCGCCTTTTCGTCCTCGATCCCGGAAAGCAGGCGCGACAGGAAAACGGCGGCAATGAGGTCGCCGAGACCATTCGGCGGGTTGTCGACAACGCGATGCTCGGCAAGAAGGGCGTGACGGCCGGAAAGATAGAGATTGCCGGTACCGCCCGCCATCATCGGCACCGCCGAAGTGACGAGCATGCGCGATGGTCCGAGCGCGAGCGCCGCCTCCATGATCGCGCTGTTGTCTTCGAGGGCTGCCCCCGAAAGCCATGCGAGCTCGTAGCGGTTCGGCGTCGCGAGCGAGGCGAGCGGAATGAGATGGTCGCGAATGGCCTCAGCGGTCGCTTCCGGCACATAAAGACCGCCAAGATCGCCCATGACGGGATCGCAGACATAGAGCAGCTCGGGATTGTTTTGCCTCAGCGCACCGATCAGCCGGGCGACGGAGCGCGCTTGGGCGGCATTGCCGAAATAGCCCGAAAGCACCGCCTTGACTTCGCCGATCCACGGCGCGCGGATCAGATCGTCGATTGCCGCATCGAAATCCGTTTCCGCAAAAGTCAGCCGCGTCGAGCGGCCGTGGCCGGGATGCCATGGCAGCACGATGGTCGGCAGGGCCCAGACCGGATGACCGAGCGTCTCCAGCGCAAAGACGGCTGCCCGGTTTCCGACCGAGCCCCGCACCACATGGCTGGAGATGACGATGACTGCGCCCGCTGCATTTTCCGACATGATACCCAAGATCCGAATGATGACGGCGTTTGATGATCTGTTTGACGCCACGCTGTCAACCATTCTTCATGCGGGCGTGGAAATGTTCGGCGGAACGAAAATCCGGAAGACGGGACTTTCGCTTTCACTTGGCGAAGAAAGCGGAAAATCTCTTACGATTTCTCTTTTCCAGCGCCAAAAAAGCGTCAAAACAATCCTCCGGACCTCTTTTTTAGAGATTTTTTCGAAGAATCTTCTGCTAGCTTGCGGAAAATCAGACATTGAGGGAGGCGATCCATGGCTGCCAGACACAATCCGAAACGGGAAAAGCAGATCGAAAGCGCGCGCAAGATCGCCAAGGCGACAGGCGAGGCGCATCTCGATCCGGAAATTCTCTTCGGCCGGGCAAGCAATGACGATCTCGAACTCTATACACCAGAAATGCTGGCGCTCTCCGCGGTGCATTCGGCAAAGGAACTTGCTGTCTGGAACGGCAAGGCGCCCCGCGTCAGCATCGACACGATTGCCGATGTGACGCCTGATGGCATCGCCGTCTCGGTGCTTTCAGTCACCGACCAGAACATGCCTTTTTTGTTTGAATCGGTCATGGGCGAAGTGACGAGCACCTATCGCGACCTGTTCATGGCCGTGCATCCCATCCTGATCATGGAAAAGGGCAAGGCGCCGACGACGTATTCCGCCGATCACCCGAGCGACCCGGCCAACCGCGTCAGCCATATCCAGCTTCATATTGCACCCCTCAACTCCGCCCAGGCCGCCGATCTCGTCAAACGCATCGAAAAAGTCCTCGAACAGGTCCGCCTGTCGGTTTCCGACTGGAAGCCGATGCTTTCCAAGATCGACGGAGTGATTGCCGAGCTCGCGGCCAATGGCGCCAGCCGGAAGAAGGTTGATCGCGACGAAGCCGTCGCTTTCCTGACCTGGCTGCGCGATGAGAATTTCACTTTCCTCGGCATGCGGGAATATGTCTATTCCGGCAAGGGCGCCGATGCCAGGGTCGAGCGCGATAAGGGTGCAGGCCTCGGCATCCTTTCCAACCCCGATGTTCTGGTGCTGCGCACCGGCAAGGACGCCGTGACGACGACGCCTGAGATCCTTGCCTTCCTCGACGGTCCCGACTTCCTGATCGTCACCAAGGCGAATGTTAAGTCGATCGTTCATCGCCGGGCCTATATGGATTATGTCGGCGTTAAGCGCTTCGACGCTGAGGGCAACGTCACCGGCGAATTACGCATCGTCGGCCTTTTCACGTCGACCGCCTATACCTCGCTCGCCTCCGAAATCCCGCTGCTGCGTTCCAAGATCGAGAAGGTGAAGGAACATTTCGGCTTCGACCCGATGAGCCATTCCGGCCGCATGCTCGACAACACGCTGGAATCCTATCCGCGCGACGATCTTTTCCAGATCGACACGACGCTGCTTGCAAGTTTTGCCGAACAGATCAACGACTTGGCCGATCGGCCGCGCGTCCGCGTCCTGCCGCGCATCGACCATTTCGACCGCTTCGTCTCGGTAATCGTCTACGTGCCGCGCGAGGAATATGACTCGATCGTCCGCGAACGGATCGGCACCTATCTGAAGACTGTCTATGACGGCCGTGTCTCCGCCTATTACCCGGCTTTCCCGGAAGGCGGCGTGGCGCGGGTGCATTTCATCATCGGCCGCTCGGGCGGCAAGACGCCACGCATTCCGCAGTCAAAGCTCGAGCAGGTGATCCGCGAGATCACGGCCCGCTGGGACGACCGTTTCGAGGCGCTGGCAGGCGCCAAGGCGCCGAAGATATCCGTCGACCAAGCCTTCCAGGATTCCTTCACGCCGGAGGAAACCGTGGCTGACCTCGCCGATATCGGTGCCTGCGCCGCCGGTGAGCCGCTGCGCATTCAGTTTTACCACCGTCAGGAAGAAGAGGGCCGCATCCTTTCCTTGAAGATCTTCCACGCTGGCGGCCAGCTGGCGCTGTCGCGCCGCGTGCCGCTTCTCGAGAATCTCGGCTTCAACGTCGTCAGTGAACGCACTTTCGACATCGGGGTGCCGGTCGCCGATGGAGAAAAAAAGCTCGTCGTGCTGCACGATATGGAGCTCGAGGCCCGCAATGGCGGTGAGATCGATCTGCAGCGTTACGGCGCCGCCCTCGAGGAAGGCTTCGTCGCCGCCTTCGCCGGCACGATCGACAATGACAGCTTCAACCGGCTGATCCTTTCGGCCGGGCTCTCGGCGCGCGAGACGAACGTGCTGCGCGCCTATGCGCGTTATCTCCGCCAGGCCGGCATCGCCTATTCGCAGGATTATATCGCCACGACGCTCGACAAATATCCCGGTGTCGCCGCTGCTATCTTTCGTCTCTTCCATGACACGCTCGACACCAGGCTTTCGGAGAAGGCCCGCGTCAAGAAGCTTGCCGAACTGCACCAGGCGATCGAGGCCGAGCTTGCCGACGTGCCGAGCCTCGACGACGACCGTATCCTGCGCCGCTACGTCAATATCGTCGATGCGACGCTACGCACCAATTATTTCCAGAAGAACCCGGATGGCTCGCCGAAACCGATGCTGGCCTTCAAGCTCGATCCGCATCTGGTGGACGGGCTGCCGCAGCCGAAACCCTTCCGCGAGATGTTCGTCTATGGCGTCGAGGTGGAAGGCGTACACCTGCGCTTCGGCAAGGTGGCGCGCGGTGGCCTGCGCTGGTCGGATCGCGCCGAGGATTACCGCACCGAGGTCCTCGGTCTCGTCAAGGCGCAGCAGGTCAAGAACGCGGTAATCGTGCCGGTCGGCGCCAAGGGTGGCTTCTATCCGAAGAAACTCCCCGTCGGCGGCAGCCGCGACGAGATCTTCAATGCCGGCCGTGAGGCTTACAAGACCTATATCCGCACGCTGCTTTCGATCACCGACAACATAGCAGGCGCCGATATCGTCCCGCCGAAGGATACCGTCAGGCTCGACGGTGACGACCCCTATTTCGTAGTCGCCGCCGACAAGGGCACAGCGACCTTCTCCGACACCGCCAATGCACTGGCGCAGGAAGCCGGCTTCTGGCTGGACGACGCCTTTGCTTCCGGCGGATCGGCCGGTTACGACCACAAGAAGATGGCCATCACCGCCCGCGGCGCCTGGGAAACCGCGAAACGCCATTTCCGCGAAATGGACATCGACATCCAGACGACGCCCTTCACCGTCGCCGGCGTCGGCGACATGTCGGGCGACGTCTTCGGCAACGGCATGCTGCTCTCTCCGAAGATCCGGCTCATTGCCGCCTTCGATCACCGCGACATCATCATCGATCCCGACCCCGATATGGAAAAGACGCTGACTGAGCGCCAGCGGCTTTTTGACCTGCCGCGTTCAAGCTGGCAGGATTTCGACAAGAGCGTACTGTCGAAGGGTGCAATGATCATTTCGCGCGCAGCGAAATCGGTCACGCTGACGCCGGAAGCGGTTGCCGCGATCAGCATCGACAAGGCCGTGGCCACGCCCTTCGAGATCATGACGGCGATCCTGAAGAGCCCGGTCGACCTGCTCTGGTTCGGCGGCATCGGCACCTATGTGAAAGCGCCGTCCGAAACCGACACCGAAGTCGGCGACCGCGCCAATGACCCGATCCGCATCACCGCGGTGGAGGTGCGCGCCAAGGTGATCGGCGAGGGCGCAAATCTTGGCGTTACTCAGAAAGGCCGCATCGCCTACGGTCTGAAGGGTGGGCGCTGCAATTCCGACGCCATCGACAACTCAGCCGGCGTCAATACCTCGGACGTCGAGGTCAATATCAAGATCGCGCTGGCAGCCGCCATGCATGACGGACGCCTGACGCGCGCAAAACGCGACCAGCTTCTTTCCTCGATGACCGGCGAAGTGGCGACTCTGGTGCTGCGCAACAACTACCTGCAGTCGCTGGCGATCTCGCTGACGGAACGCAAAGGCACGGCAAACGGCCTGGAACTTGCGCGCTTCATGACGGTTCTAGAAGGCGCCAAGCAGTTGAACCGCAAGGTGGAGACTCTTCCGGACGACCAGACTCTCACAGAACGCTACACGGCCGGCAAGCCGCTGACGCGGGCTGAAATCGGCGTGCTGGTGTCCTATGCCAAGATCGTGCTCTTCGACGCGCTGATCGCAAGCGATCTGCCTGATGATCCCTATTTCATTGCGACGCTTTCGAATTATTTCCCCGTGAAAATGCAGAAGTCGAATGCCGGCGATATCGCCAACCACCGCCTGAAGCGCGAAATCGTTGCGACCGTGCTTGCCAACGAAGCGATCAATCGCGGCGGGCCGAGCTTCACCGTCGCCATGATGGACGCAACGGCGGCTTCAGCACCGGAAGTGGTGCGCGCCGCAATCGTCTCTAGAGACGGTTTCGGCCTGACCCACCTTTGGGCCGAGACGGACGCCTTGGACGGCAAGATATCGGGCGAGATGCAGAACCGCATCTACGAGGAGATCAGCCACAGCTTTATCGTGCTGACGCGCCTGCTGCTGAAAACGGGCATGACCAAGGCCGATATGGCAGAAGTGATTAGCCGGCTTCAGGCGGCCCTGAAGAAGCTGAAAACCGCCTTCGCCGGACAGGTGGCCGGCGAGGTCGCCGTGCGCCAGGCGGAGTACAGCCAGGCGGGCCTGCCCGAAAAACTCGCCGCCGACATCGCCAGCCTCCCGATCTTCGCACTGGTGCCGGAGATCATGCAGATCGCCGAGCGCACCGGCGAACCCCTGGTACGCGCCGCCGAGAACTACATCGCAGTGTCGCAGACCTTCCGTATCGGCAGGCTGCTGGCGGCGGGCGGGCGGATCCTCACCTCAGACCATTACGAGAATCTGGCGCTTGCCCGCAGCATCGATCAAATCGCCAGTGCAAGGCGCGACATCGTCATCTCCGCCCTTTCCGATCACGGCAAGGAAAAGCTTCCCGTTCAAGCCTGGCATGCGCAGGATCGTATCCGCATCAACCGTATCCTCGAGGAGCTTTCAACCCTCAGCGACGGCGGCGATCCCAATCTCGCGCGTATTACCGTTGCTGCAGGTATCCTGACCGATCTTGCGCGCGACCGGGTGAGGTGAGACAGTCCGCGTCAAAGAAGGAGCGGATGTTGAATCGCATTGACTGGACAGGAACGCAACCGCCGAAGGCCACGGAGAAGGGCATCTGGGGGTGGATGTTCTTCGATTGGGCAGCACAGCCCTTCTTCACCGTGGTCACGACCTTTATCTTCGGGCCCTATTTCGTTTCCCGCCTGACCGATGACCCGGTATCCGCGCAGACGACGTGGAGCAACATGGCGACGATCTCCTCGGTGATCATCGCCCTTCTCTCACCCGTCCTCGGCTCGATCGCCGACCAATCCGGCGCACGCAAACCCTGGATCGGCTTCTTCGCGGTCATCAAGATCGCCAGCCTCTTCTGCCTGTGGTTCGCCGCACCCGGCTCGCCTGTTCTCTATCCCGTCATTTTCATGATCCTCGCCTCGATCTCGGCCGAGTTTTCGATCGTCTTCAACGATTCGATGATGCCGCGCCTGGTCGGCAAGCACGAGGTCGGCAAGCTCTCCAACACTGCCTGGGGGCTCGGTTATCTCGGCGGCATCATCGTGCTCATTGCCGTCGTGACGCTTTTGGCGGCGAGCCCTGAGACCGGCAAGACCATCCTCGGCCTTGATCCGCTGTTCGGCCTCGATCCTGAGACCGGCCAGGATGCACGCATCACCGGGCCGATCTCGGCCGTCTGGTATCTGATCTTCATCCTGCCGATGTTCTTCTTCACGCCCGATGTCGGCAAGGGTCTTCCCTTCGGCACCGCGGTGCGCTCCGGTTTGCGGGAACTCAAAAACACGCTTGGCGAGCTCAGAGAGCGCCGCGGCATCCTGAAATTCCTCATCGCCCGCATGATCTATCAGGACGGCGTCAACGGCCTGCTGATCCTTGGCGGTATCTTCGCGGCCGGCATGTTCGGCTGGGCGACGATCGAGATCGGTATCTACGGCATCATCCTGAATGTGATTGCGATCTTCGGCTGCCTGATCGCCGGCCGCATCGACAAGGGCGTCGGTTCGAAGGTGACCGTCGTCATCAGCCTCACGATGCTGCTTCTCGCCACCATCGGTATTATTTCGACAGGACCGGGCTACACCCTGTTCGGATTGATGCCGCTGCCGACGGCGGATTCCGGCGGCCTCTTCGGCACGGCGGCGGAAAAGGCCTATATCCTCTATGGCCTGCTGATCGGGCTCGCCTTCGGGCCGGTGCAGGCCTCGTCACGCTCCTATCTCGCCCGCAGCGTCAACATCGAGGAAGCCGGCCGCTACTTCGGCATCTACGCGCTTTCGGGGCGCGCCACCAGCTTCATGGCGACTCTGCTCTTTTCGCTGGTGACCTATATGAGCGGATCACCGCGGCTCGGAATGGCAACGCTGATCCTGTTCCTCGCCGGCGGATTGATACTCTTGATCCGCACATCCTATCCGGCCGATCGCGCATAGGGACAAACCTGCTCGAGGAAGAGCGCCGGCCACCGCCGGCACCCGATCAGTGCCGGAAATGGCGCATGCCGGTAAAGACCATTGCGACGCCGTGTTCGTTGGCGGCATCGATGACTTCCTGGTCGCGCATCGAGCCGCCCGGCTGGATAACCGCCGTCGCCCCTGCGGCGATCATCGACAGAAGACCGTCGGCAAAAGGCAGGAAGGCCTCGGAGGCAACCGCCGAGCCATGCGTCATCGGGACTGCAAGGCCAAGGGCCTTGGCGGCCTCTTCGGCCTTTAGCGCGGCGATGCGGGCGGAATCGACCCGGCTCATCTGGCCGGCGCCGATGCCGGCCGTCTGGCCGTCCTTGGCATAGACCACGGCATTCGACTTCACATGTTTGCCGACCTTGAAGGCGAACTTCATGTCATCAAGTTCCTGCGCCGTCGGCGCGCGCCTGGTGACGACCTTGAGTTCCAGATCCTCGACCATGCCGTTGTCGCGGCTCTGGACCAGCAGCCCGCCGGAAACGGTCTTTGCCGTCAGGCCCGCGGCACGCGGATCGGGCAGGCCACCGGCAGACAACAGCCGCAGGTTCGGTTTGCGGGCGACGATCGCCTTCGCCTCCTCCGTGACATCCGGCGCGATAATCACTTCGGTGAAGAGCTTGACGATCTCTTCGGCCGTTTCGGCATCGAGCGTCTGGTTGAGCGCTATGATGCCGCCGAAGGCGGAAACGGAATCGCAGGCAAGCGCCCGCCGATAGGCCTCGACCAGGCTCGATCCGGTGGCGACGCCGCAGGGATTGGCGTGCTTGATGATCGCGCAAGCCGGCGCCTTCTCCGGCAGGAACTCGGCGACGAGCTCGTAGGCCGCATCCGTATCGTTGATATTGTTGTAGGAGAGCTGCTTGCCCTGGAGAAGAGCGGCCGTCGAAACACCCGGACGCTTCTCGCCGGTCACATAGAAGGCGGCCTTCTGGTGCGGGTTTTCGCCGTAACGCATCTCTTCCTTCAGCGCACCGCCGATGACCCGGTGGCGCGGCATGTCGATCGACAGCGCCTCGGCGAACCAGTTGGAGATCATTGCATCATAGGCGGCGGTGCGGGCATAGGCCTTGGCGGCCATGCGCTGGCGGAAGGCATAGGCGGTCTTGCCGTCATCTGCGGAAAGCTGCTCCAGCAGCTCGGCATAATCGGCTGGATCGGTCAGGGTCGTCACATAGGCATGATTCTTGGCCGATGCGCGGATCATCGCCGGACCGCCGATATCGATATTCTCGACGGTCGTCGGATAGTCGCCGCCGGCTGCGCGCACCTCCTCGAAGGGGTAGAGGTTGATGACGGCGAGGTCGATACCCTCGATGCCGTGCTTTTTCATCGCTTCCTGGTGTTCGCTGTCGTCACGGATCGCCAGCAGGCCGCCATGCACCGTTGGATGCAGCGTCTTCACACGCCCATCCATGATCTCCGGAAAACCGGTGATTTCGGAGACATCGGTGACTGCAAGACCGGCAGCGGTGATAGCTTTAAACGTGCCGCCGGTCGAAAGCAGGCGCACACCTCTGGCAGACAAGGCGTGGGCGAGGTCGACGATCCCGGTCTTGTCGAAGACGGAGATGAGCGCAGTCTTGATTTCGACCTTGTCGGGGGTGGGGATCTTCTTGGAAATGACGGCCATGAAACCTTCTCCGTTCGGGCTTCGGGAGGACATCCGCAAGGGATGTTCGCATGCTGGCGCCGCGTTAGCACAGCTTTGCCGCCGCGCAAACAGGCGTCAGCGCATGACGCCAAAAAGCACGAGCCATTTTTGGACGGCATCGTACTTTACTTCTTTGATGTGGATGCGATCCCGATTTTGGCCGCTCGGCTCAAAATCATCCGCTTCTAGCCTTTGCGGGACAAAAACCAGCGGATTTCGGTCTTCTCGGCAAGATCGAAATCGATCTCGATCTGGTCCGAGCCGCAGATGCCGGAGCTGTCGGCAAAGAAGATATCCTCGGCGATCAGCACTTCATTGCCGGGTGCGGAAAACAGCCAGCTTTCGCCGTCCGGCGCCGTCAGCAGCACGGACTCCCCGTCACTCTGATGCAGGACGATCGAAGGATGGATATGAAAACGGGCGACGGCCTTCAGGGGCTCGTCACTCTCATATCCTTTGCGGACGACGAGCCGGTCGCGGCCGGTCACGATCGAACCTGCGGCATTGAGTGTCAGCTCACGCTCGTGCAGCACCCCGAACACCCTGAGATAACCGTCATGGCTGAGCTTTATGCCGTCGCGTCCGTCTTCGGTTTCGGCACGCTCGACGGTGATTGTCCTCACCGGTTCGGTGATTGCGTGGTTCAGGAAGGGCGAAGGCGAAAAGCGGCTGGACGAGGTGTCGTTGAGGATAACGGTCGAATGCGCCGCCGTCGTGCGCGCCATCTGGACATAACGATGCCCGGCAAATTTCGGCGAACCCGAATTGACGATGAAGCGATGACGTCCGGACGACATCTCGAAGGAGAGGCTGCCGGCATGCGCGGTCCGAAGCGCGCCTCCCGAAGGCGGCGTGCCGGTATCGGCAATGATCACCGTCTTGCCCCCGGAAAGCCGCTGATAACGCGAATGCGGCAAAGCCTTGAACGGCTGACCGGCGGTCTCGTCATATCTGAGCACCGACATCAGCTCGTTTGCGAGCGTGGAGGTCGCCCCGTTGAAGAGCGCCAGGTCTCCGTCCTGATGGCGAAAGAATCGCAGCGCCGGATAGATGCGGTCTATGCCGGAGATCAGCTTCTGCGGCAGGTCATGGCCGAGATTGACATAGGTCTGCCGGAGCGGCAGCAGATCGAGCAGCAATTCCAGCCCGACGCGCGGATTGCGCGAGATATGACCGCCATCCGGCAGAATCTGGCTATCGAATTGGCGGTCGAGCGCCTGCGCCGCCCTTCTGAGCGTAGAGGCGCGCGCCGGCATGGCGACGGAGGCCATGGCCAGCGCGATACGCAGCCGAAACAGCTCCAGGCCGCCGAGGGTGAACGGCGCCATCCGGTGCAGGAACCTCACCTGGAACGCCAGCGACTTCATGAAGCGGCGATAAAAGCCGCGGTCGGCATTCTGCAGTACCACCGGCGAATGCGACAGCCAGGCAATAACGCGCTGGGCGGTGACGTCGGTTTCCCAGGCAATCCCCTCCATGCGACCGGCATGGATGGAAAGCCAGCTGTCGACGATCGCGCGGGCGACAGCCGAACTACGCTCCGTCTTGTTCGCCCGCATATGCCGCAGCCAGCCGAAGCTGTGAAGACGGATGGCGAAGGGGCGCGAGGGCAGGGTGAAGGTGAAGGGCGACTTCTCGTTGGTTTCCAGCATGCGCCCGGCGAGGAGAAACCGTCCGTTGAGGATCTCGTCGGCCACATGCGGATCGATGCTGCGCAGATCGGTCGGTGCGACGATCAGACGCTCCGGCACCTTGATCGAATGGCGAAAGAGCTTCAGGCGCAACAACGCGACGCGGCGCAAGGCGCGCCGCCAAGCCTCCCGAACATACATGCTCGCAAAACGCCGACCGGACTGCATATTCTATTGTCTATTGACCCTCGTGGTTAAGAATAGGTGAAAAGTGGCCGATTTCATCGTCCGCAATGAATTAATTCGTGACAAAGTTCGAATATACGCACATTGACGCGTTTCACCTGAAATCACGCGGGCGGTTTGGAGAACGGCATGCGTGACACGAGGCTACGAAGCACCTCGTACAGCCCAGGCTCGCCGCGAGCGCTCAAGCCTGCAATCAGGCCACGCGCCGCAGCACCGCCGCATAAAAGCCGTCGAGGCCGGAGCCGATGCCGTCAGGCATTTTCAGCATGGTGGGAAGCGTGCGGAACTCGCCGAGTGGCGTGATCGCCGTCTCAAGGCCCGGCCAGTCACCGGCGCCGATCGGAACGCGCTCGACCGCATCCGTATCGGAAAGAACACGGGCGACGACGTCCTCACCCTCGACAGGATCGAGCGAGCAATTCGAAAAAACCAGCGTGCCGCCCGGCTTCAGCAATCTTAGCGCGTGTCGCAGCAGCCGTTCCTGCAGCGCCGCCAGCCTGGCGATATCCTCAGCTCCCTTGGTCCACAACACGTCGGGGTGCCGACGCGTCGTGCCGGTGGAAGAGCAAGGGGCATCGAGTAGGATCGCGTCAAAACGCTCCGCCGGCTCGAATGTCGTCAGATCTGCCGCAATCGTCTCCGCTTTGAGACCGAGCCGGTCGAGATTCGACCGCAGCCGTCTCAGCCGGTTTTCCGACTGGTCGAGGGCGGTGACTGCACCGCCGGCAAGGATGAGCTGCGCTGTCTTGCCGCCGGGCGCCGCACAGAGATCGGCGGTGCGTCTGCCTGAGAGATCGCCGAAAAGCTTCGCCGGTATGCTTGCCGCCGCATCCTGCACCCACCACGCGCCCTCGTCGAAGCCTTCGAGCGAGGGGATGCCGCCGTCGAAGGCGGCGAGACGAATGCCGCCTGTGGGCAAAACAACGCCGTTCAGCCGCTTCGCCCAGCCTTCGGGGTCGGACTTGACGGTCAGATCGATTGCAGCCGGTTCGAGCTGGGATTCCGAAATTGCCAGCGCCGCGTCCCGGCCATAGGCCTTTTCCAGCCTGGCGATGAACCAGGCCGGCATCGGCGCGACCTTGCCGATCTCATCAAGCACCTGTTCCTTCTCGCGGCCGAGCCGGCGAAGAATGGCATTGACCAGCTTGGCAAAACGGCGATTGCGGGGATCCTGATTGGCCTGCTCGACGGCGAGATCGACGGCAGAATGATCCGGGACGTCGAGATAGAGGATCTGCGCCGCTCCGATTGCGAGCACGTGATGCAGCGCCCTTGCGCCCTCCGGCAGCGGCGAATCCAGCAGCCCGGCAATCGCGGCATCGATGCGCGGCAGGTGGCGTAGCGTCGTGTTCAGGATGGCGCGGACGAGCGCCCGGTCGCTTTCGCCGAGCGCCCTATAGGCCGGATTGCCGTGTTCATGATCGAGAGCACCGTCGAGCGGCAGCTTGCGGTCGACGACGGCAGCAAGAATTTTTGCAGCCGCGGCCCGGGCCTGCAGGCCAGGCTTTGCCGGAGCGGATCGCTCGGTGGAGGGCTTATGCTTGCGGAATGGCTTCTTCGTGCCGTCTGAATTCAAGACCACGGACCTTTTGGCGGTTGCGAACCACCGCGACCAAGACCCGTATCCGGAACAGAGCGCGATTTGCGCGACGGATTAGCAGCACGAGCCGGCGACGTCGAGACATTCATGCCGCCTTGCGCCATGTCGTGCAGCGCGGCGATGCGGTTTTCCGTGTTCGGATGCGTCGAAAACAGATTGTCCATGCGCTCGCCGGAGAGCGGATTGATGATGAACATATGCGCTGTCGCCGGGTTGCGCTCGGCATCCTCGTTCGGCACATGGGCAGCACCGCGCGCGATCTTGCCGAGCGCCGAGGCAAGCCAGAGCGGATTGCCGCAGATCTCGGCGCCGCGGCGGTCGGCCGAATATTCGCGGGTGCGGCTGATCGCCATCTGCACCAGCATGGCGGCGAGCGGCGCCACGATCATCGCGACGATGACGCCGACGAAGCCGAGAGGATTGCTGTTGTTCTCACGGTTGCCGCCGAAGAAGAAGGCGAAGTTGCCGAGCATGGAGATCGCGCCGGCAAGCGTTGCCGTGATCGTCATCGTCAACGTGTCGCGGTACTGGATGTGGGCCAGTTCATGCGCCATCACGCCTGCGACCTCCTCGGCAGATAAGGCGCTGAGCAGGCCGGTCGAGGCGGCGACGGCGGCATTGTCGGGATTGCGGCCAGTGGCGAAGGCATTCGGCTGTGGGCTGTCGTAAAGATAAACCTTCGGCATCGGCAGGCCGGCATTGCGGGCGAGGTCGCGCACGATCGCAAAGAATTCCGGCGCGTTGCGCTCATCGACCTCCTGGGCGCGATAGGCCGAAAGCACCATGCGGTCGGAATTCCAATAGGAGAAGAAATTCATGCCGGCGGCAATGACGAATGCGATCATCATGCCGGCCCGACCGCCGATCAGGAAGCCGACAAACATGAAAAGCGCCGTCATGAAGGCAAGCAACATGGCAGTGCGAACGAGGTTCATGGCGGATCTCCATCTCCAATTTCGGCACCACAAGCTTTCAATCCCGGCACCGGCGCATTATGATTTGGTTATTCATCAGCCATTTTCAATATTTCCGGCAGGAGACGGCCATGCAGGACGCCGATAACGACAACAGCGAAACGCCGACGGCCGGGGGATCCGAGCCGCCGCGCAAGATGCTGTCCCCGGCTGCCAGACGCGCCCTTGCCGAAGCCGAGGAGCGGCGAAAAAACCAGAAGCCGCTGGAGCTGCCGCCGGAGATCGGCGGCCGCGGCGGAGCTGAGCCGGCGCGTTTCGGCGATTACGAAATCAATGGCAGGGCGATCGATTTCTAAGCCAATATTACTATTGGCTTCTCCGGCCGCAGCAGAATGGAGTTAAGAATCCGGCTAACGACATCTTAGGCGACAGGTATTTCAGCCACATCTAGCAGGCGTGACCTCGCCGGGAATGGTCTCAGGGCTTCGCCCATAAACATGCTTGGATGCCGTAAACCACGCATCGAATACGCGGAAACAAAAGAGCCGCCCCGGAAGCCCGAAAGGGACCGGAACGGCTCGATCTATCAGGCGGTCGCCTTGTTCTGCCGGTTGGCGATCAGATCGTCGACGACTGCCGGATCGGCGAGCGTCGAGGTATCGCCGAGCGCACCGAAATCGTCTTCGGCAATCTTGCGCAGGATGCGGCGCATGATCTTGCCGGAGCGGGTCTTCGGCAGGCCGGGCGCAAACTGGATCTTGTCGGGCGCGGCGATCGGGCCGATTTCGGCCCGCACATGTTTCACCAGTTCCTGGCGAAGCGTATCCGATCCCTCGTGACCGGACATCAGCGTCACATAGCAATAAATGCCCTGGCCCTTGATCGGATGCGGATAACCAACGACCGCGGCTTCCGAAACCAGATTATGCGAGACAAGGGCGGATTCCACCTCCGCCGTGCCGAGCCGGTGGCCGGAGACGTTCAGCACATCGTCGACGCGGCCGGTGATCCAGTAATAACCGTCCGCATCGCGCCGGCAGCCATCGCCGGTGAAATACTTGCCCTTGTAGGTCGAAAAATAGGTCTGGATGAAGCGCTCGTGATCGCCATAGACCGTGCGCATCTGGCCCGGCCAGCTGTCGGTGATGCAGAGATTGCCGTCGGCAGGGCCTTCCAGCACCTTGCCCTCATTGTCGACCAACTCAGGCTTGACGCCGAAGAACGGGATCGTCGCAGAACCGGGCTTCAGATCGGTGGCGCCAGGCAGCGGCGTGATCATGTGGCCACCGGTCTCCGTCTGCCACCACGTATCGATGACAGGGCAACGCTTGTCGCCGACGACATTGTAGTACCATTCCCAAGCCTCGGGATTGATCGGCTCGCCGACCGTGCCGAGCAGGCGCAGCGAAGAGCGCGAGGAGCGCGTGACGAAGTCGTCGCCGGCACCCATCAGCGAGCGGATCGCCGTCGGCGCCGTATAGAAGATGTTGACCTTGTGCTTGTCGATGACTTCCCAGAAACGGCCCTGGTCCGGGAAGTTCGGCACGCCCTCGAACATCAGCGTCGTCGCGCAGTTCGCAAGCGGCCCATAGACGATATAGGAGTGGCCGGTCACCCAGCCGACATCGGCCGTGCACCAATAGACGTCGCCGTGATGATAATCGAAGACATATTCATGCGTCATCGCCGCATAGACGAGATAACCGCCCGTCGTGTGCAGCACGCCCTTCGGTTTGCCGGTCGAGCCGGACGTATAAAGAATGAAGAGCGGATCTTCCGCCTTCATCTTCACCGGCGGGCATTCCGCCTTCACGGTAGCAATCTCCTGGTGATACCAGAGGTCGCGGCCGGGCGCCCAGCCGGTCTTGCCGCCGGTGCGGCGAACGACCAGCACCTTGCTGACATTAACATGCTGGCGGGCGGCGATATGGATCGCCGTATCGGTGTTGTCCTTCAGCGGCACCGGCTTGCCGCCGCGCAGGCCTTCGTCGCAGGTGATGACGAAAGTGGATTCGCAGTCGACGATGCGCCCGGCCAGCGCCTCGGGCGAGAAACCGCCGAAGACGACCGAATGCACCGCGCCGATGCGGGCGCAGGCGAGCATCGCATAGGCCGCTTCCGGGATCATCGGCATATAGATGGTGACGCGATCGCCCTTGTTGACGCCGTGCTTCTTCAACACGTTCGCCATCCGGCAGACATGCTCGTAGAGCTCGTTATAGGTGACTTTCTTGTCGATATAGGGGTTGTCGCCCTCCCAGATGATCGCCACCTGGTCGCCATTCGTTTTCAGATGACGGTCGATGCAGTTGTAGGAGACATTTGTCTGACCGTCCTCGAACCACTTGATCGAAACCTTGCCGGTAAAGGAAGTGTTCTTGACCTTGGTATAGGGCTTGAACCAGTCGATCCGCTTGCCGTGCTTGCCCCAGAACTTGTCGGGGTTCTCGACGCTTTCCTCATACCATTTCAGGTACTTTTCCTTATCGATCAGGGCGCGCGCCTTCACCGGCTTCGTGACCGGATAGATCTTCTCCGACATGCAACTCCTCCTCATGGGACATGCGACGGGCCGCGTGAGCTATGGCCCGGACTTGAAATCACGGCAATTCATAGCAGTTCGCCTCGCCACGGCAATTAGACAAAGGTCATTTCATTTCGGAAGAATTGCAATTCTGCGACAGTGCGGTTATATAGCGCCATATTTCCCGGACATTGTGGTGACAATCCACGGACCGCGACCGGCGCGGACGATAGAAGGACTATATCCATGGCTCAAACACTGCTCATGCCGAAGGCGACAGCCATTTGGCTCGTCGACAATACGGCACTGTCTTTCGATCAGATCGCGCAGTTCTGCAAACTGCATCCGCTCGAAGTCAAGGCGATCGCCGACGGCGAAGCGGCGCAGGGCATCAAGGGCCTCGACCCGATCTCGACAGGACAGCTTTCCCGCGACGAGATTGCCCGCGCCGAGGCCAATCCGAACCACAAGCTGAAGCTTTCCGAACCGAAGGTGCGGGTGCCGGAATCCAAGCGCCGCGGTCCGCGTTATACGCCGGTTTCCAAGCGTCAGGACCGCCCGAACGCCATTCTCTGGCTCGTTCGCAACCATCCGGAGCTGAAGGACGCGCAGATTTCCCGCCTCGTCGGCACGACGAAATCGACGATCGAGCAGATCCGCGAGCGCACCCACTGGAACTCCGCCAACCTGGCGCCGATGGATCCGGTCACGCTTGGCCTCTGCAGCCAGATCGATCTCGACATGGAAGTGGAAAAGGCCTCCAAGGGCCGTCCGCTGCCGACCGCTGCCGAGCTGGGCGCAACGCTGCAATCGGCCCAGGACACCGAGCGCCTGACCCCGAGCTACGAGCGCGAGGAGGAAAAGGAAAAGGAAATCGATGCCGACGCCGTCTTCCGCAAGCTGAGCTCGCTGCGCTCGGCCCCGAAGGACGAAGACGACGATCAGTACTGAGATATCACGATCTAATGAAAAACCCCGCCGGTATGAGCTGACCGGCGGGGTTTTTGTTGCGGATTGCCTGTTTCGATTAGTTGCGGAACAGGGTGAGGATGTTCTGCGCCGAGCTATTGGCGATCGAAAGCGACTGGATGGCAAGCTGCTGCTGCGTCTGCAACGCCGTGAGCTTGCTCGATTCCTCCTCCATATCGGCATCGACCAGGCGTCCGACGCCGGAGTCGATCGAATCGTGAAGGCCGCTGACAAACGTTTCCTGCAGCTGGATACGGGTCGAGATCGAGCCGAGCGCCGAGCCGGCGGCGGTCATGGCGCCGAGAACCAGTTCGATACCGGCCAGGGCTGCGTCGAGCTGACCCTGAGTGAAACCGGTGATGTCGAGAGCATATATCGACGGCATGACGATGACGGTACCGCCATAGGTTCCGTTGAAGGCCGTACCAATGATACCGCTGCTCGTCTCGA
This sequence comes from Rhizobium sp. SU303, assembly GCF_021052345.1. NCBI lineage: Bacteria > Pseudomonadati > Pseudomonadota > Alphaproteobacteria > Hyphomicrobiales > Rhizobiaceae > Rhizobium > Rhizobium sp. SU303. The sequence goes on from NZ_CP088095.1 coordinate 4,600,013, forward strand.
TCGCACCGGTGCTCGTCATGCCGAAAAGCACATTTCCAAGCGTGCCTGAATTGAGCACGTAGTCCGTCGTCTTGACCGAAACGGCATTGCTGCCATCGCGCACGAAGGACGAGACGACGCTCTTCGTGCCGGAGGCGCCGGCAACCCAGTTTTCGCCGGAGAAGGACGCCGATTGGGCAATGCTGAGCAGCTGCTCCTGAAACTGGTCGAGTTCCTGCTGGATCTTCGTCTTGTCGACACCCTTTTCCGTGGCGGCGACGATCTTGGCCTTGATTTCGCTGACGACATCGAGCGCGCTATCCATGGCCGAATAGGCGGTATCGACCTTGGCTGCACCAAGTCCGAGCGCATCGGAGACGGCCGAAAGCGCCTTGTTGTCAGAACGCATGGTCGTCGCAATCGACCAATAGGCGGCATTGTCCGCCGCCTTTTCGACACGATAACCCGATGAAACGCGACCTTGGGTGTCCTTGAGGCTATCGTTTACGCCGCGCAAAGTCTGCAGCGCTGCCATGGCAGCGTTGTTGGTGAGGATGCTTGTCATGATCCGTTCCACAATCGTTGAGAAAGGGGCAATCCGGACTAAGCCGGTAACGGCGACCGCGTCATGCAAAGCCTGCTATGCAAGCCATTGCCGTTAACAAATGCTTGCATCAACATGGTTAACAATTCCTCAATTAGGCTTACCGAAAGTTTAATTCACATCGGCAAGGAGCCTAAACCGCGTCCGCGCAGCGCCTCGGCAATTTCCTCTAAAATCGTTGGATCATCGATAGTTGCAGGCATTTTCCAGGGTATGCCGTCGGCGATCTTCTGCATCGTGCCGCGCAGTATTTTGCCGGAGCGTGTCTTCGGTAACCGGTTAACGGTGATGGCCGTCTTGAAGGCGGCGACAGGCCCGATCGAATCACGAATCATCGCCACGACCTCTGATTCGATCGCCGTCGCGTCACGGGAAACATGTCGTTTCAGCACCTGGAAACCGCAGGGCGCCTGACCCTTCAGCGCATCGATCACGCCGATGACCGCGCATTCGGCGACATCTGGATGACGCGCGCAGACCTCCTCCATCGCCCCCGTCGAGAGACGATGACCGGCGCAATTGATGATGTCGTCGGTGCGCGACATGATGAAGAGATAGCCGTCCTCATCGACATAGCCGGCATCGGCCGTCTTGTAATAGCCGGGAAACTCATCGAGATAGGCCGAGCGAAAACGCTCGTCGGCGTTCCAGAGGGTCGGCAGGCAGCCGGGCGGCAGGGGCAGCTTCACGACGATATTGCCGAGCGTTCCCGCCTCGATCGGATGACCGGCATCGTCGAGCACCGCAATATCGTAGCCGGGCATCGGCAGCGCCGGCGACCCGTGCTTGACGGGAAGGGCGCCGAGACCGAGCGGATTTGCGGCGATCGGCCAGCCGGTCTCCGTCTGCCACCAATGGTCGATGACGGGTATGCCAAGCATGCGCTCGGCCCATTTCAACGTCTCCGGATCCGCCCTCTCGCCGGCAAGAAACAGTGCGCGCAAATCCGGCATGGGATATTGGCGCATCAGTTCACCGTCACCGTCCTCCCGCCGGATGGCGCGGAATGCCGTCGGCGCCGTGAAGAGCACCCGCACCTGATATTCCGAAACGATGCGCCAGAATGTGCCGGCATCCGGAGTGCCGACCGGTTTTCCCTCGAAGATCAGAGTGGTTACGCCTGATAGCAGCGGGGCATAGACGATATAGGAATGCCCGACGACCCAGCCGATATCCGAAGCCGTCCAGAAGACCTCGCCCGGCTTCAAGCCGTAGATATTCCGCATCGACCAGTTGAGCGCGACCATATGGCCGCCATTGTCACGCACGGCGCCCTTCGGCTGGCCCGTCGTGCCCGAGGTATAGAGGATGTAGAGCGGATCGGTCGCCTTGACGGAGACACAGGCGATCTTATTGCCACGATGCCGCGCCACCGCCGCCTCGAAATCCTGATCGCGGCGGCTGACGAGATCTGCCCGAAGCTCCGGCCGCTGCAGCACCAGACAGTGCTCCGGCTTCGAATGCGCGATCTCGATCGCCTGATCGACCAGTGGTTTGTAGGCGACGATGCGGCCGGGCTCGAGCCCGCAGCTCGCGGTGATCACCAGCTTCGCAGCGCAATCGTCGATGCGCGCCGCAAGTTCGCTGGCGGCAAACCCGCCGAAAACGACGGAGTGAACCGCACCGATGCGGGCGCAGGCGAGCATCGAAAAGACCGCCTGCGGCACCATCGGCATATAAAGGATGACGCGATCGCCTTTGCCGATGCCGCGCTCGACCAACGCTGCCGCGATGGCCATCACCTCCCGAAGCAGCTCATCATAGGTAAAACGGCGCTTCTCGCCGTTCATTGCGCTGTCGAAGATGACCGCCGTCTCGCCGCCGCGGCCGGCAGCCACATGCCGGTCCAGGCAATTGTGGCAGGTGTTGGTTTCCGCGTCTGAGAACCAACGGCCATAGACGCCGTCATTCGGCGAGAACACCCGTTCCGCTGGCTTGAACCAGTCGATGTCACTGGCCGCTTCGCGCCAGAAGGCTTCGGGATCGCGTTTCCAGGCCGCATAGGCCTGATGATAGCCGTTCCGCATCTGCTCCTCCCCAGGACATGCAAACCTAATCTAGGCGGCATTGAGGGGAACAGGAAGCCCGACCAAAGCAGCGTTTCAGCGCGTGCCGAAAATCGCTGATCCCACCCGCACGCTGGTGGCGCCGAAGGCGATAGCCGTCCCGTAGTCGCCCGACATGCCCATGGAAAGTTTTTCGACGCCGCATTTGAGCGCGAGCTTTGCCAGCAGAGCGAAATGCGGCCCGGGATTTTCCTCGGCCGGCGGAATGCACATCAAACCTTCGATCGAAAGGCCGAGCCCCTCGCGGCAGACGGCGACGAAGGCCGGAGTGTCGTCAGGAGCAATACCCGCCTTCTGCGGTTCAAGCCCGGTATTGACCTGGACATAGAGCCGCAGCGCCTTGCCCTGCCGCCTCATCTCCTCGGCAAGTGCGCGGGCGATCTTTTCCCGGTCCACCGTCTCGATGACGTCGAAAAGTGCGACGGCATCCGCCGCCTTGTTCGATTGCAGCGGTCCGATCAGATGCAGCTCGATATCCTGATGCTCGGCCTTCAGCGCCGGCCACTTGCCCTGGCTTTCCTGCACCCGGTTTTCCCCGAACACACGCTGCCCGGCTTCGATGGCCGGGCGGATCGCGTCCGCCTCGAAAGTCTTCGACACCGCGACGAGCTGAACGGAGCCCGCCGATCGGCCTGCTTCGCGTTCCGCGGCGGCGATCCGCGACCGCACGTCGTTCAACCGCTCTTGAAGTTCCATCGTTTTGCCTCGACATACCAACATGAAAGGATTGGCAATGAACTAACCAGCCAACCTGTGCTTGCCAAGGCCCGCCTTCGCGAAATCGCTTGCGCGTGATCAAGATCGGACGCTTGCAGCGCCTGCAAAACTTGACGCTACGGTGGTTTCATGGTGAAGGTCTCGACCAACTCCCCTGATTTTCCGGAAATACGAATACCATGGCCACCGAACGTTATAACCCGCGCGATGCCGAGCCCCGCTGGCAGCAGAAATGGAATGAAGACAAGGTCTTCGAGACCGACAACGCCGATCCGCGCGAAAAATATTACGTCCTCGAAATGTTCCCCTATCCGTCGGGGCGCATCCATATGGGTCATGTCCGCAATTACGCCATGGGCGACGTCGTCGCCCGCTACAAGCGCGCCCGCGGTTACAACGTGCTGCATCCGATGGGCTGGGACGCCTTCGGCATGCCGGCGGAGAATGCCGCCATGGAGCGCGGCGTGCATCCCGCTTCCTGGACGCACCAGAATATCGGCTCGATGAAGGCGCAGCTGAAGGCCATGGGGCTTTCACTGGACTGGAGCCGTGAGTTTGCCACCTGCGACGTCGAATATTACCAGCATCAGCAGCACCTCTTCCTGGATTTCCTGGAAAAGGGCCTGGTCTATCGCAAGCAGTCGAAGGTGAACTGGGATCCTGTCGACAACACCGTGCTCGCCAACGAACAGGTGATCGATGGCCGCGGCTGGCGTTCCGGTGCGCTGGTCGAACAGCGCGAACTGACGCAATGGTTCTTCAAGATCACCGACTTCAGCCAGGATCTGCTGGACGCACTGGATACCCTCGACCAGTGGCCGGAAAAAGTGCGTCTGATGCAGAAGAATTGGATCGGCCGTTCGGAAGGCCTGACGATCCGCTGGGAGATCGTGCCGGAAACGGCACCTGCCGGCGAGAGCGAAGTGACGGTCTATACCACCCGGCCGGACACGCTGTTCGGCGCTTCCTTCCTGGCGATCGCCGCCGATCATCCGCTGGCGAAGGATGCCGCCGCGAAGAACCCTGATATCGACGCCTTCTGCGACGAGTGCCGCCGCGCCGGCACCTCGCTCGCAGCACTCGAGACCGCCGAAAAGAAGGGCATGGATACCGGTATCCGCGTCAGGCATCCGCTTGATCCCTCCTGGGAGCTGCCTGTCTATATCGCCAATTTCGTCCTGATGGATTACGGCACGGGCGCCATCTTCGGCTGCCCATCGGGCGATCAGCGCGACCTTGATTTTGCACGCAAATATGGCCTGCCGGTGGTGGCAGTCGTCATGCCGAGGGATGGCGATGCGGCAAGCTTTGCCGTCGGCGATACCGCCTATGACGGCGATGGCGTGATGATCAATTCGCGCTTCCTCGACGGCAAGACGACCGAGGAAGCCTTCAATATCGTTGCCGACCGGCTGTCGGCCGCTTCGCTCGGCAATGCGCCGCAGGGCGAACGCAAGGTCAATTTCCGACTGCGCGACTGGGGCATTTCCCGCCAGCGTTATTGGGGCTGCCCGATCCCGGTCATCCATTGCGATGATTGCGGCGTCGTGCCGGTGCCGAAGGCGGACCTGCCGGTTAAGCTGCCCGACGACGTCACCTTCGACCTGCCGGGCAATCCGCTCGACCGTCATCCGACCTGGCGCCATGTCTCCTGCCCGAACTGCAGCAAGGATGCCCGCCGCGAGACGGATACGATGGATACCTTCGTCGATTCGAGCTGGTATTTCACCCGCTTTACCGCGCCCTGGGAAGGAAAGCCGACCGATCCGGAGGCGGCAAACCGCTGGCTGCCGGTCGACCAGTATATTGGCGGCATCGAGCACGCGATCCTGCACTTGCTCTATTCCCGCTTCTTCACCCGCGCCATGCGCGAGACCGGTCACGTCGCCGCCACCGAACCTTTCAAAGGTCTTTTCACCCAGGGCATGGTGGTCCACGAAACCTATAGCCGCGGCGCCGGCGCCAATCGCGAATGGGTGGCACCCGCCGATATCCGCATCGACGAACTCGACGGCAAACGCCGAGCCTTCCTGTTGGCGAACAATGAGGAAGTTGCGATCGGCTCGATCGAGAAGATGTCGAAATCGAAAAAGAACGTTGTCGATCCCGACGATATCATCGCCTCCTACGGCGCCGATACCGCCCGTTTCTTCGTTCTGTCCGACTCTCCACCCGAGCGTGACGTCATCTGGTCCGAAGCGGGCGTCGAAGGCGCTCATCGTTTCACTCAGCGTCTGTGGCGCTTGATTTCCGAAGCAGCCGACGCGCTCTCCGCCGTGGTACCTGCGCCGGCAACCGATGGGGAGGCGTTGTCGATCTCCCAGGCCGCCCACAAGACGTTGAAGGCTGTCGAGAACGACTATGACAAGCTCTGGTTCAACAAGGCCGTTGCCCGAATTTATGAACTCGTCAACGCGCTGGCCGCACCGATGACGAGGGTTGCGGCAGGTGAGGGTGATGCCACCTATCGCGCGGCGGTGCGCGATGCCGCCGAGATTCTGATTCAGCTCGTCTCTCCGATGACGCCGCATCTGGCTGAGGAATGCTGGGCCGCGCTCGGCAATGAAGGCCTGCTTGCCCGGACAAGCTGGCCGCGATACGACGAAACACTCGTCATCGAAAACGATGTCGTCTTGCCGGTACAGATCAACGGCAAGAAACGCGCTGAATTGACAATTTCTCGCGATGCAGATCAGAATGCCGTCACCAACGCTGTGCTGGATCTGGATGCGGTGAAGAACGCGCTGAACGGACAGGCACCGAAGAAGATCATCGTGGTTCCCCAAAGGATTGTAAACATTGTCGTTTGATATCGCTTGCAAGCTGGCCCGCAATGCCGGCATCGCCATGATCCTTGCCTCGGCGGCTTTTCTCTCCGCCTGCCAGGTCCGACCGCTCTATTCCGAGAGTTCCGGTGTCGTCGAAAAGCTTTCCTCGGTCGGCTTTTCCCCAGCAAGCAGCCGCGTCGAGCAGCAGGTGCGCAATCGCCTTATCTTCCTTGCGTCGCGCGGTGCCGGTGAAGCGGTAAACCCGCAATATCAGGTTGAGATTCGCGCTACCTCGTCTGTTACCGATACGCTCCTGACGGATTCCTCGGACACGTCGCGCGCCGGCCGTGTGACCGTCAGCGTCACCTACACGCTGCGTTCGGCGAGCGACAATCACGTGATCAAGGCCGGCAGTCGCGCTACCACGGCGCTGGTGGATTTTTCCGAACAGGAATTCGCCAAGCAGCGCGCGATCCGTGATGCCCAGAACCGCGCGGCGGATCAGGTGGCGGAATTCGTGGGAGCCGATATCGCCGCTGCCCTCAGCCGCTGAGGGCGGAGATGTGGCAGAGATAAAATCCCACGAATTCGAGACGTTCCTGCAGAAATCGGCGCGGAACTATCGGATTTACGTCATCTACGGGCCGGATCGTGGTCTTGTTTCCGAACGGGCAAGCCTGCTCGCCGGCAAGAGCGGTGTTGCTCTCGATGATCCCTTCTCGCTGACCAAGCTCGATATCGGCGACCTGCAGAAAGACCCCGGTCGGTTGGTAGACGAGGTCCAGTCGATCGGTCTGTTCGGCGGCGAGAAACTAATCTGGATCCGCGGTGTCGCCAACGAGAAATACCTCGTCGATTCCTTGGCACTGCTGGCCGAAAAACCACTCGAAGCCGCCTATCTGATCGTCGAGGCCGGTGACCTCAAGAAGGGTTCCCTGCTGCGCAAGACCGCGGAAGCCGCCCGATCCGTCATGACGATCCCCTCCTACGCCGATGACAGCCGCGCCCTGAATGCATTGATCGACACGGAGCTCGGTGCAGAGAAGCTCGGCATTACGCCGCCCGCGCGACAAGCGCTGATCGCGTTGATCGGCGGCGACAGGATCGCTTCCCGAAACGAGGTGCGCAAGCTTGCCCTTTACTGCCGAGGCTTCGATACGGTCGAAGAACATCACGTTACCGAAATAATCGGCGATGCCAGCGCCATCTCGGTTGACGACGCCGTCGATGCCATCCTCGGCGGTGATCTCAACGCTTTTCTGCACGCCATGCAAAAAATCAGCAGCTCGAAAACCGCGATCTTTCTCGTGCTGCAGGCATGCCTGAAGCAGTTCCAGCTTCTGGATTCGATGCGCGCCGAAATGGATGAAAAACGGCTGCAGCCGCCTCAAATCATGCAGACAATGGGGCGGCATCTGCATTTCCGCCGCAAGCCGATCATCGAACAGGCGCTGCGCCAGTGGACCGCGGAAAGCATCGCCCGTGAATCCAATCGGCTACAGGCCGCTATTCTGCAAACCAGACGGCGGCAGGTGCTGGAAGACAGCGTGGCGATGCAAACGCTTCTGTCCACCACCCTTCAATCAGGCCGGAAATCCGCCTGACCAGCGCACGTCGGCCCAAAAAATCATAACCGATTTTCGGAAACACGATGCGTTGTTTCAAGGAGTTAAAGCGTCGGTGCTCTAGAGCATGATGCCGAAAAGTGTGAGCGGTTTTCGGACGACATCATGCTCTGACTGTATAATGTAGAACAGGATTCAGATTTTAGGCCGACCCGGCCTAAAATCATCCTGTTCTAGCGCCTCTCGAGCAAGCGGCAGATTTCCTCGAGCTGCTCTAGCGACTTATAGGAAATTTTGATCTGACCGCCGCTTGCCTTGTGATTGATCGCAACATCAAGGCCGAGCGCATCGGAAAGTGTCCGTTCCAGCGCCAGCGTGTCTGAATCTTTCTGATCTCGCCGCAAGGCCGCCTGCTGCGGCTCCGATTGGGCCTTGATATTGTTTTGCGCCAGCTTTTCCGCATCACGCACCGACATGCCCTTGGCAACGATCGTACGGGCAAGACTTGCCGGATCGGATGTCGAAACCAGTGCGCGCGCGTGGCCAGCCGATAGACTGCCGGCAGCAAGCAGATCGCGAACCGGATCAGGCAATTTCAACAGGCGCAACGAGTTGGCAACATGGCTGCGGCTTTTACCGATAATTTCGCCGAGGTCGTTCTGGGTGTAGCCGTATTCCGCGATCAGCTGCTCATAGCCCAAGGCCTCTTCGAGGGCATTGAGATCCGCGCGCTGCACGTTTTCAACAATGGCGATTTCCAACGCCGTCTTATCATCCACATCACGGATAATGACCGGAATCTCGATCAGCCCGGCAAGCTGCGCTGCGCGCCAGCGTCGTTCGCCGGCGATGATCTCATATCGATCCCGCGACATCGTCCGCACAACAATCGGCTGAACGATACCGTGTTGACGAATGGAGCTTGCGAGATCGTGCAGCTCCGAGTCATCGAAGAACCGACGGGGATTGCGGGGGTTGCGGCTGACGAACTCGATCGGGATCATTCTGTCGGCGCTGATAGTCCGCTCGGCTTCCACCGGGACAGGCTGATCCATTTCACCAATCAGCGCCGCAAGGCCGCGGCCCAATCGCCTCTTTGATACATCGTCATTCATGATCTACACTCACCTACACCCCTAAAATGACATCACGCGGCCAGTCTTTGCCGTTCTCGCTGGATGACCTCGGAGGCCAGCTGCAGATAGGCCTGACTGCCCGCGCACTTCAAGTCATAGAGAATAGCCGGCTTTCCGTAGGACGGAGCCTCGGAAACCCGGACGTTGCGCGGAATTAACGTGTGGTAAACCTTGTCCCCGAGATGCGTACGCACGTCATTGACAACCTGCTGGGCAAGATTGTTGCGCGCATCGAACATCGTCAAGACAATACCCTGAATATCCAGACGCGGGTTCACCGTCCGCCGAACCTGGCTGACGGTCTCAAGCAGCTGGCTCAACCCCTCCAGCGCAAAAAATTCACATTGCAGCGGCACCAAGACCGAATGCGCCGCCGCCATAGCATTCATCGTCAGCAGATTGAACGACGGCGGGCAATCCAGAAGAATATAAGAAAACGCCATGGCTTCGGGCGACGACAGCGCTTTCCGCAATTTAAACACCCGATCGCTCTGCTGCGAGATTTCCATCTCGATGCCAAGAAGATCCATCGTCGACGGGACGATAAACAGATTGGGAACCGCCGTTTCGAGAGTCACTTCGGGAATCCCGCGATCACCGACCATCAGATCGTAGGAGGAAAGCTTGCGATCACGACGATCGATACCGAGGCCTGTGCTGGCATTGCCCTGCGGGTCGAGATCGACGATCAGGACGCGCTCGCCGATAGCAGCAAGTGCCGTTGCCAGATTGATTGCTGTGGTCGTCTTGCCAACGCCACCTTTCTGATTTGCGATGGTGATAATCCGATGTCGTTCGCCAGCCATTGCCGCAATATCCGATCTGTTAAACCAAGCGCCGGAGATTTGATATTTCCAAAATGACAGATTCCTGCTCGACGGCGCTCTTATGTTCTAACAGATCGAATTCCCACCGACCACGTGCTTTGTCAATTTCCCTGAGGTAATCCCGGCCTTTGTGAAAGAAGCCACGACAATTTTCCTTACCAAGCATCCAGGGGGATGAATAACCGATGAGCCCATCAAGATCCGCAAGGGCGCGCGCTGAAATCGCACCACATTCACCAACCTCCGTATAAGCATCTTCGATTCGAATGCTATGGACGCTGCCGCGCGCATGTGTCTCCCGCAGCGCTGTCCGCAGAAACGCTGCCTTTTTATGGTTGCTTTCGACCAGATGGACCCATCCACCTTGCAGCTCGGCCAAAAAAATCGCCGTAATAATGCCGGGAAAGCCGCCCCCACTGCCGAGGTCAACCCAGGTAATCGGTTGAGGATGAATCTGAAAGACCTGGCTGCTATCAGCGATGTGCCGGTGCCACAGATCATCCAGTGTCGACGGCGCCACCAGATTGATTGCTTTTGCCCACTTCTGAAACAGCGCTGCAAAGTGTTGCAACCGTTCCTGTGTTTCACGTGAAACACGCAAACCGTTTAATTCCATTCTGAAAGACTCTCAAATCTTGTAATCAAGCGCTATGGCGCTCGGCAGAGGATAGTCGACGCAAGTGCACGAGCAGCAACGCGATTGCCGCCGGTGTCATCCCTTCAACGATTGCAGCCTGGGCGATATTGAAGGGGCGAGCAGCACTGAGTTTGACCTTCAGCTCGTTCGAGAGACCGGACAGTGCGTCATAGCTGAAATCAAGCGGTATCTGCCGCTCCTCGTCGCGTTGCTGATCGGCAATCGCCGAGGCTTGTCGATCGAGATAAACCGAATAGCCTGCCTCGATTTCCAGCGCCTCCGCAACTTTCCGTCCAATCATGTCGAGCTTCTCCGGCCAAACATGCCGGAGCGCGGCGAAATCATAATTCGGATAGGACAATAAATCATACGCGGTTCGGCGCTGCCCATCGAGATTGATATTCAAGCCCGCGCGACGCGCCTCATTCGGTGTAACCGCCAGCGACTGCAACAGCGCCCGACTGGTTTCGATCTCTGCTTGATAGGATGTGAATCGCTGTATGCGCGCGTCACTGACGCAGCCAAGCCGCATGGCCAGCGGCGTCAAGCGCATATCGGCGTTGTCAGCCCGCAAACTCAGCCGATACTCCGCACGCGATGTAAACATTCGATACGGCTCCGTAACGCCTCGCGACGTGAGATCGTCGATCATGACGCCAATATAAGAACTCGTCCGGCTAAAATGGAACGGATCCGAATCGCTGCTTCGCAATGCGGCATTCAGCCCCGCTGCCAGCCCCTGCGCGGCCGCCTCTTCATATCCGGTGGTGCCGTTGATCTGGCCTGCCAGAAACAAGCCTCTCAGCCGTTTGACCTCCAGCGATGGAGTCAGCTCTCTCGGATCGACATGATCATATTCGATCGCATAGCCCGGTTGCAGTATTCTTGCCGCTTCGAGGCCGGGAATGGTTTTGATGAAGTCGGCCTGCACCTCCGCCGGCAAGGAGGTCGAAATCCCGTTCGGATAGACCGTGTCATCGTCCAGTCCCTCGGGTTCGAGAAAGACCTGATGTCCATCCCGCTCTCCGAATTTCACCAGCTTGTCTTCGATTGACGGGCAATAACGAGGCCCGACGCCTTCGATCTGCCCAGAATACATTGCCGAGCGCATGATGTTGTCGACAATGATGCGGTGGGTCGCTTCGGTCGTCCTGGTGACCCCGCATTCGATTTGTGGCGTGGTAATCGTGTCTGTCATAAAGGAAAAGGGGACAAGCTCCTCGTCAGCCCCCTGTCGACCGATGGATTGCCAGTCGATCGTCTTTCCGTCCAGCCGGGCGGGTGTGCCGGTCTTCAGACGTCCCAGCCGCAGCCCAAGGCGGGCGAGAGTCGCAGACAATCCGATCGACGGCGCCTCACCGACACGCCCGGCCGGTGTCTTTTCCGACCCGATATGAATAAGACCGCGCAGAAACGTTCCAGTGGTCAAAACCACCGCCGGCGCTTTCAGGGCCTGACCATCCTTCATGATCACGCCGGCAACGCAACCATCGACAACGTCCAGATCAAACGCATCGGCCTCGATGATATCCAAGTTCGGCGTCGCTTCGATCGCCGCCAGCATCGCCAGGCGATAGAGCTTTCGATCAGCCTGCGTCCGCGGTCCTCGGACAGCCGCGCCTTTCTTCTTGTTGAGCATCCTGAATTGAATGCCTGCAACGTCGGCGACCCAACCCATAAGGCCGTCCATCGCATCGATCTCCCGAACAAGATGGCCCTTGCCCAGCCCGCCAATCGCCGGATTACAGGACATGACCCCGATCGTGTCCCGCCTATGCGTAATCAGAGCGGTTTTTGCCCCGAGGCGCGCAGCTGCGCTGGCAGCCTCCGACCCCGCATGGCCGCCACCGATCACAATCACGTCGAAGACATTATCCGTCAATTCAAGACTCCATATCCGGCAGGCGTTTGAGGTGAAACCGTGCAGGCCTTTGGCTCCAAAGGTTTCACGTGAATCATTTGCCAATACAAAACTCCGAGAAGATCACCCCGAGCAATTGTTCGACATCCACTCGTCCGGTAATTCTACCCAAATACTCCGCGGCAATTCGCAGCTGCTCGGTCCGCAGTTCAAGATTCACATCCGGCTGCGATGTGGCCGCATCAAGCGCCGCCAAACATTTCGTGAGCGAATCCTTATGCCGCTGCCGGCTGGGAATTGCCATAGACAGGCCGGCAAAACGTCTCTCAACGATATCGCCGATCAACCGCCGCAATTCCGGCAGACCGTCACCCGTCGCGGTCGAAATCTGCAGATCATACCGACCCGAAGCGATTTCGGTCAGATCCTTCTTTGTCCCGACAGTAACATGCAGAGAGGACTGCTCCAAGTCGTCGGGAATCAGAGGTTTCGTCATGTCGATGAGCAGCAGGACAAGATCGGCATCACGTAGTGCCACGCGCGCGCGCCGCACACCTTCCATTTCGACTTTGTCGTCCGCCTCGCGAAGACCCGCAGTGTCATAGAGCTTGATCAGGTAACCATCAATGTCGAGATCAACCTGCAGGACATCGCGGGTGGTTCCGGCAATCTCCGTCACGATTGCGACGTCTCGACGCGCCAAAGCGTTCAACAGGCTCGATTTTCCAGCGTTCGGAGCACCGGCGATGACCACCTTGAAGCCGTCTCGGATAATCTCGCCGGCCGAAGCTGCCGCCAGGTGATCCTCGATATCGCTGCGAAGCTTCGCCATATCGGCCCAGACCGCATCCGATACCGACCCTGGAACGTCATCCTCGTCGGGGAAATCAAGTTCCGCCTCGATCAGCGCGCGGGCGCGCGTCAATCGTTCCGCCCACGAATCGTAAATTGCGGAAAGCCCGCCTGCGCTATGTTCGACCGCAAGGCGTCTTTGCATTTCGGTCTCGGCGCCAATGAGATCGGCCAGCCCTTCCACCTCGACCAGATCAAGTTTGCCGTTCTCGAAAGCCCGGCGGGAGAACTCACCCTCGACCGCCATCCGCACGCCCGGAATATCGCCAAGGGCCTGAAACAGCGCCGCTAGCACGGCTCTGCTGCCGTGGATCTGCAGCTCGGCAACATCCTCGCCGGTAAACGAATTCGGAGCAGGAAAAAACAGCACCAGGCCGCTATCGATCGGCTTATTGTTACGAGTCCGAATCGTTCGGTAAGACGCATACCGGGCTGCCGGAACGGATCCGACGAGCTTCACCAATATGTCTCTGGTCAGCGGGCCGCTGATTCGAACGACAGAAACACCCGAAGGCAGGGCGCCGCTCGATAGTGCATATATGGTATCGTTCAACATGGCCATATCGCCTCGTTCATCGGTTGGAATCGAAATCGATTCCTCTCAAATAGAAAAGCTGGCGGCATCGCGAGATGCCTCCAGCTTTAAGGGGTGAATCCGGCTAAGGATTATGTGTTCATCGATTCGAAGAAGTCGGAATTGTTCTTCGTCTGCTTGAGCTTGTCGATCAGGAATTCGACCGCATCGGTCGTGCCCATCGGAGCAAGGATGCGGCGGAGCACGAAAATCTTCTGCAGATCCTGGCGCGGAACCAGAAGGTCCTCCTTGCGCGTACCGGACTTCAGGATGTCCATCGCCGGGAAGATGCGCTTATCGGCGACCTTGCGATCGAGGACGATTTCGGAGTTGCCCGTGCCCTTGAATTCTTCGAAGATCACTTCGTCCATGCGACTGCCGGTATCGATCAGCGCCGTCGCGATGATCGTCAAAGAGCCGCCTTCCTCGATGTTACGCGCCGCGCCGAAGAAGCGCTTCGGCCGCTGCAGAGCGTTGGCGTCCACACCGCCAGTCAGGACCTTGCCTGAGGAGGGAACGACCGTGTTATAGGCACGGCCCAAGCGGGTGATCGAATCGAGCAGGATGACAACGTCGCGTCCGTGTTCGACAAGGCGCTTGGCTTTCTCGATGACCATCTCAGCCACCTGCACGTGACGGACGGCTGGTTCGTCGAAGGTCGAGGAGATAACCTCGCCGCGAACCGAGCGCTGCATGTCGGTCACTTCTTCGGGGCGCTCATCGATCAGCAGGACGATCAGATAGCACTCCGGATGATTGGCTGTGATCGAATGCGCAATGTTCTGCAACAACACGGTTTTACCGGTACGCGGCGGCGCGACGATCAATCCACGCTGGCCCTTGCCGAGCGGCGCCACGAGGTCGATCACACGTGGCGACAGATCCTTGGTCGTCGGAATATCGAGTTCCATCTTGAAGCGCTCGTTCGGATAGAGCGGCGTCAAATTGTCGAAATGGACCTTGTGCCGGATCTGTTCGGGATCGTCGAAATTGATGGTGTTGACCTTGAGCAGCGCGAAATAGCGCTCGCCTTCCTTTGGTCCACGGATCGGGCCTTCGACGGTATCGCCGGTTTTCAGCGAGAAACGGCGGATCTGCGAGGGGGAGATATAAATATCATCCGGGCCCGGTAGGTAGTTTGCATTGGGCGACCGCAGGAAGCCGAAACCGTCCTGCAGTACTTCGACGACACCTTCGCCGATGATTTCGACATCCTGGCTGGCAAGCATCTTGAGGATCGCAAACATCAGTTCCTGCTTGCGCATCGTGCTTGCGTTCTCGACCTCGAGCGATTCGGCAAATGCCAGCAGATCCGTCGGGGATTTACTCTTAAGTTCCTGAAGCTTCATTTCAGCCATGAAGTGACCAATACTCTTTTTAATTTCAAAGGGGAAAGGCGATGTTGGGTCGTATTCGGTACCGCGAAAGGGCTCGCAGACGACTGAACTCTACACACATGCCACGTAGATGAGATGCGCGGAAAATAGCGACTCGCAATCGCTGCCGCAAGAGGGCTGCTTAAAATGAAGCAAATTTAACCTGAGGACGATCTTCCTCAGAACGGCTTCACCACGACGAGGATGACGATCAGGATCATCAGCACTGTCGGGGCCTCGTTCATGAACCGCCAATAACGCGCCGAGCGGCGGTTTTCATCCCGCTCAAACGCTCCGGCGGCGCGGCTGAAGAACATATGAACAGCGGTCAGCAATACGACGAGACCGATCTTGGCATGCAGCCAGCCGCCCTGGAATCCATAAACCGACCAGGCGAGATAGAGGCCGAAAATCCACGTCAACATCATCGCCGGCGTCATGATGATTCGAAGCAGCCGGCGCTCCATCACCTTGAAGGTTTCTGATTGCACCGAGCCGGGCTCCGCATCGGTGTGATAGATGAACAGCCGCGGCATATAGAACAGCCCGGCCATCCAGGAAATGACCGCGATGATATGCAGCGCCTTGATCCAGAGGTAGAGATTATCGGGATTCCAGGCGAAAAGTCCGACCGCCATCAGCGCGAAGAAGGCCAGCGCAAAATGAGCCCGACGCCGGGCGTAAGCGCCAGACCTTCGATCGGTCTGCTTTTCCATCGTCACGCCCCGCCTCGCACACGATCCACCAGCAGACGCACATGCTCGGGATCGGCCTGCGGTGTAATGCCGTGACCGAGATTGAAGATCAGCGGACCATTGCCGAGATGCTGCAGAATATCGTCGATGCCTTCCTCCAGCGCCCGGCCGCCGGCAACGACGCGCATCGGATCGAGGTTGCCTTGAACCGGTCCGTCTTTCTGAAGTTCGGCTGCAAAGGCCAGCGGAACCGACCAGTCGAGGCCGATTGCATCTGCGCCCGTCTTCTGGCGATAGGTTTTCAGCTGGTAGCCGGCGCCCTTGGCAAAAGCGATGATGCGAGCATGTGGCCGTTGTGATTTGACCGAAGCGATCATCCGCGCAACCGGCCTGATCGCGAATGCTTCAAACTCCTTCTCGCCGAGAACACCTGCCCAGGAATCAAAGATCTGCACGGCATCGGCGCCGGCATCGATCTGTGCGACGAGATAATCGGCCGATACGTCGGCAAGCAGCATCAGCAGATGCTCGAAAGCGCGGGGATGCTTGTAGGCGAAGAGACGGGCAGGGGCCTGATCTGGCGTGCCGTGACCGGCGATCATGTAGGTCGCTACCGTCCATGGCGCGCCGCAGAAGCCGAGCAGCGTCGTCTCCACTGGCAGTTCTTCACGTAGCCGCCGCACCGTCTCCAGAACCGGCCTGAGATAGTCGACAACCTCTTCGCCGTTCAAACTGCCGATACCCGCTTCATCGATCGGATCCATCTCCGGGCCACGACCCTCGGTGAACCGTACATTCCGCTTCATTGCATCCGGAATGACCAGGATGTCGGAAAACAGAATGGCCGCATCGAAGCCATAGCGACGGATAGGCTGCAATGTCACTTCGACGGCGTGCTCAGGCGTGTAGCAGAGATCAAGAAAACTCCCTGCCTTTGCCCGCGTCTCCCGATATTCCGGGAGATAACGTCCTGCCTGTCTCATCAGCCAGAGAGGAGGAGGGGAGAGGCTCTCGCCACTCAAAACCCTCATGATCTTTCGGCGCATATCGCTCAAGCGCTTCTTCCCTATAATAAAACAAAGATATTTTAAAAGGTTTCTATTTCTTAGAGTCGGTGACTATCAAGGATTAAAATCCATCCACTGCCGATGCCATTTGTCGCGCGCCGGCAAAACAACATCGGAAGAATTTGTCCATCTCGCCCGAATTTCGGGTAGAAGCCGAATCTGAAAGTGATTCCAGATCCTTCCGGATCGGCCCCTTTTCTCATAGCTGTGGATAGGCTGTGGACGAGCTTTAAGGAAATAGATCTCTTCCCCATCTTCCACAGGGCCAATCGAAACCGATCCGCAGAATCCGAAATGTGGATAAGGAGGCATGTTTTCCCTTGCCCGAGACTGCCTCGTGGCCGTAGCTCTGTTTCATCCAGTGTTTTCAACAGGCAGCGGAAAATAGCGTGGAGAACAGAACGAACTTCTTTCATCTGCATCTGATTTCTGACTCAACGGGAGAGACTCTGATCTCCGCCGGGCGCGCCGCGTCGGCGCAGTTCAGATCGGCGCAGCCGATCGAACATGTCTATCCGCTGATCCGCAATCGCAAGCAGCTGCTGCCGGTACTCCAAGCGATCGATGACGCACCCGGCATCGTGCTCTACACCATCGTCGACCGGGAGCTTGCAAGCCTCATCGATGAGCGCTGCATCGAGATGGGAGTCGCCTCGGTGAATGTGCTGGAGCCGGTGATGAATGCCTTCCAGATCTATCTCGGCGCCCCGTCTCGCCGTCGTGTCGGGGCCCAGCATGTGATGAATGCCGGCTACTTTGCGCGCATTGAAGCGCTTAATTTCACGATGGATCACGACGACGGCCAAATGCCCGACGATTACAACGATGCCGATGTCGTGATCATCGGCATCAGCCGTACGTCGAAAACACCGACCAGCATCTATCTTGCCAACCGAGGCATCAAGACGGCGAACATTCCGATCGTTTATGGCGTGCCATTGCCCGAGAGCCTCTTCGTGGCGAGCAAACCGCTGATCGTCTGCCTGATCGCCACCACCGACCGTATTTCCCAGGTGCGGGAAAATCGTGTGCTCGGGGTGACGCAGGGCTTCGATCGCGAACACTACACCGATCGCGCTGCGATTTCGGAGGAGCTGAAATATGCCCGCTCGCTTTGCGCCCGTCATAACTGGCCGTTGATCGACGTCACCCGCCGCTCAATCGAGGAAACAGCCGCGGCAATCGTTGCCCTGCGGCCGAAGCTGCGCTAAGCGCTGACGAAAAGCCGGCACGCCGAGGAACCCATGACGCCGAAACTCATCCTTGCATCGTCGAGCCCCTTTCGCCGGATGCTGATGGAAAATGCCGGTCTGTCCTTCGAGGCGCATGCCGCAAGGATCGATGAACGGGCCGTCGAAGCGCCGCTGGAAAAAGCCGGCGCTAAGCCTGATGCCGTGGCCCTCGTGCTGGCCAGGGCCAAGGCCGAAGAAGTCAGCAGCCGTTTTCCGGATAGCCTGGTCATCGGTTCGGATCAAACAATGTCGCTCGGTGACAGCGTCTTCCACAAGCCGAAAGACATGGCCGACGCGGCTAGCCATCTTCAAGCTCTTTCCGGCGTAACCCACCGATTGAACAGCGCCGTAGCGATCGTAAGCCACGGCGTGGTCTTGTGGGAACATCTTGCGCATGCGGAATTGACGATGCGGCCGCTGACGGTGGAGTTCATCGCCAGACATCTGGCGCGGGTTGGCGAAAGCGCGCTTTCCAGCGTCGGCGCCTATCAATTGGAGGGGGAGGGCATCCAGCTCTTCGAAAAGATCGAGGGTGATTATTTCACCATTCTCGGCCTGCCGATGCTGCCGCTCTTAAAAAAATTGCGAGAACTCGGAGCGATCGATGGGTGATTCACGTGAAACATTGGGGCCGAGGGCCTTTGTCGCCGGCTTTCCCATCAAGCATTCGCGCTCGCCATTGATCCACGGATATTGGTTGAAGACGCTCGGCCTGCCGGGCAGCTACCGCGCTCATGAAGTGGCACCCGAGGCCTTTGCTGATTTCATTCACTCGTTGAAGGATGGTAGTTCCGGTTTTACCGGAGGCAATGTCACCATTCCTCACAAGGAACTGGCGTTCCGGCTCGCCGACAAGCCGGACGCGCTATCGTCCGAACTCGGCGCCTCGAACACACTCTGGCGGGAGGATGGCGCCCTGCATGCGACGAATACCGACGGTCAGGGCTTCATCGCCAATCTCGACGAACGCCATCCGGGCTGGGACCGGCATTCCACGGCCGTCGTCTTTGGCGCCGGCGGCGCCAGCCGGGCGATTATCCAGGCGGTCCGTGATCGCGGTTTCAAGGAAATCCACGTCGTCAACCGCACCGTCGAACGCGCGCATGAGCTCGCGGATCGTTTTGGCCCGCGTGTCCAGGCCCATCCGGCCGGGGCGCTTGCCGAAGTCATGAAAGGGGCCGGCCTCTTCATCAATACCACCTCGCTCGGCATGGACGGCGAGCCGGCGCCGCAACTCGACTTCTCGCCTCTTGCAGCCGATGCCGTTGTCACCGATATCGTCTATGTGCCCTTGAAGACGCCGATCCTGACGCAGGCCGAAGAGCAAGGATTTCCCATCGTCGATGGTCTCGGCATGCTCTTGCACCAGGCCGTGCCCGGATTCGAGAAATGGTTCGGCCAGCGTCCCATCGTCGACGCGGCGCTGCGCGCGCTCATCATCGCGGATATGGAAGCACACTGATGCTGAAGATCGGCCTCACCGGCTCCATCGGAATGGGAAAATCGACAGCGGCAAAGCTCTTCGCCGACGCCGGAATCCCGGTGAATGATTCGGATGCCGTAGTCCACGATCTCTATGCCGGCGAGGCTGCGCCCCTGGTGAATGCCGCTTTCCCCGGCACGATGAAGGATGGAGCAGTCGACCGGCGTGAACTCGGCCGCCAGCTCGCTCTTGATCCTGACGGCTTCAAACGCCTGGAAGCGATCGTCCATCCGCTGGTTCGCAAACGCGAGACGGAATTTCTGAAGCGGCAACGTGCCGCCGGCGCCGACATGGTATTGCTCGATATTCCATTACTTTTCGAAACCGGCGCCGAGGCAAGAGTGGATGTCATCGTCGTCGTCAGCACTGATCCACAGATTCAGCGCCAAAGGGTGCTTGCGCGCGAAGGCATGACCGAGGAAAAATTCGACATGATTCTTTCACGCCAGACACCGGACACGGAAAAACGGCGGCGGGCCGATTATCTGATCGACACCAGTCACAGTATCGCGACGACGAGGGAACGGGTGTTCGAGATCGTCGCCGACCTGAAAACGCGGATTGCCAAGGGAGATTTCCGGAATGCGTGAGATCATCTTCGATACGGAAACAACCGGCCTCGACAACCGCGCCGACCGCATCATCGAAATCGGCGGCATCGAGCTCTTCAATCATTTCCCCACGGGCAACACGATTCATATCTTCATCAATCCTGGAGATCAGAAGGTTCATCCGGATGCGCTCGCCGTGCACGGCATTACCGATGAATTCCTGAAGGACAAGCAGCCTTTCGCGGACGTTGCCGAAGAAATCCTCGCCTTCTTCGGCGATGCGAAGTGGATTGCCCATAACGCCACCTTCGATATGGGCTTCATCAACGCCGAATTCGCGCGGATCGGTTTGCCGCCAATCCTGCCGGAACGGGTGCTCGACACGCTGTCGATGGCGCGGCGCAAACACCCGATGGGGCCGAATTCGCTCGATGCGCTTTGCCGGCGCTACGGCATCGATAATTCGCACCGCACCAAACACGGCGCGCTGCTCGACTCCGAACTGCTTGCCGAAGTCTATATCGAGATGATCGGCGGCCGGCAGGCGGCCTTTGGCCTGAGCATATCAGGAACATCGGGCCAGGCTCGCCACGGCGAAACGGCAATGGAAGACGACGTGGTGATTGCTTCAGTGCTCGAGCGGCCGCGGCCGCTCGCCCCGCGCCTCAGCCAAATCGAGGAGCAGGCGCATGAGGCGCTCGTCGCCAAGCTCGGCGAAAAAAGCGTCTGGGCGAAATACGCCAACCTCGATTAAACCGTCCTCAATTGAAAATGCCCGGGACCAGCCCGGGCATCCGCGTCTCAGACAAGAAAGAGCCGGTCAGTTCGGAACGGCCTGAACCTTGGCGCGGGCCTGTTCTTCGGCAACGCGCTGAGCGAACATTTGCGTGAAGTCGATTGGGTCGATCATCAGCGGCGGGAAACCACCATTGCGGGTGACGTCGGCGATGATCTGACGAGCGAAGGGGAAGAGCATGCGCGGGCACTCGATGAAGAGAACCGGCAGCATGTGTTCCTGCGGGAAACCGGCAACGCGGAAAACGCCGCCATAGGTGAGTTCGGCATGGAAAACCGTCTTGTCGCCGTCCTTGGCTTCGGCATTCAGCGACAGCACGACATCGAAATCCGTATCGGAAAGCGGGTTGGCGTTGACGTTCACATTAATGTTGATCGTCGGCGCCTTGTCGCGGGCCTGCAGCGAACGCGGCGCACCGGGATTTTCGAAGGACAGATCCTTGGTATATTGCGCAAGGATCGAAAGGGTGGGGTTGGCCGCACCGTTGCTGTTGTTATCGTCTGCCATTGGCTTTTCCTCGAGGGGCATGGGAATGGTGCCGCCATCTAACATTTCAGGGAAGGGCTTACAACCCTGGGCGCTTGGCTCGGTTGATCAGCCGCAGTGCCTCAATCGCTAAGATGCTTGCCGGACCACGGCGAGTTGCGATCCGGCTCCCTATGATAGTCCTCCTCGTCGAGATCGACCACCTTCGAGTTCGGCTTGCGGTCGCGGAAATCGGATTGCGGACCGGAGGAAGAGCCGCCCTTGGCATTGACGACGACGAAGCGTTTGGCGATCGCCCGCCAGACGAGATCGCGCACCGGCGGAATGAGAATGAGGATCGCGATGATATCCGTGAGGAAGCCGGGAATGATCAGGAGCAGCGAGGCGATAACGTTCATCGCCGGCCGCAGCAGGTCGCGGCCCGGCATCATCCCATTTCGTCCTTCGCTCGACATGCGGCGCAAAATACCGATGCCCTGCCGGCGCAGCAGAACCACGCCGAGAACGAAACCCAGCATGACGAGAACAAGCGTCAGCCACAATCCGATAGCCTGGCCGACGACGACGAAACCGGCAATTTCGGCGAACGGCAGCAGCAGAATGAAGGCCGGCAGGATCGAAAAACGCATGTCCGTCATGTCCCGGGCTCGCCGGTCTCCTCTTGGCGCCGGCGAAGATGCCAGCCATCATTTGAATCATCTGTATAGGCAGACTATATGGGAGTACAAATCAGAGATGTTAACGGCGGCTGCGATACGATATGAGTTCGAACGACTTCATCACATTATTTTTCCTGGTAGCGGCTGTGCTGATTTTCTTTCAGCTCCGCTCCGTGCTCGGGCGCCGTACAGGAAATGAGAAGCCGCCGCGCGATCTCTATACACCGCGGGATGCTGCTCCGGCCGAAGCCGCCGATGCCGGCAAGGTCGTGACGCTGCCGCGGCGCGATGCGACGACGGAGGATGAAGATCGCTTCGCCGCCATCGATGCTTTCGCGGCGCCCGGAACGCCGCTCAACGAATCGCTGCGTGCGCTGAACAAGGCCGACCCCGCCTTCAGCCCGAAGGAGTTTCTGAACGGCGCCCGCATGGCTTACGAGATGATCGTCATCGCCTATGCCGATGGCGACCGGAAAACGCTGAAGAACTTGCTGTCGCGCGAAGTCTATGACGGCTTCGATGCGGCGATCGGCGAGCGCGAAGCTCGGGGCGAGAAGGTGAAGTCCACTTTCGTCGGCATCGATAAGGCCGAAATCACCCATGCGGAGACGAAGGGCAGCGAAGCGCAGATCACCGTGCGCATCGCCAGCCAGCTGATATCGGCCACCTACGACAAGGCGGATGTGCTGATCGAAGGCGAAGCCGAAAACGTCGCCGAGGTCAACGACGTCTGGACCTTTGCTCGCGACACCCGCTCGCGCGATCCGAACTGGAAACTCGTGGCGACCGAATCGGAACATGAGTGACCACGCATCGGACTTCGTCCTGCAGGCCATAAGCTTCGACACTCTGGAAGGCTGGAAGGATGATGATCCCTCCGGCCTTTTTGAAGTCATGCGAAGCTGCCGGCGGCAGATCACCGATGTCAAACCGTACCGCACCGGATCGCTGGGCCTGAGCTCGGAAGACCTCCTTCCGCTTCTCGCCGCCGCCGAAGAATTCACGCCGTCATCTCCGGAATCGGCGCGCGCCTTTTTCGAGACGCACTGCCGGCCCTTTCTGATTCGCCGCAAGGACGGCAATTCCGGTTTCGTCACCGCCTTCTACGAACCTGATATCGACGTGTCGGATCGGCCGGACGAAATTTTCCGTTTTCCTTTCTACCGGCGTCCGGACGATCTGATCGATCTCGACGACGCCAATCGGCCCGCCGGGCTCGACAAGGCCTATGCTTT
Source organism: Rhizobium sp. SU303 (assembly GCF_021052345.1). Taxonomy (NCBI): domain Bacteria; kingdom Pseudomonadati; phylum Pseudomonadota; class Alphaproteobacteria; order Hyphomicrobiales; family Rhizobiaceae; genus Rhizobium; species Rhizobium sp. SU303. The sequence continues at coordinate 4,623,179 of NZ_CP088095.1, forward strand.
CGGGCGTCTGCATGGGGGACACGTCACTGCCTATCCGGACCGCCGCGCCATCGATCAGGGATTTCTCGAGGGCCGCGGCCTCGAAATCGCCTGGGCGAAGTCGAAGGTCGATGTCTTCTTCGTGCATGTGCAAGGTGCTGCCCGCCTACGCTATGAGGATGGTCGTATCGGCCGCATCACCTATGCGGCGAAGGCCGGCCATGCTTTCTCGGCGATCGGCAAGCTGCTGATCGAGCGCGGCGAGATCGATCGGGCCGAGATTTCGATGCAGGCGATCCGGGCCTGGCTGGCGCGCAATCCCGAGCGCGTCGATGAAGTGTTATGGCATAACCGCTCTTATATTTTTTTCCGTGATGCACCGGTTGCCGATCCGCAGGCAGGTCCGATCGCGGCCGCCAAGGTGCCGCTTCTCGCTGGGCGCGCGCTTGCGGTCGACCGGATGATCCATACCTTCGGCTTTCCCTTTTTCATTCGCGCCGACAGCCTCACCCATCTCGACCAGGGCCGGTCGTTCCGCAGGCTGATGCTGGCGCTCGATACCGGTTCGGCGATCGTCGGGCCGGCGCGGGGTGATATCTTTACCGGTTCGGGGGATATCGCCGGGGAAAGTGCCGGCACCGTCCGCAACGAGGCCGATTTCGTCATCCTCATTCCCAATGCCGCCGCTGGACGATTCGACTGATGGCCAGGGATCGCAAGCTCAGCGCGGATGAGAGGATCCTCTGGGGCAAGGTCGCCCGCAGCACGCGGCCGATGCCCGGCAAGGCGGGGGCGTTGACCGAACTCGATGCCTTTCTTGCCGAAGCCGAAGCGGCGGCCGAACGGGAACAGGAAAAGCAGACGCCCGCGACACCTACGCCGCTGCAGCCGACAGCACCGTCAATGGCAAAGCCATCGGCCGGGGTGCATCATCCGCTGGAAAAGCCGGTCAAGCGGAAGATCGCCAAGGGTCGGCTGGCGCTCGAAGCGCGGATCGACCTGCACGGGCTGGTGCAGAGCGAGGCCCATGCCATCCTTCTCGATTTTCTGATCCGCGCCCACGAGCGCGGCATGCGCCATGTGCTTGTGATCACGGGCAAGGGCAGCTCGATGGGCAGCGACGGCGCGCTTAAGCGGGCAGTGCCTCTCTGGTTCTCGAAGCCGGAATTTCGCTACCTGATCTCCTCCTATGAGTCGGCCGCACAGCATCATGGCGGTGAGGGCGCGCTCTACATTCGCCTGTCGCGACGGCATGGGGAAAGGCCATGACACCCTTCGGAGAGGCGGTTCGCAGGTTGCGGGCGCGCAAGGGCGTCTCGCAGAAGGAGATGGCGGAAGCGCTGAATGTCTCTCCTGCCTATCTTTCGGCGCTCGAACATGGAAAGCGTGGTTTGCCGACATTCGATCTGCTGCAGCGCATCGCCGGTTACTTCAACATCATCTGGGATGAGGCCGAGGAACTGTTCCTGCTCGCCCGCTCCTCGGACCCGCGCGTCGTGATCGACACCTCCGGCCTGCCGCCGGAATATACCGAATTTGCCAACCGGCTGGCTCGGCGGATTCGCAACCTTGACAGTGCAGAGATAGGCCGGTTATCGGCTCTTCTCGAAAAAGGCGGCAAAGGCGACGGAAAAGCGTCATAATCCCCTGTTTTATGCCTTGTTTTAGGGGCTTGCCATTGGGAAGTGGGTTCAAAAAACCTATATACGAGAGTGAAGAAAGCCGGTGATTCGCAAGGCGCGGCGCAGCTTTACGACAACAGGGAAAATCTCGACAGAATGAGCGATACATCCGCGACGGAAAACGGCGTAAGCACCGAATATGGCGCAGATTCCATCAAGGTTCTGAAGGGCCTCGATGCCGTGCGCAAACGCCCCGGCATGTATATCGGCGATACAGACGACGGCTCCGGCCTTCATCATATGGTTTATGAAGTCGTCGACAACGCGATCGACGAAGCGCTTGCCGGCCATGCCGACGTCGTCACCGTCACTCTCAATCCGGATGGTTCGGTGACCGTCACCGACAACGGTCGTGGCATCCCGACGGACATTCACACCGGTGAAGGCGTGTCGGCGGCCGAAGTCATCATGACGCAGCTTCATGCCGGCGGTAAGTTCGACCAGAATTCCTACAAGGTTTCCGGCGGCCTGCATGGCGTCGGCGTCTCCGTCGTCAACGCCCTGTCCGTCTGGTTGAAGCTGAAGATCCGCCGTCACGACAAGATTCACGAAATGAGCTTCACCCATGGTGTGGCCGATGCTCCGCTGAAGGTTACGGGCGACGCGCCGAATGAGACCGGCACGGAAGTAACTTTCATGCCGAGCACCGACACCTTCACCATGACAGAGTTCGACTACGGCACGCTGGAGCATCGCCTTCGCGAACTTGCCTTCCTGAATTCAGGCGTTCGCATCCTGCTGACCGATAAGCGCCATTCCGATATCAAGCAGGAAGAACTGCGTTATGACGGCGGTCTCGAGGCTTTCGTCGCCTATCTGGACCGCGCCAAGAAGTCGCTTGTCGACAAGCCTGTCGCCATCCGCGGCGAAAAGGACGGCATCACCGTCGAGGTCGCGATGTGGTGGAACGACAGCTATCATGAGAACGTGCTCTGCTTCACCAACAACATTCCCCAGCGCGATGGCGGCACGCATATGGCCGGCTTCCGGGCGGCGCTGACGCGCCAGGTCGTTTCCTATGCCGACAGTTCCGGCATCACCAAAAGGGAAAAGGTAACGCTGCAGGGCGAAGATTGCCGCGAAGGCCTGACGGCGGTTCTGTCGGTCAAGGTGCCGGATCCGAAATTCTCCTCGCAGACCAAGGATAAGCTGGTTTCCTCGGAAGTCCGTCCTGTTGTCGAAAGTCTCGTCAACGAGGCGCTCAACACCTGGTTCGAAGAACATCCGAGCGAAGCCAAAATCCTCGTCGGCAAGGTCGTCGAGGCAGCCGCCGCACGCGAAGCCGCCCGCAAGGCCCGCGAGTTGACACGCCGCAAGGGCGCACTCGATATCGCTTCGCTGCCGGGCAAGCTCGCCGACTGCTCCGAGCGTGATCCGACAAAATCCGAAGTCTTCCTCGTCGAGGGCGATTCTGCCGGCGGCTCGGCCAAGCAGGGCCGCTCGCGCGAGAACCAGGCGATCCTGCCGCTGCGCGGCAAGATCCTGAACGTCGAACGCGCCCGTTTCGACAAGATGCTGTCGAGCCAGGAAATCGGCACATTGATCACTGCGCTCGGTACCGGCATCGGCAAAGACGAGTTCAATGTCGAAAAGCTGCGCTACCACAAGATCATCATCATGACCGACGCTGACGTCGACGGCGCCCATATTCGCACCCTGCTGCTGACCTTTTTCTTCCGCCAGATGCCGCAACTGATCGAGCGCGGTCATCTCTATATCGCCCAGCCGCCGCTCTATAAGGTCTCGCGCGGCAAGTCGGTGCAGTATCTGAAGGATGAGAAGGCGCTCGAAGAATATCTCATCAGCCAGGGCCTGGAAGATGCTTCGCTGAGGCTTGGTAGCGGCGAAGTTCGCGCCGGCCAGGATCTGCGCGAGGTCATCCTCGATGCTCTGCGTATGCGCACGCTGCTCGACAATCTCCATTCGCGCTACAATCGTTCCGCCGTCGAACAAGCGGCGATTGCTGGCGCCCTCAACGCCGAGCTCGCCAGCGACCCGGGGAGAGCGCTGGCGCTGGCAAACGAAGTGGCTGGACGCCTCGACATCATCGCCGAGGAAACCGAGCGCGGCTGGCGGGGCGATCTGACAAGTGATGGCGGCCTGCGCCTCGAGCGCATGGTCCGCGGTGTCAGGGAACTCGTCGTGCTCGACATGGCGCTGATCGGTTCCTCGGATGCCCGTCACATCGACCAGCTGACGGCACGCCTCAAGGAAATCTATCAGACGCCGCCGTCGCTGCATCGCCGCGAAGGCGACGTCGAAATCTCTGGCCCGCGCGCCTTGCTGGATGCGATCTTCGCAAGCGGCCGCAAGGGCCTCACCATGCAGCGCTACAAGGGTCTTGGCGAGATGAATGCCGAGCAGCTCTGGGAAACGACGCTTGATCCGAATGTTCGCTCGCTGCTGCAGGTCAGGGTCAACGACGCCACCGACGCCGATGGTCTCTTCGCCCGCCTGATGGGTGACGAAGTCGAGCCGCGGCGCGAATTCATCCAGGAGAATGCGCTGAGCGTTGCAAACCTCGATATCTAGTTGATATTGCAGAAATAAATGGCCCCGCTATCTTTAGGATGGCGGGGCTTTCGTTTGCCCGATATCTGCCTTGGCTTCGCTCAATTCGCGACGAAGCGCCCGTTGAAGGCGACCTCGGAGAGCGGCTTGCGCTGGCTGGGGAATTCGCGCGCCTGATTGCGTTCGGAAAGAACGCTCTTGTCGGCCAGGCGGCCGACGGCGACGCCTGCTTCGACCCGGTATCCCTCGGGAATGGCGAAAGCCTGCCTGATCTCCTCATGCTTGATGCCGCCCATGCCATGGGCATAAAAACCGGAGAGGCGCGCCTGCAGCGCCAAGTATCCCCAGGCCGCACCCGCATCGAAGGAATGGGTGTAGCTCGGCTTTTCCTCAGCCGAGCCGGCAGCCCCAGTGAAGGCGCGCGACACGACGAAGATCAGCGCTGATGCATGCCTGGCCCACTCCTGGTTGGAATCGTTGAGCAAGGCGACGAATTTCTCCCAATGCTCCGATCCCTTGAGGCCATAGATGAAGCGCCAGGGCTGCTGGTTGGAAGAGGACGGCGCCCAATGGGCGGCGTCGAGCAGACTGAGCAGCTGCTTTTCCTCAATGATTTCGCCGGTGAAGGCGCGCGGCGACCAGCGGTCGAGAAAGATCGAATCGATGGGATAGTCCGATTCGCGGCTATTGCTCTTCGTCATGCTTGTTCCATGGCTTGGGGAAGAATTTGGATCGGGTCGGCTTAGTTCGTCCAGACGATGTCGAGTTCTTCGCGGAAGGCGAAGCGCTTCAGATGATCGTCGATGACGTGCTGCATCCTTTCCTGTTGCGAGGGATCGGCGACGGAAAGTGTCATGGTCAGCGCCGCATCGTCGGCCGCAAATGTCACCTCGGCCGTATCGCTGAACGGCACCCGGCCCTTCTGAGGATCGAATTCGACGCTGAATTTATGGCTCCAGTGTTTGCAGAGCTGCTGCAGGTAGCGGCTCGCATGTTCGGTCTGCACGACGGCTTTCGAGAGATGCATTTCAAGCTCCACGTCATCTTGTAAAGCAGAGACATATTTCCTGCTTCACCGGCTTGGCAAGCGCAGCATCGTCGCAGTTTGGGTGTACAGACTGTCTTCATAAAAGCGGCCTCACGCCGGCGTCGAAGCGGGGTAATGAACCAGTTCGTCAATCGATCGGGGAGTTGTGCATGCTGGTGAACGGAAAATGGACGGAAGACTGGCAGCCCGTTCAGGCAAAGGACGAAAAGGGCGGCTTCGTCCGCCAGACCTCGAGTTTCCGCAATTGGGTGACCCCGGATGGTAGCGCCGGGCCGACCGGCGAAGGCGGCTTTGAAGCCAGCGCCGGCCGTTACCATCTCTATGTCGCCTATATCTGCCCCTGGGCCTCGCGCACCCTGATCGGCCGCAAGCTCAAGGGCCTGGAAGATATCATCTCGGTCTCGGTCGTCGAGCCGCTGCTGGGCAAGCAGGGCTGGCGCTTCGGTGACTATCCCGGCGCGACGGAGGATCACGTCAACGGCGTAACCTATATGCATGAAATCTATACCAGGGCAGCACCCGATTTCACCGGCCGGGCCACCGTACCGGTTCTCTGGGACAAGCAGAAAAAGACCATCGTCAACAATGAATCCGCCGATATTCTGCGTATGCTGAACAGCGGCTTCGGCGGTCTGGCAAAAAATCCGATCGATCTTTATCCAGCGGAGAGGCGCACCGAGATCGATGCTTTCAACGATCGCATCTATCCTGCCCTCAACAACGGTGTCTACCGCGCCGGTTTCGCCACCACGCAGATCGCCTACGAAGAAGCCTTTGCCGACGTGTTTTCCTGCCTCGACTGGGCCGAGCAGCAGTTCGAGGGCCGGTCTTTTCTCTTTGCCGATCACCCCACCGAGACCGATATCCGGCTTTTTGTAACGCTGGTGCGCTTCGACGTCGCCTATCACGGCATCTTCAAATGCAATCTGCGCCGGCTTTCCGACTATGCCAATCTGCGCGCCTTCTGTCGCCGAATGCTGGATTGGCCGGGCATCGGTGAAACGGTGAATCTCGATCATATCAAGCGCGGCTACTATTCGATCGAAAGCCTCAATCCAACGAAGATCATTCCCTCCGGCCCGGATCTGGCGGAAATTTTTTAGAGCATGATGCCGGCGGGTACGGGCGGCTTTCGGCAGAAAATCATCCGAATCGCGGCGAAGCCGTACCGCTTCCCGGCAAAGCCGTAATGACACCGATGAATAATTCGTTCATAGGTGGCTGCAAATCCGTTTTCAATGAGGAGGAATTCCATGAAGCTGATGCGTGTTGGCGAAGCAGGCAGTGAAAAACCAGCGCTTCTCGATGCCGATGGCAAAATTCGCGATCTTTCCGGTCATGTCGCCGATATCGGCGGCGAAGCGATCAGCCCGGCAGGCCTTGCAAAGATTGCGGCGATCGATCAGAAGAGCCTTCCGGAAATCGCACCCGGTCGCATCGGCGCCTGCGTCGCGGGCACTGGCAAGTTCATCTGCATTGGCTTGAATTATTCGGATCATGCTGCCGAAACCGGTGCGACCGTGCCGCCCGAGCCGATCATCTTCATGAAAGCAACATCCGCAATCGTTGGACCGAACGACAACGTCATCATCCCGCGCGGTTCGGAAAAGACCGATTGGGAAGTCGAGCTCGGCGTCGTCATCGGCAAAACCGCCAAATATGTGACGGAAGCCGAAGCGCTGGATTATGTCGCCGGTTATTGCGTTTCCAATGACGTTTCCGAGCGCGCTTTCCAGACCGAGCGTTCCGGTCAGTGGACCAAGGGCAAGTCCTGCGACACCTTTGGCCCGATCGGCCCCTGGCTTGTGACCAAGGATGAAATTGCCGAACCGCAGAACCTCGGCATGTGGCTGACGGTCAACGGCCAGAAGATGCAGAACGGTTCATCGAAAACGATGGTTTACGGGGTTGCGTTCCTCGTCTCCTATCTCAGCCAGTTCATGTCGCTGCATCCCGGTGACGTAATCTCGACCGGCACGCCTCCGGGCGTCGGCATGGGCCTCAAGCCGCCGCGTTATCTCAAGGCCGGCGACGTGGTCGAACTCGGCATCGAAGGTCTCGGCACGCAGAAGCAGACCTTCGTAGCGGATCGTTAACGACGCTTCCTGTTGAGAAACTTAAGTTTTCAGGTCGATTATGATGCCGGGGATCAATTCTCCGGCATTTCTTGTGTGGGTCTGGTGCGTCAATGTTGCTGTGCAACAAAAACCTGTTAGTCTGCGCGACGTGCCCGCGTTACGAAAAGAGTCGATGCCTCTCAATCGGTGTCATCTTTTCGACAGAGAAAGGTGGCGCCTTCCAATGTTTTATCAGCTTTATGAATTGAACCATGCCGCCATGGCGCCGTTTCGCGCCGCGGCCGATATCATGCGATTTGCCTATGCCAATCCGCTGAACCCGTTCTCCCACACGCCATTGGGTCGGACGATGGCGGCAAGTCTCGAAATGTTCGAACGTACGACGCGCCGCTACGGGAAACCGGAATTCGGACTGAAGCAGACGACGATCGGTGACAAGACGGTTTCCGTCCGCGAAGAGGTGGTCTGGTCGCGGCCCTTCTGCAATCTCCTGCATTTCGCCCGCAGTGTTCCAGCCGCCCGCGGCAATGATCCGCGTATTCTGATCGTCGCGCCGATGTCCGGCCACTATGCCACGCTATTGCGCGGCACGGTCGAGGCGCTGTTGCCGAGCGCCGATATCTACATTACCGACTGGATCGACGCCCGCATGGTGCCGATGACGGAAGGCACCTTCGATTTCGACGATTACGTCGACTACGTCATCGAGATGCTGCATTTCCTCGGTCACGACACGCATGTCGTCGCCGTCTGTCAGCCTTCCGTTCCCGTGCTGGCAGCCGCTGCCGTGATGGAAGAAGCCAGGGATCCGCTTTCGCCGGCATCGATGACGCTGATGGGCGGCCCGATCGACACGCGCATCAACCCGACGGCGGTCAACAAGCTCGCTCAGGAGCGGTCGCTGCAGTGGTTCTCCGACAATGTCATCATGAACGTGCCCTGGCCGCAGCCGGGCTTCATGCGTCCGGTCTATCCAGGATTCCTGCAGCTTTCGGGCTTCATGTCCATGAATCTTGATCGCCATCTCGTCGCGCACAAGGAGTTCTTCATGCATCTCGTGAAGAACGACGGCGAGCCGGAAAGACATCGCGATTTCTACGACGAATATCTCGCGGTCATGGATCTGACCGCCGAATTTTATCTACAGACGGTGGAGGAGGTCTTCATCAAGCATTCGCTGCCGAAGGGCGAACTGATGCATCGCGGCAAACGCGTCGATCCGGCGGCAATTCGCAATGTGGCGCTGCTGACCGTCGAAGGTGAGAATGACGATATCTCCGGGGTTGGCCAGACAATGGCGGCGCAGACCATCTGCGTGAACATTCCCGAAGATATGCGCATGCACTATCTTCAGCCGGATGTCGGCCATTATGGTGTTTTCAACGGCTCGCGTTTCCGCCGCGAGATCGCGCCGCGCATCATCAATTTCGTCCGCCAGCATTCACGTTCCGCCGTCAAGCCTCCGATCCCGCGTGTCATCAAGGGCGGCCGGACGGGCTGAATCAGGGATAGCTGAATTAGCAAAACGGATTCAAGGTCTTGTCCGATTTCGCGGGCAATCGTCTTGAAGGCGGTTATTGCGGTAACCACATCGATTTCAGCGTTCGGTATTCTGCCGGGCGCGGAAAGCGAGGGATACCCGCACGATGAACCAGTCAGCATTGCTTCGACCGGATTGGACTCCGGCTACCATTGCCCTGATGATTCTCGGCTTCATGGTTTTCTGGCCTCTGGGTCTTGCCATGCTTGCCTACATCATCTTCGGCGACCGTCTGCGCGGCTTCAAGCGTGACGTCAACCAGGCGACCGATGGCTTCTTTGCCTCCTGCCGCCGACCGCATGGCCGTCACCGCCCGCATTTTTCGACCGGCAACGTCGCCTTTGACGACTGGCGCAAGGCCGAACTCGACCGGATGGAGGAAGAGCGCCGCAAGCTTGACGAAATGCGCGAGGAATTCGACTCCTATCTCCGCGAGCTCCGCCGCGCCAAGGATCAGGAAGAGTTCGACCGCTTCATGCGCGACCGCAGGAACGCCAAGCGCGATGACAACGGCCCGGTGGCTGAATATCAGACGCCGTAAACGCCTGAACGATGAATTGATGACCGGCATCTCGCGATGCCGGTTTTTCCATGTCTGCCCTTCCGGCGATCATTTAGATTTGCCGGCGAATCGTATAGAAAACACGCATGTTCTCGCTTCTGAAAACAAGGTCGAAGGCGCGAAAGCCGGCTCCGCCCGAAATGCGCACGCTCGACGTTGCCGGCCGGCTCATGCCGCTGACGATCAAGCAGCATGACCGGGCGACACGCATCACGCTGCGCATCGAGCCGGGTGGCCGCGCCTTGAAGATGACGGTGCCGAAAGGCCTTGCCACGCGCGAGGTCAATGCCTTCCTCGATCGTCACCAGGGTTGGCTGCTCACCAAGCTTGCCAAGTTTTCGACCGATACCGGCCTGCGTGACGGCGGCGAAATCCTCCTTCGCGGCGTTTCTCACCGCATCCAGCATAGCGGCAGCTTGCGCGGGCTGACGGAGGTGGTTTCCATAGACGGCAGGCCGGTGCTGCGCGTCAGCGGCATGCCGGAACATGTCGGACGGCGCATTGCTGCCTTTCTCAAGAAGGAGGCCCGCGCCGATCTCGCAAGACTGGCGACGATGCATGCCGCAACGATCCGGGCGCCGATCCGTTCGATCTCGATGAAGGATACCCGTAGCCGCTGGGGCTCCTGTTCGTCTGAAGGAAATCTGAGCTTTTCGTGGCGTATCGTCATGGCGCCGCCGTCGGTGATCGATTATCTCGCCGCCCATGAGGTCGCCCACCTCAAGGAAATGAATCACGGCCCGCACTTCTGGGCCCTCTGTGGCAAACTTTGCCCCGGCATGGACGAGGCGAAATCCTGGCTCAAGCGGCATGGCAGCCAGTTGCATGCCATCGATTTCGACTAGCGCATAAACCCCGAAAATCGGAATCGGTTTTTCGGAAAGGATTATGCGCAGATTTAAAGTGTTAGAGCGTCCTTTGGACGCGCGGCGCTCCAGCCGAGAGCCGCGCTAAATTCAGCGTCCGTCGCAAATTGGCTCGACTCTTTCCGCATTTCGTGTCACTTCGCTGCCATGAGACCGGATATCAAGATCTGTGGCTTGAAGTCGCCTGACGCTGTCGATCGCGCGCTGAAACGCGGTGCGACCCATATCGGTTTTATCTTCTTCGAAAAGAGCCCGCGCTATATTGAGCCGGACCTGGCGGCAAAACTGGCCGAACCTGCGCGCGGCAAGGCGAAGATCGTCGCCGTCGTCGTCGATCCGACCAATGACGAACTCGACGAGATCGTATCTTTGTTGAAGCCGGATATGCTCCAGCTTCATGGCAACGAGAGCCCCGAACATGTGCTGACCATAAAGGCGGTCTATGGTCTGCCTGTGATGAAGGCCTTTTCGGTCCGCACGGCAGACGACCTGAAGCGCGTCGAGGCCTATATAGGTATCGCCGACCGTTTCCTCTTCGACGCCAAAGCGCCGAAGGGTTCGGAACTGCCTGGCGGCAATGGTGTTTCCTTCGATTGGGGCCTTCTCAGCTGGCTTGACGGCAGCGTCGACTACATGCTTTCCGGCGGGCTGAACAAGGACAATGTCGCCGAGGCGCTTTTCGTCACCAAGGCACCGGGTATCGACGTCTCCTCGGGAGTCGAAACTGCGCCTGGCGTGAAAAGCGTCGCGAAGATCGATGAATTTTTTGACGCGGTCGAAAAGGCGAATGCGCCGCTGATGGCCTCAGGGAGTTGAGAGTGAACGAGACGCCTAAACCGAATTCCTTCCGTTCCGGCCCCGATGAGGATGGCCGTTTTGGCATTTATGGCGGTCGTTTCGTCGCCGAAACGCTGATGCCGCTGATCCTCGACCTGCAGGACGAGTGGAACAGGGCAAAGAGCGATCCGGCATTCCAGGCCGAATTGAAGCATCTCGGCGCGCATTATATCGGCCGCCCGAGCCCGCTCTATTTCGCCGAGCGGCTGACGGCCGAACTCGGTGGCGCAAAGATCTATTTCAAGCGCGAGGAGCTGAACCATACCGGCTCGCACAAGATCAACAACTGCATCGGCCAGATCCTGCTCGCCAAGCGCATGGGCAAGACCCGCATCATTGCCGAAACCGGTGCCGGCCAGCACGGCGTCGCCTCCGCGACCGTTGCAGCCCGCTTTGGCCTTCCCTGCGTCGTCTATATGGGCGCCACCGACGTCGAGCGTCAAGCGCCGAACGTTTTCCGCATGAAGCTGCTCGGCGCGGAAGTCAAGCCGGTCACGGCAGGCAGCGGCACGCTGAAGGACGCCATGAACGAGGCACTTCGCGACTGGGTCACCAATGTCGAGGATACCTATTACCTGATCGGAACGGCAGCCGGTCCGCATCCCTATCCGGAGATGGTCCGCGATTTCCAGTCGGTGATCGGCATCGAGGCGAAAGAGCAGATGCTGGCAGCCGAAGGCCGCTTGCCGGATCTCGTCATCGCTGCCGTCGGCGGCGGCTCGAACGCCATCGGCATTTTCCATCCTTTCCTGGATGATCCCTCTGTCAAGATCGTCGGCGTCGAAGCCGGCGGCAAGGGTCTGCAGGGCGACGAACATTGCGCCTCGATCACCGCCGGTTCGCCGGGCGTGCTGCATGGCAACCGCACCTACCTGCTGCAGGATGGTGACGGTCAGATCAAGGAAGGCCATTCGATTTCGGCCGGTCTCGATTATCCCGGCATCGGCCCCGAACATTCCTGGCTGAACGATACCGGCCGCGTCGACTATGTGCCGATCATGGATCACGAAGCGCTCGAGGCTTTCCAGACCCTGACCCGCCTCGAAGGCATCATCCCGGCGCTCGAGCCCTCGCATGCGATTGCCGAGGTGATCAAACGCGCACCGACGATGGGCAAGGACGAGATCATCCTGATGAACCTCTCCGGCCGCGGCGACAAGGATATCTTCACCGTCGGCAAGATTCTGGGAATGGGACTGTAAGAGATGACCGCACGCATGGACAAACGCTTTGCCGAGCTGAAGGCCGAGGGCCGTCCGGCGCTTGTGACCTATTTCATGGGCGGCGATCCCGATTACCACACCTCGCTCGGCATCATGAAGGCGCTGCCGGAGGCAGGCTCCGACATCATCGAGCTCGGTATGCCCTTTTCCGATCCGATGGCCGACGGCCCGGCGATCCAGCTGGCCGGTCAGCGGGCGCTGAAAGGCGGCCAGACGCTGAAGAAGACGCTGCAACTGGCGGCCGATTTCCGCAAGACCAACGATGCGACGCCGATCGTGATGATGGGTTACTACAACCCGATCTATATTTACGGCGTCGAGAAATTCCTCGATGACGCGCTTGCCGCCGGTATCGACGGCCTGATCGTCGTCGACCTGCCGCCCGAGATGGATGACGAGCTCTGCATTCCGGCCATCCGCAAAGGCATCAATTTCATCCGCCTGGCGACGCCGACGACCGATGAGAAGCGCCTGCCGAAGGTCCTGAAGAACACCTCCGGCTTCGTCTACTACGTCTCGATGAATGGCATCACCGGTTCGGCGCTGCCCGATCCGTCGCTGGTTTCGGGCGCGGTCGAGCGCATCAAGCAGCACACCAAGCTGCCCGTCTGCGTCGGCTTCGGCGTCAAGACGGCGGAACATGCAAAGGTCATCGGCGGTTCGGCCGACGGCGTCGTCGTCGGCACCGCGATCGTCAATCAGGTTGCGACCAGCTTGACGCATGACGGAAAGGCAACGGCGGACACGGTTCAGGCGGTTGCCACGCTGGTGCGCGGCCTTTCCACGGGAACACGTTCGGCGCGCCTTGTTGCTGCCGAATAGTTTGCCCACATTGGCAATAAAGCATGTCGCGCAAAGTGTGCAGCGGTTTTGCGGCAACGACATGCGGGAAACTAGGACCTAAGGCGTTCAGCGAATCTGAAAGATCGCGACGCGCTTTAGACTATCAGGAGTATTCGAGTTGAACTGGATCACCAACTACGTTCGCCCGCGGATCAATTCCATGCTGGGCCGTCGCGAAGTGCCGGAGAACCTCTGGATCAAGTGCCCGGAAACGGGCGAGATGGTCTTCCACAAGGACCTGGAAGGCAACAAATGGGTCATTCCGGCGTCCGGTTATCACATGAAGATGCCGGCCAAGGCGCGCTTAATCGATCTTTTCGATAATGGCGAGTTCGAATCGCTGCCGCAGCCGAAGGTCGCGCAGGACCCGCTGAAGTTTCGCGATTCGAAGAAATATAGCGATCGCCTGCGCGACAGCCGCCTGAAGACCGAACAGGAGGATACGATCCTCGCCGGTGTCGGAAAGGTGCAAGGACTGAAACTCGTGGCCGTCGTGCACGAATTCAACTTTATCGGCGGTTCGCTCGGCATGGCCGCCGGCGAGGCGATCGTCAAGGCTTTCGAGCGCGCGACGTCTGAGCAGTGCCCGCTGGTGATGTTCCCCGCTTCCGGCGGTGCGCGCATGCAGGAAGGCATCCTGTCGCTGATGCAGCTGCCGCGCACGACGGTTGCCGTCGACATGCTGAAGGAATCCGGCCAGCCCTATATCGTCGTGCTGACCAACCCGACGACAGGTGGCGTCACGGCCTCCTATGCCATGCTTGGCGATATTCATCTGGCCGAGCCCGGCGCCGAAATCGGCTTTGCCGGCAAGCGCGTGATCGAGCAGACCCTGCGTGAAAAACTGCCCGAAGGCTTCCAGACCGCCGAATACCTGCTGGAGCATGGTATGGTCGATATGGTCGTCAAGCGCCACGATATTCCGGAAACGCTGGCGCGTCTCCTGAAGATCCTGACGAAGAAGCCGGTTTCGGCGGCGAACGACATGAATGGCGGCGCGATCGCCCTGGCGGCGAGCGCCTGATAACCGACAAACAGGCGGGGTGCCGAATTGATACCCAGAGGCCAAACCGCGGTGAGCGAGGCAGCACAGGAGATCGACAAGCTCATGGGATTGCATCCCAAGGGTTTTGATCTGTCTCTCGATCGCATCACTCGTCTTCTCGATCAACTCGGCAATCCGCACAGGAAACTGCCGCCGGTGATCCATGTCGCCGGCACCAACGGCAAGGGGTCGGTCACCGCCTTTTGCCGCGCCCTGCTCGAAGCCGGCGGCTACAGCGCTCACGTGCACACCTCGCCGCATCTCGTCAATTGGCACGAGCGTTACCGCATTGGCGTCAAGGGCGGACGCGGACAGCTTGTCGACGACGCCGTCTTTGCCGGGGCCGTGCGTCGCGTGGCCGATGCCAATGCAGGACAGCACATTACCGTCTTCGAAATCCTGACGGCGGTCACCTTCATCCTGTTTTCCGAACATCCGGCCGATGCCGCGATCATCGAAGTCGGTCTCGGCGGCCGGTTCGATGCGACCAATGTCATTTCTGATCCGGCCGTCTCGGTGATCATGCCGATCTCGCTGGATCACCAACCCTATCTCGGCGACAGGGTCGAGCTGATCGCGGCCGAAAAGGCCGGCATCATGAAGCCGGGATTTCCCGTCGTCATCGGCCATCAGGAATATGACGCAGCGCTCGACGTGCTGATGTCGACGGCCGAACGGCTGCATTGCCCGAGCGCCGTCTTCGGGCAGGATTTCATGGCGCATGAGGAATATGGCCGGCTCGTCTACCAGGACGAGTTCGGCCTTGCCGACCTGCCGCTACCGCGCCTTCCCGGCCGCCATCAATATGCCAATGCCGCCGCTGCCATTCGTGCCGTCAAGGCGGCGGGTTTCACTGTCACCGAGACGATGATGGAAAAGGCGATGAGTTCGGTCGAATGGCCGGGCCGGCTGCAGCGCCTGAGCGAGGGCCGGCTGCTGCCGCATGCACCCGCCGGCGCCGAGATCTGGATCGATGGCGGGCATAATCCCGGTGCCGGCGAAGTGATCGCCGAAGCCATGGCCACTTTCGAGGAGCGCCAGTCTCGGCCGCTTTTTCTAATTATCGGCATGATCAACACCAAGGATCCGGTCGGTTATTTCAAGGCCTTTGCCGGCTTAGTCGAGAAGGTTTTCTGCGTGCCGATCCGCGGCAGCGAAGCGATGGTCGACCCGGTGATATTGTCGAATGCCGCTTATGATGCCGGCTTGGTTGCCGAACCGATGTCGACGGTCGGCGATGCGCTGGAAGCGATAAAAGCCGTCGCCGATCCGGAGGCATTGCCGCCGCGCATCCTGGTCGGCGGCTCTCTCTATCTTGTCGGCGACGTGCTTGCCGACAACGGCACGCCGCCAAAATGAAGGCTGCGAAATGAAAAAAGCCCGGTCGAGCCGGGCTTTTTCGTCAATGTGATATAAATTCGTCGATATTAATCAGGCAGCGCTCGAAATCCAGTTCGAAAGAGCCGTCTTCGGCTTTGCGCCGACCGAGATATCGGCAACTTCGCCGCCCTTGAAGATTGCAAGGGTCGGAATGGAGCGCACACCGAACTGTGCAGCGAGTTCCGGGTTCTCATCGATATTCAGCTTGGCGACCTTGACCTTGCCTTCCATCTCGACGGCGATTTCTTCGAGGCTCGGTGCAATCATCTTGCACGGGCCGCACCATTCGGCCCAGAAATCGACGACGACGGGTTCTGCGGATTCCAGAACTTCCGACTGGAAGTTATTGATATCGACTTTCACGGTAGCCATGGGCTGCTCCTTTAACGGAATTGGGTGTTGAACCACATGTGATGGTGCGGTGCCGAACTTTCAATGTCCGGTATTTCACTTTGTCTTGACCGCTGCAAGCGCCAAACCGAGCGCCTTTTCGCTCAGCGTGTAGAGCGAAGCGTTCTCGGTATAGACAAGCATGCAATCGATACGCTTATCAGGATAGAGCGGCGCGAGGATCTCGCGATAGATCGCCAGCTGTGCCCGGTGCGCGAAGGGGATAGCTTCTTCTGTTGCCGGCGGTACCCGATTGGTCTTGTAGTCGAGAATGACGACGCGATCGGCAAGAACGGCAAGCCGGTCGATGCGGCCGGAGACGGCATAGCGCCGGTCTTCGAGCGTCAATGTCCCCATGATCGAGACTTCGGGCTGGGCCTGCGCACCGAGAACAGCCTGCAGACCTTCCTCGTCCAATAGTTTCAGAACCGAATCGACAAGCTTGCGCCGTTCGGCTTCCGGCCAGAATCGAGCCGCCCTGTCGGCATAACGGCTCGCCGCGTCAGGCCGTTCGCCAAGTGGAATTTCGGGAAGCGCCTGCAGCATGCGATGGATCAGCCTGCCCTTTTCCAGCGAACGATCGCTGCGTTCCTTCTCGCCGAACAGCGGCGAGACGACCAGCAGACCGCCCTCGTCTTCATCGATGATCGTCCCGGCGCCGGAAGGACTGAGCGGCCGGGGCAGCTCAGCCTGCGGCGGCAACGGCCGCAACAGACCGTCGGGCAAGGTCTCCTCGCTGCCGCGTTCTTTGGTGCTATCGATACGCTCGAAGCGTCGTTCCACCCGCGGCACGCGCCATTTGACGCCCGGCCATTCCCCATCGGGACCGGAGAATGCGGTCGCCTCCACATGCGGATGGTCGTCGCGCAGTGCCGTCGAAATCATCATATGCCAGGTGTCGTTATTCACACGCACGCCACGATAGCCGCAGACGACCAGCCGGTCGGCGGCGCGCGTCATGGCGACATAGAGCAACCGGCGGTATTCCTCTTCCGCTAGCATCTGGATACGTGCGGCATCGTCCTGGGTCAGCGAATTGGCGAGATCGGAGACAGGAACCCAGACGGGCATCGGCGGCTCGTCGGGGCCGGTCTCGATCAGGCGAAGCTTCGGCAGATGGGTATGGGTGAAGGCCTTCGAACCGCCGTCGACAAGGAAAACGATCGGTGCTTCAAGACCCTTGGAGGCATGCACCGTCATGATCCGCACCTCGTTGCGCCCCTTGTCCTGCTCGCGCTTCATCACAGGGGCTTCGAGCTCCAGCGTCGAGATGAAGGATTGCAGCCCGGGAAGGCCGGAGTTCTCATGGTCGAGCGTGAAGGTCAGGAATTCGTCGAGAATATCGCTGACCTCGGTGCCGAGACGGGCAAGGAATTGCCGCCGCCCGCCATAGCTGCCCAGCACGCGCGCATAGAAATCATGGACCGACAGGCTCCTGGACTGCCGGAGAAACAGCTCCAGTCTCTCGACGGCAGCGCGGAAACGCTCGGTGCCGTCGGCGGCGAAGCTTTTGAGATGGCTCCAGACGCTTTCATTGTCGCCGCGCAACGCGGCGATCGCAAAGATGTCGTCCTCGGAGAGATCGAAAAGCGGGCTCTTGAGCACGGCGGTGAGCGAAAGATCGTCTTCCGGCAGAAGCAGGAAACGGCCGAGCGCCAGCAGATCCTGCACGGCGATATGGCTGGTCAGCACCAACCTGTCCGCACCGGCGACGGGAATATCGCCGCGGCGCTTCAACGCGCGCGTCAACGCATTGACGAAGGCGTCGCGCTTGCGCACCAGCACCAGGATGTCGCCCGCCTCGATCAGGCGCTCCTTGCCTTTGTCGACGATCGTTTCGCGGCCGACGAGCGTGCCGATCGAATGGGCGATCCGCCGCGCGAGGATTGCGGCCGGCGCGCTTTCCGGCGTCGCATCGAAGGGCGCCGTCCAGTCCTCCTCCTTCACCACCGCTTCCGGCGCAACCATCTCCCAGAGATCGACGGCGCCGGGATGTCCGATGCGGCTGGAACGATGCACGACCGGTTCGCCGAGCGCGCTGAGGCCGCGCGCATTCTCGGGTGTCTTGAAAATATGGTCGACCGCCTCGAGCACGTCTGAGGTCGAGCGGAACGACAGTGGCAGCCGCACGGAGGAAAAACTCTGGCCGCTGTCGGAAACGCGCCGCCGCGTCCGGTCGCTCTCCTCGGAAAAACGCTCGGGCCGCGCCCCCTGGAAGGAGTAGATCGACTGCTTTTCGTCGCCGACGGCAAACAGCGTGCGCACGGTCGGCCGGGCGCTTTCGCCGGAGAAGAAATCTTCGGCGAGCGACTGGATGACGCTCCACTGGATCGGGCTGGTATCCTGCGCCTCGTCGACGAGGATATGATCGATACCCCGATCGAGCTTGTAGTGGATCCAGGGGCCGACCCCACTTTTCGTCAGCAGGTCGGCAGTGCGGGTGATCAGGTCCTCGAAATCGAGCTGGCTGCGCTGCTTCTTCAACTCCTCATAGTCGTGATTCAGCCGATCGGCGAGCACGAGCGCTGCATGCGTGGCGCCGTACATCCGCATCAGTTTCAGCCGGTCGCGGCTTGCTTCGACATGTGCGCGGGCAATGGCGATGGCCTCCGCAAGCTGCGGCGCCTCGGCAAGCATGGCCTTGACGAAAAATTGCGAGTCCGCCTTCGGCTCGCCCTTCACGGTCAGAAAGATTTTCTCGAGAAATTGCGCGCGCCTTGCGTCATCGCGCTCCCGCCCGGCGAGCCTGAGGCCGTAAGCAACTTCCTGCGCCTTCGTGCCGCCCTTCTGGTCGGCAAGCGAGAGATAGAGCTCCAGTGTGCTGCCCGAAAGCTCCGGCAAAGGCCAATATTGCGCCGCGATCCTGTCTTCCGTGTCGCCGACGGCAAGGCCGAGCCTTTTGCGCAGAACCTTGTCCACGCCGCCCTGCTGTTCGGCCGTCGCGGTGAAACGACGAATGGCATTGCGGTTGGCGACGATGTCGCCAAGCAGGTTCTCCAGTCCGGATTCGTCGCCGAGATTGAGCACGTAGGCGAATGCCTCGGCAAGGGCGCTGTCTTCGTCAGGCGCCGTTGCCGTCAGCAGCGCCCGGCGCGCATCGGAAAGCAACGCCACCGCCGCGCGATCGTCGAGAACCGAGAAATGTCCGGCAACGTTGGCTTCCAGCGGGAACTGGTGCAGCAGTGCCTCGCAAAAGGCATGGATCGTCTGGATCTTCAGTCCGCCGGGCGTTTCCAGCGCCTTGGCAAACAGCCGGCGAGCCTCGGCAAGCTTCAGTCCGTCGGGAGCCATACCTTCGATCTGTATGATGCGACGGCGGAGGTCTTCATCGTCAAGCACTACCCATTCCGCCAGCCGTTCGAAGACGCGGTTCGACATTTCCGACGCCGCAGCCTTGGTGTAGGTGAGGCATAAAATGGCGGAAGGCCGCGCACCTGATAGCAGCAGCCGGATGACGCGCTGTGTCAGCACATGCGTCTTGCCGGAACCGGCATTGGCCGAGACCCATGCTGAACGCAGCGGATCGGAGGCAATCGCCTGCTGGATCGTCGTCCAGCCGATCCAGGCGCCCGGATCGTCGTCGTTGGGAAGGGCGGTCACATCACTCATCGCCGCCCTCTTCGGCTTCGGCCGTCGACCATTCGGAGACGCGGGCAAGATGATCGTAGTCGCCGCCGAAGTCGAATTGCTGGGCCGGGATCAGCCGCGAGGTAAAGCCTCTTTTGCTGGATTGCAGCAAGCCCACGAATTTGACCAGCTGGTCGATCGATTCGGCGGCGAGATCCATCGCCGATTTCGCCTTGTCGCTGCGCGCCGAGCTCTCGTTGTTGACGGTATCGACTTGAAAGCGGCTTCCCGGACGCAGACGCACATAGAGAAGATCCTGCGGCACGAGGCTGCCGGTATCGCGAAAAGCGCCGGCGCTCAACGCCGCCGCTTCGAGTGCCAGCTGCGGATCGAGAAGCACGCGTGCCTGCGCCGGCGAGGGATTGTAGCCAGTCTTGTAGTCGATGATATCGGCCGAGTTTGGTCCCGTTATGTCAATCCGGTCTGCGACGCCGGTGAGCCGGATATTGATCGGCTCCAGCTCCATGCCGCCCCGCACCTCCGTCAGCGTTTTCAGGATGCCATGCCGGCGTCCAGCTTCCCATTCGAGGAAGGCGCGGGCCACCGCGCGAAAGCGCGGCCGCCACACGGCATCGATATGCGGCGGCAACTTTTCCATGTCGAAAAGCTCGGAAAGGACGTGCTCCATCGCCGCTGCCCCATCCGGCGTGCCGGCGATATGGGCTTCGCGGATGAACCGGTCGATGATCTTGTGGTAGAGCGTCCCGCGTTCGGCCGCCCCTGGATCGCGATTGAACGGGTCGACGGGGTCGAGCCGCAGGATGCGCCGGGCATAGATGGCATAGGGATCTCGGCGCAGCCGGCCGACTTCGCTGAAGGAATAGGATTTCGGCTGCAGCGCCAGCGGCGGTTTCGGCGAGGGGCGTTGCGCCGGCGCTTGGCCCTCTCCTCGATCGATAAGAGCGGCCCATTGGAGAAACCGATTGCCGCGACCCCTCAATTCCGCTTCGAACGCCTCTCCGCCGAGCGCCAGCAGCCGCTGCAGCCAACGCGAGGCAACGGTCGGCGTCGAGCCCTGGCGCAGCGCGCGCGAATAGATCAGATGGCGTGTGCCGTTTGCCATCTCGAAATCATGTGCCAGCTGGCCGATGCGCCGTTCAGGCGGCTCGAGGCCGATTTCCGTCTTCATCATTCGCGGAATGAAGGGATTGTTGGCGGTCTGTCCCGGCCAGGTGCCTTCGTTCAGGCCGCCGAGGATCAGCGTATCGACGCTCTGCAGGCGGGCTTCCAGCGTGCCGAAGATGAAGAGCCTCGGATGGCTGAGCGCCCGTGGCTTCACCGCATGACCGGCGGCGAGGGCTGCCATGATGTCGATCCATTGCGGTCCGTCGGCCTCCATCTGGCCGTCCGTGTCGATCACTTCACTGAGCAGGGCGGCGAGGGCATCTCCCGCTTCGTTCGACCAGAGATCGGCGAGATTGCCTTGCGGATCGACCGCGACAGCTTCAAGCGAACGGCCGGTGCGTTCCGCCCACTCGGACAATGTGAAGCGCACCGTTCTTCCCCGATCTTCCGGCCGCTCCCGCATCAGCGCCGAAGCCAGAGGCTCGGTCGCTTGTGTGACCCGTCGGGCAAGGTCGTATGCGGCGTCGGCGGCCTCACGGGAAAGCGCTTTTCGCCATTGCGGCGTGTGCCTGTCCAGGGCCTGTTCGGCAAGTTGGTGAGCGAGAAGCGGTCCCAGCGTGCTGATATCCACCTCTGCCACGCCGCCGCGCAGTGCCAGCAACTCGAGCGCCTCGGTGGTAGAAATCAATGCAGCGCGCTCCAGGCCGAAGCGGGCGAGCGGATGTTTGAGCAGTGAGACGATCGCCACCGGATCGCCCGGCCGCAGCGCTGCCTCCAGCAGCAATTGCAGCAAGGTGCCCTGCGGCATGGCCGAAAGCGGTGTGCCCGCCGAATCGTCGGCGAGGATGCCGAAGCGGGAAAGCTCGGCCATCACCCGCCGCGCGAGATTGCGGTCCGGAGTGATGAGTGCTGCCCGGCTCTCGCTGTCCTGTCCCGGTCTTTCCAGCGCCAGCCGAAGCGCGATGGCAATTGCGGTTGCTTCCTCGCGCTCATTGGCGGCTTCAATCAGCGAGATGTCAGAGAAGGCCGAAGACAGTGCGCCTGCCGGCAGGTCGTTTTTCCAAGCTCCCCATTCGCTGGTCGCCTCCGCCGGGGCAAGGGCCCGCGACAGGATTTCGGCACGCCGCTCACGATCGGCCTCCGGTCTGTCGAGGAGCGTGACGTCGGCCCGCGTCAGCTTCAGCCGCTTGAGCAGCGACGACAGACCATATTGCGGATGGCTCCGGCTTGCCGGATTGGCATGTTGGCCTGGCGCCGGTTCCGGCGCGACCATCTGCCAGTGCCTTTCGGGCATGGAGAGATCCAGACCCGGAAGCACGATTACGCCTTCCGGCAGATGGGCGACGGCGGCAATGAGATCGGCGGTGGCGGGAACGGAACCCGTCGAACCGGCTATGATGATCGGCCCGGCGGGTTTCGTTGCCGAAAGCCGGCTTGCTTCCGCCCGAAGAATGGCGTTTCTGTGCCGCGCCGGCGAGGATTTGCCGAGTTCGGACAGCCGCTCGGGCCAGAAGGCGCTGGCGATCTGCAGGAACTCCGCCGTCAACTGCCACCAGGCGGCATAATCGCCGGTATCGAGTTTCGACAGCTCCGACCAGTCGAGATCCTCGGTCTCGATGGAATCGATCAGCTCGGCAAGATTGCGGGCGAGCCAGATCGCATCCGCCGGGCTTGCCGGCGCGACGAGCGGCGAGTCCGAATGGATGTGGCGGACGATCTCCGGCAGCTTGTTCCGCCAAGCAAGGATCAGACGCGCAAGCTCCAGCAGACGGGCGGTATTCGACAGCGGCTGGACGAGATCGATCGTTGCCGGCAGCGCCTCGTCGAAATAGCCGCTATCGTCATCGGTTTCGCCGAGCGGACGGATCACCGGCAGGATCGCCGAACGGCCGCCGAGCAGGTCGACGAATTCGGAGCGCAGCACGCGCACGGCCCGCCGGGTCGGCAGGTAGATCGTCACTTTGGCAAGCGATAGTGGATCATTGGCGTCGTGCCGGAAAATCGGCGTCAATCGGCCGTCGCAAAGTGTCGTCGCCAGCGTTTTCAGGAAGGAGAGGCCCGCCGGGATCGTCAGGATGCGTAGCTGGTGCCGCTCCGCCATGGCTTACGCAAACGTCCGCAATCGCCGGATCGTTTCCTCCGCCTCGCCGATCGCGTCGGGCGTACCGACCGTCAGCCAGTGGCCTTCGAGCACCATGCCGAAAAGCCGTCGGCGCGCGATCGCCCTGTCGAAATAGATATTGAGGTTGAAGGCATCCTTCGGTGCATCATCGAACAGTGACGGGTTCATGGCGATCGCACCGGCATAGACGACGGGGTTGGAAGGATCGTCTCGATAACGTGTCAGCCGGCCATCGGCCGCGAGACTGAAGTCGTTCTTGCCATTGTGACCCGTCGTATGCTCGATCCCAACGCAAAGCAGCGCCATATCCATGCGTTCGGCATCGAAGAACCCGGCTAAGCGTTCCAGGTTTGTCGGCCGCCCCTGCTGTTCGCCGATCCAGAACAGATCGGCGTTCATGACGAAGATATCGTCGCGGCCAAGCAGTCTCAGCCCCTTCGCCAGTCCGCCGCCGGAATTCATCAGTGCGTCCCGTTCGTCTGATATGACGATATCGAGGCCGTGATAATTCCCGAGATGTTCGAGCATCTGGTCGGCGTGGTGGTGAATGTTGACAACGGCGCGTTCGATGCCGGCCGCCACCAGCGAATCCAGAGCGTAGTCGATCATCGGCTTGCCGTCGATCTTCACCAGCGGCTTCGGGATCTTGTCGGTGATCGGGCGCATGCGGGTTCCGAGACCCGCGGCCAGTACCATGGCTTGTCTGATGGTCATTCTGATCCGGAACTTATGATTCGCTCTGGCCTATTCCAGCCCTTGCGCACCAATCGCGCAAGGGGGCAAGCGTTTCATGCTCGAGCGCGACGTTCAGATAGGAAAGCGTGCGCGGCATATGTTTCAGATAGCCCGGCTTGCCGTCGCGCTGCAACAGGCGCACCCAGAGGCCGGCAAGCTTGCAGTTGCGCTGCGCAGACATGATTGCCCAGGCTTTCATAAATCCGGCTTCGTCGAAACCGCCTTGCGCGCGGCGAAGCGTCAGATAATCGTCCATCAGCTGCCGAAAGAGATCCGGCTCGATCGTTACGCGCGCATCCTGGACGATCGAGGCAAGGTCATAAGCCGTGGGGCCGATCATCGCGTCCTGGAAGTCGATGAGGCCGATCTTGCGAATACCGCTTTCATGTTCGCGCCAGATGATGTTCGGCGAATGGAAGTCGCGCAGCAGCAGGTTCTTCTCGGCCGTTGCGAGCTCGTCGATGAGCGCATCCCAGATCGCCAGATAATCCGCGCGTTCGGCTTCCGTTGCGGGTGCGCCCTGACGCTTCCAGGGCAGGTGCCAGTCGAGCACCAGCCGCACCTCCATCTTCATCGCCGTGCGGTCGAAATCAGGAATATGGTGGATATGGCCCTTTCCAACGGGGATGTCCCGCTGAAATTTCAGGGCGTGCAGCCTGGCCAGGCAGGCAACGCTTTCGCGATAGCGTTCGATAACCGGCTGTCCGTGGGCATCCAGCACGCCTTCGCTGCCGAGATCTTCGATCAGCAGGATACCCTTGTTATAATCCACCTTGTAGACTTCGGGCGCCGCAAAACCGTCCTTGCGCAGCGTATCGGCGATCGCCACGAAGGGATAAGCGTTTTCGGCAAGATGCGCGACTTTGGGATAGGGTTTGCCGTCGAGAACTGGCGGGCCTTCAGCAAGCGGCGGCCAGTCCATCAGGATGATGCGTCGGTTCCCGGCTTGCGGATAGATCGCCTCATAGGCGCGCAGCGAGGCATCACCGGTCAGGAATCGGCGTTTCGCTGCGGGGTAACCGGCGGTATCGAGGAAATCGCGGATCGCCAGGACGCGGCGGATGCGTGTATTTTGCGCGCCGGCGGCTTCGATTGTTGCCCGGCGGCCGCTGCCTTCATGCGCTAGCGTCAGCGCGATGCGCTGCGCGGGCAGTTCGCTCTGCGCCATCTCAGGCCATTCGACGAGACAGATACCGTTCTGCAAGGCCTCGTCGAAGCCAAGCTCCGTCAGTTCGGCCGGATCACCGAGCCGGTAGAGATCGAAATGCGAAACCGCGATGCGCAGATCGTAGGATTGCACCAGCGTGAAGGTCGGGCTCGGGACCTCGAGCCCCTCGTCATCGGCCATGGCGCGCAGGATCGCGCGGGCGAGCGAGGATTTCCCCGCGCCGAGATCGCCGGAAAGGGCAAGGCAATCGCCGGCCTTCAGGGCCAGCGCCAGGTCTTCACCGAGGCGGATGGTGGCCGCCTCGTCTTTCAGGAAAAGCGAGATCGCATCACTGGTCGTCATTCGGCGGCGGCGGAATGCGGTACATCGACCGAGGGGATACGGCAGACGACGGTCGTGCCCTTGCCCGGCTCGCTGTCGATCGTCACATCGCCATGATGCAGACTGACGAAGCTGTCGACGATCGAGAGGCCGAGGCCGGCGCCGCCGCGTTTGCCGCTTTTCGCTCCCGTGGCAAAACGGTCGAAGACGGTCGCGATCATGTCAGGTGAGATGCCGGGGCCGCGATCGCTGACGGAGAAAACGAAATCCGTGCCTTCGCGGTGGCATTCCAGCGAGATCGACGTGCCCTCGGGCGAGAAATTCGCCGCATTGGACAGAAGCTTCAGAAGGATCTGTTTCAGCCGCTGCGGATCGGCAACGATCGAGCCGAGATAGGCGGGCGCGGTAATTTCAAGCGCCACGCCGCTTTCGTGGAGGCGATCGGCGATCTGCATCGAGACGTCGTCGAGCAGATCGTTGAGATCGATATCCGCATAATTGAGGCGCATAATGCCGGCATCGACGGTCGCAAGGTCGAGAATATCGTTGACGAGCGTCAACAGAACCGAGGACGAGGTCGAGATGTGGTCGATATATTCGGCCTGCCGTTCGGTAAGCGGCCCGACGCCCGGCGTGCGCAGGAGATCGGTGAAGCCGATGATGTTGGTCAGTGGCGAACGCAGTTCATAGGAAACGTGCTGGACGAAGTCGTTCTTCAGCTCGTCGGCCTTGCGCAGTGCTTCGTTCTTCTCGGTCAGCGCGCGCTCGGCACGCACGCTGTCCGTCATGTTGACGAAGGTCAGCATGGTCTGCGCGTTCGGCAGCGGAATGACGGCATAGTCGAGCACGAGGCCGGAGAAGAGCTCCAGCGTTCCCTGGCCCGAGCGGCGTTCGTCGTCGAAGCTGGTGATCAGTTCCGCGAAGGTCTTCCAGCCGTCCGGCCGGTCATAGGACGGCGCGCAGGCCTCGCCCAGCGCACGGATATGGGTGCCGGGCTTGGCTTCGGTTTCGGTGATCCCCCAGAGCGCACGGAAGGCCGGGTTGGAAAGTCGGATGCGTCCATCAGGACCGAAAACCGCCACCCCTTCGGAAAGGTGGTCGATCGTTTCGCCCTGCACCTTGACCAGCGTGTTGTAGCGCGTTTCGAGATCGACCTGCTCGGTCAGATTTTCGAACACCCAGGTGGCGCCGCCCTGCGGATGAGCGGTGGCGAAGACCCGCAACGTCTGTCCGTTGGGCAGGTGCCAAAGATCCGTTTGCGTGTCGAGCGCGCGATAAACGGAAAGCGCGGCTTCCTTCCAGCTTTTCCAGTTGAGTTGGTCCGGCAACTTCTTGGCTGCGCGCAGCCGCTCGAGCAACTCGCTATTGTCCGGCCGGCCTTCGAGGAAGGCGATATCCAGTTCCCAGAGCGCGACGAAGGCCTGATTGTAGAATTGCAGCCGCCGCTCGCCGTCGAAGATGGCAACCGGCGTGGCGAGATGGTCGAGCGTTTCGGCATGGCTCTTCAGCGTCCGTTCCAGCTCGGCGCGCACTGCCTCTATGTCGGATACATCGATCGCGATGCCAGCCGAACCGCCGGGAACCCTGACGTCGACGACGTCGAAGAATGTCCGATTGCCGCGCACGACGGTCGAGATCTTGTCGTGGAAGGGCGATTCCGGCGTCGTCGTGGCACGAATTCGTTCGCGCGCGACGGTCGTCAGCATCTCGCGGCCTTCATTGATCGCCTGCTGCGGCGATCGCGCTTCGACCGCCTCGCCATAAGCCTGGTTGACCCAGGTCAGGCGGCCCACCGGATCGCGCTGCCAGGCCGGCATGTCGATCGCGTCGAGCATGGTCTGGAAGGCAGAGATCGAGGTCATCAGCCGGTCGCGCTCGATCCTGAGCTCTGCGAGCTCGGCGCGCAGATTGTTGAGCGCCACGAAACGGACGAACGCGCGCCCGCCGGAAACCCGGCCCTGCGCCTCGAGGATTTCGTCGCGGATGGTTTCGACCACCATGTCGAAGCTCTGCGCCTCGTCGCGCAACCGGTCAATCGCCTTTTCCAGCTCGGAAGCCGAACGTGACTTCAGCCACAGGCCGAAGGCCAGGAATTCGCCGTCCTGCGGCGCGCCGGTCTCGGGCGGAAGCTGGCCGAGCAGTTCGGGGCGCGCATTGCCGTCCCAGATGACGATCCGCCGGTTCTTGTCGGCGATCAGAGCCTGGTATTGCGAAATGCGCTGCTGGGCATCGGAGAGCGCCGAGCGGATTTCCCGGCTCTCGTTTTCCAGATTGCCGCGCTGACGCACCAGCCACAGCGTCGACAGCAGCGCTGCCGATATGACGCCGATGACGACGGAAACACCGATCACCTGCGAGGATGTGAAGAGGTGAGCCGAGGCCGCCGCCTGCTGCTCCGCCTGTGCCAGAGCCGGCCGCGCCAGCGCGGCAAGCGCCGTGCCGGCGGCGCAGCTTTTCAGGAAGCGCGCCAGTGGTCCGTGCTCTTGCTTTGCGGCCTCGTGTGCCGTTGCAGATTTATATCCTCGGCCTGCCATGAGCGGGCGGCGATCGGCGCGAACGCCATCATCCGCCTGACCGGGCAGGCTGCTTCTTATTTCCGACATCCGCGGTATGTCTCCGTCCTTCAATGTGCCGCATTACGACAAGACATCCCATTTTCGCAGCGGTCGGACAGGGTCCGGCGCCACGAATCAAGTCTTAAAACAATACTTCGGAAGGGAATCTGCGGGAAGGGAGCGTCCAAAAAATAAGCCGCGGCATTTGTCAATGCCGCGGCTTCTACATCTTGTGGATATTAACGATCAAATCAATATCTGTAGTGGTCGGACTTGAACGGGCCCTTCGGCGAGACGCCGATATAGGCAGCCTGTTCCTCAGAAAGCTCAGTCAGCTTCACGCCGAGCTTGTCGAGATGCAGGCGTGCGACCTTCTCGTCGAGATGCTTCGGCAGGATATAGACCTGGTTGGAATACTGGTCGGGCTTGGTGAAGAGCTCGATCTGCGCCAGCGTCTGGTTGGTGAACGAAGCCGACATCACGAAGGACGGATGGCCGGTGGCGTTGCCGAGGTTGAGCAGACGGCCCTCCGAAAGAAGGATGATGCGGTTGCCCTTGGGAAATTCGATCAGGTCGACCTGCGGCTTTACGTTGGTCCACTTGAGATTGCGCAATGCAGCGACTTCGATCTCGTTGTCGAAGTGACCGATGTTGCCGACGATCGCCATATCCTTCATCGTCCGCATATGGTCGATGCGGATGACGTCCTTGTTGCCGGTGGTGGTGATGAAGATATCGGCCGAGGAAACGACGTCCTCGAGCAGAACGACTTCATAACCGTCCATCGCAGCCTGCAATGCGCAGATCGGATCGGCTTCGGTCACCTTGACGCGGGCGCCGGCGCCGGAGAGCGAAGCGGCAGAACCCTTGCCGACGTCGCCGTATCCGCAGACGACGGCAACCTTGCCGGCCATCATGACGTCGGTGCCGCGACGGATGCCGTCGACCAGCGATTCCTTGCAGCCATACTTGTTGTCGAATTTCGACTTGGTGACCGAGTCGTTGACGTTGATCGCCGGGAAGGGCAGCAGGCCCTTCTGGCTGAGCTGGTAAAGGCGGTTGACGCCGGTCGTCGTTTCCTCGGTGACGCCCTTGATCGCGTCGCGCTGCTTGGTGAACCAGCCAGGCGAAGCGGCAAGGCGCTTCTTGATCTGGGCGAAGAGGATTTCCTCTTCTTCGGAATGCGGATGAGACAGCACGTCCTCGCCGGCTTCTGCGCGGGCGCCAAGCAGGATGTACATGGTGGCGTCGCCGCCGTCATCGAGGATCATGTTGGAAAGGCCGCCATCGGCCCACTGGAAGATCTTGTCGGTGTAGACCCAGTAATCCTCGAGCGATTCGCCCTTGATGGCGAAGACAGGTACGCCGGAAGCGGCGATCGCGGCAGCGGCATGATCCTGCGTCGAGAAGATGTTGCACGAGGCCCAGCGGACTTCGGCGCCGAGCGCGACCAGCGTTTCGATGAGCACGGCCGTCTGGATAGTCATGTGCAGCGAGCCGGTGATGCGCGCGCCCTTCAGCGGCTTTGTCTGGCCGAATTCGGTGCGGCAGGACATCAGCCCCGGCATTTCGGTTTCGGCGATCGTAATTTCCTTGCGGCCGAAATCCGCAAGCCCGATATCGGCGACGACATAATCTTTTTCAGTGCTCATAGAGGCCTCCAGGCTGAAAAACGTCTCAAAATTGGCGCAGGCGCGAAGATAACCCACGTGCAAGCGCACGGCATGTCCGCCGTTTAGCAGGCTTCGCCGGTGATGGCAATAAGGATATAAAGAAGTCTTTATATGTTTATATGAACGCGATCGGAGCTCACATCTCCTCGCCGAACCTGTTCTGGATCAGCTGGTCCAGCGCCTCCAGCGCTTCCTCGGCCTGGCTTCCGCTCGCCGAAACGACGACGCTCGAACCGGGGCTTGCCGCAAGCATCATCAGGCCCATGATGGAGGTTCCGCCGACCGTCATTCCATCCTTGGAAACGGTAATGGCGGCATCGAAGGTCTCGACCATCTGCACGAATTTGGCGGAAGCGCGCGCATGAAGACCGCGCTTGTTGATGATAAGGAGTTCCCGGGAGAGCGATGTCATGAATGCCCGTTATTTTCCGCTGAGCACACGGCTCGCGACATTGATATATTTCCGCCCGGCTTCGGAGGCTTCCACCAGTGCCTTCTCCATGTTGTTCTCGCCGCGCACCCCGGCAAGCTTGATCAACATCGGCAGGTTGACGCCGGCAATGACCTCGGTATGGCCGCTGCTCATGACTGATATGGCGAGATTGGACGGTGTGCCGCCGAACATGTCGGTCAGAATGACGACGCCGTGGCCATCATCGGCACCGGAAACGGCTTCCAGAATGTCCTGCCGTCTCTGGTCCATGTCGTCTTCGGGGCCAATACAGACCGTCTCGATGAATTTCTGAGGACCGACGACGTGCTCGACAGCATGACGAAACTCTTCAGCCAGCTTGCCATGAGTGACAAGCACAAGTCCGATCATGATATTACTGCTCCCATATACGCAAACGGTGGCCCCAATATCGCAATGCAGCAATTACGTCCACCGGTGGGGGCACATCTTGGCTATGAAAAGCCGAAGTGCAAGATAAAAATGCGAATATATAAGGCAGATTGACCAATCCGGAAGGCCTCAGCGCCCGATATCCGGCACTTTCGCCATCAGGATCGCAAGGGGTGAGGAAACGTCTGTGAGCAACCGCAATGCGGGAAGCGAAAAACCGGCGGCAAGGCTCACCACTTCGCCCTCGGGAGGCACCCGGTTTTCACCGGTGGCGCTGCCCGGAAGCACGGCATAATGCATGGTCGCCTTGGGAATATGGTCCTGACGAACGATCCCGGTGCCGCGAAGTTCGATCAGCCCGGTGATTGACGGCGGGCACGTGGCGATCACCGCGCCGGCCTCTGCTGAGAGAAGAACTTGATCGTCCGCGACCAGCGCCGTGAAAAGCCCGAGCCGGCGCGCCTCGGTCATGCAGGTGAAGGCCAGCATCGATTTTCCCCAGCCGGAGGGGCCGCTGAACAGCAGCCCGGTCTTGCCGACGACGATCGCCGTCGCATGGACGTTGAAACCTGCCTCGGTCATGCTGCGGCGCCGATTGGCAACGAGAGGATGAAGCGCGCGCCGAGTATATGCCCGCTCTCGGCATCGGTGATGTTTTCGGCTCTCAGCGAACCGCCATGCGCTTCGGCGATCTGGCGGCTGATCGAAAGGCCGAGCCCCGAATTCTGGCCGAAGCCTTCCGCCTCCGGCCGGTCCGTATAGAAGCGCTCGAAGATACGGTCGATATTTTCCGCCTGGATGCCGGGGCCGTTGTCTTCGATCGTGGTGACGCAGCGCGAGCGTGTCCGCACCAGCCGCACAGTAATCTTGCCGCCCTTTTCCGGCACGAAAGAGCGGGCATTCTCGATCAGGTTGGCGATGATCTGGCCGATGCGTAGATCGTGGCCGTTGACGACGAAGCGGGTCTTGACGTTCGGCTTGCGTTCGATCGCATATTCGATTTCCACCTGCTTCTTGGTGCTCCTGACCTGACGCGAAACCTCGATGAGGTCGCGCAGCAGCACCTCCATGTCGACGGAGCCGGCATCGACGCGTGCGAGTTCGGCGTCGAGACGGGAGGCGTCGGAAATATCGCTGATCAGCCGGTCGAGGCGGCGGACATCGTGCTGGATGACGTCCATCAGCCGCTTCTTGGAATCGTCGGATTTGGCAAGCGGCAGCGTTTCGACGGCGCTGCGCAGCGAGGTCAGCGGGTTCTTGAGCTCGTGGCTGACATCGGCCGCGAAACTCTCGATCGCATCGATGCGGTCGTAGAGCGCCGTCGTCATCTCGCGCAATGCGATGGAAAGGTTGCCGATTTCATCCTGGCGGGCAGAGAAGTCGGGAATTTCCTCACGCGTCTTGGCGCCGCGGCGGACGCGGATGGCCGCTGCCGAAAGACGGCGCAGCGGGTTAGCGATGGTCGACGACAGCACCAGCGAAAGCAGCACGTTGACGAGTGTCGCCACGCCGAAGACGCGCATGATGGCAAGCCGCTCGGCATGAACGATATTGTCGATGTCGCCCGCCTGTGTCGACAACAACAGCACGCCGAGCACGGCGCGGAAACGCTGGATCGGCACGGCGACGGAAACGATGAGCTCACCTTTTTCGGTGGTGCGCACGACTGCGCCGCGCACGCCGGTGAGCGCATTCATCACTTCGGGATAGATCGAGCCGTCGCCGCCCGGCGCCTCCTTATAGAGCGGTAGATTGCCGGGCTGTAACGCCTTGTTGAATAGGGTGGCGAACCACTCGCTCCAGGTCTGTTTCTCTTCCTCCACCGGCGGCAGGTCAAAGCGCAGCACCTGGCCGCGCGAATAGAGATGGCGCGAATCGAGCAGCAGGTTGGCATCGGCATCGAAGATGCGGGCGCGCGTGCGCGTCGGAGAGATCAGCCGGCGCAGAACCGGCGCGACCTTTTCGGGATCGATCGGGAATTCAAGATCCTCGTCGTTCGGCACCGGGGTGATGCTCTGGCCGGCCTGCAGCTCGAGCAGCTTCTGCGGATCGATGGTAATCGAGTTCGTATCGACCGACGCGGAGGCCGAAACGGCGCCGGCGATGATTTCGCCCTGCGTCAACAGGCTTTCGGCGCGGGCGTCGATCAATCCCTCGCGGAACTGGTTAAGATAGAGGATGCCGCCGACGAGCACCACCAGCGCGACGAGATTGAAGAACAGGATGCGCCGCGTCAGGCTCGAAAAGACGGCATTGCCGAAGATGCGGCGGATCAGCGTGAAGGGATGCGACCAACGGCGGCCTCGGACGCGACGGGTGCTCACGCCCTCCGCATCGTCGAGATCCCTTTCCTGCACCAACTGTGCCAATAACAGCCCTTTCGAAGGGCGGAGCCGGATGGACCGGCCCGCAGCCCTCAACATTTCTAACAGCGCCGCGCGTCTTTTCAGACGCGCAAAGGACGCTGTGACATTTTGAACTGCTGCATAATTTGATCCTTAAATCGATGCCGACTTAGGCGATTATGCAGGAGCGCGCTGCGCCGCTCGGGGCTCAGGCTGCTTCGCGGAAGCGGTATCCCACTCCGTAGAGTGTTTCAATCATATCAAAGTCGGTGTCGACCATCTTGAATTTCTTGCGCAGCCGCTTGATGTGGCTGTCGATGGTCCGGTCGTCGACATAGACCTGTTCGTCATAGGCTGCGTCCATCAGCGCGTCGCGGCTTTTGACGACGCCGGGGCGCTGCGCCAGCGAATGCAGGATCAGGAATTCGGTCACCGTCAGCGTCACGGCCTCGCCTTTCCAGGTGCAGGTATGGCGTTCCTGGTCCATGACCAGCTGCCCGCGCTCCAGCGAGCGGGCCTGCTGCACCGCACCGGTCTTCGGCGCGCCGCTGGGGCCGGTGCCGGCGGCGGCGGCTTCGCGGCTTGACGCGCGGCGCAGGACGGCGCGCACGCGTTCCACCAGCAGACGTTGCGAAAAAGGTTTGGTGATAAAATCATCGGCACCCATCTTCAGGCCGAAGAGTTCATCGATCTCCTCATCCTTGGAGGTGAGGAAGATGACGGGAATATCCGACTTCTGCCGCAGGCGGCGCAGCAGTTCCATGCCGTCCATGCGCGGCATCTTGATGTCGAAGATCGCCAGCTGCGGCGGTCGCGCCAGCAGGCCGTCGAGCGCCGAAGCACCGTCCGTATACGTCTCGACCTTATATCCTTCGGCCTCCAGTGCGATCGACACCGAGGTGAGGATGTTGCGGTCGTCATCAACGAGCGCGATTGTCGGCATGGTGTTGGTCTCCGTCATCAGTGCGCAATCTCCCGGATTTGCTCTCCCCAGGCGGTCTCAGTGACCGGATGCGCTTATGGAGGATAAAGGTGGAACAAATTGTGGCAAAGATAAAGGGGAAGATTGTCGTAAAATGCGCGAGCAATTTTAGGTAGTGCGTCCGAATCTTTAAACGCGATCTATTCAAACGATTTAAAATTAAGACGATAAATTTAAATCGATTAATTGTTTGATATCACTGCATTTTCTCAAGTTTTCCATCTTGTGTTTTAAAATTTCTACCCGTATTTTCGCGATTAGTTTTAATCGGCAACGAGCCTGAGTGAAGGGAACTAGCCATGGAAATGTTCGGAGTTCATAACCCGGCAATAGAGCTGGCAACGGGTGGATTGGGCGGCGCAGCAAGCGTTCGCTACAACTTTTCCGCCGCCGCGCTCTATGAAGAAGCGATCCGCCGGGGCGAAGCCGAACTGACCGCTCAGGGTGCGCTGCGGGCTCTCACCGGCCAGCACACGGGCCGTTCGCCGCGCGACAAGTTCGTCGTTCGCGATATCAATACCGATGGCGAAATCTGGTGGGACAATAACAAGCCGATCTCGCCGGAGCATTTCGCCGTGCTGCGCGACGATATGCTGGCGCATGCCGCGGGCAAGGAGCTTTTCGTCCAGGATCTCGTCGGCGGCGCCGAGGAAGGCCATGCCCTGCCGACCCGCGTCGTGACCGAATTCGCCTGGCATTCGCTGTTCATCCGCAATCTGCTGATCCGCCCCGACACCGCAGCGCTCTCGAGCTTCGTGCCGAAGCTGACAATCATCGATCTGCCGAGCTTCAAGGCCGATCCGGCGCGCCACGGCTGCCGTTCGGAAACGGTGATCGCCTGCGATCTCACCAACGGTCTCGTCCTCATCGGCGGCACTTCCTATGCCGGCGAAATGAAGAAGTCGGTCTTCACCGTGCTGAACTACCTGCTGCCGGCCAAGGGCGTGATGCCGATGCACTGCTCGGCCAATGTCGGCCCGGACGGTGACGCGGCGGTCTTCTTCGGCCTTTCCGGCACCGGCAAGACGACGCTTTCGGCCGATCCGGCCCGGACGCTGATCGGCGATGACGAACACGGCTGGAGCGAGAACGGCATCTTCAACTTCGAAGGCGGCTGCTATGCCAAGACTATCCGCCTTTCGGCCGAAGCCGAGCCGGAAATCTACGCGACGACGCAGCGCTTCGGCACGGTCCTGGAAAACGTCGTGCTGAACGAAAGCCGCGAGCCGGATTTCGACGACGGGTCGCTGACCGAGAACACCCGTTGCGCCTATCCGATGGACTTCATCCCGAATGCTTCGGAAACGGGCCGTGCCGGGCATCCGAAGACGATCATCATGCTGACCGCCGATGCCTTTGGCGTCATGCCGCCAATCGCCCGATTGACGCCTGATCAGGCGATGTATCACTTCCTCTCCGGCTACACCGCCAAGGTGGCTGGCACCGAAAAGGGTGTCGTCGAGCCGGAAGCGACCTTCTCCACCTGCTTCGGCGCTCCTTTCATGCCGCGGCATCCGGCCGAATATGGCAATCTGCTCAAGGAGTTGATCGGCCGTCATGGCGTCCAATGCTGGCTTGTCAATACTGGCTGGACCGGCGGCGCCTACGGCACCGGCAAGCGCATGCCGATCAAGGCGACGCGTGCGCTTCTCGCTGCCGCCCTGAGCGGCGAACTTGGACAGGCGGAATTCCGTGCTGACACGAACTTCGGCTTCGCCGTGCCGGTCTCCGTCGACGGCGTCGATGGCGGCATTCTCGATCCGCGCTCGACCTGGGCCGACAAGGCAGCCTATGACGCGCAGGCTGAAAAGCTGGTCTCGATGTTCATCGCGAACTTCGCCAAGTTCGAAAATCATGTCGACGGCGGCGTCCGTGATGCGGCCCCCGGCGTAAAGGTCGCTGCCGAATAAGCAGATCAAACCTCTGACTCACGTGAAACCCGGCATCGCAAGATCGCCGGGTTTTCCATGTCACAGTCGATATTTTCAATTCGCCGCCGATGTGAGATAGAACGCCGCATGGCCAGCGACGCGCTCTATATCGATGACAGGATCACCATCGCGGGATGGGAGCTGACGGAACAGTTCGTTCTGGCGGGCGGTCCCGGCGGGCAGAATGTCAACAAGGTCTCGACCGCGGTTCAGCTGTTCTTCAACATCGCGAATTCACCGTCCCTCAATGATCGCGTCAAAACCAATGCGATCAAGCTCGCCGGCCGGCGTTTGTCGAAGGATGGCGTGCTGATGATCGAGGCCAGCCGGTTTCGCAGCCAGGACCGCAACCGCGAGGATGCGCGTGACCGGCTGAAGGAACTGATCCTCGAGGCCGCCAAGCCGCCGCCGCCGCCGCGCAAGAAGACCAGGCCGACCAAGGGTTCGGTCGAACGCCGCCTGAAGGAAAAATCCGGTCGCTCGGAAGTCAAGAAAATGCGCGGCCGCCCCGGCGGCAGTGGCGAGTGACATGCCGGAGCTCTTGAACGGCATCCGCCATCTCCCCGGTTATCTCGACCGAGCGCGTCAGGAGGCATTGGTCGAGGTGATCCGCACCGTCGTCGCCGAAGCGCCGCTTTATGTGCCCGCCATGCCCGACACCGGCAAGCCGATGTCCGTGCGCATGACCAATTGTGGGCCGCTCGGCTGGGTGACAGACAAAGAGTGCGGCTATCGCTACCAGCCGACACACCCGGCAACCGGCAGACCCTGGCCTGATATGCCGCAGCAATTGCTCGATATCTGGAATGACGTTTCGGGTTACGACAAGCCGCCGGAAGCCTGCCTCGTCAATTTCTACTCCGACGAAGCGCGCATGGGCTTGCATCAGGACAAGGACGAACAGGATCTCAAAGCCCCGGTCGTTTCGATCTCGCTCGGCAACAGCTGCCTCTTTCGCGTCGGCGGTCTCAGCCGCAATGATCGCACGCTATCTTTCAAGCTTTCGAGCGGTGACCTGGTCGTGCTGGGCGGCGAGGGGAGGCTTTGTTTCCACGGCGTCGACCGTATCCATCCGGCGACATCGACGCTGCTGAAGAATGGCGGCCGCATCAATCTGACGCTCCGCCGCGTCAATCCCTGACTAGAGCAATTCCAGCAAAAGTGCGCAGCGGTTTTGCGTCCGGAATTGCGTAAAAACAAAGCGATAGAGCGTTTCCGTGATTCGGAGAAAAACGGAAAGGCTCTAACGACCGTCGCTATAGTTTTCGCAGCGCGACCTGTTCGATCAGGTGATCCTTGCCCTTTTTCAGGATGAGATCGGCGCGTGGACGCGTCGGTAGAATGTTCTGCCGCAGGTTCTTCAGGTTGATGTTTGCCCAGAGATCCTCGGCGATTTCGAGCGCTTCCGCGTCGCTGATCGAGGCATAGCGATGGAAATAGGAATTCGGATCGCGGAAGGCGGTCTCGCGCAGCCGCATGAAGCGCGTGACATACCAGTTGTGGATCTCGTCTTCGGCGGCATCGATATAGATCGAGAAGTCGAAGAAGTCGGAGACCATCGGCACGATCTTGCCGCCGGCCGGCAGGTCGCGCGATTGCAGCACATTGATGCCCTCGAAGATCAGGATGTCGGGCCGGTCGACGATCTTGTATTCGTCCGGCAGCACGTCATAGACGAGGTGCGAATAGCTGGGCGCCTTCACATCCGGCCGCCCGGCCTTGATCGCCGAGAGGAAGCGCAGGATCGCACCCGTGTCGTAGCTTTCCGGAAAGCCCTTGCGCTGCATCAGCTTTTCCCGCTGCAGCACGGCGTTCGGATGCAGGAAGCCGTCGGTGGTGACGAGATCGACCTTCGGGCTGGAAGGCCAACGCCCCAGGAGCTCCTTGAGGATACGGGCGGTGGTCGATTTTCCGACAGCGACCGAGCCGGCGATGCCGATGACGAAGGGTGTCTTCGTCACATCAGACAGGCTGAGGAAGCGGTTGCGCTGTTCAAACAGCATCTGCGAGGATTCGACATGTGCTGACAGCAGCCGCGACAGCGACAGATAGATGCGCCGGACCTCGTCGAGATCGATCGGATCGCCCATCGAACGCAGCCGTTTGACCTCGTCGCTCGCCAGCGTCAACGGCGTGTCGGCGCGGAATTTCGCCCATTGTTCGGAAGAGAAGAAGTGGTAGGGCGAATAGGATTCAGACTGGAAATGATCCAACGTTTCCGGCACCCCGATAATCTCAGTCGCGATACTCATGAACTCTGCCGGCTGGCCTTTTCCTTGAGGCCGGACTGCGCGGTTCTGCGCTCGAGCTCGGCCATGACATTCTCTAACGGTATTTCAGCAATCTTCAATACGACCAATAGGTGATAGAGCACATCGGCGGCCTCATAGGTCAGATTGTCGCGGTCGCCGGTCACCGCCGCCATCACGGCTTCAATCGCCTCTTCGCCGAGCTTCTTTGCCGCTTTCGGCTGACCGGCGGCCACGAGCTTGGCCGTCCAGGATTGCTCGGGCGAGGCTTTCGATCGCTCTGCGACGATGCTTTCGAGATCGGAAAGGGAAAATCCGCTCATAGGTCCGCTTTCAAGGTTCAGTCGAGACGCATGTCGATGCCGCACTTCGACATATAGTGCTTCGCCTCGCTGACGGAATAGGTTCCGAAGTGGAAGATCGACGCGGCGAGAACGGCATTGGCATGACCCTCCTTCACCCCGGCGACGAGATCGTCGAGATCGCCGACGCCGCCGGACGCGATGACGGGCACACGCACCGCATCGGCGATCGCCCGCGTCAGCTCCAGATCGTAGCCGACCTTGGTGCCGTCGCGGTCCATCGAGGTGACCAGCAGCTCGCCGGCGCCGCGCGCCACCATCTTCTCCGCGAATTCGACGGCATCGATGCCGGTCGCGTTGCGGCCACCATGGGTGTAGATCTCCCAGGCGCTGAGATTGTCGCCGCCGACCGCCTGCGTGCGCCGGCGCTTGGCGTCGATCGAAACGACGATGCACTGGTCGCCGAACTTGTCGGCCGCCTCGGTGACGAAGTCGGGATTGCTGACCGCTGCCGAATTGATCGAGACCTTGTCGGCACCGCACAGCAACAGCTTGCGGATATCGGCGATGGTGCGCACCCCGCCGCCGACCGTCAGCGGCATGAAGCATTGGTCGGCGGTGCGCGATACGACATCGAAGATCGTCTCGCGATTGTCCGAGGAAGCGGTTATGTCGAGGAAGCAGAGTTCGTCGGCGCCGGCCGCATCATAAGCCTTCGCGGCTTCGACGGGATCGCCGGCATCGACGAGATTGAGAAAGTTGACGCCCTTGACGACACGCCCGTCCTTGACGTCGAGGCAGGGGATAACACGGGCCTTGAGAGTCATTTACACGGTCTCCTTGGTCCGGGCCGCCTTGATCAGCGCCAGCGCTTCCTTGGGATCGATACGGCCATCATAAAGCGCACGACCTGAAATCGCCCCTTCCAGCTTTCGCGCATCGGGCTCCAGCATGCGCCTGACATCGTCGAGAGAGGCAAGGCCGCCCGAGGCGATGACGGGAATGGAAACGGCGTCGGCAAGTTCCAGCGTCGAAGTCCAATTGATGCCGGCCAGGATGCCGTCACGGTCGATATCGGTGTAGATGATCGCGGCGACGCCGGCGCCCTCGAATTTCTTGGCGAGCTCGATGATACCGAGTTCGGAGGCTTCCGCCCAACCCTCGACGGCCACCTTGCCGCCCTTGGCATCGATGCCGACGGCGACATGACCAGGAAATTTCCGGCAGGCCTCGATGACCAACGCCGGATTTCTGACCGCGACGGTGCCGAGAATGACGCGCCGCAGCCCGCGCGACAGCCAGGCCTCGATATGATCGAGCGTGCGAATGCCGCCGCCGAGCTGCACGGGATTGTCCGTTGCCTTCAAGATCGCTTCGACGGCATCGCCATTGGCTGAATGTCCCGCAAAGGCGCCGTCGAGATCGACCACATGCAGCCATTCGAAACCCTGATCTTCGAAGGATCTCGCCTGGGCGGCCGGATCGGTGTTGTAGACCGTCGCCTGCTGCATGTCGCCGAGCTTCAGGCGGACGCATTGGCCGCCTTTCAGGTCGATCGCGGGAAAAAGGATCATGTCGTCTTACGTCCGTAGAGTGGTCGGTACCATCAGCGCATTCCACGCATCTACGATATCCGATCGGAAAAAGACAGCGGCAATGGCAGCCGCGCCGAAAAGCAAAAGGAGGAGCAGGGTGACGGCAAAGCCGGCCCGGACCTGACGCCAGAAGCCCAGGCGCCTCTTGATCGATTTCTCGATGTTTCGCACCTGGCGCAACGCATCGCTGTTGACGGCGGTCAGCCGGATCTGCGGCTCCATTGCCTCGACATAGGTTTCGGCATAACTCGAAAGGATCTGCGAGGCGCGGTCGCGTAGCGTGTTGCGCAGGTCGGTCGAGAGATAATTGCTGTTGACGGCGGCAAGCTCGGCCTCATCGGGCGAACGGCCGGCATTTCGCTTGCGATGGCTGAGAACGAAATCGCGCTTTTGCCGCTCGTAGAGTGCGTAGGCGAGCAGGCCGATCAGATCGTCCTCACCTTCGATATAGAATTCCAGCACGGCCTCGGCGATATCGCCGGCGCTGACCCCGTTTTGCCGCCGGCTCGAACCGTCGTTTGCGGGGAAAGAGTCATGGATCATCGGTCCAGCCTTTCTTTCAGCGCCTTGGCTGCATTGGAAAGCGCCTTCCTGTGGATGGCTTCATCGACACGGCGGATGACCGTGCCGCCGGGAAGCTTGATATCAGAAAAGGGGGGCAAGCCTTCCCTGGAGGGCCGCAACGTGTAGAACACCTTGCCTGATTTCCGTGAAGCCGGCATCGAGCGCACTCCTGTTCCGCCGTTTCCATACTAGAACAGGATGATTTTAGGCCGGGTCGGCCTAAAATCTGAATCCTGTTCTACATTATACAGTCAGAGCATGATGTCGTCCGAAAACCGCTCACACTGTTCGGCATCATGCTCTAGGGAAATAAGGCGGCTGTATTAAAAGCCAGCCCTTGGAAAAATTCCAGCAAAACCGTGTAGCGTTTTGCTTCGGGATTGCGTGAACAATGCTTGACGGGTTCGGGCTCTACGGGTTCCAGCGCAGAAAATTGGCGATCAGGGCCAGACCGAGCTTCTGGCTCTTTTCCGGGTGAAACTGTGCTCCGACCATGTTGTCGCGCCCGACGAAAGCGGTCATCGGACCGCCATAGTCGGCCGTCGCAATAACATCCTCGGCGTTTTCGGCGGCAAGATGGTAGGAATGCACAAAATAGGCGTGCAGTCCCTGCGACCCCGTCGGAATTCCTTCGAAGAGCGGATGTTCGCGCTTCAGGTCGAGCGTGTTCCAGCCGATCTGCGGGATCTTGAGGGCCGGATCATCCGGCGTCATCTCGACGACGTTACCGGGAATCCAGTTAAAACCGT
The DNA here is from genome assembly GCF_021052345.1 of Rhizobium sp. SU303. Classification (NCBI taxonomy): domain Bacteria; kingdom Pseudomonadati; phylum Pseudomonadota; class Alphaproteobacteria; order Hyphomicrobiales; family Rhizobiaceae; genus Rhizobium; species Rhizobium sp. SU303. The sequence continues at coordinate 4,663,990 of NZ_CP088095.1, forward strand.
GCGTCACTGTCTTCTCGAGGCCGCGCGAGGACATGAGCTGCATGCCGACGCAGATGCCGAGGAACGGCCGCGCCTTCTTCTCGACAGCCTCGATCAGCACCTCGGCCATATCAGGCACGGCATCGAGGCCGCGCCGGCAATCGGCATAGGCGCCGACACCGGGAAGCACGATACGATCGGCCGAGGCAACATCCTCCGCCCTATCGGTAAGATCGATATGGGCATCGATGCCAGCTTCGTGGGCGGCACGCTCGAAAGCCTTGGTCGCCGAGCGCAGGTTACCGGAGCCATAGTCGATAATCGCGACGCGCATCGTCAGCGTCCTCCATCAAAACCAAAGAGACCAAGCGATGTTGCATCGCCGTGCGGGCCGTTCGGACCGGCTTTGTTCTGCCAGTCTGGCGCCGCGGCGTCGTCACTAACTGCGATAGCCGCCCTGTCCGAAAAATAGACCTGCTCGGCAATGCCGATCGTATCGGCCGCAATGAATGCGTCTTCGTTCCAGCCCTTCGCAGCAAGGTTGCGGACACGGAAATTCTGGCCCTCGAGACCGACCAGCATATTCACGCCCAACAGGATTGCCGCTCCCGCCGGCCCGAGGCCGGGTTCGTCCATCAGCGCACCACCAATCCCCTGCAGCAGAAAGGCCGCGGCCGCATGCAGCCAAAGTCGATGCGCCAGCAGCCAAACCCATGGAAATAGGAAGCCGAGCAGCGTGAAGCCGTCACGGATGGTTCGCGTCTCATCGGCCGTGGCGCTCGTGCTACCGGGCGGTGTCAGGAAGATATAGCTGGATGTCATTGCCGCCGCTCCCTTGAAGGGCTCAGACGAGCGTGCCCTTGGTCGAGGGAACACGGCCCGCCTGTCTCGGATCGATCTCTGTCGCCGTGCGCAACGCGCGGGCAACGGCCTTGAAGCATGTCTCGGCAATATGGTGATTGTTGGCGCCATAGTGGTTGAGAATATGCAAGGTGATGCCGGCATTCTGGGCGAGCGCATGGAAGAATTCGCGAACGAGCTCGGTGTCGAAAGTGCCGATCTTCGGCGCACTGAAGGCGACATTCCAGACGAGGAACGGCCGGCCGGAAAGATCGACCGCAGCCTTGGTCATCGTCTCGTCCATGGCGAGATCGATCGACGCGTAGCGGGTGATCCCGCGCCGGTCGCCGAGCGCCTTGGAGATCGCCTGGCCGATGGCGATGCCGGTATCTTCGACCGTATGATGGTCGTCGATATGCAGGTCGCCCTTGGCATCGATCTCCATGTCGATGAGGGAATGTCGCGAAAGCTGGTCGAGCATATGGTCGAAGAAGCCGACGCCCGTCGAGATCGTCGATTTTCCGGTGCCGTCGAGATTGACGGAAACGGAAATCGAGGTTTCGTTGGTCTTGCGGGAAACGCTGCCGGTGCGGCTTGCTGCGGTCTCGGCCATATGGCCCTCCATCGGGAATAAGGCCGTTCCTTATCAGGCGCATCGGGAAATATCCAGGAGCCGGGCAAGAGAAAAGCCGGCCCATTTGCAATCGGCGCCAGTCCACTTACATAGGGCTCAACAGGGCCGGCATGCGGCCCGGCAGACAGGTGTTTTATGACAACAATCATTACAGTTCGAAAAGGCGGCAAGGTGGTGATGGCAGGCGATGGCCAGGTGAGCCTCGGCCAGACCGTCATGAAGGGCAATGCCCGCAAGGTGCGCCGCATCGGCAAGGGCGAAGTCGTCGCCGGTTTCGCCGGCGCCACCGCCGATGCCTTTACCCTGCTCGAAAGGCTTGAAAAGAAGCTTGAGCAATATCCCGGTCAATTGATGCGCGCCGCCGTCGAGCTCGCCAAGGACTGGCGCACCGACAAATACCTGCGCAATCTCGAAGCCATGATGCTCGTCGCCGACAAGTCGATCACGCTGGCGATCACCGGCAATGGCGACGTTTTGGAACCGGAGCATGGCACGACGGCGATCGGTTCCGGCGGCAATTTTGCCCTCGCCGCCGCTCTCGCACTCATGGATACCGACAAATCGGCCGAGGAGATCGCCCGCCGCGCCCTCGATATCGCCGCCGACATCTGCGTCTACACGAACCACAATGTGGTGGTGGAATCGCTGGATGCCGAAGGCTGAGCCCTATGCCTTCCGGCCGCTTGCCGCGACTGACCTGCCACTCCTCGCCAAATGGCTGGAAAGCCGGCATGTCAGGCGCTGGTGGGGCGATCCGACCAAGGCGCTGGCTTCGATGGAAAAGCATGTCGATGCGGCCTCCGTCTCGTGCTTCATCGTCACGCTGAATGGAAAGGACTTTGCCTTTATCCAGGCGGCCGATCTCGACGACGAGGACGATGAAGCGCTCGCCGGTCAGCCGAAGGGCACCTACGGCATCGACCAGTTCATCGGCATCGAGGAACTCGCGGGCAAAGGTCACGGACCGGCCTTTATGATAGGGTTCTGCGATATGCTCTTTGCAAAGGGCGCGCAGCGGATCCTCGTCGATCCGCATCCTGACAATGCATTCGCAATCAGAGCCTATACCAAGGCGGGCTTTCAAGGACTTGGCGAAACAACGACTAATTGCGGCCGGGCACTGTTGATGGCCCTGGACCGCCAGGAGAATGATACGCAATGACCACTTTTTCCCCCCGCGAGATCGTTTCCGAGCTCGATCGCTATATCATCGGCCAGCATGACGCCAAGCGCGCCGTTGCGATTGCGCTGCGCAACCGCTGGCGCCGCCAGCAGCTCGACCCGAGCCTGCGCGACGAAGTCATGCCGAAGAACATCCTGATGATCGGCCCGACCGGCGTCGGCAAGACGGAAATCTCCCGCCGCCTGGCAAAGCTCGCCGGCGCGCCCTTCATCAAGGTGGAAGCCACAAAGTTCACCGAAGTCGGCTATGTCGGCCGCGACGTCGAGCAGATCATCCGCGATCTGGTCGAGGTCGGCATCGGCCTGGTGCGCGAGAAGAAGCGGGCCGAAGTGCAGGCCAAGGCGCATGTGAGCGCCGAGGAGCGTGTTCTCGATGCGCTGGTCGGTACCACGGCATCGCCTGCAACGCGCGAAAACTTCCGCAAGAAGCTGAGGGACGGCGAACTCGACGACAAGGAAATCGATATCGAGGTGGCCGACGCCGGTTCCGGCATGGGAGGTTTCGAGATTCCCGGCATGCCGGGCGCCAATATCGGCGTGCTGAACCTGTCGGAAATGTTCGGCAAGGCGATGGGCGGCCGCACCAAGAAGGTCCGCACCACAGTCAAGGCCTCGTATAGTGACCTGATCCGCGACGAATCCGACAAGCTGATCGACAACGAAGTGATCCAGCGCGAAGCCGTTCGCTCCACCGAGAATGACGGTATCGTCTTCCTTGACGAAATCGACAAGATCGCCGCCCGCGACGGCGGAATGGGCGCCGGCGTTTCGCGCGAAGGCGTTCAGCGCGACCTCTTGCCACTCGTCGAAGGCACGACGGTTTCGACCAAATACGGGCCTGTGAAGACGGACCATATCCTGTTCATCGCGTCCGGCGCCTTCCATGTCTCCAAGCCCTCGGATCTTCTGCCGGAATTGCAGGGCCGCCTGCCGATCCGCGTCGAATTGCGTCCGCTGAACAAGGATGATTTCCGCCGGATCCTGACCGAGACGGAAGCAAGCCTTATCCGCCAGTACCGCGCGCTGATGGAGACGGAAAGCCTGAGCCTCGCATTCACCGACGACGCAATCGACGCGCTTGCCGATGTCGCCGTGCACCTGAACTCCTCCGTCGAAAACATCGGCGCACGCCGCCTGCAGACGGTGATGGAGCGGGTGCTCGACGATATTTCCTACAACGCACCGGATCGGGGCGGGACGGCCGTGACGATCGATGCCGCCTATGTGCGCGAACATGTCGGCGATCTCGCACAGAATACTGATCTCTCGCGCTTCATTCTGTGATATCGGCGCACCGCTTCATGTCTTTCCCGGCATGAATGGCGGATTGTGACGAACGCGTCTCTCGACAACGGGCCTTTTACTTTCTAGTGAAGGCCCGTTTTGTTTCCGCTCGGCTTTATTCGGCCAAGATTCTGGTCCAGGCAGCCGCATCACAAACAGGACGATGGAACGGACGGGATAACGGATCGTGCGACGCCTTTTGACAAGCCTTATGATTGCCGTTGCCCTGGTGAATTCGGCGCCTGCCTTCGCAATGCAGACGGTGCCGGCGGGCAATCGTCATGCCGAGCAGCCCGATATTCCGGGCGCTTCCGTCAGGCGCACCAAAGGCACCAAAAGCAGCTTCGATCTGAAATACGAAAAGGTTCATGAGCTTCTGGCGACCGATCGGGAGCTGATGAGCAAGATCCGCAAGATTTCCAGCGCTTACGGCATCAATCCCATCCATGTCGTCGGCGCGATCGTCGGCGAACACACCTATAATGTCGATGCCTACGACCGGCTGCAGGCCTATTATGTCAAGGCTGCCTCCTACGCCGGAGAAAGCTTCCGCTTCGCCTATGATGGCGAAAGCGTCGACGAATTCGTGGCGCGGCCGCAATTTTCCGACTGCAAGGGCAAGAACGATTCCTACACGCTCTGGTCCTGCCGCGAAGATGTTTGGGAAACCGATTTCCGCGGGAAGACGGTTGATGGTACGAGCTTTCCCAACAACCGTTTCAGCGCGGTCTTCTTCCAGCCCTTCTATGCCGGCCAGACCTTCGGCCTCGGCCAAGTCAATCCGCTGACGGCGCTGATGCTCTCCGATCTCGTGACCCGCGTGTCCGGCTATCCAAAGCTGAATGAGAAGAATGCCGGCGCCGTCTACAGGGCCATCATGGATCCCGATATCTCGCTCGCCTTCGTCGCGGCCTCAATCCGCAGGTCGATCGACGATTACAAGCAGATCGCCGGCATCGATATCTCGGGCAATCCCGGCCTGACGGCGACGCTCTATAATGTCGGCAATTCGCGCCAGCGCGCCGCAGCACTTGCTGCGAAGAACCGCGGCGCCGGTGCGACGGTCTGGCCGGAAGAGAATTATTACGGCTGGCTGATCAACGACAAGCTGGACGAACTCAAGGGCCTGCTCTAGCTTCAAGCTTGCCGGGAAGGCTTAGATCTTCCCCGAAAGGCTTTTACGATGGACATGCGTCCGGACCCCTTCGTCCCGCCAGCACCGCTGCCTCGTACCGTGCCCCCGAGCCGGCTGGAAATCATCCGTATCATCCTGCGCAATCCGCTCGAACTCTGGGGCGAGCCGTCCTACACGCTGCCCTGGATACGCACCAATTTCTTCGGCCAGAGGACGCTGATCGTCAACGATCCGGGCCTGATCAAGCATGTGCTAGTCGACAACGCCAATAATTACCGCATGTCGGATGTGCGCCAGCTCGTCCTGCGTCCGATCCTCCGCGACGGCCTTCTGACCGCCGAAGGTCCTGTCTGGAAAAGATCGCGCAAGGCGGTGGCGCCTATTTTCACCCCCCGCCATGCCCAAGGCTTTGCCGGGCAGATGCTGCGCCAATCCGAAGATTATGCCCGCAAATATGAGAGCGCAGGCGAGGCAGGCGCCATTTTCGATATCAGCACCGATATGACCGAGCTGACCTTCGCGATTCTGGCTGACACATTGTTCTCTGGCGAAATCGTCACATCGAGCGGCCATTTCGCCGACGACGTCAATGAACTCCTGCATCGCATGGGCCGCGTCGATCCGATGGATCTGATGCGCGCTCCGTCCTGGGTTCCACGTGTGACACGCATCGGCGGGCAGAAGGTGCTGGAGAAATTCCGCGCCATCGTACGCAACACGATGGATATGCGGCTCGCAAAGATGAAGGCAGACCGCAGCAGCGCGCCTGAAGATTTCCTGACCCTGCTCCTGGAAGAGGCTGGCCCCGAGGGGCTGACCAACGAAGAAATCGAAGACAATATTCTGACCTTCATCGGCGCGGGGCATGAGACCACAGCCCGAGCGTTGGCCTGGACGCTGTATTGCGTATCGAACAGCCCGCATATCCGCGAGGCGATGGAAGAAGAAATCGACGCGGTGCTCGCCACTGGGGCCAAACCTGTGGAATGGCTGGATATGATGCCGCAGACGCGCGCCGCCTTCGAGGAGGCTTTGCGCCTCTATCCGCCGGCGCCATCCATCAATCGCGCCGCCATATTGGATGATTCCTGGACCAGCACCAAGGGCGAGCGGGTCGCGATCGAAGCTGGCGTCACGGTGCTTGTCATGCCTTGGACGTTGCATCGCCACGAACTTCACTGGGACAGGCCGCGCGCCTACATGCCCGAACGCTTCCTGCCGGAAAATCGCGGCTCTATCGGCCGCTTTCAGTTCCTGCCTTTCGGCGCTGGCCCGCGTGTCTGCATCGGCGCAACCTTTGCGCTTCAGGAGGCGGTGATCGCCCTTGCTGTCCTAATGCATCGTTACCGCTTCGATTCCACCGATCAGACCAATCCTTGGCCGGTGCAGAAGCTGACGACGCAGCCGCAGAACGGACTGCCGATGCGCGTGACGCCACGCATAATTTCCACGAAGGCATAAATCTTTCGAATTATTGCAGAATTGACTGTGAATGAAAGCCGGGCAAAGTGGCAGCATTCGAAAGTCGTTGCCAGGGAGAATGTCGCATGAGCCGCGTTGATAAGAACGGTCTTGCCATCGAAACCGTCCTTCATGATTTCCTCGTCAAGGAGGTGCTGCCGGGTCTGGCGGTCGATGCGGACAAGTTTTTCGCCGATTTTTCCGCGATCGTCCATGATCTCGCCCCGAAGAATCGTGCGTTGCTGGCAAAACGCGACGAGCTGCAGGTAAAGATCGACGACTGGTATCGTCGGCATGGCGCCCCGGCGGATATGGACGAATACCAGTCCTTCCTCCGCGAAATCGGCTATCTCCTGCCTGAGGGATCGGACTTCCAGGTTTCGACCGACAATGTCGATCCGGAGATCGCCTCGATTGCCGGCCCGCAGCTCGTCGTTCCCGTCATGAACGCCCGTTACGCCTTGAACGCCGCCAATGCCCGCTGGGGTTCGCTCTATGATGCGCTCTACGGTACGGACGCCATTCCCGAGAGCGACGGCGCCGAGAAGGCTAAGGGTTACAATCCGAAGCGCGGCGAGAATGTCATCGCCTGGGTGCGCGATTTCCTCGATACGTCAGCGCCGCTGCAGGACTGCCGCTGGAAGGACGTCGGAAGCTTCGCCGTCACGGATGGCGCGCTCTCTGTCAGATCGATCGATGGCGAGCAGACCATGCTGACGAACGACAAGCATTTTGCCGGCTATCGCGGCGATCCCGCCGCTCCCACGCATCTTCTCCTGAAGAACAACGGCATTCACATTGAAATCGTCATCGATGCGACGACGACGATCGGGAAAGCCGATCCGGCTCATATTTCCGATGTCTGGCTGGAATCGGCAATCACGACGATCATGGACTGCGAGGATTCGATTGCCGCCGTCGATGCCGAGGACAAGGTCGTCGTCTATCGCAACTGGCTCGGCCTGATGAAGGGCGACCTGCAGGAAGAGGTGGCAAAGGGCGGAACGAGCTTCATCCGCACGCTCAACCCGGATCTGCAATATGCCGGCCCGGATGGTGCCGCCTTCGAGGTACACCGGCGCTCGCTGATGCTGGTGCGCAATGTCGGCCACCTCATGACCAACCCGGCGATCCTCGACCGCGACGGCAACGAAGTGCCTGAAGGCATCATGGATGCTGCGATCACCGGCCTGATCGCGCTTTACGATATTGGCCCCTCCGGCCGGCGGAAGAATTCCCGCACCGGCTCAATGTATGTGGTCAAGCCGAAGATGCATGGGCCGGAAGAGGTGGCCTTCGCCGTCGAAATCTTCTCGCGTGTCGAAGACGCGCTTGGCCTACCGCGCAACACCATCAAGATGGGCATCATGGATGAGGAGCGCCGCACGACCGTCAACCTCAAGGAATGCATCCGCACCGCCCGCGAGCGCGTCGTCTTCATCAATACCGGCTTCCTCGATCGCACCGGCGACGAGATCCACACCTCGATGGAAGCCGGCCCGATGATTCGCAAGGGCGACATGCGCCAGGCGGCCTGGATATCAGCCTATGAGAACTGGAACGTCGACATCGGCCTCGAATGCGGCCTTTCCGGCCACGCCCAGATCGGCAAGGGCATGTGGGCGATGCCGGATCTGATGGCGGCAATGCTCGAACAGAAGATCGCCCACCCAAAGGCCGGCGCCAACACCGCCTGGGTGCCATCGCCGACGGCCGCAACCCTGCATGCCACCCATTATCACCGGGTCAATGTCGCCCGTGTTCAGCAGGGGCTGAAGGATCGCGCCCGCGCCAAACTCTCCGATATTCTCTCCGTGCCGGTCGCGGTGCGGCCGAACTGGACGCCGGAAGAAATCCAGTGCGAGCTCGACAACAATGCTCAAGGAATCCTCGGCTATGTCGTGCGCTGGGTCGATCAGGGCGTCGGCTGCTCGAAGGTGCCCGACATCAACAATGTCGGTTTGATGGAAGATCGCGCGACGCTGCGCATCTCGGCCCAGCACATGGCGAACTGGCTGCATCACAAGGTCATCACCGAAGCTCAGATCGTCGAGACGATGAGGCGCATGGCCGCCGTCGTCGACCGGCAGAATGCGTCGGACCCCGCCTATCAGCCGATGGCCGGCAATTTTGACGATTCGATCGCCTTCCAGGCTGCCCTCGATCTCGTCCTGAAGGGCAGAGAACAGCCGAACGGCTACACCGAGCCGGTGCTTCACCGCCGCCGCCTCGAGCTCAAGGCGAAGCAGACTGCCTGACGGAAAATACGAAAAGGCCGCCGGAACGATAGTTCGGCGGCCTTTTTTATACCGAATTCTATAATTAGCTTACTGAATGACGACGACTTTGGACGTGCCCTTGCCCGGGCGGACGCGGCTGTAGAGATCGATGACGTCCTGGTTCATCAGGCGAATGCAGCCCGAGGAAGCGGCGGTGCCGATGGAGGCCCATTCCGGCGTGCCGTGCAGGCGGAAGAGCGTGTCCTTGCCGTCCTCGTTGAAGAGATACATGGCGCGCGCGCCGAGCGGATTGCTGAGACCCGGACCCATGCCGTCCTCGACGTATTTGGCAAGATCAGGCCGGCGGACGGCCATTTCCTTCGGCGGGTGCCAGTTTGGCCATTCCTGCTTCCAGGCGACGTAGGCGGTGCCGGCCCATGCGAAGCCCTGCTTGCCGACGCCGATGCCGTAGCGCATCGCCTTGCCGTTGGCCAGGATGTAATAGAGGAAGCGCTCGCGCGTGTTGACGATGATCGTTCCGGGACGCTCTGTGGTCTGGTAGCTGACGACCTGGCGGCGGAATTGCGGCTTGACCCTGTCGATCGGGATCGCCGGTAGGGAGTACCCGGCATCCTTCGTCAGGCCGTAGGCGTCATTGAAGATCTGTGCCGTCTGAACCGTCGGGCCTGCGCCCTTGTCGTCGACGGATGCGCTGTCTGAGGTCGTCGAGCAACCGGCCAGAGCGAATGTCGCCAGCAGGCCAAAGACAGGGAATGCATTGCGGATGCGCATGGATGACTCTTGAAGTTTTGGGGCAAGGAGAACGGTCTTTCGACCATCGTTGATTATGGTTTATTTTCGATTAACTTGCGCTTTGCAAGACTACTGCAGCGCGACAAATCCGTCTGCCGCGCAAATTAGAAGCGCATGGTTTTTTTGCAACAACACGCCAGCCCCTCTGATGGTTATCCATGACGATTTTGAGTGTTTACAATAACAATCCGTTAATCGATGGCCGGCAATCGGACAGGGCCATGATGGTACGGCGCGGAACGCAGATATTGCTGCATGAAATGCGCCACGCCGTGCTGCCCGAACTGCCGCTGGCCAGCGGCCGCCGTGCCGATCTGATCACGCTTTCGGAAAAGGGCGAGGTCTGGATCATCGAAATCAAGACCTCGATCGAAGATTTCAGGGTGGATCGCAAATGGCCGGAATACAGGCTGCATTGCGACCGCCTGTTCTTTGCGACTCACCAGGATGTGCCGCTGGAGATCTTTCCCGAGGAATGCGGACTGTTCCTCTCGGATGGTTATGGCGCCCATATGATTCGCGAGGCGCCGGAACACCGCATGGCGCCGGCCACGCGCAAATCCGTCACGCTCAACTTCTCGCGTGCCGCCGCGCAAAGGCTGATGATGGCCGAATGGGCGAATGGAAAACCGTTCACTGTGGACGACGTCTAATTATAATCGCACGAGGTGCTCGTCTATTTCGGCGCGCGTTTGGCAAGGATACGCTGCAGCGTCCGCCGGTGCATGTTGAGCCGGCGCGCCGTTTCGGAGACATTGCGCTCGCACATTTCATAGACCCGCTGGATATGCTCCCAGCGCACCCGGTCGGCCGACATCGGATTTTCGGGAAGCTCGGCCTTTTCACCCGGCCGCTGCGTCAGCGCCGAAAAGACGTCGTCGGCATCCGCAGGCTTTGCAAGATAATCGACGGCGCCGAGCTTCACGGCAGTCACTGCCGTTGCGATATTGCCATAGCCGGTCAGCACGATGATCCTGGTGTCGTCGCGCCGCTGGCGGATAGCCTCGATGACGTCGAGCCCATTGCCGTCGCCGAGCCGAAGGTCGACCACCGCATATTTCGGCGGCCGGCCTTTCGATTTCGCAACGCCCTCCGCCACTGATTCGGCCGTCTCCACCTGGAAGCCGCGTGTCTCCATCGCCCGTGCCAGGCGGCGCAGAAACGGCCCGTCGTCATCGACGATCAGCAGGCTGGCATCGGGACCGATATGGTCCTCATCTGACGCGGCGAAATTGTCATGATTCTGTTCTGTCATCGTCTCGGTCCCGGCGGTTGAACGCCCGATCTGCGTCAACTGCTATATCCTGTTTATGCCGACAAAGTCATTTTGTCGAATTTGCGTCGATTAGCATGCGCGGCCATTCGATTCGGATACGCGCGCCCGCACTTTCCGGATCGCGGTTCTCGAAAATCAGCGATGCGCCGGAGCGCTCCAGCAGCGTCTTGGCGATGAAAAGCCCGAGCCCAAGGCCACCCGCCGTATCCTCTTTCTGCCGCTTCGTCACATAGGGCTCGCCGATCCGCGTCAGAATATCGGGCGCATAACCGTTCCCGTCGTCCTCGATAACGATCAGCACTTTGTCGTGATCGTGCTCGACGGTAACGATCACTTTCTCTCGCGCATAATCGACGGCATTTTCGATCAGATTACCGAGCCCGTACATGATGCCGGCATTGCGGTCGGTGACCGGCTCGCCCTTGCGCGGGCTCTTTTCGATGAGCTCCAATCTAATGCCGAATTCCCGGTGCGGCGCGACGATCTCCTCGATCATCGAGGAAAGCGGCAGCCGGCGCATATGCGCCTCTCCTTCGGAGGAAAGCGTCGTCAGCCGCCGCAGGATGTCGCGGCAGCGTTCGCTCTGGCTGCGCAGCAGCATGACGTCCTCGCGGAAACGATCGTCATTCTTGAGTTCCCGCTCCATTTCCTTGGCGACGACGCTGATCGTCGCAAGCGGCGTTCCGAGTTCATGGGCGGCCGCCGCCGCCAGCCCGTCGAGCTGCGACAGATGCTTTTCCCGCTGCAGCACCAGTTCGGTCGCAGCCAGCGCATCGGCAAGCTGGCTCGCTTCCATCGAGACCCGATAGGCATAGAAAGCGGCGAATGCCATGGTCGAGGCGATCGAGCACCAGACACCGAACTGCATGACGTTGTGCACGTTGATCTCGACGCCGTCGAACCAGGGCAGCGGAAAGGGCGAAAAGGCAAGCACCGTGATGCAGACCATCGCAACACCGATCAGCGCGGTGCTGTAGCGAATCGGCTGCGAGGCAAAGGAGATGATGACCGGCACGCAGACGAGCGCTGCGAAGGGGTTGGCAAGGCCGCCGGTGATGAAGAGCAGCGCGCAGAGCTGCAAAAGGTCGAAGCCGAGCAGCGCAAAGGCGGCTGGCGGTTCCAGCCGATGCGTCGGCGGATAACGGATCGTCAGGTAGAAATTCACCCAGGCAAGGGCGGCGATCAGCGAAGAACTGGCAACCAGCGGTAAGGGAAATTTCAGCCAGAAGGCAACGATGAAAACCGTCAGCGCCTGTCCGCCGACGGCAAGCCAGCGCAGCCGCACCAGCGTCTGCAGGCGCAGCCTGCGGCTGTTGTGCCGGTCCTCCAGCGTATAGCCTTCCGTCTTGTCGATCATGTCAGGCTTATCGATCATGCCGAGGGCTCCTTGAATGGCCCTCATGTACCACGCGGTTTTGCCCGTGTCGTCGGCAACGCATCCTCCGGCCGCTCCGGCCAGGGATGCCGGGGATAGCGCCCGCGCATGTCGGCACGTACATCCTTCCAAGAGCCGGCCCAGAAGCCCGGCAGGTCGCGTGTCGTCTGAATCGGCCGGTGCGCCGGCGAGGTCAGCTCGAGCAGCAGCGGCAGGCGGCCACCGGCAATGGCTGGATGCTGCTTCAGTCCAAACAGCTCCTGCACGCGGATCGTCAGCACCGGCTCCTCGCCCTCATATTGGATCGGATGCCTTTGGCCGGTCGGCGCTTCGAAATGGGTCGGCGCAAGCCGGCTAAGGTCGCGTTGCAATTCGTGCGGCACCAGCGACATCAGGCCGTTCGAAAGCCCGGCTGCGGAAATCTCGGAAAGGCCGCGGGCTTCCGTCTGAAAGGGTGCGAACCAGTCGTCCAGCCGGGAAAGCAGGGCATCATCGCTGACATCGGGCCAGGGCTCACCGATCGTCCTGTGGAGAAAGCCGATCCGCTCGCGAAGCTGAATGGCTTCCTTCGGGAAGGCAAGCTGATCGAGGCCCAGCTCGCGTACCCCTTCCACCAGCGCCTGGGTGACTGCTGCTCCGGAAGGGCGCGGCAAAGGCGTCTCTTCGAAGACGATTGCGCCGAGCCGGGTTGCCCGCCGCGCCCGGATTTGCCGGCTCTGCCGGTCGAAGAATATCTGGTCGCCGCTTTTGATCTCACCGGGCAACTCGGCTTCGATATCGCCGCGTGTCACCTCGGCTGCCGCCAGAACCCGCGCCTGCGCCGCCCGTCCGGTCAGGTCGGCAATCACCAGCATTTGGCTGCCGGCCAGCCTCTCTGTTTCCGGCAGCTCTGCTCCGCGCCCGTTCGCCATCACGAAGCGGCCGCGCCCGCCGCGCTGAAGTGCGATTCGATCCGGGAACGCATGCAGCAGCAATTGGCCTGCAAGCGCCGGCGCTGTTGCGGCAACGCTGTCGAGGCCGCTCGACAGCCGCCCCGCCAGCCGCCGTGAGGCCTCTGCTCTCTCGCCCCGCTCGGCCTTGAAGCGTCGCAGCCGCTCCTCGATATCGACACTCGTTCCGCCAAGCCCCTGTTCGGTGAGAAGCACGGCGATCATCGCCGCGTCCCGTGCGTGTCCCGCTTCTCCCGCCGAGACGACCATGGCGGCAAGCCGCGGCGGCAAAGCGAGATCGCGCATCACCTTGCCGCGCGCTGCCAGCGCTCCGTCCTTGTCGAGCGCGCCAAGCTGGCCAAGCAGCACCCGCGCTTCCCTCAGCGTCGTTTCCGGCGGCTGATCGACGAAGGCAAGGGATGCCGGATCTTGAACGCCCCAATGCGCAAGGTCGAGCACCAGCCCCGAGAGATCGCTGGAAAGGATCTGCGGCGGGGTGAAGGCCGGCAGTGCCGCCGTTTGTCCCTGGTGCCACAGCCTGACGGCGATGCCCGGTTCCGTTCGTCCGGCACGGCCGGCCCGCTGATCGGCGGACGCCCGCGACACGCGCACCGTCTCCAGCCGCGTGATCCCGGTCGACGCCTCGAACACCGGCAGGCGCTGCAGCCCGCTGTCGATCACGATCCTGACGCCGTCGATGGTGATCGATGTTTCGGCGATCGATGTCGCAAGCACGATCTTGCGCGTCCCCTGTGATGCCGGCCGGATCGCCGCATCCTGCTCCTTCTGGCTGAGATTGCCGTAAAGGGGCGCAATCAGCGTTTCGGCTCCGACTCGTCCTGCCAAGCGTTCGACGGTCCGGGTGATTTCCGCCTGGCCGGGCAGGAAGGCGAGAATCGAGCCGGCCTCATTGGCATGGGCATCGAGTATCGCCCGCGTCACCGCATCCTCGATACGTTCGCCGCCCGGCCGATCCTGGTAACGGATATCGATCGGAAAGCTGCGCCCCAGGCTTTCGATAACAGGTGGATGGTCGAGCAAGCCGGCCACGCGTTCGACGTCGAGGGTCGCCGACATGACCAGGATGCGCAGATCCTCGCGCAGCGCCGACTGGACGTCGAGTGCCAGAGCGAGTCCGAAGTCTGCGTCCAGCGAACGCTCGTGGAACTCGTCGAAGATCACGACCGAGACGCCGTTCAGTTCCGGATCGTCGAGGATCATCCGGGCGAAAACCCCTTCGGTCACCACCTCGATCCGTGTCGCTGCCGATATCCTGTTGTCGAGGCGCATGCGGTAGCCGACCGTCTCGCCGACCTGTTCGCCGATGAGCGATGCCATCCGGCTTGCCGCTGCCCGCGCCGCCAGCCGCCGTGGCTCCAGCAGGATGATCTTGCCGTCGCCGCGCCAGGTCTTGTCGAGCAGGTAAAGCGGTACCAGCGTCGTCTTGCCGGCGCCGGGTGGGGCGGAAAGAACGGCGCGTTTTTGCTTTTCCAGCGCGGCAGCGACGGCCGGCAGGACATGTGAAACCGGAAGCTCCGGCAAGGATGCACTGATTGTCACTTTCGGCCCGTCACTGTCTCATAGGCAAGGATGGCGCCGGCGAGATCCTCCAACGCCGCACCCACCGACTTGAACAGCGTGATTTCTGCGTCATGGGTTCGTCCGCCATGGGCGCCGCTGACGAGTTCCGCAAGCTCAGCCCGGATGTCGCCTTCCTTCAGCACGCCGCTTTTCAGCGGCTGGACAATGTCGCCTGCCTCGGCGAGGGCGCCGGCGCGGGTGTCGACATAAACGGAGGCACGGCGGATGGCCTCGTCGTCGCTTTCGCGCATGCTCGGCTTGAAGGCGCCGACGAGATCGAGATGGGCGCCGGGCTTCAGCCAGTCGCCTGATATCAGTGGCGCGCTGGAAAGCGTGGCGCAGGAAATGATATCGGCTGTCCGCGCTGCGGCTTCAGCATCCGCGACCACCTCGGCATTCAGTCCGAGCGCCCGGGCTTCGGCTGCGATCTTTTCCGCCGCTTGCCCGTTGCGGCCCCAGACCCGGTACCTCTTGATCGAACGGGTCGTGCCGTGGGCAAGCATCAGGTTGAGGGACAGCCGTCCGGTTCCGCAGACGAGCAGCTCTTCCGCGTCGGGGCGAGCGAGATGACGGGCCGCCAGCGCCGATGCCGCCGCCGTCCGCCGCGCCGTCAACTCGCCGCCGTCGATCGCAGCAAGCATTTCCCCGGTAGCGCCGGAGGAAAGAAGATAGGTTCCGAAGATCGCCGGCAGGCCCCGCCGCACATTGCCTGGAAAGACCGAGACCGTCTTTACCCCGGCATAGCGTCCGGGAACCCAGGCCGGCATCAGGAGCAATGTGGCGCTTTCCTCATCCGGCACCTCCATCTCATGGTGATGACGCACCGGCATCACGCATTCGCTCTGGAACATGCGGGCGATCGCCTCGATCAGTTCCGGCCAGGGCAAGGCCGCGCGCGTCTGTTCTTCATCGAGGACAAGCATTCTTCACTCCGCCGGATCTTTCTCACCGCCAAACTAACGAGTGAGGCGTGGAATACGCAAGCACCCTGGAATTCCGCGTCGGGCACCCCATATAAGCCTCATCTCCCTCGCCGAAGCCTATCCTTCAGGATTCGGCAAAAACGAATCTCAAAAACCATCCGATCGGGTGGTCGATTTGCTCGTTTTTGGAGGCAGGCGATAAAAGCCCTACATTTTCAACCTGTTACAAAAATGTCAAAAAACTTTGGTTGGGTGTGTTGACGGATGAGTTTGGTTAGTTCTATAAGCCCACTCACTGAACGAGGGCGGCGGCGCTGCTGGCGACGAAGTCTTTCGTTCTAGTGAAACTCAAGCGGATTGGCGATTGCTGGTTTGTGTTC